>JBIOXB010000024.1:0-45952 GCA_044869275.1 bacterium
CCAAACTTGTCATCAGAAAGGCGTACGGTTTCAAAAAATTTCAGACAATTGAAATCATGCTTTATCACATACTTGGTGAGCTACCCATGCCGCCGCTCACCCACAGATTTTTATGACGAGGCAAAAAAACTAACTGGGCAGTGCGCTATGAACCTTTTCGCGAGCAAAAAAAGCTCGCACCGCGCAGGCGCAAAAACGCCAAGAAAAGACTTGTTGCGTTTCGCGTCTTTGTGCCTTCACGGTTTGGTTTGAATGCGCTTTGCGCCCGACTCAACGCTTTTGACTCCATGCTTGCAGCAGATTGATGAGCAACAGCAACATGAACGAAACCACCAGCATCACCACCGCAAGCGCAGTGGCCCCGGCATAATCGTATTGTTCCAGTTTGGTGATGATCAAGAGTGGCGTGATTTCGGTGCGCATCGGCATGTTGCCGGCGATGAAAATGACGGAGCCGTATTCGCCCACGGCGCGCGCGAACGCCATGGCAAAGCCGGTGATCAAAGCCGGCCAGACCGCGGGCAGGATCACGCGCGTAAACGTCTGCCAGCGATGCGCCCCGAGAATGGTGGCGGCTTCTTCGACTTCCGGTTCGATATCTTCCAGCACCGGTTGCACCGTGCGTACGACGAAGGGCAGACCGATGAACGTGAGCACCATGATGATCCCCAGAGGCGTGAAGGCGATTCGCAGCCCGAGCGGTTCGAGATACTGGCCGAGCCAGCCCTTGCTCGAATACACCGCGGTAAAGGCAATGCCGGCCACCGCGGTCGGCAAGGCGAAGGGCAAATCCACCAACGCATCGATGAGCCGCTTGCCGGGAAATTGATAGCGCACCAAAACCCAGGCGACGGTCAGGCCGAACGCGGCGTTGAGCAATGCTGCAAGAAATGAAGCGCCGAAACTGAGGCGATACGAGGCCAGTGCGCGAGGCGCAGTGATGGTTTCCCAAATTTGCGCCCAGCTCAGCGTGGCGGTTTTCACAAACGTTCCGGCCAGGGGAATCAACACCAGCAGGCTCATGTAGAGCAGAGCATAACCCATCGCCAATCCGAAGCCGGGCAGCACGCTGCGTTTCTTAAGCAGGACGGCCATGTATTACTCCCTATCCAGGCAGAGCGCAAAGCGCATGGCGCATAGCGTCTTTTGCTTTGCTCTATGCGCCATGCGCTCTGCGCTATTTATTGAGATAAATCTGATCGAACACACCGCCATCTGCAAAATGCATTTTCTGCGCCTTTTGCCAGCCGCCGAAGGCCTCATCAATGGTGAAGAGATTAATTTGCGGAAACTGCGCGGCGTATTTTGCGACCACGGCGGGCGAATGTGCGCGATAAAAATGTTTCGCTGCGATCTCCTGTCCCTCTTCGGAATACAAATAATCCAAATAAGCTTGCGCCACCGCGCGCGTTTTGCGCTTGTCGACGTTTTTGTCAATCAGCGCCACTGCCGGTTCAGCCAGAATGCTGAGTGAGGGCACGACGAGATCGAACTTGCCGGGGCTCAGCTTTTGCATGAGCAACAATTCGTTTTCCCAATTGATCAAAACGTCGCCGATTCCGCGCTCAACGAACGTGGTGGTGGCGCCGCGTGCGCCCGAATCGAGCACAGGCACGTTTTTATACAGCTTGCCGATGAATTCTTGGGCCTTGATTTGATCGCCGTGGTTTTGCCTGAGCGCATAACCCCAGCCCGCCAAATAATTCCAGCGCGCCACGCCCGAGGTTTTCGGATTGGGCGTGATCACGGCAATGCCGGGCTTGGTCATATCATCCCAATCTTTGATGCGTTTGGGATTGCCCTTGCGCACCAAAAAAGCCAGCGTCGAGGTGTAGGGCGCGCTGTTGTGCTGCAAACGCTTTTGCCAATCCTGCGGCAACAGTTTGGCTTGTTCGTGAATCGCGTCCACGTCGTACGCCAAGGCCAGCGTGACGACGTCCGCTTGCAGACCCTCGATCACCGCGCGCGCCTGTTTGCTCGATCCGCCGTGCGATTGCCGGATGGTGACGGTCTCACCGGTTTTGGCTTTCCAATATTTTGCAAACGCCGCGTTGAATTCCTGATACAGCTCGCGCGTGGGATCGTAGGAAACGTTGAGCAGGGTGACTTCTTTTTGTGCGAACGCCGAATGCATGATTCCCAAGATCAAGAGAACGAGCAAGGTTTCATGATAAATATGCTTCGAGCGCATGGCTCTTCTCCGTGTGAGATGAACTTGGTAATGTGACATTTGGCTTGACAATGCTAAATTAGAATCGCGCCACCTCAATATGTCATCCCGAAACTTCGGGATCTTCCCTAGGTTTTGATGTAGGCCTCTAGGGAAGATTACCACGAAAATGCAGTTTGCAAATTCATAAAACACTTCAGCATGCCGTCATTCCCGCGCAAGCGGGAATCCAGTGAGCACGAGGAACTTGGATTCCCGCTTTCGCGGGAATGACAGGTTTTCATCATGATAGGGTGCCAATCCGGACATGGCAATTCCTACGGAATGACAAATAATAGGGGATTTATGGCCAACTTAACATTGTCAAGTTAGTATGCCACCTGAACCCGGGTCAAAAATGCCTTCTCATCCGCGCGATTGCCGGAAGCCGCGCCGCCGGTGAAGGAAGTTTGTTCATAATTCAAAGCAAACTTCACGTTGCGGTTTAAATACCAATTCAAACCGGCGGCCCAGGCTGAAGCTTTTTGCGCGGAGCTTTCAGGATTGGAAAACACGGGAAAGGAATCTTTGTCCAATTCCAAAACATTGTAACGCGCGACGATTTCAAAGCTGCCCCAAATGCCTGCCGCTTGATCAAAGGAGTTTTTCGGTGAAATGCCGCGATAGGAGGCCGGTTCACCGGTAAGGGAGTACGAAGCCGCCACCTGCCAGGCGCGATGCTCCAGCCTTGCCGAAGTTGCCGCGCGGCTCACTTCGTTGGAGGACAACACGTATTCTCCCAGCAAACCGAACCGGCCCCAGCTATAATATCCTTGCGGAGAGAGGCGTTGGCGCACGCCGTCGGCTATGACGGTTCCAGCGGCGGTGCCATCCGCGCGATAACGAAAAATGGTCAGAAGTCCGGGAGTGACGTAGGTCGGCAAATCAGGCGAACTGAGAGTTCCTTCTTGTTTGCCGGTGGTGCCGGCGAGGCCTACGCTCAAATTGCGCAGCGCGGCAGCTTGGGATTTTGCGAACGGCGCAATCATCACGCGCGCCGCGTAATCTTTGCCGTCGGAAAGATCGACGTCGCCGCTGCCGCCGTCGAGCACGCCATTGAAAACGCCCGCCATGAAATTCAGAACGCCGCCGGCAACGTCGCCATGAAGTTGCACGCCGGTATCGCGATTGGGAACCAAATTGTTGGGCAGTGCGCGTTCGATAAAGAGCATACTGGTGGGAGTCTGCAGGCGTTCGAGGCCAAACGGCGTTTTAAATTTCCCCACTTTGAATTTCAAGTACGGCCGGAAGCGGGCGTCCAAATAGGAGTCTTGCAGAACCAGTCTGCTGCCGGCAAAATCCGGCATGAATTTGAAGTCGAAGATTTTGGAGAGAGTGCCTTCGCATACGAAGCGCAGGCGGCGAATGAGGAAAGTATTCGTGCCCAACCGGCTTTCATCTTCATTGAAATAGCGGCCGTCCACGTGAGTAAGCCCACGCCATCTGAGCAAAAAGTTCCCGTCAGCAGACTGCAATGAGAACCCCTCTTTGCCTGCCATCAAAGCCGGTGTTGCTTTGGCTTTTGCCGCGGCGTCTTCCTGGGCGAGTTCCAATTTCCTTTCCAAAATGCGCGCTTTTTGATCGATCTCATCCAAGCGTTTTTGGAGGGAATCCAAGGATGCCGGGCTTTGCGCCTGCGCTGGGAATGACAATCCCAGTATTGTGCCGTAAACAAGTGCGAGGACCCTAAACCAGTTGTGAATTTTCATCTCACGGTCTCCTTTGCGCGTGAGGAGACTTCCGGTGGTCCGGTCAGCCCGCCTGTTGCTGAATGAAGCGATTTTTGTGTACGAGCGGTAGATACGTCCCGCCGGGACGTCTCCACTATAGAAATGCGATAAGGCCGGTGAATTCCATATTGCTTCTGAAAAGCCGCATCACCTTGCTCTCGTTGCGGCGGTTTTATCAAAACGAATTTTTTCTTTGCGTTCGATTTGCACGACTTTGGCGTCGTGAATGGTGATCTCGATGGAGCCGAAGCGCAGCCCCTTTAGGGCATGGAGGATTGCTTGTGTGAGCTCTCGCGCTTGGGTTTCCGCGAGAGAATGCAGCGGGGAGAGGCGATCAGGCGTTTGGTCGCGCATGGCAGAGTCCTTTCAAGCTATGGCGCTCTTGAGGAATAAAGAAATCAGCGTTTGCGAGGCTGCTTTATTTTGCCGTTGGCCTGCAAACGAGCAACATTCTTCAACATATCCGCCAGGCTGGTGCCGTCCAGAATCTCAGCGGTGGCATCGCGTACTTCTTTCATCACCAGGCGGATGCCGCAGGTGTTTTCGTCGTGGCATTCCGCGCATTTCATGTAGGCGGTTTGGCTGACACAGGGCAGGGGCGCGAGCGGGCCGTCGAGAATGCGAATGACGTACCCCAGGTTGATTTGTGCCGGTGATTTGCCCAAAAAATAGCCACCGCCCTTGCCCTTTTTGCTTTGCAAAACGCCGTGCTTTTTCAGGTCCAGCAGGATCAATTCCAAAAATTTTTGAGGAATTCTTTCTTGGCGCGCCAGCTCGGCAATGAGGATCGGGCCGTGTTCATAATCTCTGGCGAGATATTGCAGCGCCTGGAGCGCGTATTTGGCTTTTTTAGATAGCATATTTGATGTAATATATGTACTCTATCGAATTAGTAGAGTGATGCGAGTATAATAAAACGTGGGAAGGATGTCAAGCGTTTTTTTGCAAATTTATGCAGCGTCAGCATCTCAAGATTTGTGCGGCCAGCTTACGCCTTCGCAACTCTGCGAGCCAGATTTCCCAACCCTGAGAACAATTCGCTTCCGTTGCATTTTCCATAAGCATCTTCCTGCTCTAAACTCAAATAAGTCAACTCATTTTGAGGGCGAAGATTGCGTCATGTTGCAGGCACGTTCTTTGTCAATGTCTCCGTCAAGTTTGGAGATTAAGACTTTTTTATCCGATTTAAACGATCAACTCATGACCATGACAACTCCGGCAGCATACGCTTCCGAGCCGCTTCCCGTCGCGGCTGCGAAAGCTTCCAAAAAGATCCCGCCGGACTTGCGCCGGGCGCTGCGCCCGCCGCGTGCGTTATCCGGCTTGGCACGCTGGCGCTGGCGCATGCAAAATGATTCGCAGTATTTGCGCCTGCACGTGCAAACCGCGTTCACTGTGCTGGTGCTGTGGATCGGCGTGGAGTTCGTCGCGTTCGTGCACTGGCTGGAAAAAGGCGGCGCGGGCACGGCGGCCACGCGCCCGCCCGGCGTCGAAGGCTTTCTGCCATTGAGCGCGTTGATTTCGCTCAAGCATTGGTTCCTCACCGGCCGCTTGAATTTGATACATCCCTCTGCCGTATTCATCTTTTTGGCGATTGCTGCGACCGGCGTGTTGCTCAAGAAATCTTTTTGTGGCTGGCTGTGTCCGGTGGGGTTTCTTTCGGAGCTGCATTGGAAACTCTGGCGCTTCTTGTTCCGTGGGAACGTGCGCGTGCATTCGGACGAGTGCATGGCCTGCCTCGCCTGCACGCAAGCATGCCCGGTGAAACATACGCTGGATTTGAAAACGGCTTTTCCCGCGCGGCGCATACCGGCGCCGGTTTTGGCGGCGTTGATGCTGGGTTTGTTCGTCGCCATCACGGGCGCGGCTATGCTCGCCGGGGTTTGGCAAAATGCGATCACAACCGAAGACTATTTGCGGCACATGCCGCGCCTCGAAGCGTACGGTCATCCCGGAAGGTAAACTGGCGTTCGCGCTCATCGCTCCGGCCGTGCTTGACCGAAAACACCGCCCTGCACGCACATTTTGCACACGCTGCCGTAAGCGCTCTTGCGAAGCGAGCGGCAAGATGCCCGCAAACTACACGGTTGGCGGCAATAGCGAGGAGCGAGGAACTATTTCTTCAGCAGCTTGAATGCGTGCGTCCATTGGTTCCGCAAAAAGCCCGGTATGCACCAGAGAAGGCACAGCGGTTCGATGGCCCGCGCCGCCTGCACCCCTCCCATGTCTTCCACTTCAAAGCCGAACCGGTCGAGGATTTTGCCCACTTCATTCTTTGCGTTCGCGTCATTGCCGCAAATAAACATTGTCGGCTTGATGCCGCCGAAATCCGGGTTCACCATGAAGGCGTTGCCGATGCTGTTAAAAGCCTTGACGAAGTGCGCCTGGGGAAAGGCCGTTTGCAGTTGCTCCATGAGAGCGTTGTCAAGCGAGGTGAAGTACTTCAGAACGCCATGATCCGGCGGCGCCTCGGCGATGGGATTGGTGGTGTCTATGACGATCTTGCCCTTGAGATTCTGCGCACCCGCCATCTTCAAGGTTTCTTGTGCAACCGTGCCCTTGACGGCGAGGACGACCATCTCGCCGAAGGCTGCCGTCTCTGCGAAACTGCCTATGCGACTACCCTTGCCGGCGTTTTCCCTCCAGGTGGAAAGCTTTTCGGGGCTGCGCGTTCCTACCATGACTTCGTAGCCGTGCTTGAGGAAGCCGCTGCCCAATGCCCGGCCGACGTCTCCGGATCCAAGAATTCCGATTTTCATGCCATGCTCCGTGGTTTGCGTTGGATCTGTTCGTACAATTAAGTTTTGAAGAACAAAAACTATATCTCCAATCTTAATTCCCTGACTCAGGCTGCTTTTTCCACTCATACGGAAACCAATAACCCTTCCTCTCCAACTTATAATCAATCAAAATATGCTTGGCCTCGCGGAAGTCATCCAGGCCTTCGATGCCCAGCTCGCGGCCGTGGCCGGAAAGGCGCATGCCGCCGAAGGGCGCGGCGTCGTTGTCGGTGAGCGGGTCGTTGATCCAAAACGTTCCGGCTTTGATGTTCTCCGCCGCGAGCATGGCTCTTTCCAAATCGTTGGTGAGAATAGAAGCACCGAGACCGTATTCAGAATTGTTCGCGCGCGCGATGGCTTCTTCGATGTTTTTCACCACTTGAATCGGCGCGATTGGGCCAAAAGTTTCGCTGCGCATCAATTCCATGTTCTCATCGACATTCGTCAGCACGGTGGGCTCGAAGTAAAAGCCTTTGGCAAATCGCGCCGGGCGTTTGCCGCCGGACACAATTTTCGCGCCTTGCTGCACGCTTTGTGCCAGCCGCGCTTCCACTTTGGTGCGCTGCGTCTCGCTTACCAAAGGTCCCAAATCGACATCAGGCCCCATGGGATTGCCCAAACGCAGCGATTTGCTGAATTCCGCCATGCCTTCGATGAATTTTTCGGCAATCGGTTCGAGCACATAAAAGCGTTCGGCAGAAGTGCAGACTTGACCGTTGTTGAGGAAGGCCGTCCAAGCTGCGGCGCGCACGGCGGTGTCAACGTCAATGTCGTCGCACACAATAAAAGGGTCATTCCCGCCCAATTCGAGATGAACTTTTTTTAATTGCTGCGCCGCGAGAATGGCAATGTGCCTGCCGGTATCGACGCTGCCGGTGAAGGCGATGAGATGCGTGCCCTTCGAAGTCACCATAGGCTCGCCGCATTCTTTGCCGTAACCGCAAACTATATTGACCACGCCTTTGGGCAAATGGTCGAAAATTTCCGCAAAGAACAAATTGCACAATGGCGTCAATTCCGAAGGTTTGAGCACAACGGTGTTTCCCGCCGCCAGCGCGGGTGCCACTTTCCAGGACATCAATAAGATCGGATAATTCCATGGCACGATCGCGCCCACCACGCCGAACGGCTCTTTGATCACCAGACTCATTTGATGCTCGAACACCGGCGCCACCACGCGGCCGATTTGATCGCGGCCCAATTCGGCGTAGTATTCAAAACATGAAGCCACCCATTCCACTTCATCGCGGTTTTCGATCACCGGCTTGCCGCCTTCGCGCGTAATCAGCTGCGCCAACTCCTCTCCCCGCGCGCGGATTTTGCGCGCGATTTCGTGCATCATTTCCTTGCGCTCGAGGCTGCCGATCTTGCGCCAATGCTTGAACGCGGCATTCGCCGCCGCCACGGCGCGTTCGACATCCTCGGCGTTGCCGCGCGGCACGGTGGTGATCACTTCTTCCGTGGCAGGGTTGACGACTTCGAAACGCTGTTTGCCGGCGCTTTCAAACGACTCGCCGTTGATCCACATATGGTTGAGCATCATCGACTCCGCAACAAAGCAATCTCTTGAGATTCGGTTTATGCAATCGTTTCCGCGGCTATATATTGCAACTGCGATTTTCCATAAACCAAAGCTCCAATATCGTAACCGGCATTGACAAAAACATCATAAACTCGCTCACTCACGAGTTCATCGATTTGATCGTCGAATTCATCAGGCACATACAGCGAGAGCCAGGCATGTTGTCCTTCGTATCCGGGAATTAGAATTTCACTAGTCACATCTGGCGTAACAGTTTTGGCGAGCGCGATCAAGCCGTCAATATGTTTTTGTAGTTGCTTCTTAGAAATTCTTTTCTTGGTTTTCATATTTTGATCACCTCGACGATGTTTTGCATGAATTCTTTGGCATGAGAAGTCATACGCCGCACTTTTTTGATTTCGGGCGGAATCGCATGATATTGCGCAGCGTTACGCAATGCGTAGGCATTGACCAGCCACTTGCCAAGCTTCTCTGGATATCGGCTGCGCTTTTCAATGAGTTCCTGGATGAATTTCGATTGCAGTTCATGATGTTGCCATTTTGACTGGTCAAAACCTTCATACGCCAACGCCGCTCTTGCCGCCCAAAACAACGCAGCATAAGAACAACTGGCACAAGCATTGAAGTAATTGTTTCTTACCGCGAATTCAGCGCATTCCAGAAATTCACGCGCGCGTGCAAAGATTTCATTCGGTGGCAAATGCGCCATCAGTACCTCCCCCCAATCACATCATGAATCTTATTTTCGGCGTAATATAGCCCAATTCGCAGCAAGAGTCAAGCTGCCCAGCCGCCGACAATTTTCTCCTTGCATTTTCTCCCAAAATTCGCATTATTCAGCCACTTCAAAATCTTGTTCCACTCTGACAGACGCGGAGTTCTTTCGTTTCATTCAACAAAAAATTGCTGATGGCCGAATACTCTGCCAGTGAATTGATGGTCGCACGCGCCGCACGCGAGTTGGGCAACGACGACGTGGTGTTTGTCGGCATCGGCTTGCCCAACATGGCGTGCAACCTCGCCCGCCTCACTCATGCCCCCGAATTGGTTTTGATTTACGAATCCGGCGCCGTCGGCGCGATGCCGGAACGGTTGCCGGTTTCCATCGGTGATCCTGCACTCGTCGCGGGCGCGCTTTCCGTCTGTTCACTTGCCGACGTTTTTCTCAATTATCTGCAGGGGGGCAGAATTACCGTCGGCTTTCTCGGCGGCGCGCAGATCGATCGTTTCGGCAACATCAATTCCACCGTCATCGGCGATTATCACAAGCCCAAAGTGCGTTTGCCCGGCAGCGGCGGCGCTTCTGAAATCGCCGCACTCGCCCAGAAGATTCTCATCATTACTCCTCTCCGTTCGCGCAATTTCCCCGCGCGCGTGGATTTTCTCACCAGCCCAGGATTCCTCAACGGCGGCAGTGAGCGCGCTGCGCTCGGCCTCACCACCGCAGGACCGACAGTCGTGGTGACCGATTATGGCGTATTTCGCTTCGATCCTGTCACGCATGAAATGATTCTGACCGATATTCATCCCGGCGTCGAGCCGAAGACCATTCGCGAAAACGTCGGCTGGGACATCAAGTTCGCCAGCGAGTTGCATGTTACAGCCCCGCCGACCAATGCAGAGATGCGCTTGATTCGTGAGGAACTCGATCCCGATCGCATTTATTTGTAAGGGATTCTTGATTCATTCCGGTTTTCGCATGAGCACGGTGCTCTGGTCCATCGTCGCCGTTTTTCTCGGCCTCTCCTGCACGAAGGCTTTTACCGGCACGGCGGGGAAAATCGCCGGGGCCGTCAAGGACAAAAACACCGGTGCAGCCTTGCCCGGGGTTCAAATCATCTTGGAAGGCGCAGCCTTGCGCGCCACGACCGACTCCGCAGGCCGGTATTTTATTTTTCCCGTATTCCCAGGAGGTTACACGCTCGCGGCAACGGCCGCAGGTTATGACGCGGAGCGCTGTTCACAAATAGATCTCTGATAACTTCGAAGGGAGGAAAGCATGCAAAGTCCGTTTACACTCTTCAAAGCAGTCGCCGTGTGGATTTCGCTTGTGATATTTTCTTTGGGGGCGCTGGCCGGCACGACGGGAAAAATCGCCGGTGAGGTCAAAGACAAAAGCACGGGCCAGCCGCTGCCCGGCGTCAACATCGTTCTCGAGGGCACGACCATAGGCGCGGCGACGGATTTGAGCGGACGCTATTACATCCTGCTCATCGCGCCGGGAACCTACAATGTCGTCGCCACGATGATCGGATACCAGCCCGTCAAAATCTCCAATGTCAAAATCAATGTCGATCTCACCACCACCGTCAATTTCGATCTTTCTGCAACGACCATAGAATTGGGCGAGGCGATTGAAATCGTCGCCGAGCGGTCGTTGATTCAGAAAGACGGTGTGACCACGATGCAAGTCGCCGAGGCGGAAATGGTGGAGAACATGGTCGCGGATGATTTCAAAGACGTGTTGACGATCAACTCGGGTATCACGACCACGCAGATTCGCGACGCGATCTTTGAAGAAACCTCGGAAACCGGTGAGGGCAAGTATTACGTGCGTGGCGGCCGCGGCAACGAATTGGCCGTGATGGTCGATGGCATGTACGTGCGCGATGCGTTTTCCGGCGGCCTGGGCACCGAAGTCTCCAACGGCGCGATCGAAGAGCTGCAAGTGATCAGCGGCAACTTCAACGCGGAATATGGCAATGCCATGAGCGGCGTACTGAACTTGATCACGCAAGACGGCGGCGCGAAGACCACCTTGCGCTTGCGCGGTTTTACCGACGCCCTCTTCGGCAAGCGGTCCAGCGAATACACTTTTCTGGATCGTTACAACCAGGTCAGCGAGAACGGCCACCTTTCCGCCGCCAACTGGGGCACGAATCAGGGCCAGGCCAGCTTGGGGGGCCCGCTGCCGGGTTTGGGCGATAAAATAAAATACTTTCTTTCGGGTGAATATTTTGAAAGCGACGGCAGCATCGGCATCCTGCAGAACGAAATCGCGCGGCGCGCCTCGGCAAAACTCACCTTCAACCTGGGCCGCACGATCAAGCTCAACGTGAGCGGGAATGCCAATCGCGAAGACTTGCAGGTCTATCAACACGCTTTCGCGCACGATCAGCACGAAGAAGCCATCGCCATCAGCGGCGACAGCACGGTTTTCCCGCTCAACGTGCCGCCCAATAATTTTGCCGGCAACGATCACATCAGCAGCCGCGTGCTGCAGGGCATCATTAGCTGGACACACACGCTCAGCGCCAAAGCGTTTTATGAAATCAAGCTGCAGCGCTTTTCACGCGAATACTTCAATCGCGTCAATGATGATATCAATGCTTATCAAGCCAACCCCATTCAATACAATGATCCGGAAGATTTCGTGGTGAATGGGTATCAGCCGCGCTTCATCGATCAGGAAGACCGCGTTTATCAAGCGAAATTTGATCTGACCTATCAGCTCAACATCGAGCATAATCTCAAAGCGGGGATTGACTTCAATCGCCATCGCATCTGGCGGCACCAGATTTTGCCCACGGGCGACATTGCCAATATTCGCGAGGATATGTACCTCTTCTACCCGCTGGAAGCCGCGGTGTACGCGCAAGACAAAATGGAATTCAAAGATTTGGTGATCAACGTGGGCGTGCGCCTCGACCGTTTTGCGCCGCGCGACAGCGTGGCGGTGGACCGCAACGACCCCCTGGGCCCGCGCACGATCGCCGACAACAAAACCACGTTCAGTCCGCGCATCGGCATCGCGCATCCGATTTCCGACCGCGCCAATCTGCATTTTTCTTACGGCCATTTTTATCAAGTGCCGGAATACGACAAGATCGTGTTCAATAGCCGGCGGCACATCGATATTTTCCGCCCGACCCTGGGCAACGCCGGCCTCGAGCCGCAAAAGACCGTGGCGTTCGAAGTGGGCTGGGATCAGGAGCTCACCGCTAATCTCGCGATGACGGTGACGGGCTTTTACAAAGATTATCAGAATTTGCTCGCCACCGACCCTTATCCTGACGCGCGGCCGGCCTCAGTGACCTATTACATCAACCAGGATTTCGCCAACGCGCGCGGCGTGGAAATCAATATGCGCACGCGCCGGGTCAAGCATTTTGGCGCATTTTTGAGTTACACCATTCAGCGCGCGGAGGGCAACAGCAGCAATCCCCTGGACACGCGCGACGACTTGCTGGCGCGGCCGCCAAGGGTGCCGCTTAAACAGCTCATCATCCTGGATTGGGACCGCCCGCACAAATTCAATTTTAATCTCGATTATCGCTTTGGCAGAAACGAAGGCCCGCGGCTCGGCGGCATGAAAGTGCTGCAAAATTTTGGCCTCAATTTGACGGGCCGGTTTGAAAGCGGTTTGCCCTACACGCCCACGGACACGCGCGGCCAGCGCATCGCGGATGAAAACGTGGCGCGCATGCCCTCCACCTGGCAGCTCGACTTGCGTGTGGATAAGAATTTTGTTTTCGGCGGCAGCAAGGCCGGCATTTTCCTGGAGGTCACGAATCTGACCAATCGCGTCAACGTGGCGGACGTGTTTACCGATAGCGGTTTGCCGCTGGACACGCGCGACCCCACCTACACCGAGTTTGGGAAGCGAGACCCTTACAATCTTTATCCGCAGCGCAACATTCGCCTTGGCGCGGAGCTGGAGTTTTGACGTTCCGCAGCATCGGGAGTTTGACTCATAAGAATCTTCTCGGAGGCTTTGAGGAATGAAAACAAAACCAATCTTGATCACGATCGCGCTGGCCTTCTCGTGCTTTTTGATCGCCGCAGGCACGGACCCGGGCGGCAAGGCGGAGAAAATCCGTGCGCTGCAGCGGCGCCAAAAATTCGCCCAACCCTCGGATTTCAACGACCGCAAGCTGGGCCTCATGGACAACGGCCGCATGGTCATGTATTACGACAATAACGGCTTCATTGGCGACCGCAATTTCACGCGCAGCATCGAGTGGCCGGCGGGCTCGATCAATTATCTCGTCTGGCAAATCGGCATTCTCTTCGGCGCGGTCACCGCAAACGGCGATACCATTGTGAGCGAATCTTTCAACGACATTTCCGACAATCAGTTCAACCCCGAGCCGGGTTATGACAATCCGGATTATTTTTTTGATCTGCTCAGCGGCCCTATTGTCGCGCGCAGTGACATTCCGGAAAGTTATGCCCCGTCATTTAGCGGCTTGTGGCCCGCTTTCGGTGGCGGCACGACGACCTCCGATGAACTGAGAAGGGTGGGACGGCAAGAATCATATTGGGTCATGCGTGATAACAATGATCCCGTCGTGAGCAACCGGCCGCCGTTGAACCTGGAAGTGGAATGCCGCTTGATCGAAATCAATGACGTGCTGACGCAGGATTTTATTTTTGCCTTCTACAAAGTGCGCAATAATTTGCCGCAAAGCCAGCCACTGCGCAATTGCCGCTTTGGCGTGTTGATGGACGCCGATGTGCCCGCCCTCGTGGGCGCGGAATTTGAGGATGATGATTCCAATTTCATCCGCGATTTGAATCTGGCCTATGCTCGCGACAGCGACAATTTTTACGCCAGCAAGCCGGATCTGAATCCCGGACATATCGGAGTGAAATACTTGCGCAGCCCGAAGGGCCCGGACGGCCAGGAACTGGGCTTGACAGCGTGGACCACGTTCGAATACGGCGACATGCCCAATCCTGGCGAGTTTTATTTGAATGAAGACGGCCCCGATCCTTCCGCCGGTTCCTTCGCCAGCCGCGATCACGCGCAATACGGCTACATGAAGCCCGGCTTGTTCATGAAGCCGCGCTTCAAACGTGACGTGGCGTTTATTATGAGCAGCGGCGAATTCGATTTAGCCGTGGGTGACAGCGTGGAGATCGGCGTGGCCTATATTGCCGCGCCGGATTTTGAATCCTTGTTGAACAACGCTCAGGCCGTACAAACGGTTTTCGACAACAATTTTCGCATCCCCACGCCGCCGGAACCGCCGGCGGTCACGGGTGTGGCCGGCAACGAAACGGCCACACTTTATTGGAAAGCCGAGCCCAGCGAAAACTCGTTGGATCAATTGACCGGCCGCGAGGACTTCGAAGGCTACCGTATTTATCGCAGTGAAGATCGCGGCCAGACTTGGGGCGATCCCACGGATAATCTCGTGCGCTATCCCAACGGCGTTTTACCGATCGCGGAATACGACGTGGTGAATCTCCCGGGCCAGCTGGCGGGCATCGTGGTCGCGCATTCCAACCAGATTTCAGACGCTTCCATTGCCAGCGAGGGCGTGGCCGACGGCACCCAGCCCGGCGACGCCGGCGGCATTGACAATTCCAGCTTTTTTTCCAATGACAATTTTCAAATCATCTTTGACACCGATGGCACCTTTCAAGTGTTGAACGCCTCGCTGGGAACATTTCTCAATTATCTCACGGATTACGCCGATGCCGTCGGTTTTGCCGTGTTCGATCAAGATTGGTTATTGCTCGCGGACAATCCCGACGCGACGCACGGCTTGTATCGCAGCGGCTATCATATCTACATTCCGGGCATGTTTGCCAGCATCAGCGATGAAAGTACTTCGCCCAAAGCCGGCGACGTTTTTTCCATCGATCAGCGCCGCAACGATGCCGGCCACAATGCCGGCTTGCAGCACCGGTATATGGATGCCAATGTGCCGAATCAACCCAAGCTCCTGTTCAACGGCTATGAGTACTGGTACACGGTGGCGGCTTACGATCGCGCGGATTTGGTGGTGGGCGTGCCGCTCAAAGAAAACCTGCCTTTGAACATCGCCACCACGGCCGACGATCAAACCGTCGCGGTGACGCCGCAAGCACCGGGCGCCGGTTTGGTGGAAGCGAATGTGGACACGAGCATGGCGCACGTAGCAGGCAATTCGGATGTGGCCGGATTCGAATTGCAAGTGATCGATCCCACGAGGATCACCGGACATCGCTATGAGATTTCATTCAATGATGTGGAAGCGGATAAGACTTATTCCGTCCGGAATCTCACGGCGAGTGGCCAGCCGTTGGTGCTTGAGAACGAGCCGTTCTATGATACCGCGGCGGACAACGCCAGAGTGTTCGACGGCTTGCGCCTGCTGATCAACGACGTGGAATTCAACATCAATACCGAGAGCTCGCGGCAAACCGCTCCTGCCGGGGTGAGCGATCTGATCCTGAATCTTGATTCGCTCGAGCCACGCGACGGTGCGAACGATCATGACTATCTCTTCAAGTTCTTCCAGAATCCGGAAGATTCGGCGGCTTTCAGTTATACTTATGCGGATTGGGACAACGGCACGCCGGTGACCGCGCCTTTTGTTGTCATCGACCTTGTGACCGGAGACACGCTGACGGTTGAAATTTTGGATGCGGGCGACGGCGAGGGCGACGGTACATACGACGTTGCCGAGCGCATTGCCATCGGCGATACGCCCTACACCGGCAGCGGCGAATGGGAGGCGAGCACGTACCTCTATCGTTTTGCATTTGACGGAATCTATGCCGCCGGAGCCGAATTCACGCTCGTCACCAACAAGCCGCTGACCTCCGCCGACCGATATCAATTCAACACGCTCGCGCGCACGTACGCAGCCACGGCGAATGATCTAAATGCGATTCGCGTCGTGCCCAATCCTTTTGTGGTGACTTCGGGCCTGGACGTCGGCCGCGACCGCCACGAGATTCAGTTCACGCGCCTGCCGGAAACGTGTACGATCAAGATTTTTACCATCGCCGGCGAGCTGGTGAAAACCATCGATTATAATCGCAACACGGAAGGAACGAGCTTTGCGCGCTGGGATTTGAAAACCGAGTTCGGCAGCGAAGTGGCTTACGGCGTGTATTTGTATCACGTCGACGCGCCCGCGGTGGGCAAGAAGATGGGAAAACTGGCGATTATGCGGTAGGGCGGAGGGCGGAGGGCAGAGCGCAGAGCGCTTGGAGCATGGCGGGTGACGCGAGACGACAGACGTAAAACGTGAAAGAAATATCATGTCATTCTGTAAGAATCTTCCCGAGCTCATGCAGTATCTTTTTGATGCGCGAGTTTTTTGTGTGAATGAGAAGATCCCCACGGCATGACAGACTTGAAGCGAAGCAATCTCAAAGAACGGCTGGGAGATTGATCATATGAAAAAGAGTATTCTCGGTGTGCTCGTGGTGGCGCTGCTGCCGGCGGTTTTGCACGCGCAGTTTGCCACTTCGACGGAAGGCTTCAACAACAACGGCACGCGTGCGGCACAGTTTCTGAAATTTCCCGTGGGCGCGCGCGCGACGGCGATGGGTGAATCTTATGCCGCCGTGGCGAATGACGCCTCCGCGCTGTTCTGGAATCCCGGCGGCGCCGGTCGCTTGAAAAATCTCGAAGTGCATCTCTCACATGTGAGTTATTTGCTGGATATCAATTTCAATTACGCCGGCATGGTTGTGCCCACCTCTTCAGGTAATTTGGGTTTCAGCGCCGCGGTACTCAACATGGGGGAGGAGCACGTGACCACGCTGGCCGACCCCGACGGCCAATCCGGCGTTTCGTGGAGCGCGAGCAGCTTTGCCCTCGGCGTGACTTTCAGCCGGGCCTTGACCGATCGCTTCTCCGTGGGGATTACGGGGAAATACATACAAGAGAATCTGTATAATTCTTCCGCAAAATCCGTGGCGGTCGATATTGGCAGTCTTTATGAGACCGGCATGCGGGGCTTGAAAATCGGCATGGCCATGACCAACTTCGGCGGCAAAATGAAGCTGAGCGGCCGCGATCTCACGCTGCGCGACATCGATGCTGATCCTTTCGTTGGCGGCAACACCGGCCAATCCGCCGATCTGCAAGTGAGCTCATGGCCTTTGCCGCTGAATTTCCGCATTGGTGTCTCATTTGACATATTCCGCAATGAATCCAGCACGCTGATGCTCGCTTCGGATTTCAATCACCCCACGGATGCGGAAGAGCGCGTTCAAGTCGGCGCCGAATACTCTTTCCAGGGCCGTTTTTTTGTGCGCGGCGGCTACAAATTCAACTATGATGAGGAGTCTTTCACGCTCGGCGCGGGCTTGCAGTTGTCCGGCTTCTCCTTTGATTATGCCTACCGTGACTTCGGCGTGCTCGGCAACGTGCCGGCTTTTTCTTTGAATTTGCGGTTGTAGTCCACAGGCGGAACGGGATAGTTTTTCTATGCCAATAAAAAAGGCCGCGAATCGTCAAGCGTGATTCGCGGCCTTTTGATTTAGTGGAGACGGCGGGAATCGAACCCGCGTCCGAAGGCCAGTCAACGAGAACTTCTACATGCTTAGCAGATTGATCAATCTCGCGCGTGCGACCTCAGCCTGCAAGGGTCGTCACGCGCCAGCCTGTGAGATCTCGCCTCTCGCACCCAGACACAGCGAGACGCCAGCCACCAGAGTCGTCGCTTGCTTCCTCCCGGGTGGCGCGTTTGGAGCAAGCGTGCTACCTAATTAGATTAGGCCGCAACAGCATACGCATAGTTGTCTGCGTTTAAATGGTTTGCCCGGATATTTAACGAGGTTCCAGACAACCTCGACATGCCGTCCTCATCTCCTTGACCCCCGTCGAAGCCATGTCGTCCCCGAATCTCAGATCACTTGAACGAAAGTAAGAAACTTTGGTTCCGCAGGCAAGGAAAAAAAGCTTTGACAAACCGCATGATTTCGCATATCTTTGCATAAATCGCCATGGGCCGGTGAAACCCGCATTACCAAATCACTTTTTGTTCGAAATTCTCGGTGTGACCCCGGAGCCGCTTATGAAATTGACCAAACAGCAACGCCAGCTTATGATTCGCGAAATTGTTACCGCCAACAAGCTGGAAAGCCAGGAACAACTGAGCAAAATGCTGCGGCGGCAGCATGTGGAAGTGACGCAAGCCACGCTTTCGCGCGATCTGCGCGAAATGCGCATTGCGCGTGTGCCCGAAGACAATGGTTTTCGCTACGTGCTTCCCGAAGTGGCCGAAGGTAAAAAGCTGCGGCGCGTGGTGCAGGAAGAAATCGTGCAAATCCTCGCGAACGAAGCGATCATCCTGGTCAAGACGCTTCCCGGGCGCGCGGCCGGCGTCGGCGTCTTTATCGATCATTTGAAGAATCCCGACATTCTCGGCACGGTCGCCGGCAATGACACGCTGGTGGTGGTGCCGACCACCGTGAAAAAGGCCAAAGAGGTAGCCGAAGCCTTGCGCGCCATCGGCGCCGAGGCGCAGGAGGAGGAGGAACAAAACGCAGCCGTGCTGGAGGTGGGCTAAGCTCACTTTGCCTCTTCCGCGTTCATCAAAATCCAGCCTTGGGGATCGATTTCCACTTCCGCGTTTTGCGGGATGAGGTGACGCTGGCGTTTCCCCGTCACCGCGTAGCGTTTTGTCGCTGCTGTTGCTCCAGTTTTAAGGCCTACTTCAACCGGAAGCTGAAAACTCCGTTCACGCCAATGGAGTTCGAGCACGGTCTTTTCTCCTGCGGCGCGTACGATTTTGTATTCCAAGGTTGGCGCCGCAGCCGTGAACAAATATTGTTGAAAGAACCAGCTTAAATTGCGCCCGCTTTTGCGATTCACCAAATCGACAAAATCCTGCGATACGACGCGGTTGTGCAGCGTGTAGGCCGGATCCGTTGCAAAAGTTTTCAGAATATCCAGCAAGGCTTTTTCGCCGAGGAGATAGCGCAGTGTGTGCAGCATCACCGCTGCTTTCGCATAGATGTCACTATTGTAAGTTTCTGAAGTTGTAGCGTTGCGCTTGGGCACGATCGGCTGTTGGTTGCGTATGCGCGGCCGCAGATTCCCTTCAACATAATTGTGATAAGCCTCCATGCCGAATTTGTCTTGCACGAACAATGCTTCGGCATAACTGCAAATGCCTTCATGAATCCAAAAATCGGCCCAATCGCGCGCGGTGACAGAATTGCCCCACCATTCGTGCCCCATTTCATGCAGCATCAGCCCGTCGTAGCCTAGTGCGGTGTTGCGAAAGTGATTGCCATAAGCATTGATGGTCTGATGCTCCATGCCGAGATAATCCGTGTGCGCCAAGCCGAACTTTTCCTTGATCCACGGATACTCGCCGAAATAACGGCTGTAAAAATGCAGAAACTCATCCGCCATTTCCACCAGCGCCGGCGCCCGCGCCGAATCCTGTCGCAAGACATAAAAGACAATGTCCATCTCGCCGGTGGTGCCGCGATAGCGGCGCTTGACGAGGGCATAGTCGCCGAGGTTGATCGAAACGTTGTAGTTGTTGACCGGATAGCGCGTCTTCCAGCGAAAGGTTTTCCAGCCTTTTTCTGGAACGGAAACGGATTCGAGCACGCCGTTCGCAGCGCAATACAGCGAATCGGGAACGGTTAAATTGAGCGTCACGCTGTCGGGCTCATCACTGGGATGATCCTTGCACGGCCACCAGATTTTTCCCCCTTCGCCCTGGCAGGAAACGCCGACCCAGGGTTTGCCGTTTTGATCTTTGCTCCAATTGAAACCGCCTTGCCACGGCGGCCGCGCCGCGACCAGCGGCTGGCCGGAATAGTGAATCCGAAAGGTGGCGGATTGATTCTGCGCGAGCCGGTCCGCCAGCGGCGCCTTGATTTTGTGCTCGTGGCGCGTGAACGATAAAGCCCGGCCGTTCCTTTCGATCTTGCTGACCTCGAAAGAACTCAGGAGATCGATCTCGAGCGTGTCCATTGCCGGCGCCACACACGCCAGACCGACCTCGACGTGGCCGGCAAGAGATCTTTGCGCGGGATCAATTTTCAAATTCAAATCATAGTATTTGACGTCGTACTTCGCTTCGTTGGCGCTGAGCACGCCGCCGGAGGCAATAACGCCGAACTCGAATTGTGGCGCGAATGCGAAGGCGGGAAAACTGGGAGGAAGGAAAATCACAAAGAGGCATTGACGCAGTTTCTGGAATTTCTGCTTTGAGGTTCTACCAGCTCGCTCGGATTTGAAGATCATCAGTTCACTCCGTGCCTTGGGGTTCTTCAGCGTTAGCGCAGGTTGCGATAGAAGATACTACGAAGATTTTTATGAGTTGCGGCGCCAGGATCGTCTTCACTTGTAAAAGATGCAAAGGATTCCTCTTTATTGCAAAAGAAAACCGCCCGTACACGACTTGATTTTTTCGACCGTACTACGCATTTTGGCGCAAGCCATACGCTGTCCCGGGAATTCGAAGACACTCCGGGAGGCGTTGTTCTGCGCCAGAGGTGAGATAGGCGGCGCGAACTCAACCCCCGAAAATGACCAGGAAGCCGTTTGAGGAGAAAGTGTTACCTATGTTTGATCATTTTGATTTGCCTCAGCCTACGTTGATTTTCGCGATCTCTGGCATTTTGTGTTTAACTCTGGGCCGCCGGTCGCTGTCATTGACGATCGCCTTGACTGGATTTTATCTCGGTGGCAGGCTTGCCAAAGTATATTGGGGTGTGGACTCGCATTTCTTCATTATCCTCTTCGCCGCCTTTGCCGGAGTCGCAGGTGTCGTTCTGTCCAAATTATCAAAGACCGCAGCTCTCAACATTGTGGCCTTTGCCATCGGTGGATTCGTTTTTTCCTCCTATCTTGTGCATTGGGGAATGGTGGCACCGCAATACGAGGGCGTCCTGTTTATCACCTTCGGACTGCTCAGTGCGATTTTTTCGATTGTCAAGTTTGATCTCGGTTTGACCACGCTCTCCTCATTATTGGGGGCGGCGTTGCTGGCGCAAGCGAGCGGAACAGAAAGCATCACGCAGGCCGCGTTGTTTGCCGGTTTGGCTTTGGCCGGTATCTTGATTCAAACCGGGGTGTTGAGTCAAGGGTTCGATCGCTCCGACCTTCCACCGAAGAGCTCAAAAAAGTATTGAAACTGGCGTCTCAAATCGACGAATTCTCCAAGGATCCTTTATGCCTGCCACGCCAACCTTCGTTCTCCCCCGACTCCTTTTTCTCTTTGTGATTATTCTTTCGCACGGCTGCAAAACAATAGAGCCACCGACCGCCAGCGTCCCCGCTTGGGCCCGAGATATGATCTGGTATCAAGTTTTCCCCGAGCGCTTTCGCAACGGCGACGCTTCGAATGATCCGCAGTTTCGCGACACCTTCGGCTCGTGGCCGCACGATACGGTTTCCTCGTGGCACCTCAGCCCGTGGGCGGCCGATTGGTACAACCGCCAGCCGTGGGAAGCGGCGAATGGCAAAAATTTCAATTACAATGCCGGCCGGCGCCGCTACGGTGGAGATCTGCAGGGCATTATTGACAAACTCGACTATCTGCAGGAATTAGGCGTAACCGCGCTCTATTTGAATCCGATTTTCGAGTCGCCGACTTTGCACAAGTATGATACGCAGCTTTACCATCACGTTGATAACAATTTCGGCCCGAATCCACAGCGTGACCGCGAGATTTGGGCAACGGAAAAATTCGACGATCCCGCCACTTGGAAATGGAGCACGGCAGACAGTTTATTTCTGAAACTGATTCAAGCAGTGCACGGCCGCAGGATGCATATTATTATCGACGGTGTGTTCAATCACGTGGGCATCACGCATCCCGCCTTTCTCGACGTGCAAAGGAACGGCCAAACTTCGCCCTATGCCGATTGGTTCATCATCAAAAGCTGGGACGATCCCGCCACGCCGCAGAATGAATTTGATTATCAAGGCTGGTATGGCGTAAAAGATTTGCCCGAGGTGCGGGAGGAAGGCGATGATCTGGCGCCTGATTTCAAGCCGCTGGTGCATGCCGTGGTGCGGCGGTGGATGGATCCAAACGGAGACGGTGATGCTTCCGACGGCATTGACGGCTGGCGCTTGGACGTTGCCGAAATGGTGCCAAAAGGTTTCTGGCGGCAATTTCGCCAATGGGTGCGCGCAGTCAATCCGCACGCCTATCTCACCGGCGAGGTGTGGTGGGAAGACTACCGCCAAAACAAAATGTTCAATGCCGCGCCCTGGCTGCAAGGTGATGTTTTCGATGCGGTGATGAATTACCGCTTCGCCGACGGCGTGTTGAAGTTTTTTGTAGACACGCAAAATGCCTACAGTGCCGAACAATTCAATGGGCACCTCGCCCAAATTCGCACGGATTATCCTGTGGAGGTTGGTCACGTCATGATGAATTTGATGAGCAGCCACGACACCGAACGCCTGAGCTCGATGGTGGTGAATCCGAATCGCATGATCGACCACGACAGCTCGCCGCAGCGCAATCCCAGGTTCGACGTGCGCAAACCAAATGCCGAGGAATTGCGCACGCAAAAGCTGATCGTGGCATTCCAAATGCTCTACCTCGGCGCGCCCATGATCTACTACGGCGAAGAGGCCGGCATGTGGGGCGCGGACGATCCCGACGATCGCAAACCGATGGTATGGCCGGACTTGGTTTATGAGACCGAACGAGGACATCCTGTCGGCACGCCGCGGCCGGCAGACTCGGTTTATTTTGATCAGGATTTGTTTGATCATTATAAAACGTTCGCCGCACTGCGCCGGCAAAACAGCGCGTTGCGCCACGGCGATTATCAGTACGCAAAACTGGGAGCAGGCGCGAATCTCTTTGCGTTTGTGCGGCAGGAGGGGAGGCAAAAGATTTTGTGCTTGTTCAACCGTTCTCTCGTGCCCGAAAACTTGACGTTACCAGAGGATTTTCGCCGGCATAAAATTCTGGCTGGCGAGAGAAATGTAAAATTCTCTGGCGAGGCACAATTGCGCTTAGACGGAAAATCGGTGGTGGTCTTGCAGTTAGAGTGAAGGGTGCAATGATCACAAAAACCTCGATAATTTTGCCGAAAAACGCGGCCTCGCCCTTGCAATCCGCACGTTTTTTTAGTATTTTGTGTGCTAGTATATCGTCGAGCGCGAGCATCTTGTCTGACAATTTCTTAACAAAACTTTGCATATGAAGAGGGGTTTTGACAATGCCCCCAGCGCCGCCTTGGCTGCCGGCTTGGGGGTGGTCACTTTTGTCTTTTATGCCAGCTTGACCCGTCAAATGAGCTGGTTCAAGTTGATCCTGTTCTGGATCGGCGCCGGTGCCATTGCGTTTTTTTTGCTGCATCACCTGCTCTCTCGCGTCAATACCTTTCGCGAAGGTAAAAGAGTAAACCGCTATAAGGCGGGCCATCGCGTGTTTTACTTTGCCCTCTTGCTGGCGGCCATGGCTGGCGCAGCGCATTTTACCCGGAAAACGCTGCAAGTTTGGCAGCAGCCCGCCGCTTACTGGGAATTTACGGAAGAAATTCCCGGCCTTCCCAATCAATATCAATCCCGCTGGGTGTTCGGCAACCAGTGTTATGAAAGACAAATTCGTCTGCAGGAGATTCAACTGATCGAGCTGGGCGGTGTAGCCTTGCATGAAAACGGTGGGGTCCTGGAGATTGCCTGCCAGGTCAATTCCCAACCCCTGCTTGCCACACGAGATCAGGCAGCAAATGTCCAGCATTTTAGATTGCCAAAGGGTTTTTTCCTCCCGCCACTGCACCTCACCGCGGTGCAGCTTGACGTCAAATTTCGCCATCGCTTCGCGATTTATGAGATGGCGGCAGTTTACCAAGTGGTGCCGGTTTCGAGCAAGCCTGAAAACAGAGCGCCCGAAAGGAAAATCGCGGCCACGGGGCAGTATCTCCTGGTGGAATCTCCTCATGCGGAACTGATAGATTTTTTTCAGCTCGCGCGGCTGGCGCAGCGGCCTTCGTCACATACGCGCGAAGCGTTGATTTACGCTTTGGGACGCAGCCGTCATCCGCAGGCATGGCAAGCTTTGCGGGAATTGTTGAAAGTGAATGACCCGCGCGTGCAAGGGGCGGTGTGCCAGGCCATGACTTATCTCGGCGATCCGCGCGCCACCGCGGCGCTGATCGAATTGGTGAAGCATAACAAAAACCCGCAGGCGGTGCGCGCGCTGGCTACCATCGCAGCTCCAGAGGGCATTGAATTTCTCATCAAGCTCCTAAACGACGTGAAGGCCGAATCGTATTTGCGTGTCGCTGCCGCCGGGATGATCGGCGAGACTAAAGTGCGCACGGCCGTACCGGCATTGCAGGCTTTGGTGAGGGATAAGAATGAAGGCGCTGATTTTGCTTTGAAACGCGAAGCGCTGTCGGCTTTGGCGCGCATCGACAAGAACATGGCGACGCGGGCGGCGATCGAGGCGGTGCATGGTTTTCCTGATCCGCGGCAGATTCGCATCAGTTTGGAGACCGTCTCCGAGCTCGAGCACGAGAAAATGCTGCCCCTGCTGGCGGAGTGGCTGGGCAACTGGCGGCGTTATGACTTGGACGCCGCCGACGTGCAAACCATATTGAGCTATGTCGTCGCCGGTGGCCATCGCGACATGGTGGAGGTGGTGATGGACGCGCTGCTGCACGAGCCCACGGCCGAGGTGCAATTCAAATTCGTGTCCGCCCTGACGGAATTAGCCGGCAATGACTTTGGGCAAATCGAGTTTCTGGAAATCAGCCACGCCGCGCAGGAGTCGAATCGCCGCGTACTCAACGCTTGGAATCGATGGTGGGGCAGGGCGCGCAACGAAGCGATCTACACGGAGCAAATCTCGCCGCTGTCGGGGGGGAACAAGATTTAGCCCATGATTTTTTACGCCAGCCTATTCTTTTTTTGAAGCTTGATCATGCCGATGAATATTCCCTTATTCGAACACTTGCGTGCCAATCTCCTCGTTGCCGACGGCGCCATGGGCACGATGATTTACGGCCGCGGCATTCCGCTCTCCCAAAGCTTTGACCAGCTCAACCTCGAACAGCCGGATTTGATCCGTAACATTCATCGCGCCTACGTGGAAGCCGGGTCACAGGCGATTGAAACCAACAGCTTCACCGCGAACCGGCATCGCCTGGCGCGTTTTGGCCTGGAAAAAAGCGTGCGCGCCATCAATCATGCGGCGGTGCAACTTGCCAAAGAAGCGGCGGAGGGAAAAGCGTATGTGCTGGCTTCAATTGGTCCGTTGCGCGATCGTGCGGGCGACGAAATGGAGGCGGCCTACTATCGCGAAGTATTTGCGGAACAGATTGCGGCGCTGGCGGAGAGCGAACCCGATGCCTTGATTTTCGAAACTTTCACGTATGTTTCGGATTTGGAGATGGCGATCGAGCAAGCGCGCCGGCTCACGGCTTTGCCCATCATTGCACAGATGGTGACCGATGAAGAAGGCGTCACCCGCGACAGCCGCCACATCAGTTTCGTTTTCCGGCAATTGCGCGAACAGGGCGCGCACCTGGTGGGCATCAACTGTGCCAAGGGCCCGGCGGGGATTCTTTCCGCGCTGCGCGAAGTGCCTTTGGAAGAAGGTTTGCTGCTCTCCGCTTTTCCCAACGCTGGCTTGCCGGCATTCGTCGATGGCCGCTACATTTATCTGTCCACGCCGGAATATTTTGCCGAGAGCGCGCTGAAGTTGCGCGACCAAGGCGTGCGCTTGATCGGTGGCTGCTGCGGCACCACGCCCGAGCACATTCGCGCCATGGCCGAGGCTTTGCGGGGTTTGCAGCCGGTGACCACGAAAACGGTGACGGTTCGCCCGGCGCCGGCAGCGCCGTCTTTGACGCCGGCAGCCACTCCGGATTTTTTGAAGAAAGTGAAAAAACAACCTACGATCATCGTGGAATTGGACCCGCCTCGGGATTTGACCATCGAGCCGATTCTGCATGGCGCGCGAGAGTTAAAACGTGCAGGCATCGATGCGCTCACCATGGCCGATAGCTCACTCGGCATCACGCGCATGAGCAATATGGCCCTCGGCCATGTGGTCACGCAAAAGTCCGGGCTGCCGATGATCATCCATTTGGCTTGCCGCGACCGCAATTTGGTGGGGCTGCAATCGGAATTGATGGGCCTGCACGCGCTGGGCTTGCATACGGTTCTGGCGCTCACGGGCGACCCGGCCAAATTTGGCGACCAACCCGGCGCAACGTCGGTCTATGATCTCAATTCTTTCGGACTGATCGAAATGATCAAGCGCATGAATCAGGGCATTTCATTTTCCGGGCGCGCGATGAAGCAGGGCACGAGCTTCGTGGTGGGCGCGGCGTTCAATCCGAATGTCGATCGCATCGAAACACAGGTGCGCCGCTTGCATCGCAAAGTTGAGGCGGGCGCGGATTTTGTGATGACGCAGCCGCTGTTCGATTGGCGCCAAGCCCGGGAAGTTTATGAGGCCACGCGTGAATTCGATCTTCCGATCTTCGTGGGAATTATGCCGCTGACCAGCGGCCGGAACGCGGATTTTCTTCACAACGAAGTGCCCGGCATTCAAATTCCGGAAAAAGTACGGCAACGCTTGTATCGCTTCGAAGGCGACCGCGCACGCCGCGAGGGGGTGACCATTGCCGCTGAAATTTTGGAGAGTGTGCTCGATTACTTCAATGGCATTTACCTGATCACGCCGTTCGTGCGCTACGAGATGTGCGTGGAGCTCGTGGAAATTTGCCAGCGCGTGGCGAGGAGAAACTTGCGCAAGGCGGCAGAAGCCGCTCTATGACCACTTTTTCATCTCGCCTGTTCCTGCGTCAGCACGAAGTCCCCAAAGCCGAGGGGATCGACAAAGAGGAATTGGCGGTGCAGCTTGTGATAACGCCAAAGCTGGCGGCGCTGCAGGCGCGGCAGATCGCTATCCACTTCAATCGCGTCCGGCATGCCGAGTTGGATGAAGATCTTTCCGGGGTCCGTTTTCCAGCCCTCGCGGCTCCCGCCGAACTTTTCATTGGCATATTCCACGCGTTGATAAAACGCCGCCATCGCTTCATTTTTCGACGTCTCCGGTGAATCATCGCGCTTGTTCCAGAAAGTGATCAGCGCCGCGCGCTGTGCCACCAAAGACGAATCGGCCACCAATTTCTCTATTGCTTTGCGCTCCGCGGCCTTCGCGATCAAACACGCTTGTGCCAGCGCTTGCTGCACGTGCATGCCGGTTTCAGGGACGCCATCCCAAGTCACATGAAATTTTTGTTTCGCGGCCTTTTTGGTTTTACCGTGTTGCACTTGCAACTCGAGCTCGTAGGCCCCGTACGCTAAATGGTCCGTCCAGATCGGCAGCACCACGCGCTCCAGTGGCGTCTGGCGCGGCCAGGGCCGTTGTTGATCCACCATGACTTTATTCTGCCGGTTGCGGATGATTTGCCGCACCTGCAGAGGCGTGCCATTCGCAGGCGCGTCGATTTCCAGATAGAAATACAAATCCTGGCCCGGCGCCGCGGCGTTTTGAAAGAACGCCGGCGCAATGACGGGTTTGCCCGTGCTGTCGGTTTCGATTTGATTCGTGATGATAATGTCGCTCAGGGCGAGCGTTGGGTCCTGGGCCGAAAAATCCTGCAAAACCTTTTCACCTGAAAAGCTTTCTTGCCGGCCACTCGCGGCATCGGTCACGGTGACCGTTGCCGTGTATTTCCCAGGCGATAAATCGAATTCAAAAGCATCGAAATAAAGCCTCTGGCGTGAGTTCGTCTCGCCGTAATCATTGGCGTGCAATTGTTTTTGTATCTCGCGTTCTGCCACCCCAAAACCGTCCCGGTCGATAATCGCAATACTGACGCCGAATCGAGCCTCATATGTATCACCGGATTTGACAAAACTCAGAGCATCAACCGGCAAGCCCAGCAGAAGGATCAAACGGCTTTTATCCGCCTCCTGCGCCGAAACATTGATCAATTCGCATTGAAAGAAAGCGTGGGAATTGCCGGGGTTGGTGCGGGGTGCTGCTGCGAGAGAAGCGCACAAGAAAAACAATGCAATAAGAGCTTTCATGTTCCGACTCCTTCGGAAAATCATCCTAAAAGCGCCCAGGCGGGCCAAAATCCTTTTAATAGTAATACGGTCATCATGGCTCATCTGCCGAAGGCCGGTGCTGGTCATTTTCGCCTTGCGAATCCTCTTGCGATTCCATAGTTTCCTGACAAGTTGAGATTTACCCGGCCTTTGCTTGAATATCGCTGCCGCCTTTTGCAGAATCTTAATATTGATTGGACGAGCGAATGAGTGCCTCGCCTCGCTATGGTTTGGTCGCCGCGTGCTTCCTGGTTTTGATCACGTTTGCGACTGTTGCCTCCCCCGCAAGGCCTTCGCCGCCCGCCCGGGCCTCGGGGAATGATGTTGAGGTTGATAGCCTGGTAGCGAAAGGCAAGCGCTTGTTCGCACAATACCGCCTCGAAGAAGCCTACAAAACGTTTGAAAGAGCCCACCGTCTCGACCGGCGCGCGCGTGAGGTTTTGCTGGGTTTGGGAAAAATCGAAGTGGCAAGGGGCAAGTGGGGCAAAGCGGACAATCGTTTTGCAGACGTGCTCAAGCTCGACAAGAACGATCTGGAAGCCAATTATTATCGCGGCATTTGTTATCGCGAGAACGGCAAATATAAAGTCCTGTTGCTGCGCAAATGGGATTTCGACAATGCGGAAGAAAGGTTCAACGCCGTGCTCGCGCGGGATTCCCTGTTTCTCGATACGATGTATCAACTGGCCGTTTTGGAGCGGTATCGCGGCCATTATGAAAAGGCGATTGCCGCCGGCCACACGGCGCTACGCCTGCGACCCGAGCTTTCCAGCTCCCTGACCGGATTGTTCCGGTTGTATCGTTTTTACATCGACAACACCGGACATGACGAAGCAGTCAAATGGTTGCAAGCGCGATCTTCGCCCTACGCCCTATATGCGCTGGGCGAGACCTATCGATTGCAGCGCGACTTTGTCAATGCGGATTCCATTTTTCGTGCATTAATGCGGGATGAAGTCGTGATGAACAAACAGCGCGTGCGGCTCTCTCGCGCACGAATCTATTACGACCAGGGTGCGCCTGTTGCCGGGCAGGGGCTCTTTGCGAATGCCGTTGACGCCATCTCTTCCAATGCCGACGCCGATTTGATTTTTGAAGATGTCAAATACATTCTCAGCGATGAAGAGTTGCTGCAGTATCACCAATTACGGGAGCCCGGCCAGTTTCAAGATTTTTTCCGTAAGCTATGGAACCGCCGCGATCCCACGCCGGCAGCGAGCGCCAACGTGCGCCTGACCGAGCATTATCGCCGGCTGAGTTATGCCGAACAGCACTACGCCTTCGACGGCTTTCGCGTCCATTTCAACAATCCGGACAAGCTGAATTATCTGAAATATCCCGAGGTTTACTCGCTCAATCAAGAGTTCAACGACAAAGGCTTGATCTATTTGCGCCACGGCCCGCCGGACGACACGGCGTTGAATGTCGGCGCCAACAGCATTCCCAATGAGTCCTGGCGATATTTCAAATCCTCTGCCAGCGCAGAGTTGGTTTTTCACTTCGTGATCGACGAGGGCGCGACCGGCAACAACTGGCGGCTTACGCCGTTGCTCAACGATCCCGCCATGCTGGAGGCGCGGTTGAGCTGGGGCACGGTCTATTATCGCATGCTGACGGCTACACCGACGGAGCGCATGGCCGTGGAGCAAGACATGATTTCCGTTAGCACGAAGTCCGTCGAGATCGGCTTTGAGACCGATCGCCACACCTGGTCGAAGAATACCGCGCCGCTGGCAGCTTCGTTTTACACCGCCATTTTCAATGGCGACTCCGGCAATGATGTCTTGGAGCTTTATTATGCCATTCCCATCAAAGAATTGGCACGCGACCGCGAGCAACAAGGCGCCGACGCAATTTTGGAAAAAGGCATGGTGGTGCGCGATCGGAATTACAAGGAAGTCCAGCGCAGCGACCGCCAGGTCAAGCTCACGCTCGCCTCGCATCCGCAAATCGTGAACGGGCTGTTTATCGATGCCTATCGCGTGAGTGCGCCGCCGGATTCTTACTTCGTCGCGTTTCATGCGCGCCAAATCGATGTCACTCCCAGCCGCCTCGCCGGTTACAACGGCGACATTCATTTGCCGGATTTCAATGGGGGCAAATTGACCTTGAGCGATTTGGTGCTGGCGTTCGAAATCGAGCCGGCCAGCGGAACCGGCGTGTTTATGAAGAACGGCTTGAAGATCGTGCCGAATCCGTACAAGAGCTTCGACCGCCGGAGACCAGTGATGTTGTATTTCGAGGTGTATCACCTCAAGCCCGATGAGAAGGGCAAAACCGCGTTCACGATCGATTACACCGTGCAGATGCTGGAGAAGAAGAAGAGTGCAATCGGCAGGCTTGGCGGTGTGTTCGGCGGCGGCAGCAAATCCAAAGTCTCGCTTTCGGCTGAGCGTGAGGGTGATACACCAACGGCGATCGAACAGATCGGCCTGGATTTGAGCAAGGCGGAGGCCGGGGAGTTCGAGTTGACGGTGACGGTGAAGGATCGAAATACAAAGAGCGAGGCCAAATCGAGGAGCACGCTGACTTTGAATTGAGGAGTGTTTCAGTTTCTGCCAAACCCCAAGCGCATGGCAGCTCACAAAAACAGAACTCCCACGGAATGAAATGCTGTTTCCGTGGGAGTTCTATTTTTGTGATGCAGTTCAGGCCGTGCGGCCGGTTTTTTCACCAGACATTCGCTTGCGTCTCATGAAAAAGCAGCGCTCGCTCAACTCGCGGTTTGGCGCACGAGGATAAAACGCCCGTCGCCGTGTTCGTCATAGAAGATGAACTCGCGCGTGGGATTTTCATAGCGCCAGATCTCGAGGCTGCGCCCATAGCTCTGATCGAAACGCCGCGAGATGTTGTCGGGCTGGCCGTGAATAATGTAGATTCTGCCGCGATCGGTTTCCCACCCATCGGTTTTACCCCAGGAAAACTGGCTGTTGGCTTCGCTGACGCGCCAGTAGAACTCCTCCTCCAGCAGATTCGTTTTCGATTCCGGCGTTGGGTTGCGTCTCTTCCAGAATGCGGTCAGTAGCTCCCGCTGTGCTTCGGGCGAGGCGTTTTTTAGCTCTTTCCAATCTCTCGAGTCCATGATCAGCCGCATGGGCTGAATGTAATCCGCCAGTGCGCGCTTGGAGGTGGGGCGCTGCGCCCAGCGCACCATCAATGTACGGCTCGCGTCCACTGTGGTTTCATTGGAATAGACGAGCATCTTGAGCTCTTGGCGGCCCAGCCCGAGCTGCGTCGGGGGAATTGGGAAAAACAAATTGACCGTCGGCGTGTAGGCAATAGTGTCGATGCTGGCCTGCGCGGTATTCGCTTCTTCCTGGCTGCCCACGGAGAGGCTGGCGCGAATGCGCTGCCCGACGCCGACGTTGCGTGCTTGGGCAAAGGCATAAATCGTATCGCTAAAGCGCTGCCGGAATGAAGGCACGATTTGTTCCGCGTCGGGAAAGCCGCGCGGCACTTCATCCAGAATCAAGATATCGCTCAACACCAGCGCGGTGCCGCTCAGGTCGCGCACATTCAGCGGAAAGGTAAAGTATCCATGCCCTTTGGCGACGTCGTCCGTTATCGTTGTCTCTAATACATACTGGCCGGGAGGCGGCGTCTCCATGAATTTTGCCACGCGCACGTAAAGCGATTCCGGCTGCGTGCTCTGATACGTGTCGACCGTCAGCCGCCGCTCGTCATCCACCAATTGCATCATTTCCCCTTTTTGATTGCGCAGGGCGAGCGTGAGGTTGAAACGGGCGGCGAACTTGTTGTCAGCGCGTTCGAACTGCAGACTGCGATGCGGGACGTCCACGATCACCCACACGCGATTATGGTTGGTGTCATCCACGATATTTACGGCCTGGACGCCAAAGCGAATAACGCCTTGGCTCGCGCCGCTCCCGGACCGGCTCTGAGGCCGCTGGCTGCCGGCGCACCCCAGCAGGACAAGTGCCGAAATAACAAACCCGGCTGCGCAGCATGTGCACGATGAGATCTTGCGTGTCATAAGGAAGCCTTCTTAAAAGTCGGTCCCGAGCGAGACCAAATATCTCGGTTTGGAAAAGTATTGCATATCCGTTCGCCAGGCGGCGTCGATGCGCAACAAGCCAATGGGGCTGTAGAAGCGAATGCCCCAGCCGACGCTGGTCAGGATGTCATCGGTCACACGTTCGCCCTTGCTGTTGCGGGTAAAAGCGCGAAAACCGCCGGTTTCATCCCAAGCGCTGCCGGCATCAAAGAACAAAGCACCGCGCACGCCCTGGAAGAGCAAGGGTAACGGCGCTTGCAGCACCAAAAATTGAATAAAAGGAAAGCGAATCTCGCCGTTCACCAGGAAATAGCGCGTTCCGATTTTTTCATAATAGTCTGTGCCGCGCAGCGGATAGACGAACTGGCTGTAGGTGAGATCGCCGATTTCGTTGAGGCTCAAATTTTGGGCGAACTGGGCATCGATCCAGTTCTCCAGGCCGCCGAGAATGAATTTTTGCGGCTGTTCGCCGAAGCTGGCGCCGCCGGTGAAACGCAATGCCACACTCCATTCCCGGCCTAACGGCTGATAGGCACGCCAGTCCAGGGTCAAGCTGCTGAACTCATGCGGGTTATGGCCAACACCGGGGCTGAAAGCCGCTTGGATGATGCTGCGCCTGGCATCGACCGGGCCGAAGTATCCCCAGCGGGTGTTATCGCGCACCAGGCCCAAGGTGAAAATGGCGGCGTGCTCTTTCGATACCGGAAACTCGTAGGTCAGATTGTCGCGATAGGTGGCGAGGAGTATCGCCGAGGTTTCCAATCGTACGAAGCGCGAGAACGGATACTGCACGCTGCCGATCAAATTCAAGTAGCGGAACCGTTCGATACTGCCGAAGAAATCGGAGAGAAAGAATCTCACCTGCTGTCCCATGGCGAAATAGAAATTGGGCCGCGAGCCCAAATAGCCGTAGCTCAAAGAAAAGTCGCTGTTCGCCAGCGAGCGATTGAGATATGCACCGATGCCGATTTGATGGTTGCCGGTCAAATCCGAGAGATAAAGCTGCCCGAGGCCCTGTATGCCGAAGAACGGGTCGTAGCCGCTGACCGCGCCCACGTAATCCACGCTGAATTTCGGCCGGTACGATTTAATCACGTAGCTCCCGTCTTCGGCCAGATGATTGGAAGGGCTGAAAGGGTTGCTGCCATTCGTGGCGCGGCTGGCTCCGCCGTTGTCGAAATCCGCTTCCCCGCGGCTGAAATCTTGGTCGAAAACGAAACTGCGGAAATTCCGTCCCTCAGTTTCGCTGTCGCTTTTGCGGGCCAGTTGCGGTGCAGCCGACGAGTCACTGTGCTGCGGCGCGCGATTCTGCATGAAATTGGTGAGTTCCAGCGCTTTGTGTTGGCCCAGGTTGGCGAGGGGTGAGCGCCAGAGATAGACGTCGTACCCGCCGCGATAAAATGAAGTGAAGGCCAGGCGCTGCCCGCCGCGCGAAATCGACAAGTGCTGCACGCCCACCATCAAATCCGTCAAAGCTACTTCGTCGCCGGTGGACAATACGCGCAGATATATATTCGAGATGCCGTTGCGATCTGAAACGAAGAGCAGGCTGTCCGCGCTGTGATAGAATTCCGGCGAGTTTTCATTCGAATCCCATGGCGTAATCCGTTCCAGCTCGCTGCCGTCGGGCCGGACGCGGTAAAGATCATTGTTGCGATTACTATGCTCCCAAATCGGACGACCGCCCTCCGCCAGTGCGCCACGGTCGGAAACGAAGACCAATGTTTTCGCATCCGGCGACCAGCACGGCTCAAACTCCGAATACGCATCGTTGGTGACTTGCGTCAGCTCGCGCGAATCTGTTTCGACGACATAGATATCGCTTTGGCAATTCTTCATGCCGGAGAAAGCGATCTTCTTGCCATCGGGCGACCACGAAGGATTCCACAACCCTTGCATGTCGAAGGTGTACGTGCGAATAATTCTCTTGCGCCGCACGTCGGCAACGTGCAGCACGTCCTGCCAGCCGCTTTTGGCGGAGAAAGCGATCAAGCGATTGTCCGGCGACCAGGTGATGCCCGGGCGCAGCCACTGCAATTCCTCGATGCCCGAGCCTTTTTGCCCGCCCACGATACGGCCAAGGTTGCGGCCATCGACCGCGTTGACGAGATAGATGTCGAACAATCCGGACCGATCGGTGAGATAAGCGATCAATGAGCCGTCAGGAGAAAGCGCCGGGCTGTTGTTGATGAAATTTTCGGTTTTGCGGTGATCCGTCAAAGCCGTGGCAATATCCGTGGGCGCTTTGCGCTTTGCAAACTCGGGCCAATACCATTCTTTGACCGAGCGATGCCATTGCTCGGTGATGACTTCGGGCTTCTCGCCCAGCGCGCGCATAAATGCGGCCTGGAAATTCCGTGTCGTGCGCAATTCCTGCAACAGCTCCGTGACCTTGGCGCGGCCATAGCGGCGCTCGACCCAATAGTAGAAGTTCTGTCCGCCTTTGTAAGCGAAGAAGCCGTAGAGTTGTTCGACCGGGGGCAGGTAGTTATTGATCACCGCGTCACGAATGAAATTATCCGCCTCGGTCTCCCAGTGCATGGATTCATATTCCGCCAGGCCTTCGTTCATCCACAGCGGAATCTGAAAATTGGTGATGCCGCGCAGCACGGAGCCGGGCCCGGCGCCATAAAAATACTGCAAAATGACCGCGTGCGTCAATTCGTGGTGCACGACATGGCGATACTGCTCGTTCGAGCCGTCGTAGGGCAGCACCACGCGGCCTTTGAAAAACTCCGTGAACCCGCCCACCGATTCTTCCTGGATATCGGGCGTGACGTTGGTTTCCTCGAAGTCATTATGCGAGTTGTAAATCAGAATTGGAATGCGCGCCAGCAACTCGAATTGCAGCGTTCTTTTCAAGCCGGTCAAGGATGACTCGGCGACCGCGGCGGTGAAATTGGCCGCATTTTCGCCGCCCTTGTAGAAATAGATGTCGAAGTGCTGGGACTGGATATAGCGCCAGCTCTTTCGTTCATATTGGATTTTGTTTTTGCCGAAGCTCTGGGCCCAAAGCGCTGCAGGAATCAGCAAAAGCGCGAGAGCGACAATGAATTTGCGCATAACAATGCCTCGAGGCATAAGAATGAATGATGGAGTGATTAACAACATTACGCTTTACACGTTACACTTTACACGTTTAACGTGTAAGGTGTAACGTGTAACGTGTAACGCGAGAGTTTATTGCGCCAGCATCTTTTGGCCGGCGCCGCTGGACAAGCCGATGAGATCGCTCAGGATGCGCGTGCTTTCATCCAGGACTAAGTCTGGCTGCTTCTGATTTTCCGGCACTGCTTCGCCTTTCTTGAGCGGCTTCAACCCACGCGCCACCCGGCGCTCGTTCTCACGGGCGAAGCGCTGCTCTTCCGCCTGTTCGCGTTCCTGCCGGCGTGCTGTTTCATTCAGCGAAACCTGCGTGCGCTCATTTTCTTTTTTGATGCGCTCGATATCCTCGTCCAGGAAACGAAATTCCAGATTCAGCGCCCTGCGCTTTTGAGACTTGTCGCGCAGCGACGGAAGAAATTGCCCGAGGCGGCCCTTGGGAGAATAAGCTGCCGCTTTAATCTCGTCCCACGGCAGCGCGTTGACTTCCGCGCTTTCGCCGAAGTCTTGGTCGTCCCAAATCGAAGGGAAGGAAAGATCGGGAATCACGCCGCGGTGTTGCGTAGTGCCGCCGGCAACGCGATAGAACTTGGCAACCGTGAGCTTCAATTGCCCGAGCCGGGCCTCGCTGCTGGGCACGAACCGGTCAAGGTCGATCAAATTTTGCACCGTGCCCTTGCCGAACGTCTGGCTGCCGATGATCACGCCGCGGCCGTAATCTTGAATCGCCGCGGCAAAAATTTCTGAAGCCGAGGCGCTGCGGCGATTGACCAGCACCGCCATCGGGCCGTCATATTCGAGTGCGGGATCGGGATCTTGCATGACTTTGACCGAGCCGTCGTTGTTGCGCACTTGCACCACCGGACCTTTGTCGATGAACAAACCCGTGAGCTCGACGGCCTCCTGCAGCGAACCGCCGCTGTCGCCCCGCAAATCGATGAGTAACCCGTCGATTTTCGCGCCTTTCAATTCGCGGATCAGACGGCGCACGTCGCGTGTGGTGCTCTTATAATCCTGGTCCCCGCGATTCTGTGCCGCGAGATCGGAATAAAACGTCGGAATCAAGATCACGCCCAGCGTGAATTTCCGCCCTTCGTACATGAAGGTGAGCGTGTCGCTGCGCGCCTCGCCCTCTTTCAACACGACTTTGTCGCGCACCAGCGCCACCCTTTTTGGAATGGTGCCCGGGGGCGAGTTTGCGGGGAGAACGTCCAGACGCACCGTGGAGCCCTTTTGGCCGCGAATCATCTGCACGACGTCGTCCAGGCGCATGCCCACCACGTCGGCCATCTCGCCGCCCTCGCCCTGGCCCACCGCCACGATTTTATCGTTCGCCCAGAGCTGTTTGCTCAGATCCGCCGGTCCGCCGGGAATGATGCGCGCCACCATGGTATAGTAGTCCGCTTCCGTGGTCAATTGCGCACCGATGCCCTCCAGCGACAGGCTCATGTCGATGCCAAAGTTTTGCGAAGCAATGGGTGAAAGATAGTTGGTGTGCGGGTCGAACACCTGCGAGAGCGCATTCATATACGCCTGAAACACGTCTTCGGAGGTATTCTGGCCGATGCGTTTTTGATAATTGGCATAGCGCTTCGTCAAGCTGGCGGTCACGTTTTCGGGAGGCTTGTTGCCCGCGTCCGGCGCCGCGCTGTTGAGTTTGAGGTTCAAAGCCTCGTGCTTCAAGCGTTTGCGCCATCTTTCGTTGAGCTCGGCGGGAGTTTTGGCCCAAGGGGTGTTCTCTTTTTCGATTTCATAAAACTCATTTACGGTGAAATCGAAGCCCTGCGCGATGGTGGTTTGCACGTAGGCGCTGCGCTCGTCGAAACGTTTTTTGAAAAGGTTGTAGATTTCATAAGCCGGCGCCAGGTCCCCGCGCTGCAGATAATCATCCAACTGGTAACGGTATTTGGCAAAGCCTATGACGTCCGCTTCGAGGAAGATGCTGCGATAAGGATCCAGTGCATCGATGTAAAAATTCAAAAAATCCTCGGAAGTGGAATCGTCGATCGCTTTGTGGCTATAGTGGTAGTGTGTGAACAGGCCGGCAATCACCCGGCTGACCACGGGATGTTGCTTGTCAGGCGCAAGATCGCTCGCCGGAGCGGCCGCAAAAGTAAAGAGCAAAAACAGCGCGCTGGGCAGAAAAAATCTGCCGCGGTTGTCGAGGCGAGTTGAGCTGTCCGCAGAGAAAAGTTTCATGAGTGTATTCAACCTTAAATCAAAAAAAAGTGAGTATGAAGAAACCGATATTTATTCATGTGGCTGCATGCCCGGAGTGGCGACAAGCGAAAATACAAGCCTCCCGGCAAAAGTTCAAGTCATTCTTCACCAGCCGAACGTGCGGCTCTTTCGAGCTTTTGACGCAGGCGTGCTTCATCTATTTCGTACTTGCATGCCAACTGGCCATTTACCCGCACCAACGGAATGCGAGTGCCGAACTCCGCCAGCAACTCCTCGTCGCCGGCAATGTTCACTTCGCGCAGCTCGAATCCCCATTGCCTTTGCAGCCGATGCAAATGCCTCTTCGCGGCCTCGCACAGGTGACAATCGGGCTTGCTGATGAGTTCGATCACGCTGCCGCGTCCGATTTTCGCGGGGACGAGGCGGTCTTGCACCGCCCGCCGAGCCCGGCGCAGGCTCCCCATCAACCTTTGCGATTTTTCATGAAGTCTTCGAACTTCATGGTTTTGTAATGGCCCTCGGACAGGAATTCCAAGATCGGCAGAAACTGATCCGGCTTCAAATATCCGGAAACAGAGGTGAGCAATTCACCGTTTTCATTGATGAAAATCGTGGCCGGATAGCCGCGTACGCCGAAGCTGACCGCCAATTGCTGGTAGCTCAATTCGTTTTCTTTATAGCGCGTCATCTGCTGCGATTCGGCGTTGACTTTCGACATCACCAGCTTCTTGCGCGCATATTTGACGACCTCGGGGTGGCCATAGGTGTCCTGATCCATTTTCTTGCACCAGCCGCACCAGTCCGTATAAAAATCCACGACCACTATTTTGCGCTCTTTTTTCGCCGCTGCCACGGCCTTGTCAAAATCCAGCCATTGAATCGCAGTGCTTTTGCTCTTTTCCTGGGAATAGGCCACGCTGGTGATGATCAGGCCCAAAGCCAGAACCAAACCGTGAGCGCGGTCGAAGCCGGGGATGGTGCAAAAGAAGTGTGATCGACAATAGCGATTGCGCATGAAAGTCTCCGAGATCATCGTTGAATTACCAATTTGCCGATTTCTTCCGAAAGTAGGGTTTCACCGTTTTCGGAGGAAGCGCGGCGAGCGCTGATTTTATAGAGATAAACCCCGTTTGCCGGGCGATCGCCATCGGCGTCCAGCCCGTCCCATGGCACCATGTTAAACCCTGCCAGCACCTCGGTTGGTTCCATTTCCAGTTTGCGAATGAGACGGCCGGCGATGGTGTAAATCTTGATTTCGACTTCGGCGTTCGGCTGATTCAATTCAAAGGTAAAAGAAGTATGGTTGCGCAGCGGATTGGGATAATTCATCACGTTGAAGAGCTGCAGCTGGTCTTGCGCCACCATCACAAACTCCGCCGAGGCAGTGTTTGAGTTATTGAAATTGTCCCAGGCTTTCACCTCCACTGTGTGCCGGCCCTCAGAAAGATTTCCCAGCACGTAACGCAAGCTCCCGCGCGTGTAACTGCCGGAGTTGTAGCTGAACAAATCGGTTACGTCGAGTTTGCCGGCGGAATTGCCGTCCAGTTCCAGCGTAATGTTGTGCCCAATCTCCCCAGCAAGGTTGATGCCTGAAAGCGTGTCATGAAGGATCACTTCGAGCACGGGATTGAGCCCGACATACCCGCCACTGGTGAAGCCCGTCGCTCCGGCAAAACCGATCTGAATCTCCGGCCCTTGTTGGTCCACCAGGCTCGTGTTGGTGCTGCCAATTTTCAAGTTCGCACGGTAGCCGTTGCCGTCGGTGGAATCGTTCCAAAAATAAGCTGCCAACCGGCCGCGGCTCGCGCCGTAGGTGATATCCTTGGGCGCGATGAATTGCACTTCAAATTGGCCGTTCACCACCGGTGCCTCGCCACGGAAAATGGAATTGCCGGGCAGATCGTAATTGATGGTAATGCCGGCATTGCGATAATCCACGCGGCGTTCGGTATCGAATGCTTCCAGGCGGACCTGGCCGTTGAAGTTTGCCGCCAACTGGCCGTCTCGTTTCACCACGCCCCGTACGCGCGTGACTGCCAGCGCTTTGAGCGTATCCGGCGAGGTCAATTCCGTGGTGTAACGCGGAATCGCCAGGCGCATGCTGGGATCGCCGTAGAGATGGAATTTTTCATCATTGACGGTGCTGAAATTACCCGTTTGGGCGCGCGCCCGCATATGGGCAATTCCCAGGGGAGTGGAAATCTGGCCATTGCTGAACAGATTCTGAAATAAAGCTTGGTTGAGAGCCGCATTATAATTGGAAAAAACATCGCGTGTGGTCGCAAAGACGGCAACAGCGCCTCTTTGCGGCAAGAGCAAAAGCTGCTCGGCAAAACTCTGGCGTTCCGGCATGTCGAACTTGCCGAACGTGCAGGTCGCAGCCACCCATAAGGCCTGGCGGTCGCCGTTTTGGATGCGGTCCAAATCCGTGGAGAGCTCGAGCACGCGCTCGTGTGTCCAGACATTGGGATTGCCATGGCCGGTGTAATTGACCAGCAGGGCGCCACTGTTGAGCAATCGCAACAGTGTTTCCGTGGCCGCAGGCTTGCGGATGCCCGAGATCGAAGCGCTTTGCACCGCGGGGAATTCGGTGAGATAGACTTTCTTGATGTCGAAATACGCCGGCGTTCTGAGATCGACCAGCTCTTCGGTATCCACGATATGCACTGTTTCAATTGACAGTGGCACACCGCCGGCATAGTTCTCGTCGTCGGCGACCATGACGACGGTATTGCGCCACGGGCCGAAGTCCGGCGCGGTTTCATACTTGATGAGCTTATCCATGTATGCCTGGGCCTCGGTCAAGCTGCGCACAGGCAGACGGCCGATCGCCATGTCCATGGTATAATCCCCGTCACCGCCCACGAGATAGGTGAACCAGCTATCGGTGACACGATAGTTTTCGGCCTCGGAATTATAGTCTTCGGTATGATAGGTTGGAATCCAGTTCTTGTCAGTTTTGACGAGAATGTTTTTGGGGTCGTAATCGCCGTCGCCGAAGAGTACGACGTACGTTGGCCGGGTCTGCCAGTTCGCATAGGCGTATAGCAAAAAATCGCGAATGGCCACGGGATCGTACATGCCGCAGGAGAATTCGTCGAACACGTCTTGAATGTTAACGACTTCGACCGCCATCCTTTGGTTGGAATCACCGTTGTGCCAGTTTTCGCGCAGGCTTTCCAAGCGCTGCGCCTGCGAGACGAAATCATCGTGGGTGATCACGATCATATCCGCGGCGTTTTGAGACGAGCGTAAACTGGAGGGTGAATCGCGCTCGATTTGGGCCGCATCAACATTGGCAAAAGCCGCGCTGGTGGCAGCCAGATAACGCCGGGGCACGCGCGGGTGGGCCGCATCGGCAAAAGTGATCTGCGCGCCGTTGAGCTGCCAGTTGTCAGCGCTCAGCCTGGAGACGTTGCTGAAGTCGCTGACTTCGAACAGCCAGAAATCTTGCGAATTGACGTTGTCCAAGCGATAAGCGACCGGGGTGGAGCTGCGGCGGCCGTCAAAAAGCAAGAGCGGGCCTGGCATGCGCAAGTGACGCTCGTATTTGAACTCGAAATAATCCATGTACAGCCGTGCTACGTCACCAGCACCGCTGTAGATCAGCTGAATCTCATTTTCACCGTTTCTGCTCACGCCACGCAGCGGCACATCTCGTGGCTGTGTTCTGGTACTAATGCCGGAATAGGTGAATTCGCCCAAATCCTGGCCGTTGAAAGAGATCGACAACCCATGTGATGGGCCAAAAACGCCGCTGACAGCAGGCGCGTAGACCACAAGTTTCAAAGAATCCGTCACTTCAGTCACCGGATCAGTCAACTGAATGCGATAGCGGCGCGTATTGATGTTGCCAGCATTGGTGAAAAGATGGCCAAGCCAGGTCTGATCCGATTCCAGCCAAACATTGGATTCTTCTTCCACAAACAGCTTGTCCTGGAAGGAGGTGGTGGCAGTGAGACCCGCCGGAGGAATAGTCGCCCTCAAATTCATGCGTTTGGCCGGAGGTGCGCCGGGGATGGGATCGACGGCAATCCAATAATAATTATTGAAGCCAAAGTGATTAAGGTAATGCCGCGACGCGCCGTTGGTGGAATCAAACGCAAAGCCTTCCACGCCGCGGCCATAAAACAAAATGAAATCATTGGCATCGAGACGGCCGTCGCCGCCGTCAGAAACGTAAATTGCGTTTTCAACCAACCCCTCAGGCGCAGGACGGGGCACGCGGAGCAAACGCGGCAATTCACGGCCGCCGTTATTGTAGAGGCGAATCTCGCTTGCAGAAATAGCGCCCGACACTTTCGACGCGAGCGCTTGGCCGGTGATGCGATAAATGCCTTCCTTAGTGATCGGGAATTTGTAAAGCGGAACTTCGGCAAACGGTGAACTGATCTTCTTCAGGGCAGGCGAGGTTTCCGTGCGGAATGCCCGAGCTGCCGAATAATTCAGAATCATGCTGCGATAGAGAGACTCCTCGATCTCCGAGTCCACTCGAGGTGCCGCCACGGCCACCCGGCCGCCGCTATGGCGCACGACGATGCGCGCTTCGTGCACAATGCGCAAGACCTTGGTCACTGGATTATACTGCAGGGGAGAAAACTGCACACGCAGAATGGTTTGCTGGCGAAATTGCGCAGGTGGATCGACTGCCACCTGAGTGGCGGGCTGGAAAGCATTTTGGCTGAAGGTTCTTTCATCCCTGCTATATATAGGAAGAAAAGAATCGCCCTCTTTTTGGAATTCCGGCACGGGCGCAATCTCGATATTCTGGATCTCCTCAAGTCGCAGGGGCAGTATTGTAGCCTCAACCTGCGCTCCGGCAGGCACGCCAATCACGAAGCTGCGCCTCGGCAGGTTGGGAGCACCCTTTTCGGCCAATGACAGGCCGTTTTCAAAAAGAGGGGCCAGCAGTACCTGGTTCAATGCCGAGCCGGATGGCAGTGTATCCAATTTGAAGCGGCTGAGTTTGAAGTCGATGATCGTTTGTTGTGCTGTAGATTGATATAGTTTCAAATCGCTATCAGACGCGGGAAGGGACTGGGCGTGCACGAAACCGAAAACAATTATTGGAAGAAAAGGTATGGTTCTCATTAAAAAACAAAGAGGAGAAAGCATGTCTAAGTACCTAGCGGTTATTCAGATTCTTCAGTGTTCTTATCATTTTCAGCCTGAAGAGAATAAACGGTCACCAAGATGATGAAAGTATAGCCGGCGAGCAGTGGCCAGCGGATATCTTCTCGCTGCGTTAATTCAAATCCAATGCCGAACAAGCTGATGGCGATATAAAGCCAGCGTCGAGGGGTTTTCCCGAAGTTCATTAAAAGAGTGACCGAAAATAAACCAGAGGTGTGTGAAATGCACCGAAAACCTATGAAAATAAACAAAATTCAACGTCTAATTGTTCCATAAATATAGAGAAATTGCTCCTGTCCTCCAAGAGAAAGTTATAGCGGCAGGCTGTGAAGCTTTGAATTTTGCTAACCTTCAATTACTTTCAGCCCCATTGTTTCACCTTGAGGCATTGGATATGCACGCCTTGGTTATGGCTAATAACATGTTATCCACATTTTGTGGATTATCAAAAAATGCAGCAGAATTACGTAACTGAAACGTGGAACGATTACAAATTGATTAAATTCCATTCACAACCTTTTAGTTGTGTGCCAGGATGCTGGAGCCACTACCTATGGTTATACATGCGGAAATAAGTCTAAATACGTTGATTATTTTGAATTAATCCCGATAACAAAAATGCAAAAGAAAATGAATGAGTCTGATAGTAATACCCTTAACCTCAATATGGGAATTAGTGACAAGACGGAAACAACTTCTCGGTATTGAGAAATGAGAACGAAGTGAGAAAGGTTATCCACATTCTGTTCACAGCTCTGAAAGCTGAGAGAATATGCTTGGTACTGTATCTTTACGCGACATGGGCAAAGAAAGAAGTTTTGATGATTTCGCTTGCGTCGTATGGTTTGAATCCATACCATATAATCCGCAATCAATTTGTTGATTTTATGTTCACATTATAAAAAAATGAGATCACGACAGTGAATCTGATCACATAGCGACTAGTCTGAGCGAATCTTTCTATTTGTTTTTTTTGAACAAAAAGCAGTTAGATGAAGATCATGGCGCCCAATTAGGGCGCGTTTTGTTTTATAGGGTGGCCGATTTCCGTCTAATCGCAGGTGAAAGTGATTGGGTACTGATCAGTATGTCACGCGGATGTTTGGTTCGCTCAAGCACGCAGAATAGAAAGATAGGGTCTTTTTTTGATTATGGCATGTTCCTTGCTCAATCGTGAACTCGTTGTCTGACGTGCATTTTTGACAGGCAAGGCAAACAGAGCCTCAGGGTAGTGGAGAGAAGGACTGAGAATGCGGGTTTTCAGTCCGCACAACTTCGCCAAATCGTATGTTGAACATATTTTTGGAGGAACAAATGTCAACAGGGGAAAACCGCGGAGAGCGAAATCTAAGAGGACGCATCTCCAAAGTCATCCTGTATGTCATTCTGACTGGCTTCAGCCTAACTGCTACGGTGTTGAGTGCGCGTTACTTCGCGCTATCCCGATCACAGGACGCCAAGATCGGCGAATTGCAGAAAGCTTTACACGAATTGTCCTCGAGGATGAACGTGGACAGCATTAGGCAGTACAGCATTCAGAAGGTGATCGCGATCATCGACCGGCACAATCCCAAAATGGAATCCAGCCTGAAGTATGAAATCGCGAACACTATCTACGAGATGAGCGTCAAGTATCCGAATCTCGACGTTGACCTCATCTGCGCGACGATCACCCAAGAAACCGGACAGTCTTGGGATCCTCGCGTCATTTCCCCGGCCGGAGCAATGGGAATGATGCAGCTCATGCCGACGACAGGCATGTACGTAGCTGAGGTCGAAAGAGTCAATTGGACCACGCCGGAACAAGTATTGTTCAATCCCATTCTCAACATTCGCCTGGGCAGTCGCTACCTTTCGTCCATGATCGATGCTTTCGAGATCGACGGCGGCTTGGCAGCGTATAACGGCGGCCAGCGCATTGCGGCGAAATGGATCAAGGAAAATTACGCCGCCGGCATCTTGTATGCCGAAACCGCGAATTACGTTCCGTCCGTGAAGAAGTTCTGGAAAGAATACCGTCAAATGACGATGTAGTTCTTTATCGACGTAGTTGTTTTCGGAGCCCCGGTTGACACTAGGAAGTGTCAATTGGGGCTTCTTTATTTTTGCGGTATGTTGAGGAAGAGGGTTGCCGGCCTGTGCGCGGTCCTCATGCCCTCGAATTTCGGATTGGGGATTTCAAGTTCCGTGATGCTTCAAAATGCTTCCTCGATGCCGAAGTAAACGCCGTTGGTGTCCTTGCCAAAGCCAAAATCCACGCGCAGATTCACTTTTTCGGCCTGGTTGAACTTGACGCGCAAGCCGGCACCGTAGGATTTTTTGACATCGCGAATGCGTAAATCGTTGGTCTTGTCGCTCACCTCGCCCACCCCGAAGAAAGCCACCATGCCGAGCCGCCACCACAGGTATGTGCGGTATTCAATTTGGGCGGTCAGATAGTTCCGGTCGCGAAAGCGGCCTTGATAGTAACCGCGCATGCGGTTCTGCCCGCCCAGCGCCGGCATCTCGTAGAATGGCGGAAATGCTCTGGCGAAGCTGCCGTAAGCTTGCAAAGCAATGACGCGGTCGGGCGCAAGGGGAATGTACTCGCGCAAATCCACCTCGTATTTGTTGAATTCATAATCGCTGCCGATCTCATTAAAATAGAAGATCGCCTTGGCACGATGAAAACCGCCTTTGTTTGGAAAAAAAGTGTGATCGCGGCTGTCCCAGACCCAGGTCAGTCCAAGCCCTGAAATCACGCCACCCGCAGTACCGGCCGTTTCCCCGCCGAGCAGATAAGGATTGCTCTCCTTGTCCACGATCGTATTGTCGGAGAAATCGTAAATGATGCCTGATCTCAAGCTGATCTTAAGTGGGGAGGGCAGCTCGAAATCCAGCTCTGCACCGAACGCTTGCGAAACGTACCTGGCGTTGTCAATCTCGGGCGTGTCGTTGCCAATGCCGTAAAACTTGTCCACGTAATAGCCGAAGTCGAGCGCAGTGGAAATGAAGTACTTGTTCCTGGTAAAATACAATTGCGGTCCCAGTGAGATCTTATATTGCCCGGTGGTGGCATAGTAACCAGAGAGCAGGATTTTGGAAGGCCGCAGGATCCTGTCTTTTCCCGTGTAGAAAGTCAGAATCCCGCCGACGCCGAAAGCCACTTCCGTTTCGGGCGTGTAATACACGTAGGGATAGGCGCTGAGGCGATACTCGCGTGTGGCGGTGGTGATGCCAAGATTGCCCATGGCAGCGCTGTCCGGCAGCTCCTGGGCGAATGAACTCGCTGCGCACATCACAAGCAGCAGCGCCGAGTGCAGAAACAGGCTGCGGCTGCCCGGCGATTTACGTGCTGCTGCTTCACAATGCGAGGCGCAGATTTTGAGCTTCTGGCCTGCGGTCGTGCGGGTAAATTTGCGAGCGAAAATCTGCGCAATCAGCATTATTGTCTCCGATGCTCCCAGTTGCTTGCTTCATATCCCCACGGTGAGTCCCAGCATGAAGTGGATTTGCGTCATGTAGGAGTTAAGCGTGTGCTCATA
>JBIOXB010000025.1:0-28003 GCA_044869275.1 bacterium
GATGACGGAATCCAGCGTCGGCGTTTGCGCAGCTGCCGTCTCCCAAAAGATCAAGCCCGAGAAACTGAGCATCGCGCCAATTCTTTTTAAAGCAGAGACACTCACGAACGTCCTTATCTTAGCCCAACCTCAAAAGATCACAAAACACATGTGTGTCATTCATCAAAACCGCGCCATCATGGCAAGGGCAACGCCGTAACCGCGCAAATCGATTGCGCCGTTTTCCGCATTACCCACGGCATAGTCGCCGCCCAAATTGAGAATAAAATGCTCGGAAATCTTCACGGCCGTATTTAAGCCCGAGCGCCAAATCTCAGCGCGGCTGAGTTGCTGATTGCTCGCGCCAAAATAGTTCCAGCCCAACTGTATACCGGCCTGCACGCGCCTGCTCCAATTGCGGTTCAACACGAGCAGCGCCAAGGTACTGTTGTCGATATAAAAATTCTCCGGCGGTTTCACGTTGCCGGGCGCACCGAAAACTTCATTATCATCTTTCCAGACGTGCCGAAGGTTGAAACCCAGTTCCCAGGCGCGCGCAAAACGCCATTCCAAACCCAGAGAGGGCTCAAGCTGCCAGCCCTGCTTGAAAACTTTCTGGCGGTTGAGCTCATCCTGCCCATAAAACTGCGCCAGTACATTCAAACGCCACGGCACGGTCGCGCCGAGATGATTCAACGTCGTGGTGAAAACATAACGCGCACCCGGTTTGTAAGTATCGGCCTGCTGTTCGCGGAATTCGAATTCGCCCGGCAAGATGCATGTGCCGCCGAACCCCAAGCCAAGTGTTTCGGACAAATTCAAAGCATGCGCGAGAGAAAATTCGACATCCGTGCCCACGCCCATACGCTGCAATGGAAATCCTAAGATACTTTCCGTCAGCCGGTTGGCGACGAGGTTTTCGTCAACCTCGAGCGTGCTGTTGCCCGTGGGCAAATTGACACCCGCGCCGATCATCCAGCGGTCGGCAAAGCGTTGCGAAAAACGCACCTGTGTGTCGGTCACGCCATTCATCGCATAAGTTGCCGCCAGTGCAGCCTCGCTCCACGCTCCTGCCGTGAGAATCATTAAATGAGAATTGCGGCTGAGGGCAAAATCGAAGACCGCAGGCGCGTAAGCTTGCGTGACGTTCTCAATGTGATCGGGGTACTCGAGCTGCCATGAAATGTGCGAAAACTGCTGCTGCAAGCCCACCATCCGCGTACGATATTCAAAGCGCGGTTGGGGGAGCGCAGCACTCGACAGCAAAAGGAGCTCCAAGGCAAGACCCAAGTAGGCAAAACGTGCCCGGAGAGTATTGGGGTAAATGCTCGCCGGCCGCGGGGCTTCATGAGTTCCGGTATGTTTCAGGTCGACGCCATTCATTGCAGTTTTCCGGTCACGGTGATCGTGCCGGTGGAGACCGGCGGAATCAAAGGCATCGACAAGGCCGCCGGACCCTGCAAGATCGCCGAGGTTGCTTCCAAATGCTGTTCCGCATTCGAAGGGGTCAAATCTTGAGTTTGCAAGATCATCAACTGCTCTTGCGAAACCACGGGCGCCGCCAATGCGCTCAATTCCTGCTGTGCCGCTTCGAAATCCGGATCGATTCTCAACGCTTCGGAGAAAAATTGGTGTGCCTGTGGAATCCTCAAGCTGTCGGCAAATTCGAGACCGCGGCAGAACGCTACGAACGCCAGCGTGCTTTCGGTCGGGAGTCTTTGAATGGCTGCTCTTTCCGTTTCGCTCAAACGCACGCCGAGCTGATCGAGCAGTGAAAAGGCCAGTTGTTTTTCGAGCTGCAACACTTCGCTGAGACGTCCGGTCACGCGCACCGGTTTGGCGATGGCCGCGCTGGTGGAAGACTGAATCACGCCGGCGTCCAATTGGAGATTCGAAGTGCCCGTGGCCGTCGCGCCGCCAATAATGACGCGATCGGCCCCCAAAATCCGGCCCGCGCGCGGCGCCGTGAGCTGGTCATACATATCCGAGCTCGACAGGGCGATTTCCTGCATCAGAACCTCCAGCTTCGCGCGTTCGACCAAGCGCAGGCCACGCACTTTGCCGAGATCGGTGATGAGAATCGAGGTCAAGCCCTTGAGCAGCGTGTTCCATTCGCGGCGCTCGGAAACATTGCGGAAATAAAGCACGGCCACGGTATTGGTTTGCACCGGCGCGGGCGTGCGAGCTTTTTCCAATTGCAGCGCTTGTTGTACTTCCTGCTCCGCCAATTGCAAGGAGAGCCGTGAAATGCGCGCTTGCAACTGCTGATTCATGGGATCGAAAAACGAATGTTTGCGATATTCGCCATAAACCGCAATCGCCTCGGCATAATTCCCTTTCTGCTCGTGGCACATGCCGAGAAAGAACAGCGTGCGGCCGTCGTTGGGCTGCAGCCGGCGTGCGCGCTCAAGCGCCGAGACCGCCTGGTCGAGCTGCCGCGTTTGAAAATACGCCACACCCAGCTCGCGAAAACGCTCGTAATCGTGCGGCGCATGCAAGGCGGCTTGAGAAAGCTCGCTGATCGCGCGCGGGTATTCACCGCGGCCCAAAGCACTCTGGCCCTTGCGGAAATGCGCTTCGCCACACGCGGACAAGCAGGATATGATGGCGCTGAGAAGAAGCAGAACAGCAAAGCGAAAGGTCTTCATGAAATGCATTCCGAGGTTCACGCTCAGGCTCAACTCTTCTGAAAGGTCTCCAGCAATGTCAGTTTGTTGCGCGCCATGCGGAAAGCCGGGGCAATGCTCAACGCCCTGTTCAACATCTTGCGCGCCTCGGGATAACGTTCCTGATCGAGCATGTTCAGCGCCTCGGAATAGGCCATCGCCGCTTCCAATGGAATCTCTTCCTTGCGCACGCGCTCAAAACTTTCTTCCTCGGCCTTGTTGAGGGCCACTTCCAAATCTTCGCTGATTTTGATGGCGAGTTTTTTCGAGAGTTCAAAAATCTCGTCGGGTTTGCCTTCGACCGACCCGGTTTTGATGATCTCGCTGGTTTCGGTTTTGACCAGACGCGTGTCCAGGCGCAATTTGTTGCCGAATTTCATGTAGCTGCCGATTAGCATGGATTGCGCGCCGAGCAGCTTGCCAATGCGCACGGCAAACTCCGGATCGGCCAGTCTTTGCCCGTTGACGGTGGCATCGCTGCGCTGGATTTCATCCAAAATGAATTGAATGCGCTCGCGCTCGACCACTTTGAGCTTGGTCAGCGTCCCCAGATCGGAAATCAGAATATCCGCCAGGCCCTTGCCGAGATTCGCGAGTTTGTCGGCATCCTCCAGCGCATTATTGTCAAAATCCAGAATGGCGATGGTTTTGATGGTGCTCGAAGGCGCCAGCGCGAAATTGCCCACCACTTGTTTGCGCGCATTCAGCCAGGCGCGCATCACCGCGGGATGGCTGAGATAATTGTCGCGCGGCTCGTAAGCGGAATCGACCTGCAAAATTTGCGCGAAGCTGTTTTGCACCCGATCCTCGCGTTGCTTGGCCACGTTGCAGTAGGCCAGCACTTCAAGGGCTTCCACGCGGTCTTGTTGCGACAGCGTCGAGGTCGCCACCAGCCGCTCAAGCAACCCGACCGCATCGTCTATGCGGCCGTCGCGGAACATGGTTTTGGCCTTTTCCAATTCGAGATTGTCAGCCGCCAGCAGGGGCAGCGCAAGGGCGAACAAAGCTCCCATGAACTTAACGATGGTGCGTTTCATGGCTGGCACTCCTTACAAAAATGTACTGTCGCGATGCAGTTGCAATTTTTTGAGACATCAACGAATGTTCACATCTGTTGCGGAATCTTAACTCACGTCTTTGTAATTTAAGCACAAAGAGCAGGCGGGAGATTCCTTCTTACTGTTTCAAGTTGATAAAAAGCAAGGGGTATGCCAGGTGGAGTTTTAGCGTCATGTGGCTGGGGAGAAACTGGTGAGGGGGATCGCACCTCTGGGTTAGCATCAGCAGAATTGAAGTTACCTGTCTATTTGCCTCAGCGATTTTATTCTTGCCAAACCGCAAGTATCTGATCGACCTCGGGTTTGACCAGCTCGCGAGCATCGGAACGCTCGTAACCACGAGAGAGCAGATCGTCGTATCGAGTGTGGCAATGGCGAATGTGGGCGCGCACGGCGAGCGTGATCGCCTGGTATTCAAACTCCTTTGCCGCCGCACTGCGGCCCACACGGCCGCTGTGCTTGAGGCACGCATGCCCGGCGATTTTCTCCGCGGTTTCCGCCGGGCAACCTGGAAAGAATTGGAGTATGTGCTGCGCGAAAGTGGCGATGAATTCCTGATCCAACACCTCCCGCCGTTCTGCTTCCCGCGCCCGACGTCTTTGGCGAACGTCCTCATCCGCCAGGCACTCCTCCTCCGCTTTCTGCAAAGCTTCAGTTTCGACGAGAGTCCCTTGCCGCTCATAGCGTTTGCGCGTTCGGCTCCACTCCAAAACTTTGGCGTGAAGGCGTGAGTGTTTGGTGGCGCGCCGGGTCAGGGCCGCATCACCCGAGGGTAGAAACTCTAGACGATCCAAATCGGCGCAAGACAGGCACAACGCCCCTTTTCTTCCAGTGTGATGAAACTGCCGTGCCAGAGCTCTTCGCCGCACTCGGCACATCGTGTGTATCGCGCCGGACGATGAAGGCCAGCAGTTCTTTGGGTTTTTCAACAGGAGACATAGCGTGGATTATTCATAACGAATATACCGCGAAGGCACAAAGCCACGAAGAGCGCAGACTTGGCAAGCTTTGATGCTATTTTGACCACGGATGCCACGGATGAGGCTGATTTTCGCGGATTTAAGTTCTACTGTGGCTTTGAATTGGTCAAATTAATTTTGGCGGTCAAGCAGTCATTGCAGAATCTTGGTGAAGATGAGCACGGTGCTTACTGCCCCCTCTTTTGCAGCACAATCGGCGGCACCCGGGGCTGATCGCCGCCGCGCACGATGATTCTCGGCGGCGGGTCACGCATGACGTAGCCGGTCTTTTTCACGATCACGGTATATTCGCCCACGGGTACGGGCCATTCCGACCCATCGGAAAGCTGCTCGGTCCCCATGCTATCCAGAAACACAGCGCCGAAAACTGGATCGTCATGTTCATCGAATGCCTGCACGCGAATACTGCCAAACCATTTGAAGTCGAGGCGATTATCTGTGCTGGCGTTGACGATCACTTCGCGCGTGACCGGCGTATAGGATTCCAATCGAAACTGCACGCGATGTTTGCCCGGCTTGACTTCCATCTGCAGGCGGGCGTGCGCAGACCCGCCTTGCCGGACGCCATCAACAATTATTTCACACGCAGGTTCAGAAGTAATGATAAACGGTACGGCCGTCACCGCGGCAGCAGCGGTGGGCGGTCTTTGTGGTTTTTCAGAAGAAACGAGCGGCAATAATTCCGCCGAAATCTCTTCGGTCTCCAGGCTGTCGATCTGAATCGTCGCTTGCCAAGGCTGATAGCCGGGATGATTCAATTGAACCTGATACTTGCCCACCGTGAGGCTGTCAAATCTCGTGGGGGAAAAATAGCCTTGTTTGCGGCCATTCAACCAAATCTCCGCGCCTGGTGGCTTGGTGGCAATTGCCAAAGCGCCGCTTGCCGGTTTGCCATTTTTTTCAACCGCCACTGCCGGTAGAGGAGCCGTCTTTTGTTGAGGAAGCTGGGCAGGTTCGGCGTGCGGCTCGTCCTTCAAAAAATAATAGGCCATCGCAATGGCAAGGGCGATCGCGCTGGCGCCTACAAAAGCATAGGTGGGCAGCATCGAACTGCGCCGAGGCAAAGGCGGAGCCGCTTCGACTTTATTCCCGGCCTTTTTCTTTTCGGTGGCGGGCGCCGAAGCAGCGGTTGCGCCGGGCAGGCGAGAGGAAGCAGATTCACGTTTGCGTTCGAACGGAATGGTGGGCTGCGAATAGATGTTGACTTGCGGCTGGCGCAACTGCAGGGGCAACCTCTCCAGCGCGGCGACCAGTTCCACGGCGGCGGGAAAACGCTGCTGCGGATCTTTCTGTAGCAGCTTGAGAATCAGCGCTTCCAACTCCTCCGGCAAATCGGGGTTCAAATGTCGCGGCGCGGGCGGCGCTTCGTTGACATGCTGGTGGCACACCGCCATGATTTCGCCCTTGAACGGTGGTGTGCCGGCGGCGCATTCGTACAGCAAAACGCCGAGCGCGTACAAATCCGCGCGCCCATCCACCGCGGCGCCGCGAATTTGCTCGGGCGACATATAGATCGGCGTGCCCATCACCAAATTGCCCTGGGTCAAGCGGGTGATCTGCTCGCCGCGCACCAAACCGAAATCCGAAAGAATGGCATGATGACTTTGGTCGAGCATCACGTTTTCGGGCTTGAGGTCGCGGTGCACGAAATTTTTCACCGTGCTTTGGGCGTAAGCCAGCGCCGCCGCGAGCTGCCGCGCGATTTGCAAAACCACTTCCACCGGCAAAGCCCGGCCAGGGTGCAACAGGCTGCGCAGCGTACGCGGCAGAAAATTCATCACGTAGTAATGCAGCTCTTCTTCCTGGCCGTGATCGAAAATCTTGATGATGTGGGGATGATCGAAGCGCGCAATGGTTTCGGCTTCACGGTGGAAACGCTTGACCAATTCCTCGTCGGTGGAGGCGTGCTCGTTCAAAATTTTAATCGCGACGTCGCGTTGCAAAGTGATTTGCCGCGCACGATACACTTCTGCAAACGAGCCTTTGCCGAACAACTCGCGGATTTCATAGCGGCCGCCGCCCAGCACACGGCCAATGAGGGATGTCTTTCTCGCCACTCCAATGACTCGAAACTATTAAGGGAAATACTATTGGGGTCAACGCTCAAGCAATAAAACTCTGAAGTCATTGCCCGCGAAACGCGAACAACTTTTCGTTTGTTCCGTGCATTTCGCGGGCAATAACTTTCAGTCCTGCCGCAGAGGGATTCTGGGTTTGGTGATTGGGTCGCCTGATCGGTTCAGAAACGCAGCCCCACGGACAACACAAACTGGTCGTCGCCGTTCACAATGTATTTGGCCTGCACGTAGGGCTTGAGCACAATCGCATTCATGCCAAAGCCGGCGTAGAGATTTGCGCCGCTCGAGGTTTTCGAATCGCTGCCTTCAGGCTTGGCATGAACTCTCGCCAGCCCGCCGCCCACCCAGAGCGAGGTCACCGCCAACGAGAGCACGTTGATTTGGCCGTCAAGATTGAGCGTGTAATAACTGCCATTGTTGACGAAGACGTATTCCGCGTTGGGAACGAAAGTCAAAAACGGCACGCCAATGCGCAGTCCTGCGCCCAGAAAGAAATCATCGTTTTGGCTGTAGAATCCGGCACGCGCTTCGGGTCCGAAGCCCACTTGCGCATGGGAATCATGGGGGCCAAAAACTACTGCAAGCGTGAAGAGTGCAAGGGCGACTGTTACAACATTCTTCCTCATGGGTTCTCTCCGTGTTTTCTTGAGGTCATTACATGCGCATGCCAGTTTTTGACCGACGGCATCCGCAGTTTTTGCACAAGACATAAATAGTGAAATCTTTACAAAAAAGCAAAGAATCTTCATCTACCCGCGTTTGCTTTGGGCGCGTTCATATACCTCCATATATTGCCGCGCGGAGTTTTTCCATGAAAAATCGGCGCGCATGCCGCGAAGCATGATTTCCTGCCAAACTTCTTTTTGTGGAAAAAGATTCGAAGCACGCTGGAGCGAACTCCACAACGCGTATGGCGTGAAATCATTGAAAGAAAAACCGTTGCCCTCGTCGTGAGCTTGGTAATAATCATGCACCGTGTCCGCCAAGCCGCCGGTGTGCCGCACCACGGGCACGGTGCCGTAGTTCAAACTGTACATTTGATTCAAGCCGCAAGGCTCGTAACGCGAAGGCATGACGAACATGTCACAACCCGCGGTGATCCAATGCGCCAGCTCGTTGTTGAAGCCGGTATAAACCGCGACTTTTTCCGGATAAGTTTGCGCTGCCCAGCGCAGAAAGTCTTCGTATTTTTGCGCACCGCTGCCCAAAACCAGAAACTGAATCGGCCATTGCATGATTTCGCTGAACGCAGAGGCCACGAGCTCCAGGCCTTTTTGCTCGGTCAAGCGCGTGATCATGCCGAAAGTGGGGATACTCTCATCGAAAGGCAACTGGGCGTGCGCCAACAACGCTTGCTTGTTTGTGACCTTGGCGGTGAAGTCTTTTTCATCATAGGGATGTGAAATGAAGCGATCGGTGCGCGGGCTCCATTCTTGCGTGTCAATGCCGTTCAGGATGCCGACGAGATCGTGCGCGCGAAGTCGCAAAGCGGTTTCCATACCCGCGCCATAGGCTTCCGTTTGAATTTCCTGCGCGTAAGTCGGGCTCACCGTCGTGATCATGTCCGCATACATCAAGCCCGACTTGAGAAAGGAAAAAGAGCCATAAAACTCATACGGCCCGCCGAGATGATATTTGTCCTGCGACAAGCCGGCGTAATCCAGCAGTTCCCTCCCGAAGCGGCCTTGATAGCCGACGTTGTGAATCGACAGCACACTCGCGGTTTTCTGGAACAAGCTGTCCCAATTGTATTTCTCTCTCAAGAAAACCGGCATGAGCGCCGTTTGCCAGTCGTTGCAGTGCACGACCTCCGGCGCCCAATGATAGCGTTGCATGATCAGAAACGCGGCGTCCTGCAGCAAAATGAAGCGCTCGCCTTCATCGGCGTCGCTCGTATAGACTTGGCCGCGATGATAATACTGCGGGCAATCGATGAAATAGTATTCGACGCCGGAATCGGCGCGCTTGTACCACACGTTAACCGTGAGGGTTTTCCAGCCGACGCGCATTTGCGTGTTATGAAACTCGGGCGCGAAAGCCAGATCGTGATCCAGCACACGAATCGAGTTATACAGCGGGAGAAAGACTTTCACTTCGCAGCCGGCGGCAGCCAGCGCACCGGGCAACGCGCCGCTCACATCCGCCAATCCCCCGGTTTTGACAAATGGCACACATTCACTGGTGGCAAAGCAGACTCTCATGCTGGAGTTCCTTCGAAGAGGTTTTGGGATGCCATGCAAGAGGAATTCTTTTGTGCAAAACCGCCGGGAGCAAGCGCCAAAACAAATGAGGCAGATGGTCTTGGTCGCTCAAAAAAAGCTTGCAAATCCGCTGCGTGCAGGCTAAACTTTGCCATTCTGCCGCCAGGAATGGCAGCTGGCAGCACGGGCGTATGGCGGTTATCTTGGCCGCACGGCCTGCAGCACCACCACCTCGGGAAAATCATCTTGCTCTGCGCGCAGGTTCTCTTCGGGAAACAAACTTTGCTGGCGGCCGGGCGCGCCGGTTTGGTGCTGCCGCATGTCAAAAAAAGCAACGGCCTTTATCGCTGCCATGTAGTCTTGCACGGTATGGCGGAAGGCGCCGGTGCGAAATTCAAAATCGACTTCGGCCAGGTTATCCCCAACGCCGCGGTTTTTGGCATGCCCCTTATCGCTCGCGGCGCGCTCGGGATAATGCAGCGCAAGCACGAGCCGGCCACCGGGCTTGAGAATGCGATGCAATTCGCGCAACACCGCGTGCATGTGCTCAAGATGCTCGCCGGCGAGTGTGCACAGCACCGCATCAAAATGGCTGTTCACGAAAGGCAAAGACTCCCAGCTCTCATTGAACACGAGCGCGCTGTCGGAGAATTTTTTGTGGGCGGAGCGCAAAGCCGGCAGGGAAGAATCAATGCCGACGAAGCGGCTGCGCGCCTGCAAAAACTGCTTGAAACGGGCTCCGGCACCGCAGCCCAAATCGAGAATGATTTCTCCCGCCTTGGGCGCCAGCGCGATCAAGCCCAGGCGATCGTCGATTTTGGCGCGGCGCACGCGAAGCCGTGCTGCAGGTACAGCTTCGGCGGCACGTGGCTTGGCGCGCGGCACGGATCGCCGCACAGGTTCCGTCGTCGTTTTCAGCATCACCGCGTCGACAGCCATAATCGTCTCCGGCAAGAAGGTATGATGGGCAGCGATTGGAACGATTTGAATTACATCGGCATGAAGCACGCCTCTTCGTCAGAGGCTGAAAACTAAGGAATCCACTCTTGCAGCCTCCCCAAACCTCCGCGACCATTTCCGTTGATCCCCGCAACCGTTTGAATGATTTGGACAGCCGCAGCTGGCTGAAGTTTCAAAAAAGCTGGTTTGTGCTTCCCGCCGCAAAGTCTTTAACCAAGAGCGCAGCGGAATTCATTCTTTTCTTTACCAAAAAGAACCCTGCCGCGGGAGGGCGTGCGCGCGTCGGCTTGTTGCGGGAAAATGCCGGCATGCTTTCGCCGCTGGTGAAAAGACTCGGCCGTGAAGCCGTGGTTTTCAAGGCGGCGGCAGCCGCTTCTGCTCAGACTGCCGCGAAACAACTTGATTACGTCCTGATCGATCTTTGCCATTTGCTGGCGGGCGAGCAGCACTCTTTGGAGAATATTGCTGCGGGGCTCCAAGCGGTGCAGCAGCTTGCCTCCCGCCTCAAGCCCAACGCTTATTTGACAATTTTCGCCCGCAACTTCGAGGCGCAAGGCCGCTTGTTGCCTTGGGCCTGGCATTTCGGGCTGGCCGTGAGCCGGTTCCTGGTCATCAAAGATGAGAGAATCGGTTGCTCGTCCGCCTCCGGCGCGCTGAACCTCATCCGCGCCGACGGCGAATTAACGCGCGCTGAGCGCAGCGAAAGCACGGCGCTGCGAGCGGAACAACACAAAAAAAGGCACGCGCCTGAAGGATGGAAAACCAGGCAAGATGTGATTTATTGCTTGAACTTCCGGCGGGAAGAAAACGAGGGTGAGAACTCCGTTCACAGTGTTTTTCCTCTCTCCAAACCTTTTTTCCTCACACCCTCCACCCCACCTCCATCCTTGCCAAAATCTAAAACAAGTTCCGGCAAAATGCAACCTCGCGGAAAAGAAATCGCGCCGCGCACGCGTTTGGCGCAACCCGCCGCGCTGCCACCTTCATGGTTTGTGGCGAAGCCGCCGCCGCGCGAGAAGAATGTTTTGCTGCATCCGGCAAAATTTCCGGAGTCCCTGGTCACTTATTTCCTGCGTGAGTTTTCACGGGAAGGCGAGCGCGTTTTCGATCCCATGGCCGGAACCGGCAGCACGCTTTTGGCGGCGCTGGCAGAGCAACGGCACGCTTGCGGCATCGAATTGAATCCGCAATTTCATGGCATCGCGGTCGCGCGCCTCCAGAAATATTGCCAGGAGCATGCTGCCGCTAAAAAGCTCTCGTGGCGATTGGCCTGCGGCGACGCCGCGCTCGTCAAAAGCTACCGCACGCTGCCGCAGACCTTCGACTACGTATTGACCAGTCCGCCGTATTGGGACATGCTGCGCATGAAAGGCGCAGAGACGCAACAAAAGCGCCAGCAGGCCGGTCTACTGCAATTCTATTCCAATGACGCGCGCGATCTCGGCAACCGCGAGGATTACGCCGTGTTTCTCGCCGATTTGGTGAAAATCTATCTTCGCGTTGCCGCGCGGCTGGCCGCCGGCCGTTACATGACCATCGTGGTGAAAAACGTCAAAAAGCGCGGCAGAATCTATCCGCTGGCGTGGGATTTGGCATTGCGTCTCAGCGATCATCTCATTCTATGCCACGAACAGTTTTGGTGCCAGGACGACCAGCGGCTGGCGCCGTTTGGCTACCGGTATGCCTGGGTGAGCAATACCTTTCATCACTATTGCCTGCACTTTCGCAAGCCCTAATTATGAGCTGCTGTTTTCTTCACCTGCATTTTGATTCGTGACTGCTTCTGGTCCGGACTCGCGCGTGGGCGAGGTCATGCCGTTGCCCGCGCGGTCGCGCCAGATGCGATGCTCGTCGCAATACATGTTTTGCCGCGGCGCTGCTTTGTAAGTCGATTCGAAAACTTTGCCGCATTTCGCGCACATATAAGTGTAAACCGTGCGCTCGCGCTCGACGCGATGCGTGAGTTGCAAGTCCTCCAGAAAATCCTGAAAACGCACCACCGGATAATCGCTAAAGCGCATGGTCAGCTTGGGAAAGAGATATTCATAGGCCGCCGAACCGCCGATGGTGAAAATCAGCACGCGCTTGCCCAATTGCCGCACGCGATCGAGCGCGGGTTGGTAATCCGCGTCGCCCAGCACCGCGATGGCAATGTCGTACGCATCGATGGCAGCCAGATACAGCATGTTGATGCCGAGCGCCATGTCGATGGTGCGCTCTTTGGGCAGAAAATTCGGATCGCCTTCCAGCTCGATACGATCTTGCAGCGCCATGTAATGGCCGCGAAAATCAATTTCATGCAACACCAGATCGAAGCCGAGATTCTCGCTCAATAGCGTATAAAACTTGCGCTGATCGTCCAGCTTGAGGCCGTCGTCTGGATGCACGTTCGCCGGCACGCTAGCGTAATAATAAGTGCGTACCATATCCAGTTCCGGCTCGTGCCCGTGCGTGTTCTGCATGTATTCGCGCAAGAACTTCAGCGCCACGATGTTGATTTTGCTGAAATCGATTTTGTACGGCCCGCCATGCGCCTTCACCAGCATGTCTTGATTATGGTACAACCACGAGCCGTCCACAAACGTCATACAGCGCAACAAACCCGTCCGGCGAATGGCGGCCGGCCGCCGCATTTCATGATTGCCCTCTGTGCTCACGGCCGTTTGATTATTACCTTCCACGGTTTCCTGCAAAGTTGTCATCACGTTCCTCAATACTTAATGATTTTGGTTTGCATTTAAGATGCCATCAAAAAATTCTCCGGCTTGACTCGCCGCAATTGTTTCTGATACTCATCGAATTGCTGCAACAGCTCCGCCACTTCTCCGCCCTGCGTTTCCACGGATTTGATTTGATGGCGCAGCGCCTGCAAATGATCCTCGATCATATGGCGCTGCAGTGTGGCGAGGCAATCCGCGGACCAGCGGCGATAATCGCGCTCGAGCTCTTGTCGCATTTCGCGACTGATCACGCCGGAGACGAATTCCGCCTGCGCCGGATCATGGAAAAAATGCAGCAGTTCTTCCGGCTCCAGCGGCGTTTCGCGTGACAGCAATTCCGAGAAAACCTTCGCCATCTCCCGCGCCTGCGGATCGCGAAAATCCTCCAACCGCATAAAGCTGAAAATGAAGCGAATCGCCTCCCATTGCAGAATCATGATGCGGATCAGCTCCAGCTCCACCGCGCGGCTGCGTGCCGCCATGCTGCTTTCCGGGCTGGTGATCGCCGCCAGTTTGGACGGCAAGCTGCCTTCGCGGTAGCGGCCGCGTTGCTGGCGCACCCGCCGCAGGCGGCCGATTTCTTCCCACAACACTCCTTCGTCGACGCGCAATTGCTCGGCCATGCGATGCACGAGCGCTTGTCGCTCCAGGCCGTCATTGATGCGCGCCAGTGTTTCAACAATCGAACGCAATTGTTCGGTGCGCGGCGCTTCGTCTGTCTCGGCGCGCGGTGCCTCTGTGTGTAGAATCTTGAAATCCAACAGCGAGGGTGCGCGCGCCAAAATCTCGCGCATCTCGGCGGCGGGCTTTTTCAGCAGGAAACTGTCGGGATCCTCGCCCGGCGACAACGTCGCCACAAAAACGTGCAAGCCGTTTTCAACGAGAATGTCAGCGCCGCGCAAGGTTGCTGAAGCACCGGCGGCGTCGCTATCAAATAACAGCACGACGTTTTTGGTGTAACGCAGGATCAGGCGGGCTTGCGCCTCGGTCAGCGCCGTGCCCGAAGTCGCGACCGTGTTGGTGAAGCCGCAGACGTGCATGCGCATGACGTCGAGATAACCTTCCACCACGATCAGGCGATCGTGGCTGCGCAACGCTTCGCGGGCGAGCGTGAAGGCATACAATCCGTGGCCTTTTTGATAAATCAGCGTTTCGGGCGAGTTGATGTACTTGGCTGAATCATCGTCGACGATGCGCCGGCCGCCGAATGCGATCACGCGTCCGGAGAGATTGAGGATCGGAAACATCACGCGGTTGCGGAAGCGGTCGTAGTATCCGGTTTTTTGCCCATCCTTTTCGCGTGCATTGAGCAATCCTGCCTGCACCAAGATTTCAGGATTGGCCGCCTTCTGGCGCGCGTATTCGACCAGGCCATCCCATTTGTCCGGCGCAAAGCCGGCCCCGAATGCGTGCAGGGCTTCATCATTGAATCCGCGCCCGTGCAGATATTCGCGGCCGACCTTGCCCGCCTCACTCGACAGGACGTGCTGGAAAAACTCCGCGGCGAGCTGGTTCACAAAATACAATGCTTCTTTCTCTTGCGCGGCGGCATGGTCTTCCTGATCCGGCTCGGGAATGTTGATACCCGCGCGCTTGGCCAGCACGCGCACGGCCTCGGGAAAGCCGACGCCCTCGACCTTTTGCACGAAAGCAAAAACGTTTCCGCCGGCGCCGCAGCCGAAACAATGAAAAATCTGCTTGTCGGGGTTCACGCTGAACGACGGCGTTTTTTCGGAATGAAATGGGCACAAACCGAAAAAATTTCGCCCCGACTTTTTCAAAGTCACATATTCCGAAACCACGCTGACGACGTCCGTGGCGTAGCGAACTTCATCAATAATGTTGGGCGGAATCGCTGCCATCAATCCTGTTCTTCGTCTTCTTCCAACTGGCGCTGGCCCAGATAGAGCTTGCGCCGCACGAACAATTCGACCAGATCTTTATCCAGCTTGCCGCGTTGGGCTTCGCGCTGCAAAATATCCACGATCTGCTCGATGGGCATTTCCTTTTTGTACGGCCGGTCCTTGGAGCTGAGCGCGTCGTAGATGTCGGAGATGCACATGATGCGTGCTTGCAGCGGAATCTCGTCGCCCTTCAAGCCCATGGGATAGCCGGAGCCGTCCAAATATTCATGATGTGCCGCGGCGATTTTGGGAATGTTTTCGAGATCTTTCGTGAACGGAATCTTGCGCAAAATCTCCATCGTGTATTCGACGTGGCGCTGGATTTCCTTGTATTCCGAGGCGGTGAGATTGCCGCGCACCACGGCCAGGCATTCGTACTCCTTGTGCGTGAGATAATAACGTTCTTCGCCGGCACAGTCCATAAAAGACTTTTCCGCAATCTGCCGCAAACGTTCCAAATCGCCCGAGGCCAGCGTTTCACTGGGAACATTGACCCGCCGCAGAAATTCCAGTTCTTCGTCGAGGGCCTTTATCTCTTCCGACAATTTCGCTTCCAAGTCTTGAAACGCCTGGCTGTGGTCGCCCGGCGTCTGCATCAATTCATATTTTTGTTTCATCGCGCGAATCACACATGCGGATTTGATCGCCGTGAAACGTTCCGCGACCACCTCAATCTGATCATCGTTGAGCTTGGTGACTTTTTCGAGCACGGCCTCTTTGATGCCGATTTTGCCGATATCGTGCAGCCAGCCCGCCATGCGCAGTTCTTCCAATTGTTCCGGTGAGAACTTCACGCCGGCAAACGTGCCTTCTTTTTCCTCGTTGATCGCTTTTGCCATGCGCATGGAAAATTTCGCCACGCGGCCGGAGTGGCCGGCGGTGTGCGGCGAGCGCGAGTCGATGGCTTTTGCCGAATAGCGCACCAGCGAGCGGAACAGGTTCTTGATTTCCTCGATCAATTTCGCATTGCGGATGGCGACCGCAGCCTGGCTGGCGAGCGAAAGGATCAACGTCTCGTATTCCCGGCGGAAAGGCACAACGTGGCTGTGCTCATCCAGCGAATTGACCAGTTGCAATACGCCGATGATTTCGTCCTTGTGATCACGCATGGGCACGGTGAGCATCGATTTGCTGCGATAGCCCATGCGGCGGTCGAATTCTTTATTGAAGCGGTATGCGACCGTGGGCGGGATGTGATAAACGTCGGAAATGTTCAGCGTCTGGCCGGTGATGGCGACGTAGCCTGAAATACTTTCTTTGGTCAGCGGCACGTAAAAAGACTTGAAGGAAGGCTTTTCCGGGGATTTTCTTTCCAGAGATTCCGTTTGCGCGACCAAGAAATTCAGCTTGTCTCCTTCTTTGATATAGAGACTGCCGCCGTCGGCCAGCGTGAAGCGCCGGGCTTCGGTAACAATCAATTCAAGCAGTTTATTCAAATTGTGTTCACTGGATAGTGCGATACCGATCTGGTTGAGGCGGGCGATTTGCGATTGCAGATTTTCGTAAATTGCCACGCCGGAGCGATCGCTGCTCATGGATTTCCTCGTCAAAGATGTCGAGCGTGATGTCCTGTAACCGTTGCCATTACGATGCAGCTTGCCACGTAAAGTGGATGTCATATTCGCTCGCCTCACAGCATATTGAAACGGAATATTTTTCGCGCGGAAACGCCACCTACCCGCCAGGTTCCAAGTTTGTTTCGAGAAAGCCCCAGATTTGAGACGATAGTACCGACACGGAGCTGGAAGTCCGGAATGAGTCACTGCGGATTTTGACGGCCACGGCAAGGGCCGTGATTTATGATCGCACAAAAAGGTGGTGGCAACCGCGGAGTCGATTCGGGTTCTCAGAGAAACAGGGCAAGATAGAAAACGACCCTGCCAGATGCAAGAAAGAAAATCCGGCAAGGTAATACTTTGATCACCGCGTCAACAGCAGGCACCACGGCATGGCAGGAAGGTGAGTGCCGGGGTCGAACTAATTGTCTTGCTCTTCCTCCTCGTCCTCTTCGGTGCGTTTGATGTTGCTGAACATGCGATCCAGCATATCGGAATAGGTGCGCACCGGGCCGACTTCATCACGGCTCAGCATCGAGTTTTGATGCAAACCTTCGAGCACGAACTCCATACCCACCGCGAGCTGCAGCGGGTTCATCTCCTTTGCGCCCGGCAGGAATTGCAGCGTCAATTCGCGCAGGCCGTCAATCGATTGCAGGGCACGGAAGTATTCCTGCTGCGGCAGCGTGTCCGCAAGATCGATTTTGCGGCCATTTTTGAAATAACTCACGACTTTGCGATAGTGGTTTTCACCCTTCTTCATGGCCGCGTAGGGTTCCGGAAAATAGCTCAGGAAAACCTGCTTGATCGCCTTGCCCAGCAAGCCTTTGGCGACATTCATGATGCCTTCCTGCTCGCCTTCGTACACCAGCTCTACTTTGCCGGTGACGGCGGATAAAGCGGTATAGAGATCACAAACGCGCGCCACCAGCTCATGGTCACCGGTGAGGTAATTCCGGCGCTCGGCGTTGCTCACCACGTTTTCCAAAAAAGTGATGGTCAAACGCGCGGACACGCCGCTTTTTTGATCGACAAATTCGCTATGCCGCGCCTCGACCGCGAGTTGCTCGATAATCATGCGCAGAATCGGCGCGACGTGCACCGGCACGCCGTCACGCTTCACCCAGGCTTCCTGCGCGGTGATCTGCATGCCGGCTTCCAGGGTGCGCGGATAATGTGTTTGAATCTGCGAGCCGATGCGATCCTTCAACGGCGTGATCAGATTGCCGCGATTGGTGTAGTCTTCGGGATTGGCGGAATAGACGATCATCACGTCCAGCGGAATGCGCAGCGGAAAGCCGCGAATCTGAATATCCTTTTCCTGCATGATGTTGAACAAGCCCACCTGGATGCGCGGCTGCAAATCCGGCAGCTCGTTGATCGCGAAGATGCCGCGGTTCACGCGCGGAATGATGCCAAAGTGAATGATGCCCTCGTGGGCGTAATGCAGGCGCTGCGCTGCGGCTTTGATGGGATCGATGTCGCCGATCAAATCGGCGATGGTGACGTCGGGCGTCGCGAGCTTCTCGCCGTAGCGCCGGTCGCGGCCGATCCATTCGATTTCGGCGTTGTCGCCGAATTCACGAATCAGATCCACGCCGTACTTCGATACCGGGGCGAAGGGATGGTCGTTGATCTCGCTGCCTTTGAGAATCGGAATGTATTCGTCCAGCAAATTCGGCAAAGAACGCAAAATGCGGCTTTTCGCCTGGCCGCGCAATCCCAGCAGTATGATGTCGTGCCGGGAGAGGATGGCGTTGCAAATATCGGGAATGACGGTTTCGTCATAGCCCACGATGCCCGGAAAAATTCGTTCCTTCTTACGTAGCTTCGCAATCAGGTTTTTGCGGACTTCGTCTTTGACGGAAAGAACTTTATATTCGGCGGCGCGGAGCTGGGCGACGGTGCGGAGGTCCAGAAGATTTTTCATGAAAAATTCAACTCATCAAAACTAGATATCATTCAGAAACTGTTGTCATTTGAGAAGGCGATTCAAGAATTGTGTTCAGAAGTTAGCTCGGCAAGAATGCCACGCACTTCATCCCGGAGAGTTGGCAAATCTTGAATTGCGGTCAACCAGACCTTGTCAATATCGACACCGAAATAATCATGAATAAGCTTATCTCGCATGCCAGCGATATCATCCCAAGGAATTTTGGAGAATCTGTCACGCCATTCACGCGAAAGACGTTTTGTGGCTTCGCCGATTATCTCGAGCTGCCGGATAACGCCATCTTGAATCAGCGTGTCACGGTGGAAGGCTTCTCCATCAACACCCTGCAAATAGGCTTCGATCTTGGCAATAGCATCGAGAATATGTTGCAAATAAATTGATTCATCCCGCTTCATATATGATTCTAAGATCGCGCTTTATTCCATCGCGCAGGTATGGGCTGATGGCAGCTTCTGTCAAAAGATCTACTTTTCTACTCAATGCAGCGGACAATTTGCGTTCAAGCGCAACAAGTGTTAAAAGACTCTTCGGCTTGGAAAATTCGACGATCAGATCAATATCGCTTGACTCATCGTCTTCACCACGAGCTACAGAGCCAAATACGCCTAATTTACTGACATCGTTCTGGCGGCATATTTCCGATAGCTTGTCGGTGTTGAATAGCAGTGCAATCATAAACTCTCTTCATCAAGAATGACAACCTCAACGTCTTCCCTCAATGCACCCGCCGTTTGCGATTGCGAATGTAATCCACGAACACATATTCGCCGAGCTTGTTCAGCGAGGAAAAGTAGGCACGGCCATGATTGGCCTTCGTCATCTTATTCACAAAATCCACCAGCCAGGGATCGTTCGCGATCATGAAAGTCGTAATCGCGACTTTTTCGCGGCGGCACATCACGGCTTCGTCCAGGGTTTTGTTCACGATCTTGCGGTCGAGGCCGTAAGGATTCTTATAAATACGGCCATACTCGAAAATGGCCGAGGGCTTGCCGTCGGTGATCATAAAAACTTGTTTGTTGACATTGCGCTTGCGCTTCAGAATATTCCGCGCCAATTGCAAGCCGGCCTTGGTGTTGGTGTGGAACGGGCCGACGGTGACGAAAGGAATATCGGACACTTTTACTTCCACAGCATCATCACCGAACAACACGACGTGCAAGCTGTCTTTGGGATATTTGGTCAAAATCAATTCCGACAGCGCCAGCGCGACATTCTTCGCCGGGGTGATGCGATCCTCGCCGTACAACACCATGCTGTGACTGATGTCGATCATCAACACCGTCGCGCAAGTGGTGAGATGCTCGGTTTCGTAGACTTCCAAATCGTCTTCGGTGATTTTGATTTGATCGATGCCGTTGCGCTTGATCGCGTTGTTGATGGTGGTGGTGAAATCGAGATTGGTGGGCGCGTCGCCGAAGCGAAAGCGCTTGGTTTCCGACAGGCGCTCGACGCCCTGGCCCGAGTGCGGGAGGGCGTGCTGACCGTTGAGCGAGCTTTTGCGCAAAGAAGAAAAAACCTGATCCAGCGAATCCTGGCGGATGCGCTTGCCGCCCTTCGGGGTGAGGCGATATTTGCCCTTCTCGTCGTCGAGGTAGCCTTGCTGCTTCATCCATTCGATGAAATCGCCCAAACCTTTCCCGGGCTCCTCGTCAAACAAACGATGTCGCTTATCCAACTGCGTCAGCCACTGCAGCGCCTGGCCGACATCACCATCGGTGCGCAACAGCAACTGGCTGAAGAGCTTCATCAAATCTTCAAACGTCAAGCGGCTTTTGCCTTGCTCGTCTCGCCATTCGGAATAGCGGAAGATCATGTTTCACGCTCGCAACTTTTTATCCGGTTCACAAATCAGCCGTGCAACTTCATCCTGAATCGCTTCGCAGGCGGCAAAACCAATATGCGAATTTGCCGGGGCAAATGCAAGGCTTTGATGCCCTCTGCGCGAAAATCTATGGCGCGGATCCTTTGATCGCCCCGCACGGGACCGAAAGTCAACGCAACGCTTCCCACTTCCGCGCGAGTGTTTCCATCATTTCCTGGAGCGCACGCACACCCGCCATTGCCTGCTGCGTTGGCCGCGCCTCCGCGCCCTGTAAAAGATTCAATAAGAACAGAAATTTATTCTGCAAATCGACAATCGTTTCCTGGTCCGCCGAAGTTGCCGTAATGCTGCCGTACAAAAGATCCGGATTGCCAGGCACGCCTGCGCCACGCAGCGCTCGCAACGAGGCTTCGCGTTGTGTCTGGCTCCCCAACGCCGTGCGATTTTGCAGCAGAGCATCCATCGCCTCGCGGATTTTTTGCAGCCGGAGATAACCATGGTAGCAAGCAAGCGAATAGTCCGTCTGCAATTGCACCTCCGCCGGGCTGAGCGTCACACGCGGATCGAGTCGCACCTCCAGTAGACGTTCATACACGGCGCCATCAACCGTCAAACGCACCGTGTAACGCCCCGGATGCACGAACGGGCCCCCTGGGCCGCTCGGCGTGTTGCGATATACGGCGGCAATCGCAAATTCGCGCTCACTGCCCGGCGGCGGTTCGTAGCGCAAATCCCAAACGAAGCGATGATGGCCCGCCGTGATGGCGAGAACTTGGGGCGGACGAATCCAATATGTCGGATGCGGCATCGCGGTGGTGTCAATCAACTCTACTTTATCATTACTCGTGAATCGCCGCACCGTTTCCTTTTTATCATTCACCATTTCAAGCTTTACGTCTTTCGCCTCCCGATTTAAACAATAATCCAAAATCGCGCCATCTGGCGGGTTTTGGCCGGCAGGCTCTTCCGGCGGCAGCGGCGTATCCGAAAACATGTTCCAGCGCACTCGCGTTGCTGGTGGCGGCGCGAAGAGATACGCCGGTGCCACAGCGACTTTCACCATCTCGCGCAGCGGTGCAAAATTGTCGAGAATCCAAATTGCCCGGCCGTGCGTGCCGACCACCAAATCATTTTCGTGAATAACCAGATCGCGAATGGACGAGGCCGGCATGTTCAAGCGCAACGATTGCCAATGCTCGCCGTCGTCCACCGAAAAATACACCGCGCGCTCCGTGCCCGCGAAAAGCAAACCGCGTTGTTGCAAATCTTCGCGTACCACATTCACCGGGCCCATTCCGGGCAGGCCGTTGACCATGCGTGCCCACGAAGCACCGCCATCATGCGTGCGATAAATATGCGGGCGCATATCGTCGCGCCGGATGGCGTTGATCGCGAGGTACGCGGTTTGGCTGTCGAAATGCCCGGCATCAATTTGTGAAACTTTATCCCACACGCGCAGCTCCGGCGGCGTGACATTTTTCCAAGTTGTGCCGCCATCGCGCGTGAGGTGCACCAACCCATCATCCGTGCCTGCCCAGATCGTATTGACTTCACGAGGCGAAGGCGCGACGGCATAGATCACCCCGCGGCGCGGCATACTCGCCAATTGCGGCGTGCGAAAGTCGCCGATGCTTTCCGGCACTTCCGGTTGCTCGCGAGAAAGATCGGAACTAATGATTTGCCACTGCTCGCCGCCGTTCGTCGTCTTCCACAACACGTTGGTGGCAAAAAGCAGCATCGTCGGATCAGCGGGATGAAACAGCAGCGGCATGGTGCGAAGCATCCGATATTTCCCGGAGCGCAATGCTTCCGGCGCGACATTCTGCGCTTGGCCCGTCTGCTTGTTGAAGCGCATCACCCGGCCGCCATACACCATGTCGGTATTGCGCGGATCAGGCGCGACATAGGCATATTCATCCGCGCCCACGCCGATCCAATCGCGAAATGAAATCTGTCCGCCATTGCCGCGGCTGGCGATGGCAATTGCCCCGCTCTCCTGCTGGCCGCCATAAACCCAATATGGAAACTGATCGTCCGTCGTCACGTGATAAAGTTGCGCCGTGGGTTGATTGTACCACGAGCTCCATGTTTTGCCGTCGTTGACCGTAATCGTCGCGCCCTGATCCGTGGCAAAGAGCATGATGTCCGGCTGCAAAGGATTGATCCAAATGCGATGGTAATCGTCGCCGCCCGGTGCGCCTTTGAGCGACGCCCAAGTCTTGCCACCATCATCAGAACGATACGAAGCGATGTTGCCAATGAAAACAACCTCCGGATTTTTCGGATGCACGCGCACTTCGGCGAAATCGCCGCCGCGTCCCCACAAGCGGCGGTCATTGCTAGTCAGCATCCAACTTTCACCTGCATCTTCGGACCGATAGAGGCCGCCATTCTCTCTCGCATCAACCGTGGCGTACATTCGTTTTGGATTGCTCGGAGCCAGGCCCACGCCGATGCGACCCAACCCCTGCGCTGCAGTAGGCAGGCCTTGCGTGAGCCGCCGCCACGTGTCGCCGCCGTCGGTTGATTTGTAGAGGCCGCTGTTCGTTCCGGAAAAGCTGGCGTTCTCCCACGGCCCTTCGCGATGCTCCCACAAATCAGCGAAAACGATTTGGGGATTGGTGGGATCGAATTCGACTTGAATCGCGCCGGTGTTGTGATTAATGTAAAGCACTTTCTGCCAAGATCGCCCGCCATCGGTGGTGCGGAACACACCGCGCTCCTCATTCGGGCCATAAGGATGGCCGAGTCCCGCGACAAACACAATATCCGGATTAGTTGGATGCACGATGAGTCTCCCGACTTGCTGCACGTCCGCGAGACCAACATGCGCCCACGTTTTGCCACCGTCGCTGGATTTGAAAATGCCATCACCAACGCTGAGATCGGGACGATGCAAACCCTCGCCGGTGCCAACATAGATCACTTCCGGCTGCGAGGGCGAGACCGCAATATCGCCCACCGAGCCGGTGGGCGCGTCGTCGAAAATCGGCTTCCACGTGCGGCCGTAGTCATCGGTTTTCCAAACGCCGCCGTTGTTCACGCCGATATAAAACACATTCGGCTGCGTGGGCACGCCCACAGCTCCGACAGTTCTTCCCGCGCGAAACGGGCCGAGGTTGCGGTAGCGGAGGTCTTGGTAGAGGGAGGAATTAATGGATTGCGCTGCTACGGAGGTGACGAGTAGCAGGAGATTGAAGAGTAATTTTGCACGCATAAAGTGCGAATGGCAAATGGTGATGGAAATAAGAGAGGTGAATTTGTCAGACACAAAAGCGCTGAGGTTTTCTCACGGACGTGAAATGCAGAGTGCTGGTCGCCCGGGATGCGGGCTTCCCGCAAACGCTTCGCACGTCTGCGCCAGGCGCTCGCACAATTCCTCTATTGCTGCTCTTATCACAGACGATCATTGCCCCGAGCTGCCTGGCCGGCGAGGCACGGGGGCGACGGACTTGCGCCTTTGCGCGTGAGAAAGAAAATCCTGCGGATGGCAATCCGAGCAGGCAACGAAGTGAATATTGTTCGCGCTGGAGGCATTAAAGTAGGTGGTGTTCATTTTCTCAACCTCGAGGCCGCAATTGGACAAGCGTGGATGACAATTGCTGCACGATTCCTTTGCATCATTGGAATGCGAGGCGTGACAAGCGCTACAACTCAAGCCCTCATGCACGCCGCGCGGCGTACGGTCGTCACTGCTTCCCGCCTGGTGAAAGGCATTCGGCGCGTGACATTGAACACACACGCGCTGATGCTCGTCTTTGGCAACTTGCACTGAACGTCCATTATTGGCGAGCGCCAGCGCCGGCAGCTCAGCCGCAGCAAAGTGCATTTTTTCGTAGCGATCATAGAATCCAACTTTAGCGGCCCGCGACGGCCGTTTGGCGGCGATGTTCGCCGGATTGGCATAATCCGGCCTGGTCGCCGGACTGCCTTCGACGTGAATTTCATGACAGGCCAGGCACGGAATGGCCGGCTGCGAGGCCAGCGCCGGATCGACCAGTTTCCACGACCCGGTGACGCTGAGCGGCGTCACCACTTGCGCGATGCTTCCCGAAAAGAACATGCCGTGACAGCGCAGACACGATTCACTTAACTGTTCCTTTTGGTTATGCTTCTCATTGAGAAAGATGTCCGCGTAAGTCGCCGAATGGCCGCCGCTCAGCCAGTCGGCATGCTCCTGCGCATGGCACTCGCTGCACTTCGCGATCGCCGCAACGACCTGCCGTTCGTTCAGTCGAATTTCTTCATACTGCGGACGAGTGAAATGTGTGAACACCATCCGCGCTTTTTCTTCCATACTGTGTAGACCCGCGCTTAAGGCCGTGCCATGGCAGTCTGCACATTCGATCTCCCGGTGCGGTGATTGCGCCCAGATCTCGTGCGCGCCTTGAATTTCGTGGCAGGAGGCGCAGGATTTGGCAGGCGAAGACGTTTGCCAATAGGCAAAAAATCCGGCGAAACTCAGCACCACCAAAGAAATCAGGAGGAGGCCTGCTGTGATCAATAACTTCATTTTCATCTCTCCTTCATCTCTCCCAACGTGCACGAGCCGCAACCAAACAAAAGGCACCCGCGAATGGGCGCCAGAGAGCCACAGAGTGAGTTTTGCTTCCCGTGGTTCTTGAAATTCTCCGTGAAACTCCGTGTTCTGTGTTGAAAAGGCGTTAAGAGATGCGAACAACTTGCAGTCCCGCCGCTGCGGGATTATTCTGACTCTGAAAAGCTAATCCCATAAGAAGACCGGTACTGCCTTCAACGGAATTTCGTGCCGCGCCATTCCTCTTTTATATAGGCAGATACCCAATATCCCAACGCCATGATCGTCAGCGCGGGATTGAACCCGCCGTTGGTCACATGCAGGCTGCCATCCGCCACGAACAAGTTGTCGATGTCGTGCACCTGGCCGTATTTGTTGACCACTGAATTCTTGGGATCATTTCCCATTCTGCACGTTCCGCTTTGATGCTGGCCGCCACTGGCCGTCTTGCCGCCACCCCAGCCAAATTTCCAAACCGTATCAGCGCCTGCCGCTTTTAACCAAGCTTCCGCTTTCGAAGAAAGAAAATCGGTGCCTTTGCGATCCTCCGGATGACCGTGCCCGGAGATGCGCGCGACGGGAATGCCCCAATGATCTCTGACCGTACGATCGATTTCCACGCGCGATTCGAAAACCGGAATTTCTTGAATCGGTCCCATGACGGCCGCGTGTCGTTTGAAATATTGGCGCTGAAAATCTTTGTGCGCTTTGCCCCAACTGGGCGCGCCCGGAGGCCGCCGTCCGCTGAAGAGATAGGGCATGCGAATAAATTCGTTGGCGAGAAGCCCCCCGCCGATGATTTCTGAGTTGTGATGATTGAAGTCACAAATGGCCACACAGGCGCCCGGCCCAACGTCGTCGTAGACTTCCTTCGCAAACAACCCAAATGCGCCGCAGTAAGCATGTCCCTGCAAGTTTCTGCCGACCCAGTCGTTGTTGTTTCCGGCGCCGTCCGGAAAAAGCTTCGACCGCGAATTCAACAGCAAACGCGCCGATTCCGTTGCCGAAGCCGCCACCACCACGAGGTCAGCGGTCTGTGTTTGCTTTTTGTTTTGCGCATCAAAATACGTGACGCCGGTGGCGCGACCGCGTTCATCGATATGGATTTCACTCACCACGGTTTGGGTGCGCAGCTCGCAATGGTCCGTTGCCAGCGCCGCGGGAATGACGGTGTTTTGGCTGCCGCCTTTGGCATTCACCGGGCAGGCAAACCCGACACAGGTTCGCATGTTGATGCACCCGGGCCGGCCATTGTACGCGATGGAATTTCGCAGCATGGGAATGGGAAAGGGATGAAGGCCGGTGCTTTTCGCGGCGTCATACAAGATCTTCCCTTCCCGGTTATAAGAGAATGGCGGCATGGGATGTGGTTTGCGGCGTGGCGGCGCGAAAGGGTTTTGGCTGTCATCGCCGGAGACGCCGATTTCCCATTCCGCTTTTTCATAGCAGGGTTCCAGATCCTCATAGGAAATCGGCCAGTCTTCCAGCGTCGAGTTCGGCACTTCGCCGTAAACCGATCGCATGCTGAAATCCTCGGGCATGAAGCGCCAGGCCATCGCGCCATAACTGAGCGTGCCGCCGCCGACGCAGGCGGCATTGTTGTTGTAGCTCCACTCGCTCGGCATCACGATATGCCATTTGCCTTGCGCATCTCTGACCACGCGGCGATAGCGCTCATCATCCGGGCCGTAGGCATTGCCCAGAGCCGGCGTGCGTTGCGAGCGCAATTCGTCGCTATCGATATCCTCGTAGCTGTGCCACTTACCGCGTTCGAAGAGGACAACGGAGAGACCGGCTTCACCGAGCTCTTTGGCCACCACGCCGCCGCCAGCGCCGGCGCCAATAACGATTGCATTGACGTGTTTCAGTGCCATGCCCATTTTCCTCACTTGCCGGGAAACATATTGTAGCGATTCTGCCCGACGATTCTGGGATAATCAATGTCGAGCATTTTGAAACTGGCAAACCGCCGGTTGCCGCCGTGGCGCGGGCTGCCATAGAAACCCTGCATGGTGTGATCTCGGATCAGTTCGAAAAATTTCTGCGCGGACACGGCCTGCCAGATTTCGCCTTTGGCTGCACCAGCTTCCAGCGTCTTCAAAACTTCTGTCTGCTGCTCCCATGCCAGCGTTTCGAAATTGCCGCCGAACATGAGACGGTTGGTTTGTTGCACACCGGCGAGGCCTTGGCGGTAAATCTCCTGATGCTTGGCAAAAACGCCCACCAATTGCTTGTCGATGAAATTGATGACATTCGCTTCCTTCGCACCGGGATCATCGTCAGCCGGAATGATCTGCTCCGCAATCGCTTCAACCACAAGAGCTTCCGCGTCCGTAAAGAACCGCCACGTGCCCAGGTCTTGTGCACAACCGGAAACCAACATGGCGCCCCCAACACCGGCGCCGGCGATTTTGATGAACGCTCTTCTGGTGAGGTCATTGCTCTCCATGGCATTCTCCGAAAATGCGGTGATCGTTAAACGATAAGCATAACACAACTTTCCGAAAAGTCAATTGCTTTTTAGGGAGTAGCAGGAGGAAAAGAAGTGTTTTGAGGGCATGAAATTGAAATGAACATTGAAAAAAGCAAGCAATGAAGAACTTTCGTCATTAGAATTGCCGGAGATTCGCCTCGCTGGCTATCGCGCCGTGGCCCGCATCCCAAGAGCGTATCCGACTATCGTGATCACTTGATGGGCAAAAAACAAAAAGACGATGGACCAAAGCACGCGCAGCAGGGTAACCTCAACGACCAATGCCAGGACCAGCCACATGCCCAGCAGCAAATCAACCTGATCCAGGAGGTAAAACAACACGCCCGCCACCCCCTTGCCGGCCGTCCCGGGTGCAATGCCAAGCTGGCGTTTGATGAAACTATTTGGCAGCTCGCTCAGCATCGCCGCGGCTCCCACTGCAAATCCGAGGAAAAACCAGTTCAAACGATAATAGTCAATAAGCGCGAGACTGCGAACAGAAGTTGTTTGATGAAGAATCGTTTGAATCCCAAAGCCGGCCGCCGCGCCCAAGCCTACGGCGATGACGCCGCGATAGGTCTTATTGGACCCGAAAAGCCGCCGGCCGCGAAACGTTCTTCCTCCATCGATTGGCCGCGCAAGAAAGGTCAGCCAGTTGAACTTCATGCAGAAGCCATGAAATGCAAGCCCAACCAGCAGTGGAAGAAGCATATAGCTGACACGTAGCATTTCGATCATTGGTTTTTGAATTCAGAATAGATTCTTAAACTTTTTGGACAGGATGAACATGATGTACAAGATAGAAAATCAATCCCGTTCATCTTGTAAATCCTGTCAAAAAAACAAGCTACTATGGTTGCTGTTTTCAGCTTGATTGGAAACAGGCATTAGCTTGACAATGTTAAGTTAAACTCGCGCCATCTCGATTTGTCATGCTGTAAGCATCTTCCCAGGCTCTGGGCACAATGCCAAATTGGGGTGTGACATTGTATCATGGGAAGATTACCACGAAAATGACATGCATAGAGATTTGCAAATTTGAGGTTTAGTTAAGCCTTTTCTTGAGATGTCATTTCGTTAAGTTCGATTTTGTAACCCAACCGTTCTAACGC
>JBIOXB010000026.1:0-7424 GCA_044869275.1 bacterium
CAATTTGAATCGCATAGGATGGTTCCTTGGTTTGGTATGGGTATCCAAACCAATATACCAAATCTCAAAAAACGGAGCCATCCTACTATTTTTCAAAGAACTCTTGCGCTTAAATGAACGGTATTGGTCTTAAGCCAGAGCTTGAAGTTAGCGGCGGAGTAACCAAAGAATCTTGCCGTGGCGTCACTATTGGTGGTTTCTTTTGATCAGGTTTTGGAGCCGATTTTGAAAGCGAAGCAATTCTTATTTGCCTCTTGGAGCCGATTTTGAAAGCGAAGCAATTCTTATTTGCCTCAATGTGTCTGCTCGCAATGGGTTGAGCCCTTGCCGCAGAAAGATTTTTTCCTCCAAGGTTTCGTATCCCACGGAGGAAATGAGAAGATCGTGCTCACCCACAGCCTGCTCGAGATGCTCCCTTTCGGCAGGCGGGATGATCTTGCCATCAATCAAGACTTCAGCGCTTTCCGGTACGACTGCAATCGCGAAGGTCGCCGCGGGGATCAAAGTGTAAGACAAGGTCGTATCCAGCACCCCCTGCAACGCGAAGGAAGTGTCGATACTGAAGTACGTCGATTTTTGAAGCAAGACGCGAAGCGTGTCGACATCGACAAAGCGGCTGACCAACGGACTCCTCCCGGCGGATTTTCCCGCGAGCCTGATCTCTGCACCCTCCGGCACGGTGCGAATGGCCACTTTGGTTGGGGAAAGGATGCCGGCCCCTCGCAGAATGCGAAGAGGCAGATCGGGCACGGCAAATATGGTGATGAGAGCCAAAACCAAAACTACGCTGATGATGCCCCAGCTGATTTCGAACGTCAATCTGATCCGCTGCCGACTTACGGCGGAAGGATCTGCATTTGCTTTTTGGATCTCCTCAAACTTCACAATTGCCGCCAGCATGTCCCGGGCGCTGCGAAAACGCTTCTCCGGTTTTACTGCGATCGCCTTCCTGATGATTCTGCTCAGCTCGTTTGGCACCGCAGCATTGAATTTCGTCGGTAGCGGAAAATTACCGCGCAAAATGGCATTGAGAATTTCGACCGTCGTTTTTTTTTCTTTCAAGGGCATGTATCCCGCCAAGACTTCATAGCAGGTCATGCCGAGAGAATAAATATCACTGCGATGATCGACCACCTGGCCGTCGCTACTGACTTGCTCCGGCGACAAATAATACAGCGTGCCCCCGGTGTGCTCGGTTTTCGTGGACCGCGTGGCAGTGGGATTCGTTTGAATTTTGGCTAGGCCAAAGTCCATTACCTTCACTTCGCCGCCGGATTTGATCATCACATTACCCGGCTTGAAATCGCGGTGAATGATGCCGGCTTGATGAGCATGATCGAGCGCCGCCAGCATCTGCTTCACAATGGGCATGGCCTCTTGAAGAGGCAATGCTCCGGTTTGCTCCAGTTTCTCGTCCAACGTCACACCCTCGACGTATTCCATGACGAGGTACCAGCAATCCCGGTTTTTTATCAAATCATGAAGGATGACAATATTGGGATGATTCAGCCTTGCCAGCGCTTTCACCTCTTTTTTGATGCGTTCGAGGTCTTTGGCATCGTCGGGAGAGGAAGCTTTCATTTCTTTCAAAGCAACGAAGCGCTCAGCCAGCAGATCATAGCCGTGATACACGATTCCCATACCGCCCTCGCCCAGGAGCCTTTCGATGCGGTATCTCTCGTTAACGATATCGCCGCTTTTCAGCATCTCGGTTTTATAAAAAAGGATTCAACTGCTTCATACAAGCGCAAGGAAGGCAGAGCGAAGATGAGGCCGCATGCACGGCGTATGTGCTTCTCGTAGAGAAAAGCACGCTATATTGGAATCAGTGTTGATTTACAAATTCAAGAAAGGAGTCCCACAGGCAACGTACGCGAGGGGATAATATACTGGGAACGTCCAAAGAAGCAAGCATTTATATTTAACTGGAGGGAAAGTATGGGCAGTTCAAACCGAAGCAACGCCGGCTCAACCTCACTCTCCAAACTTGATGGGCATTTTACAGAAGCCTTCAAGGCGGTCGCCCGCCAAACCAGGCCCATGCCGCGACGATCTGACAAGGCTAGTATGAAAATTCGCGCCTTACACTCAACGCCTATTCGCCCCCACCCTCTCAAACAACTCGTCAAACTCGTTGACCCGATTCTTCCAATCAAATTTTGCAAAAACGCCCACCAACTCTTCGCGCACGTCGTCGAGCTGGCGATAGTCCGCGAGCAAGCGCTTCAATTTTTGATGCAAATCTTCGTGGTCTTGATACAAGAATTGCCGGTGGAATTTCTCCGGCAGGATTTCGGGATAGCTCAAACGATTGGGCAAGAGCGGCAAAGTGTAGCAATAAATCGCCTCGGCCACGGCATAGCCGAAATTTTCCTGAATCGCGGTGGACACGATAATATCTGCTTTCAAAACGAATTTAGCGTAATCTTCGATGCTTTCGACGAAGCCGAATTGCAGGATGCGTTCACCCAGTCGCGTGCGCGCTTCGATGAATTCTTTGGGATGCATCTGAAAATTCTCGCCAAGAATGACCAGCCGAAAATCGATGCCTTCTTCCAAGAGCTTGTACACTTCCGCAAAGAAAACGTGGGGCTGCTTGTCAAATTCCCAGCGATGATTCCACAAAATGACCGGTACCGGATTTTTGACGATGCGCCGGTCGGGGAAGCCGGAGAGATCCATGCCCATGTACATCACCTGCGTCTTCGCCATGATCTGCTCGTGCGCGCGCTCGGGCACGAATTCCGGAATGTCGTTGATGAATTGCTTCAACGTGCGATCGAACTCCCGGAATTGGTAATGCGAATTGAACAAACAAACGTCCGCCGTGAGCGCGGAGACCACATTGACCAGGCCCAAATCGATTTCCGGTTTGTCGCCTTCGGGCGTGGGGTAGGTCAATTGATTCTCATGAAAAAACATGATCGCCGGGCAGGTAAAGCCGGCCAGCGCTTTCAAGTGGGCGAGATTGAGCAAATCCGTGGCGATGATCAAATCGCAGTTGCGCAAGGCATGGCCGTAATTTTCGGCGATGTACATGGCCGCACTGCGCATGCGCCATTTCCAAAAGCGCGAGGGCAGGATGATGGGCGTGATCTGATGGGCGCTGTATTTGATCAGACCGTCCATGTAACTTTTGTGTGATCCGCCATAGAAGGTTTCGATGAAAATGATGTTCACAGTTGCTTTCTCCGGAGTTGCTTGCTGGTGTCGGGTTTAATCAGTGATCAGTCATTAGTCAGCAGTAAAAATCCCTGATCACTGATGACTGATCACTAATGAGTACGGCTCACTTATTTCAGCAAAGTCATCTTGCGCGTGATCGTGGTTACATTCCCGGCCGGTGAAGTGGCTTGCAAGCGGTAGAAATAGATCCCACTGCCGGCGCGGGCGCCGTTTTGATCGCGCCCGTTCCAAACTACCCGCTCCTCGCCCGCGGCTTTCTGTGCATCGACCAGCGTCGCTACTTCACGGCCGAGCTGATCGTAAACGGCAAGCTTGACTTTTGCGGGCCACGGCAGGCTGTAGCGAATCGCGGTCGCGGTCCCGCCGTTGCGGAAGAACGGATTGGGATAGTTTTGCTGCAAAACAAATCCGCTGGGAATCGGCGAATCTTTCGACTCGACGCTCGAAGGCCGCGTGCCCACGGTGAAGCTGACGGGATAAACCACGCTTTGCAACAGCCGCACATCGTTGCCGTTGCCGGTTACGCCATCCTGCAGGAGATCCGCGTACCATACCGCCGTGCCGTTGTTGTCGATATAATGATAATACACGCGCCGGTCATCGCGCGAAAACGAGGGGCTGCCGAGCGAACTGAAATTGTCGGTGACCACGCCTTGATCGCCGCTGTCCAGATTCACCCCCAGCACTTTCACATTGCCTTGGGCATCGACAAAGTCAAAGGCGATGACGTTGTCGGTGTTCGAAGCGAACACCGCATTGCCGATGCTTACGCCCGGGCGTTGCGGCGGAAACAGGCGCGAGATCGTGCCGTCGCTGGTACGCAGCAGGTTGATGTCCCAGTATCCCGTGGTGTCCCCGTTCGAATCGACGATGATATTGAGGGCGTCGTACATCAAAATCTCGTTGTCAGAAGCCCAATCAATGCGATCGGGAAAAAGAATATTGCCCGCTTCCTCCCCCGGCGTGTAGGTCGGTGTGTAAAGTTGCGTCGGTTGGAAGGCCGGGCTCGGGCTGTCCAAATCGGCGAGGTAGATCACCGGCTGGCTGAGTGTGGTGGTCACGGCCAGGAAGCGGCCGCTCGGCGAGATCGAGACATTATTGAAGCCGCCGGAATTGGTGAGCTGTTGCGGGTTGCCGCCATCCGAGCCGACGACGCGCAAGTTGGTCGTTTGGTCAACATAAAAAACCAAAGCGCCGTCATCCGTCACTGTCGGCCGGCTATACAGGGCCACGCTTGAAAGCGGCGTCGGCTGTTGTGCATTCGTCGTCACACGGAACAACTGTCCGGATTGTGCGCTAATCACGGCCAAGTATTCCGTGCCTTGCACCGGCGGCAGAGGATCCGGCGGCGGCGTGCCCTCGCCGCTGAAAATCTCGACGGCATCAAATGCTTGCGCCGCAGCCAGGGCTTGCGCGCTGCCCGCGCCGTAAAGGTCTTCCGCGGACTTGGTCACCGCCAGGCGGCAATCGATGAATTGCGCGTTGCGCGTGAGATATTGCGCCAGCGCTCGATAATAGACCCTTTCGGCAGCGGCCCGGCCCACCGCCGTGGCGTACAAATAAAACGCGCGATTGGGTATGCCGCTGTTGATGTGCACACCGCCATGGTCACCGTCCTCCGTGTTGGGCAGATTCTGATACTCGCTCATCTTGGTGGGCTGTTTACCGAATGCCACTTTGTTTGAAGCGGGATTTTCCATGTCGCGCAAAGCATCACCCGCGATACTGGGCGTGGTAACATCCTCCCCGACCAGCCAGTCACCGTTGTTGCCCTCCACCCAAAATTCAAACAACACTCCAAAGACATCGGCAAAAGACTCATTCAGAGCGCCGGGTTGATTCTCATAAACCAAGTTCGCGGTATTCTCGATCACGCCGTGGCTCATTTCGTGCGCGGTTACATCCAAAGCCGCGGCGAGATCGCTGAATTGATTGCCGTCGCCGTTGCCGAAAACCATGAACTGGCCGTCCCAAAAGGCGTTATTGTAGCTTTGTTTGTAATTCACGGCTACATTCATCGTCGTGCCGGCGCCGTCGATGGCGTTGCGGGCGTGCACCTGCGAATAGTAATCATAAACCAGCGCGGCGTTCGCTGCGGCGGAAACCGCCGGGGGGTTGTTCCACGAATTGGTGCTGTTGGAGGTGACGTAATACATTCGATCGCCTTCACCATTGCGCGCGTCAAACGTGTAAATAACGCCGACGCCCTTGTCCGGAAACGAAGAAGCAGCGGGATTGAACATGGGCTTGGAGGCGTCGATCAAATAGTACGGGCTGCCGAGTTGATAGATATTCAAATTGCGCGTGCGGTTGAACAGATCCATCCCGGTGCCCGTTGCCGGACCGTCGTAAACGACGTGATTGTAGCGATGCAAAATCTCGCCGCTCTGCGCCTCGACGAAATAATGCCAATTCGCCTCCAGGCCGGCTCGCAATTGCACGAGCCAGGCCACATGCGCCACGTTCTCGTGGTCAACATAAATCAATTTGCGGCTGTGCGTTTCTCGCACGGCAGTCCCAAACTTTTGTTGCGCGATCTGTTCTGCTTGCACTTGCGGAATGCGCTCGGTATGGACCTCTATAACGGGCGTGGGAAGGTAGCGGCCGTTGAAACTTTCCACCATGCCGTTTTGATTCAAATGCACCATCACCTCGCGGCCCCAGACTTCCAGGCCTTGATAGGTTTGTTGAAAGCGCACGTGCACCATGCCGTAAGCGTCGCGTTCGAGCTTGGTGAGGGAAAATTCCTCCGCGGGGTTATGCAGGCGCAGCAGGCCGGCATTCTCTAGGAGAAAGGCCTTTGCCTGTTGCGCCACCGCGGCATCGTTTGAAATCGCAGCGCGCCCGAGCGCGTGTTCCTGTAATTGCTTGCCCTTGATGAAGACCGGAATGGATTGATCTTCGTTCCAATAAACGCGCAGGCTGCCTGCGCTGACTCGTGACAAGCGCGACAAATCCGAGCTGTGCTGGGCGGCCAATGTCTGAGTTGAGTTGTGCCGCAGTTCTGCTTTAAGAGTGGCAATCTTTTGCGGTAGACTTTCGAGTTCTCGCTCAAAGGCGCGTCGCTTTTCGTTGAGATCGGGGCCGGCATATTGCTTTTGCAATTTACTGGCGAGCGGGTTTCCCCCCTTCGGATGGGAAGATTTTTGGTCGAGCGCCGCGCTGCTGAAAGCCAGAGCGGCACAGCTTGCGGCGAGCACGAGCAAACTTTTGTTGCGAAAGTGCATGACTCCTCCTTGGCATCACGTTTCATTCCTTGCGGATCACGTGAGACGTCATTGGTAAAACGTAAACAACTTTCTGGGTTGCGAGCGTCGAGCCCTTTCCGGCTTGTCCGCTCTGGGCTATAGAATTGGCAATTTTGATGCTGTCGTTCCCCCCTTTCTATTTTTGGGCAGCCTCCTCCACCAATTGCCGGCAATACTGCTGCAACTGCTGTGGCGCGGTTTTGGCCGCAGAGGCGGCGTTCATCTGCGGAATCCACGCCAGCTCCTTGGTGGCGCCGTTGGCGGTCACCCGCATAATGGCCGTCATATTGCCGCGTTCATCCGACTCTTGTGTAAAAAAACTCGTCTTGTGAAGCTCTTGCCACAATGCTTTCATTTGCTTGCCGGAGAGCTGCCCCGAAGGCTTGGCGTTTTCACCCGCCATTCTGCCTTGCCAGGAAGAAATCGAGCCCTCCGCATTTATGGTGTAACCCTGCCACAAACCGGTGAAGCCGCCGCCTTCGCCGAAGACAAGACTGAAATCCGCCGGCGGCTTGTCCGTCTCTTGCGGGGAAGATTTATTCTCTTTGGAACATGCCGCAAAAGATAGAAAGAGTGAAGCACTCATAAAATAAATCAGCTTGGTGGGAAACATGATTTCCTCGTCTCAGGAGATGACCGATGGGTAGCGCAGGCCTGATAAAAATCGACCAAACCAGTATAAAACTTTTTCCTTGATTCGCAAGCTGCAAAATGATGTAGTGGGATTGCATTCACCCGAACAAACAGGATAATCTCATGCAAGGATTGGCTTTCGATGTATTCCCTCGCAATAAACACCTGGCCATCGGCTTCATCAATCGCATGGAAGGTGCAGCGGTTTGATCCGAAGTGAAAATGAAACGATTGAGTATTTTAAGCAGCTCGCGACTGAAACAGATATTCCCTACCAGAAATTGATCAACTTATTTCTCAGGAATTGTGCGCAAAGCAGAATGAGACCTTCAATAAAATGGCAGAATCTTGTTACGC
>JBIOXB010000027.1:0-5540 GCA_044869275.1 bacterium
TCACGACCTGCTTGACAAAATCGAGTTTGATGGCCAGGGATTGATTCCCGCGATTTTGCAGGACGCCAATACCGGCCGCGTGTTGATGCTAGCCTATATGAATCGCGAGAGCCTGGGAAAAACCTTGGCCACTGGGCATTGCTGGTTTTACAGCCGCAGCCGGCAGCGGCTCTGGGAGAAAGGCGCGACTTCCGGCAATTATCAATTCGTGCAGAGTATTCAACGCGATTGTGACGGGGATGCGCTTTTGATTCAAATAAAAAACTCTGGCCCGGCGTGCCATCTGGGAACGCCAAGCTGTTTTGATCACGAAGCAAGCGAGAGCAGCTCATCGCCCACGGCATTCTTTAGAGTAGTAGCGGAGCTCGCCACCCTCATTCACGGCCGCCATCTCGAACGCCCGGAGGGCAGCTACACGACCATGCTGTTTGATACCGGCATCAAAAAAATCGCGCAGAAGCTTGGAGAAGAGGGGCTGGAAGTCGCGCTCGCTGCGGTGGGGGAAGATGAGGCGCGTGTCGCCGAAGAATCTGCCGATTTGATTTATCATCTTTTGGTATTGTTGGAGGCCCGTGGGCTTTCGCTCAATCATGTAGGTGAGGTATTGCGGAAACGCGCCGACCAGAAGTCATGACACAGCATTTCGTAAGAAGTGCAATCTGAGCTTTTTAGCAATGAAATTCAAAATCCAAAGCACAAAACTCAAAACTGCCTTTGGATTTTGTGCTTTGAATTTTGTGCTTTGTCCCGAAATGGAGCGCGTATGCCCTTGTTGCAAGATCCCATGGCGATCTTCGCATTTTGCTCCAGCTTGTGCGCTTTGGTATTGTGGGCGACGAAGCAATCCTGGACGCAAAGATTCTTCAATATTATTCCTTCGATTGTTTTAATTTATTATCTTCCCACGTTCGCAGCGACTTTCCACGTCATTCCGATAAATTCGCCGGTGTATGATTGGATGCGCGACTACTTGCTGCCGTTCAGTTTGTTCATTTTGATGTTGACGGCGGATATTCCGGGCATCATGAAGGTCGGGCCCAAAGCGCTGGCGATGATGTTGTTCGGCACCCTGGGTGTGATCGTGGGCGGGCCGATAGTTTTCGTGGTTTTTCAGGCCGTGCTGCCGCCAGAGGCGTGGAAGGGCATGGCCGCGCTCTCCGGCAGTTGGATCGGCGGCAGCGGAAATTTTGCCGCGATTAAAGAAGCCGTGGGCGCGCCCGATAACATTACCGGACTCTTCATCATTGTCGATACCGCGGTGGCCTACACCTGGATGGGCGTGTTGCTTTTTATGGCCAGCCATCAAAAGCAGATCGATCGCTGGCTCGGCGCCGACTCGATCGTTTTGGAAGATCTCAACCGCCGCATGAAAGAATTTCAAGCCAGCCAAATGCGGCCTCTCAATTTGTCCGACGCCATGTTCATGGTCACGCTCGGCTTCGCCGGCGCGGTCGTTTGCCGTTATCTCGCCAAGGGCGTGCACGGTCTCACGCACGAAGCTTTGCAGCAAAATCTTCCGCTCGTGGCTTCGATCTTCACCGAGTTCACCTGGCTGGTGATTTTCATTTCCACTTTGGGAATCGGGTTTTCGTTCACGCCGCTGCGCGGCATCGAATCTGCCGGCGCTTCGAAATTGGGTTATGTCGCGCTGTATCTCTTTCTCACCTCCATTGGTGCGAAGGCAGATTTGCACGGCATTCTGGCCGCGCCGGTGCTGTTGCTCGTCGGAGTCGTATGGATTCTCATTCACATATCCTTCATGCTCCTCGGCGCAAAGCTGCTGCGGGCACCGGCCTTCCTGGTGGCCATCGGCAGCCAGGCCAATATTGGCGGCGCCGCCAGTGCGCCGATTGTCGCGGCCGCGTATTACGAATCCATGGCGCCGGTGGGAGTGCTTATGGGAATGTTGGGTTACTTGCTCGGCAATTATGGCGGATTGATATGCGCGTTTTTCTTGCGGCTGGTGGCGGGATAAGCAAGTGCACCGCCAACTTAGTTTTTGTAGCAACTTCATCTGACCACGGATAACACGGATTAAGCGGATTTTCGCGGATTTTTGTGCTATCGTGGCTTTGAATTTGTCAAATTAATTTTGACGGTCACAGTATACTTCTTCAGTGGCTTGACAATGTTAAGTTGGCATCCAAAACCCCTATTCCTTGTCATTCCGCAGGAATCAGACTGTGTGAAAATTTGAGAATGCCGCACCCTGAGCTTGTCGAAGGGTGCTAAGCTCAAGAATCCGGCTTCGACAAGCTCAGCCGGCGTTGAAACCAAGCGTTTTCACACGGTCTGAATCTTCTAATGAGACACGCACCAGAGCCGAGGGAAGATCCCGCAAGGCGGGGTAACATGGATAAAGGTATAGGCGGATTACTATTCAAACACAGAACGAAATTCTAAAAATTTTTCTCAAAGGTGACGAAGTACGAAAGAATATCCTGCAAAAAAAGTAGATCCGACATAACTCCTGGGTATTTAGAAATTGAACCCCAAACTGGAAAATCATCCGCAACCGCGCTGCGTGCTGCATCTCGACATGGATGCTTTTTACGCCGCCGTGGAGGAGCTCGACCATCCTGAATACCGCGGCAAGCCCGTGGTGGTTGGCGCCGATCCCAAGGGAGGCCGGGGCCGTGGCGTGGTTTCGACGGCAAATTACGCGGCGCGCGCCTTCGGTATTCATTCCGCGCAGCCGATTTCGCAGGCCTATCGCCGGTGCCCGCATGCGATTTTTGTTCCGGGCCGGCCGCAGCGTTATGGCGAGATTTCCCGACACGTGATGAGAATTCTCGGCGATTTTTCGCCGCAGCAACAGCAGATCAGCATTGATGAAGCATTTCTCGACATCACGCAGACCGCAAACGGCTTCGGCGGTCCGCAAGCTTTGGCAGAAAAGCTCAAGGCGCGCATCCGCACGGAAATCGGATTGACCGCGTCCGTCGGCCTGGCCGGCAACATGTTCGTGGCCAAAGTCGCTTCAGATTTGCAGAAGCCGGACGGCTTGACCATTTGCCCACCCGGCGGGGAAAAAGAATTTTTGGCCCCATTGCCGATCAAAAAGCTCTGGGGTGTCGGGCCGAAAACTGAAGCGACGATGCGCGCTTACGGCTTCGTGACCATCGGCGACGTGGCCAAATGCCCGCCGGAAATTCTGCGCAAGAAATTCGGCAAATGGGGCGCGCACTTGTGGCAACTGGCCAACGGCAGGGATGATCGCCCGGTGGAAAATTGGGGCCCGCGCAAATCGATCAGTCAAGAGCACACGTGGGACGAAGACGTCGGTGAAGCGCACCTCGTCGAGCAGCGTATATGGAAAATCGCGGACGATCTCAGCAGCTACATGCGCGCGGAAAAAATCAAAGGCCGCGTGCTCACGCTCAAAATCCGCCTGGAGGGATTTCTCACCTACACGCGCCGGCAAACGTTGAGCGCGCACACCCATGATGCGGAGTTGATGCGTGAGACGGCCATCCATTTATTTCGCAATTTCGACCGCCAGGGCAAGCGCGTGCGGCTGATCGGCATCAATATGTCGGATTTCGGCCTGGCACAGCAGGGTGAACAATTGCAGCTTTTTTCTTCTGCCCTGCCGCAGCAGCGCAAAGACCAGGTCGCGCAGCTGTTGGATCAAGTGCGAGAAAAATTCGGGGAAGAAGCGGCGCAGCGCGCCAGCCTGGTGGGGGAACAATCGCATCACTTTTTAGGATCGGAAGAAATCGTCAAGCGCGGCAAATCTTCTGAGGCGAATGAAAAATAAGAATCAGCTTGCACACGCTTGGTGACTTTGTTAATTTAAGCTTGTTTGGCCGGAAGTTTGCATCCAGGTTTTGGGGATTGGTACCACCATTAGAATAGAATAAAGAACGGGAGGATAGAAATGGAAAATTGGCTGGTCTGGCTCGTCGCCGGCATCCTGCTCATCGTCGCTGAAATAGTCACGCCGGGTTTCGTGCTTGCCTGTTTTTCTCTCGGCTGTTTCGCCGCGGCGATCATTGCTGCTTTGGATTTCAGTTTTACGGTGCAGCTCATCGTGTTTTCGGCCACGACCTTCATCGTGTTTTTGTCGATTCGCCCGTTTGCCTTCAAATTCAGGAGTCGTCACGAGCAGGAGGTGCGCACGAACCTCGAGCGTTTGGTGGGACTCTCCGCGATCGCCTTGCAAGAAATCGGCGACCTGCAGGGCGAAGTGAAGCTCGAGGGCGAAGTCTGGACCAGCCGCAGCGAAAATGGCCAAGTTTTTCCGGCGGGCACGAAGGTGCGGGTGCTGCGCGTCGAGGGCAACAAACTCATCGTCGGACCGAACGGCATGCATTGACATACCGGTTTGGTGAAGCAACGCATGCGAAAGCTTTGACCCGCGCCTGCGCGGCAGCGATCTGATGATCATCTCACAGGCAGGAGGAGTGATGGAACCGCTACAGATTTTCGTATTGGCGCTGGCGCTGTTGATCGTGATGCTGGTCTTGCGCGGACTGCGCATTGTGCAACAGGCGGAGGAGGTGATCATCGAGCGCTTGGGCCGTTATCATGCGACTTTGTCCAGCGGCGTAAACATCATATGGCCTTTCGTGGACAAGCCGCGCAAAATCAATTGGCGCTACGTCCGGCAGGACGTCGGCGGCGGCCCGTCCATCGTCATCAATCAAACGGTCGAGCGCATCGATTTGCGTGAAACGGTTTATGACTTCCCGCGCCAAAATGTGATCACCCAGGACAATGTTCAGATTGAAATCAACGCTCTGCTGTATTTTCAGATCACCGATTCGGTGAAAGCGGTGTATGAGATTTCCAATCTGCCAGATGCGATTGAAAAACTGACCCAAACCACGCTGCGCAACATTATCGGCGAATTGTCGCTCGATCAAACCCTCACCAGCCGCGACACCATCAACCGCAAGCTGCGCCTCGTGCTGGATGAAGCGGCGGACAAATGGGGCGTGAAAGTCAATCGCGTGGAATTGCAGGACATTTTGCCCCCGGAGGATATTCGCAACGCCATGGAAAAACAAATGCGCGCCGAGCGCGACAAGCGCGCCACGGTGTTGGAGGCGGAGGGGCAAAAGCAGTCGGCCATTTTGCAGGCAGAGGGCAGGCGCCAGGCGCAAATCACGGAAGCGGAAGGCCAGAAACAATCGGAGATTCTGCGCGCCGACGGCGAGGCGGTGGCGATCCAGCGCGTGGCCGACGCCGAAGCCGAGGCCATTCGCGCGATCGCCGACGCCGTGCGCACCGGCAAAGCCGATCCCACACAATATCTCATCGCGGTGAAATATATCGACGCTTTGCGCGAGATGGTCCAAGGCAACGGAGCGAAGGTAATTTATATGCCATACGAAGCCACGGGCATTTTATCGGCGGTGGGGGGTATTCGCGATTTGTTGAAGCAAGCGGAGAAGTAGTATAGAGTTTCATACTAGTACACTGTTACCTTAATTATTAGAGTCACCCTGAGCGAAGTCGAAGGGTGTTATCATGGTTCGACTTCGCTCACCATGACTAAAAATTAAGGTAACAGTGGACTAGCCGTGCGAGCAAGA
>JBIOXB010000028.1:0-27230 GCA_044869275.1 bacterium
CGCACAGACGGGCATGAAGTTCCTGGCTTTCTCAGTCGATGCGCGTGCGGCTGCTCTTGGCAACGCCGCTACGGTCGACATGAGCAGCGGAGCGGCAGGCTTGTTTTATAATCCGGCAACGATGGGATGGCAGGATAAAACATTTAGTGTGACTGCCGGCATGACGCAGTGGATCGCTGATATTAACTACAATGCCTTTGCTGCCTCCTATCAACCAAGCCAGGGAAAGTATGGTGTTTTTGGCGTATCCTTCATGAACGTCGATGCTGGTGAAATTGTGGGCACGGCTCTTGACGCCAGCGAGCAAGGTTACCGCTTTACCGATTCATACACCCCGACGGCTTGGGTTTTGGGTATTGGCTATTCGAAGCAGTTGTCGGATAGGTTCTCGTTTGGTGCGCAGGCTAAATATGTGAGCGAAAATCTTGCGACTGCGCTGATCAGCACGACGGACGGTGATGAATACAAGAAATATGAAGAATCAACGTTCGCGGCTGATTTTGGAATTATCTACCGTACCGGGTTCAAGAGCCTGGCCTTGGGCATGGCTGCGCGCAACTTTGCGCCTGAAGTGAAGTATGAAGAGGAAAACTTCGAACTGCCACTTACCTTTAGAATTGGCGTCGCGATGGATCTGCTGGACTTCACGACAAGGGATCCTAATAAGCATTCGCTGACGCTCAGGGTGGATACCGAACGCCCTCGCGATTTCTCCGAGCAGGTTAAAGTCGGCGCCGAGTATGTCTTAATGAATCTACTCTCATTGCGTGCCGGCTACGTCACGCCAACGGACGAAGAAGGCATTTCACTGGGCGGTGGTCTCCACAAAAATTTTGACACGTTTGGGTTTATGCTGGACTATTCATACACCAGCTTCGGTGTATTTGATAATGTAAGCCGCTTCACAGCCAAGTTCAGCTTCTAGTGGCTTTAAATAGCCCAGTGCAAATCATGCTGTCGGCGATGGTGCTTTAACCTTATCGCCGGCAGTTTTTTTTTGGTTCCAACAATGAAAAATCAGGTCTTTTCCGTACGCGCCTTCTGCAAGAGCTCAGCCCTCTCCCGTATTCTTGTTATTCTTATATTCCCACTTTCCATTGTAGGCTGCAGTGATAAAAGTGATATCGAAGCCCGGCGCAAGGCAGCCCATCCCAAGGCTGTTCAATTCCTTGTGCAGGCCGAGTATCTGTACAAGGAAGGCAGATATGGTCAAGCGCTATTTCTGGCCGATAGTGCCGCCTATTACGAGCCTGATTTGGCCGACATCAGGATGCTCGAGGGGATGATTTATACCCAGTTGCTGCAATTCGACAGTGCAGAGAAAGCCTATAAGCGTATTCTGGAAATTGACCGGAACTATCCGGGCATCCATCTGAATTTGGGCAACACGGCGCTGAGGAAAGGGCAGCCTCGAAGGGCACTGGCGTTCTATGACCGTGAGAAGGCTTCGGAGGTGAAGGCCTCCGTGGCTCTGCAAAAAGGCCGGGCATACGAGGCGTTGTTCCGTCCCGATAGCGCCAAAATGATGTATATGGCTGCAATCGAAGCTGACTCAACGATAGCGACTGCCTATATGCGGCTGGGCGCACTTTTCAAGGAAGAAGGAGAAATTAAGCCAGCTCTAGGGTATGTACGAAACGGCGTTCGGCTTGTGCCGGACAATCCCAACTACCGATTTGTTTATGGCAATATTCTCCTGCTCAATAATCAAGCTGCCGAGGCTGCGGCCGAATTCAAGACAGTCGTTGAAAAACAACCTTGGAATTATTGGGCAAATTATAGTCTGGGGCAGGCCTTGGTCCGTGCGCAGGAGGTCGAGCTTGGAAAGAGCTACCTGGCGAGAGCTGAGAGCTTGACAACACAAGTTCGAACGCTCGAAGATTGGGAGAATTTAGCAAGAAGCAACCCTGATCAGCAGGGCATATGGCTCAACTACAGTGACGCCCTTGCTCGCTCCGGCCAAATTGAAAAAGCTATTCATGCCGCAAACGTTGCCAAATCACTTGGCCCGACCAGCCCGGCTTTTCAATGCAATCTGGCCACTCTGCACATGTTGAATGCAGACACCACCACTGCCATGGCTATGTATCGAGAGCTCGTTGCCATTGACTCAACGTTTGCCGATGGTTGGCTTAATCTTGGGGTTGGTCTTGCCGCAATCGGTCAAACTGCAGAAGCTGGAATGGCTTTCCGGAAAGCCCTCAAATTTAATCCGGACGATCCGTTGCCCGAAAAGTATCTCAAAGAATTGGAAGGCAGAGACCAGTGATGGTCATTAGTCCCTCAAAAGTTAAATCTGTGCTTGTTTGGCAAAGAAATTCAAAGTCCAAAACACAAAACCCAAAACTACTTTTGGATTTTGTGCTTTGGCTTTTGGGTTTCCGACTCGTTCGGGTTAGGTTTTTCGTCATGGCTTTGCTTTTCATCGTCAGTTCGTGCGGGCGAGACACGGTATCCACGAATGAACAGAACCGGTCGGTTTCTTTGCTTTTCAAAGCAAATGAGGCGATGACGCAGCATGAATTTCTGGCCGCCCTGGCTTTGGTGGACAGTGCCGCGCTCTATTCTCCGAAGTCGCCAAGCGTTCATTTTCAACGGGCTCGTATTTTCTCCGAGCTCGGCAGGTTCGCCGAAGCCAGATCTGAGTATAATGCCGCACTCGACCTGGATCCCAACTATCGAGGAGTTTGGCACAATATTGCGAATAACGAGTACAGGGAACGCCATTTCGAGATTGCGATTGGATATTATAAGAGAGCTCTGGAGCTGGAGAATTCCGCGACAGTGTGGCGCGGCCTGGGGCGTGCGTATGTCGAACAAGCGAAATTTGATAGCGCCAGGGTTGCATTTGAGCGTGCAATATCCTTGGACAGTACTTACGCTCCGGCTTTTTCCAGTATGGCTTTTCTAGAGCAGGATGAAGGTCATCTTCAGGAGGCGCTTCGGCATGCGCAGATCGCCTTAAGCCTGAAACCGGATGAATTGAGTTACGCGTACTTGACCGGATCGTTACTGGTGAGCCTCGGTAGTGCAAAAGAGGCTATGCCGTACCTGCAAAGGGTCTTGCAGGAGCAGCCGTGGCATTCCGGCGCGCATTATAACCTGGGACAGGCTCTTGTCCGCCTCAAGCAGCCGGAACGGGCTCAGAAACATTTGGATCTAGCCGAAAAACACCGACAAGCCGAGGCAAAAATCAATTTGTTGCAAGAGGAGGCGCTCTCCAGTAAAGATCCGCTGACATTCGCCGCCATTGGGTATGCCATGCGCCGGGAAGGGCGTTATAATGACGCGATGCACGCTTACAAAGCCGGGCTTTACCTGGAACCAAATAATATTGAGCTCAGGAATAATATTGCCATTCTGCACTTGATACGTCAAGATACCACTCGGGCAATTCAGGAACTCGAGAATATCTTAAAAATAGATCCGTCGCTGAGTGATATTTGGGTAAATGCTGGAACGCTTTACGCGCTTTCCGGGTCTCCTGAAAAAGCCGAAAAAGCGTGGCTCACAGCACTGCGGTACCAGGTGGACCATCAACAAGCAAAGGCAAATCTATTCAAGCTTTACAGAGACAGAGAAAGGTAGATGAGAGTGTTTGCGAGGATCTTCATTTTATTGACCGTTATCGTCTTTGCTGCCTGCGGAAGCGATGATGACACTGCGACTTTTCAAAAGGGCTCTGCGTTATACGATTTGGCCCTTGCCCTTTCCGATAGCCTGCCATTGTTGAATCCTGATAAGAACAACGTGTGGATCAGCACGTCAGATTTCGAAATACGCACCTCCTCAATTCTGAATTCTATGAATGGGATTTACGGCTTAAACGTCGACATGATGAAAAACATGTCTGGCGTCAAGCTCAAGAGTATGTTCACTGAAACCGCCGCCGAGGTGGGAGAAAACAGACTGATTCTCGAGGCAGCGCGTCGGGACGGGATTGTTATTGACGAGGCCCGCGTCGATACCGCCTATCAGATTTTAGCAAGACGCCATGGTGGGATCGAAAAATATGAAGCCAGCTTGGCCGGGTCATACCGAACTCCCCAGTCTGTAAGAAGGCAGTTGCGGGATAACCTTCTCAAAGAAAAATACCTCGAGCAGATTTTGGGCAATATGGTGAAAATTAGCGAAGGCGAAATAATTGCCGCGTATGCAGAGGTGAAGTTTTCAGATATTCGCCAGATTTTTTTCCGGAGTTCCAATCAGGAAATTGCCATGCAGGTCTTGAAAAAGATTGCGGCGGGAGAGGATTTTGACAAACTTATCGATCAGTATTCTGAAGAACCTGCTTCAATGAAAGGGAGACATTTCAGGATAGTGAAAGGTGACAGCGGGGAGGTAAGAGCGCTTTATGATGCCGCTTTTTCGTTACAACCCGGTGAAACCAGCGACATTATCAAAACCTCTGCAGGCCTGCACATTATCAAGGTCGAACGTCATCTGGAGGAAGAAAGGCAGCTATCTGATGTACGCGAGGAACTGAGGGCAAGAATACGAGAGAGAAAGTTCGCGCGAGCTTACGCAGCTTATTGGGATAGCCTTAAGAAGGCGAAGGATTACAAAGTGGTGATTCCTTTATCGGAAGCTGAGAAAATCACTGCGATGGATAGGTTTTAACGCAGAGGCAATCGCATCACGAACACCTGCCAAAATGCCAGCCATATGGGCACTAACCGGAACATGAAATCCAAGACACTAATGATTTTCTTTGGCCTTGGCATCATTGTTTTGGGTGTGATATGGGGGCTCGTGTATCATGTGCCAGAGACAACGGCACCGCTTCCTGCAATGCAGGCGCACGAACATGCCGAACATTCGTCAGGGATGGGGCCAGAGACAGTGAGGGAAGGAGACGAGGTAACGCATGCCTATCAGGCAGAGAGCACCCGCAAAATGGCCGAGCGGCTGCGACAGATTGCGGATACCCCTCGTCCGGAAACAAATGTCTTTGCCAACGAGGCGAGAATCGAGTACTTCAGGAATATGAAGCGACCGCAGGACCTCGAGGGCCGTTTGGAGATCGATGGCCAACTGGCGATGGAGCTTCTTTTCGCAGGTCACAACGAAGAAGCCGTGCAGGCGTTCACACGAATATTGCAAACGCTGGCGGACAAGAATTTTGCCGCCAACCACGAGTTGGTGATGAAGGCAAAACGACATCTGGCGTTGTCTTATCTGCGTTTGGGAGAACAGGACAATTGCATTTCGCAGCACTCTAGCGAGTCGTGCCTGTTACCCATAAAGGGTGCAGGCATTCATCAAATACGCCGGGGCTCTGAAGGAGCTATCAAACTCTATACGGAGATCCTGGAGACGGACCCTCAAGACATTTCCTCCCGTTGGTTGCTCAACATTGCTTACATGACGCTCGGCCAATACCCCGAGCAGGTTCCCCGGAAATGGCTGTTGCCACCAGAGATTTTTGAATCCGACTACGATATCAAGCGGTTTTACGATGTCGCCCCACGCCTGGGCATTGCGGTGCATGGACTTGCCGGTGGTTGCGTCATGGAGGATTTTGACGGCGACGGCTATCTTGACATCATGGCTTCTTCCTGGGGGGATCGTGATCAACTCCGTTTCTTCCGCAATAACGGCGATGGGTCTTTTACCGACCGCACCATGGCGGCGGGTTTGAAGGGTATAGTTGGTGGGTTGAATTTGTGCCATGCGGACTATAACAATGATGGTCATGCCGATGTACTAGTGCTCCGTGGGGCCTGGAAGCAGTGGGACGGACTTATTCCGAGCTCGCTGTTGCGGAATAACGGCAATGGCACCTTTGATGATGTGACGGAAGAGGCCGGGCTGCTCAGTTTCAATCCCACCCAGACCGCAGCCTGGGGTGATTTCAATAACGACGGCTGGATTGATATCTTTAAGGGGAATGAAATCCGTGACTACAAGCATCGTGGTGAACTTTTCCGGAACAATGGCGATGGCACATTTACCGAAGTCTCTGAGAAAGCTGGACTTATTGTAATCGGCTATGCGAAGGGGGTGGTCTGGGGAGATTACAACAACGACGGCTTGCTCGATCTCTACGTGTCTTTTCTGCATGAAGCAAACTTGCTTTTCAGGAATGATGGCAAAAACGATGCTGGCGAATGGAAATTTACCGAAGTCAGCGTACAAGCAGGCGTCCAGCAGCCGACCAGGAGCTTTCCAACCTGGTTTTGGGACTATGACAATGATGGCTGGTTGGATATCTTTGTTTCCGGTTTTGGTTGGAATTTAAAAGACGTTGCCGAGGACTATCTGGGACTGCCGAACAACGGCGAGCGCCTTCGCCTATATCACAATAACCACGACGGCACTTTTACGGACGCAACCAAAGCCGTAGGACTCTACAAGGTGCTGCTGACGATGGGATGCAATTTCGGCGACCTCGATAATGATGGTTTCCTCGACTTCTATGCCGGCACCGGTGAGCCCAGGCTCCTCTCGCTGATGCCGAATCGCATGTTTCGGAATGCCGAAGGGAAATACTTTCAAGATGTCACGTCCTCCGGCGGTTTCGGCCATCTGCAAAAAGGGCACGCGGTATCATTCGGGGACCTTGATAACGACGGCGACCAGGATATTTACGAGGTCATGGGAGGCGCCTTTTCCGGTGATGCGTCCATAAATGTTTGTTTTGAGAATCCGGGCCATGGTAATCACTGGATCACGCTCAAGTTGGAGGGCGTTCACTGCAACCGGGCTGCTCTTGGCGCACGAATTAAGGTTGCCGTGACGACCACGAGCGGGGATCGGGACATTTATGTTACCGTGACGACCGGCGGTAGCTTTGGCGCTTCCAGCCTGCAACAGGAGATCGGGCTGGGACAGGCAACTTCAATCCGGTCAATTGAAATCACCTGGCCCACGACAGGCAAAACTCAGCGTTTTACCAACATTGCGATGGATCAAATACTCAAGATCCGCGAGGGGGATGCGCTCCCCATTCCACTTGCACTGCGACGATTCAGCCTCACGAAAGCATATTGAGCGTGCCATAGCAAACGACTGTGTGAAAACTTGAGAATGCCGCACCCTGAGCTTGTCGAAGGGAGCTTGTCGAAGGGAGCTTGTCGAAGGGAGCTTGTCGAAGGGAGCTTGTCGAAGGGAGCTAAGTTCAAAAATCCGGCTTCGACAAGCTCAGCCGGCGTTGAAACCAAGCGTTTTCACACAGTCTGAAACCTTGAATTATTTGACTGAGTTGGATAAATAAGGCGCGAGGGTCGAGCCAATAAGAGCCTGTCCGAAAACCCTGAAATGTCATCCCGCAGGGATCTTGGTTGATTCGGGCACAGTGCCGATTTCAGGCCTGGGTGCCGAATCTACCAAGATGCCTTCTGCATGACAGAATGAGGTTTCCGGACAGGCGCATAACGCAACGAGCGATTATTCAATGAAACGATTTATTCAGCATATACCTTTTTTGTTTATTGCATTCTTGGTTCTTTTTGCCTGTGGCAATAACGACCGCTCTCCCGCAACTGGTGCAACGGATAAGAGCAACAGCCGTTCTGACGCTCTTCAATTCACCGACGTCACCCATTCAGCGGGCTTGGGAGATTTTCTGCATGTAACTGGTGCTTTTGGAAAAACATGGTTTCCAGAAACCATGGGCGCTGGGTGCGGTTTTTTTGACTATGATCGTGACGGCTGGCCCGACATTATCTTGGTGCGAGGCGGAACTTGGGCGGATAATGACACGACACCCGTCCTTGCCTTGTATCAGAATAAGGGAGATGAACATTTTGTTGAAGTGACCGACAAAGTTGGGCTTAGCGATGCCCGAGGTTATGGCCTTGGGGTGACAATCGGCGACTATGATAACGATGGCGATGATGATATCTTTTTGACCACGGTCGGCCGGAATCAATTATTTCAAAATAACGGGGGACGGTTTTCCGAAGTCTCACAGGCGGCAGGCGTGGCCGGGGGCGAGGTTTGGAGTACCTCCGCCATATTTTTCGATGCGGATAAGGATGCCTGGCTCGATCTTTACGTCGGCAATTATGTGCAGTGGTCTCCCGAAATCGATATCTGGTGTTCGATCGATGGTAAGACCAAGAGCTATTGCACGCCAGAGCTTTATACCGGAATCAACAGCCGTTTCTACCATAATAATGGCGATGGCACTTTTTCGGACTGGACCGCACGGGCCGGATTTGCCGGCGGGCCGGGAAAGACACTCGGCGTTGCGGAGTTCGATTTCAATCGCGACGGCTGGCCGGATTTGGTGGTTGCCAACGATACCCAGCGTAATGAATTATATGTCAACAATGGCGACGGCACTTTTACGGAAAAGGGCATCTTGAGCGGGATTGCGTATGATGAAAATGGTCGAGCCCGTGCCGGAATGGGAATCGATGTCGGAGTCGTAGATAACACCGGCGAAGAATCCGTATTCGTGGGAAATTTTGCAAAGGAGATGATCGCGGTCTTTCGCCATGGCGGTGATGGTCTTTTTGTCGATCGCGCAGCAGTTTCGAAGATTGGCAGAATGAGTCTGCTGACCCTGACTTTCGGTCTCATGTTATTGGATATTGACCTGGATGGAGACCTGGACATGTTTGCCGCGAACGGCCATGTCGTTCACGAAATCGAACGAACGCAGGACGGCGTCAAATTTCGTCAGCCGCCGCACCTGTTTATAAATGATGGCAAAGGCTATTTTGGGGATGCAGCCCCCGAAATCGGCGGCGTTCTTGCGGCCCCGCTGGTGGCTAGGGGCGCGGCCTGCGCTGATTATGATCGCGATGGCGACCTCGATATTCTGGTGACGGAGAATGGCGGCCCGGTACATCTATGGCGCAATGAGAGCGCCGGCGCCGGCAAGCATTATTTGCGTGTGACTGTAGAAGGCAATCCCTCCAATCGCAATGGCTACGGCGTCCAGTTGATCGCGACTGTCGGCGAGATGCGGATGTACCGGCGGATTCGCTCCGGTTCGAGCTTTCTGTCACATTCTGAAGCCGCCGCCACCTTCGGATTGGGCGCCGCCGCCGAGGTCGATACCTTGGTGGTGCAATGGCCGGCGGGAAAGGTCGAGCGCCTAACTTCCATTAAAGCAGATCGTGAAATCAAGCTTTTTGAGGCTGCCGAAAAAAAACTCGCAAACAACTGAGCAAAGAACAGTTAGAGATGTTAGATTGTAGGTTAGAAAAAGTCTTGACCTGTTGCACATTTCTCGTTCTCCTTTATGCCGGTTGTGGCAGCGAGCAAAAACACGAATATGTTGCTCCATACGCGGGACCTCGCATCTCCAGCATGCTCGATTCGGCCGGGAAAGCCCTGGATGAGGGCGCGTTTGGATCGGCGATCGCAATTTGCAACAGGGTCATAGCGCAGCGACAGGACCTCCCATATTGCTATTTTATTAAGGCACGGGCACTGACCGCGGTTAACCGCTTCCCGGACGCCAAGGTTGCGCTCACAACAGTTTTGCAGCTCGACCCCGGTTATCCCTCGATTTGGTTTAACCTGGGCAATAACGCATTTCACCGTGAGCAATACCGGGAGGCGCTCACGCATTACGCTCGCGAGTGGGAACGCGTAAGTCCCGGTGATTCGAAAAAGGAAAAATGCGCAATCCTGATGCAAATGGGGCGCGCGCATAAAAATCTCGGTGAAATTGATGAAGCCATTTCGGCCTTTGAGCACGTAATAAAATTGGATGAAAATTATGTCGAGGTCTACAATGACCTGGGTCACATCTACAGCGAGAATGGCGAATTTGAAAAAGCCCTCGAATACCAGATGCAGGCGATGAAACTCCAGCCCGAGAATGGCGAATACCACTACTACGTTGGCACGCTCCTCTACCAGCTTGGTGAAATGGAGAAAGCGATTCCTTACTTGACGACCGCCATATCGAAAGAGCCCTGGTATCACGGCGCCCATTATAATCTCGGCCGGGCCTTGATTGCATCAGGGCAGCTTGAGCGGGGGCAGGCGTACCTCGCTAAGGTCGATAGCCTGCAGCAAATCGCTCACGTTATTGGCCAGGCGCGTTATTCTGCGCAAACCCACCCGGATCGGCCGATATTGTGGATCAGACTCGCAAACTTGCTTTATGCAAACGGGCGATATGATGAAGCCCTTCAAGCCTATCTGGTCGCTCATTACCTGGAACCCGAGAATAAGAAGACCGAACGCGCCGTAATGAACCTTAGACGCCTCATTATCTCCAGATGAATGGCAGAAAAATTCAAAGTCCAAAGCACAAAGCACAAGACTCAAAACTACTTTTGGATTTTGTGCTTTGTGCTTTTGGGTTTCCGACCCACATTATCCTTGAATTTTCACGCCGACTCTCTTGCGAACGGTTTTCCCCGTTTGCAGATCATTGATATCGAGAACTAATTCGTAGCGCCCGGCGCCATTACCTTTGAAATCGAAGTTTATATAAATTTTCTCGTTACGTGTTTGTCCCGAATAATCGTAGGAGGTGCTGACGGCCTCCTTGTCTTTGTCGAAAAGGCTTTTAAAGAATCCAATTATATCTTTGGAACCGGCGGCACCCACTCCGTATGGCTGCAAAGTACATGTGATTCTGAAATTGGTTTGACCCTCGGCGTTATAAAAGAGATTGTAAATCTCGAGGTATAGCCCGATCCCTTCACCTATTTTGAAATCGGAAAACATGTGTGGATTGTAGCGCATCCCCTCCTTCACAAACTTGCCGGTATTTTCGACCGGCGTGATCGGGCCGGAAAGAATGACATCGCTGACCAGGAGAGAATCCTTGCTCCATAAATCTTCAAAATAGTGTTCTCCCTTATAAACACCCATTTTGCCGGAAACCCGATCCCGTATCTGAACTTCAAAATGATATTTTCCCGGCATTACTTGAAAGCGACGAACATCGACAATATTAGCCAATCGCCATTGTTCCTGTGTTAGTCCAATCTTTATCTTGTTTTCCGAACGCAGCTTACTGACTTCGTTCCAGTGCTCGTCGTAAAAACCAAAAAACTCATCCAAGGCCAGAACCGTCCCTTCTTCCGTTGACTTTAGCAGAGCCGCCTCACCGCTGAGGCCGTAGTAAGCTTCAAGAAGCAGTTTTCCTTCTTCTCCCCGAAAGGTGATAAAATGTAATGGGAATTCCAACGATTCGATTTCCGTACGCTGGTAGTCCGAGGTCTCTGTTTGAATACCAATCCTGGCATGAGCCTGGGCGTCAAAATCAACCTGTTCGTAGTATGTTGTGAGATCGGAATAAGCAAGGTTCTCGTACCCGGGGGTTTTCGGATCCAACCGGCCATAAATGCCGCCAAGGTCCCACCGACCTTCAAAGGTTATCGGCAGTGAGGAGAGAATCCATCCGGAGTCGCCGCCCCATTTGGTAAAATGAAAGATCAATTCCGGGCGGTTCCCTTTTTCATTGAATTTCCATGACACGTTTTTCGGCAATGCCGGGTCCAATGCAGCGGCGGTGCGGTCGGGTTGGCCGTGTCTTATGTAAATGAGACCCATGTCATCCAGATCGCGATTTTCTTGCACAGCATCAATTAGGAAACCTGCAAACATTTCGTTGCCGACTTTTAGATGGAAACGATCATTTAACGGGTGTTCCAGCTTGAACCGTCGGTCATCGACTTTTGCCGTTCTCCGGTACGATTTGCGCGCATAGCTCAACCGACGATAGTACTCCGGTATTCGTTCATTTTCATCCGTGGTGAGATCGGGATCGCGTGAGCGCCAGAACCCATAGTAAAACTTCCAAACTTCGGCCATGGGCGTCTTCAGCAGTCTGGCGTATTCCTCGTTGCTCATAATGTAAAGGCAATCCCGCAAAAATGCCTCGGTATCGGCTTCACTCTTAATGCTGTTCACGGCAGACCAGTAAAAGGCCAGTCCGGTCGCGTTGTTTTCATTCTCAAAATGCAGATTGGCCTGCAATAAATTGAATTTCGTATTCGCTATGTGCGGTGGAATCGTGCTGACGATGGACATGCTCTTGTCGAGGTCTCCACTGGCAAAATAGAGATAGGCGATGTCGGAACGCAATTCGTGGTTATCGGCGCTCCCGGCAAGTTTTTCCAGGTATGCGACAACCTTGTTCTCCTCATGGAGTTTGATGCTGCTGCTGAGGAGGCGGTTGTAAAGATCTTCACTATCAGGGTTGTTGCTGTAAGCTTTTAAGTATGCCTCAACCGCTTTGCTGCTTTCGCCGTGTTCCGCCTCGACCTCGCCAAGCTTTAGCCAGGCGGCAACAAATTTTGGATCCTTTCGAGTCGCCGCGTAAAGGAGGTCACGGGCGTCTTGGAACTGTTTCATATTGATGTAAACCAGAGCGGATTGGTAGTAAGCTTCAGCGTAATTCTCATCGATTTTGATTGCCTTTTTGAATTGGTTTAGCGCATCCCGGCTATCGGGTTTCTCGATGGCATAACTCAAACCGAGGCCGTAGTAAGCTTGAGCTATATTTTTGTTTCTTATCAAGATTTTGCTGAACTGTTCGCGGGCGGCGGCGAATTGCTTTTGCTCGAGCAGCGCAAGCCCCGTCTGGAACATTGGCTCCCACCAATCATTGCCGGTTTGAGACAGAATGACATCAACACCGGCGGAGAGGAGCAACAAAGATAAAAGCAGATGCTTCCATGCAAATCGCATTCGGTATCGCTCCGATTTTAATTTCTTGATGTACTAACCCAATCGGGGTTCGTAAGTTCTTTTTCTGTCTTCAATTACTTGTTGCAGTAGTTCAATCTCCTGTTGGCTGAGTTTTCTGAGGCTCGCAATCTTTTCCGATTTTTCTTCTATTCCTGAAGGATTCATCGAATATAAGAAGAATATGGCCGGCACGCAACAATAGGTCGAGCGTCTCGAACCGTGCCTGGCAATTGACATGGTGGTGGCCTGGCGGATTTTTCATTATCCAGTACGAAAGATGTGGGTAATGCTCTCAGTAACTGACGCATTACAAAACAAATTCTAACCGTGACGGAGGTGCCAAGCTCACTCAATCCGTAACTATTGAATTTTCAAATACTTGAACTGAAAATAGAATTCAAAAAACACCCGTCTCGGACCTGCGGAATGTAGAAAGTTAATATTTCTTAAAAGTTTTTTGTTGACATGAGATAAAGGATTTAGTATATATCATTTGAATTTTGCGTGGAAATTCAACCATTTAGCGTCGCGGAACGGACGTACCTCCGCGGCGACGACTCTTCTGATTCCTCCAAATTATGCCTCAGTCAATCGGCTATGCTGACGTTTGTCTCACTGATGTCAAGCTACCATTCAGGTCTCAATAAGTCGATTTTCTCAATTCAATTCTTTTTTTGTCGGTCATGCCGTAGGGCATCTTCCAAATGAAGCCATGCGGGAGCATTGGGAAGATGCTCACAGCGTGACGAAACGAGACCGGCAGAGGTTAGCTCAACTGCCGTCTTTATCATGATGCCCCACGCTGCCACTGGATAAGAGCACAGACTTGTTATTTCCGTGGCAGTTTTTTTGTCTGGATCACGTAACGAAACATTCATGTTGCGTTACCACGGAGTTAGTGCTATAGCAATTGTCGCGGTTGCGCCATGCCCGGATTCGCAACATGAATGTTGCGTTACAATCTTGGTCGAGGTTAAAAATGATGCACCAGCGCTACACCCGCCTGCCAAGGTCCCAGCAGTTTCTTGTAAGTGTGCTGCTGGGAAGCTTCGTCATTTTGCTTTTGAACAGCCTATTCCTGCTTTTGTTCGACCGCTCCACCGCCGCCACGTACATGATCATGGTGCTCATGCACGTGATTTTGGGCATCTTATTGATCGCTCCGCTCTTGTTCTTCCTCACCCTGCACCTGCTCAAAATGCCGGTGGCACACAATCGCGGGGCCACGGCCGCCGGAATCTTTACCGCTCTCTCGCTCGGCGTCTTGCTCGCCAGCGGCTTTGCCTTGGTAACCGAGGGCGCTTCGCAACGTTGGTTTGTCGGTCTGCACATGGTGTCGACGTTGACGACGATTCTGGGTTTTATCGGCCACGTTTCATTGAAACGCGGCGTGCGCTATCATTTTCTCGAATGGGGTGAGCTGTGGCGTGAAGGGCTTTGGAAAGCGGTTCGGCATCCCTTGAGTGTGACCCTGTTGGCCGGCGCCGCTGTTTCCGCCATTTTTTTCTTCAGCCTTTGGCAAGACAACAACAAGACCAAATTCGTCGAGACCGGTAAACACAAATCCTTTGCGCCCGGCCAGGCCGTACTGGCGCACGAAAATTTTCTGAAAGACGAGGATCTCGGCCGCTCCGGCTTTTGCGGCCAGGCGGGATGTCACCCCGATATCTACAAACAGTGGAACGAGTCGGCGCATCATTTTTCCTCGTTCAACAATCCCTATTATCGCAAAAGTGTAGAACTCTTAATTTCAGAAAAGGGCAACGCGCCGGTACGCTGGTGCGCTTCCTGCCACGATCCGCTCGTGCTTTTCCCCGGCCAGATGCGCGATACCCAGACGATTGACTTGGATCATCCCCGGGCGCAATCCGGCATTACTTGTCTCTCCTGCCATGCCATCGCAGGCTTGCGCGACGTCAAAGGCAACGGCCGACTGGTCATGGCAGCGCCGGACGAATATCCCTTCGCGCGTTCGGACAGCAAAATCGGCCAGTGGATTCACAACAAGATGGTAAAATCCAAGCCCGAGCCGCATCGCCGCGCCATGCTAAAGCCCGCCATGCATCGCACCTCGGAGTTTTGTGGCACGTGCCACAAGGTCGGCATTCCGCCGGAAGTGAATGATTATCGTTGGAAACGCGGGCAGAACCAGTACGACAACTGGCACAACAGCGGCGCTTCCGGCAACATTGTGCGATCATTCTATCTGCCTCCGGTGGCGAAGAGTTGCACCGACTGCCATATGATGCCAGTCCCTTCCCACGACGAAGGCAATGACAACGGCTTCGTGCGCAGCCACCGCTTTGCCACGGCCAATGCCACTCTTCCTCTGCTCAATGGGCACCGCGACCAACAACTCGCCGTGCACAAGGTGATGCAAGATTCCATCGTCACGGTGGATGTATTTGCTCTCGAAGTCAACGGCAAATTTTACGGCCCCGACGAGCCCATGCCCGTACTCAAACCGGCCGATCAGGTGAAATTGACCGTGGTGACGCGTAATCGCAAAGTCGGCCATATCTTTCCGGAAGGCACGAACGATTCCAACGAGCCTTGGATCGAGGTGCGTGCGAAGGATGAAGAGGGCAAAACCGTGCTCGCCTCCGGCCTGCTCGACGCCTACGGCCATGTCGATTCAACGGCGCATTTTTTCAGAGCCAAGCTGGTCGATCGCCACAGCCGGCTTATCGGCCGGCGTGACGTACAAAATTGGGTGGCGACGATCTACGCCAACGTCGTACCGCCGGGTGCGGCGCGCACGTCGCATTATCGCTTCAAAGTTCCTGCGGGCGCCGCCCTCACCACGCTGGAAGCCTCCTTGCATTATCGCAAATTCAATCAGGAATTTAATCGGTGGGTCTTCAGAGATCGGGTTTTTCCTGAAGTGCCGGTGCAACCGATCATCACCATGCACCAAGCCGTGCGCGAAGCCGGCGTGGTGAAGCAGACGCCGCGTCCACTTTGGGAACGCTGGAATGATTACGGTATCGGGCTTCTGCTCGAAGGTGACACGCGCCGGGCGTTGGCGGCGTTTCAGCAGGTGACGGCCCTCGCCCCCAAAAATCCGGAAGGCCCGATCAATCAGGGCCGCGTGCTTATTGCCGAGGGCCAGGTCGATCGCGCCCTTGCCACCCTGCAAGAGGCAGAGGGCCGCAGACCGGGCTATCTGAAAACCGCGTATTTCCGTGGCGCCGTCTATAAAAAGATGGGGGAATACGATCAAGCGCTTGCAGAATGGAAAAAAGTTGCGGAGGTCTATCCCAAGGACCGGGTGTTGTTGCTCGATATGGGCCGATTGGAGTATCTTTCCGGCCGGTACGAGGAGGCCTTGAAACGGATCGAGGAGGTGCTGGTCATCGATCCGGAAGATCTTGGCGGGCTTTATAATCGCATGCTCACGCTCGGCGCGATGGGCCGCGAGGAGGAGTTGGCCGCAGCGCGCAAACTGTACGAGTATCATAAAGACGATGAAGATGCCATGGCCGTCACCGCTGCATTCAAACAGCGGCATCCGGCGGCCAATCAGGAGGCGCAGCCGATCCACATGCACGAGCTGTGGCCCTTCCGCCAGTATACCGAGGGTTCTGCGCCAGCGGAAATGTCATATGAATTGAAACCATCCCAAAGTCGGGCATTGCCGAAGACCGGCGGCGGTGACTGAATGACCATCTTAAGGAGGAAAAAATGCTCACAAAAAAAGTTGCTACGATTTTCTTCCTTGTGGTTGCTGCCGTATTTACGAGAGATCAAGCCGCTTTCAGCCAGGGCTGTGTGGCAGTGCGCCCGATGAGCTGCTCGGCATCGGGAGCCCTCAACAATTATGTGACCATGCTGGATAGAGGCCAGTGGCAGTTTTCCGGTTCGTATCGCTATTTTAAATCGTTCCGCCACTTCCGAGGCGACGTGGAGGAGAAAGAAAGAGTAGAAGAGGGCACGCAAGTCGAAAACATTACGCATGCGATTGATATGGGATTGAGCCATGGGCTGAGCAACCGCTGGGCGCTCTCTCTGAATTTGCCTGTTATTTATTATGATCGATCGTCACTTTACGAGCACTACGGCAACAGCGTGAACGCTAATCCTAGCCGGTCACGTTTTCATACCGGCGCCACGGGTATTGGTGACACGCGGCTTACGGTAAACTACACGTTGCTGAATCCCGAGCATGCGTTCAAAGGAAATATCTCGATGGGGGTTGGTATCAAGATGCCCACGGGCAACGCCAATGTTCAGGACGAGTTTCACCGGCGGACTGCCGACGGCAGGGATTCCGTGACCACCAAACCCGTTGACCAATCCATCCAACTGGGAGATGGTGGCTGGGGAATTAACCTGGAGCTCTCGGGCTTCCGGCAACTGTTTACCAGAAGGGGAGCGCTGGTCTTCAACGGGTTTTATCTCGCCAATCCGGAAAACGTGAACTATATCGTCTCGATCGAACCGACCATCTCGTATAGCAAAGGCCTGGATCTTACTCTGAACTTTCCAATTGCCTTATATCGCAACCGGACGAAAAGCGTATTCGACTTAGCGGATCCTACGGGCGAGCGACACGGAGATGCTGCCTTCGCCGATTATCTGGTCAATCTGCAAGTCTCTTACAAGTTCGGGAAAAAGCACGGCCCGATGGATGTTGCGCCGCAGATAACGATTCCCCAATGAAAGCTCCCAATGCGAGCACGATACGGCGGGCCAGGAGGGCTCCATTACTATGGAGGCAAACCCCGCCTTTCATTCCGCTTGCCGCCTTGATCCGCCGGGTTTTCCTTGGCGGTTTTGATGGCACGACCTGTGACCGCTTTTTCCCTCCTCTCCAATTCTGTGCATTGCTCACACTCTTGATGGTAAGCCTGAGTTGCAGAGACTCTAAAACGCCTGCGGTAAACAAAACTGCATCCGCAGCCAACGGCCTGGCCTTGCCCGTATTCTCCGAGGTCACCAGTGAGGCCGGCTTGGGCGACTTCAAATACATCAACGGTGCTTTTGGCAAAGTTTGGTTTCCGGAGCAAATGGCCGGAGGCGGAGGGTTTATCGACTACGACACGAACGGCTGGCTCGATATTCTGCTCGTGGGCGGCGGCGCTCTCGCTCCCCACAGCATTCCCGAACCGCCGGCTTTGTGGCTTTACCGCAACAACGGCGACGCCACCTTCTCGCTTAAAACCAGGGAAGCGGGACTCGATGGCATTCGCACTTATGGCACCGGTGTTAATGTGGCGGATTATGACAATGATGGCGACGAAGATTTCTTTTTCACCACCCTGCATGAAAACTTTCTATTTCGCAACGAAGGCGGCATATTTACCGAGGTCACTAAAAAAGCCGGAGTGATCGCCAAGCCGATTCGTTGGAGCAGCTCCTCGCTTTTTTTTGATGCGGACAGAGACGGCTGGCTCGATTTACTCGTATGCAACTACGCCGATTGGTCGCCGGAACGGGATATTCCGTGTTTCGTCGAAGGCGGCATCAAGGAATATTGTCCGCCGGGCATGTACGTGGGCGTGCCCAATAACTTTTATCGCAATAACGGCGACGGAACCTTTGCGGAAGCAACCGAGGCGAGCGGCTTCGCCAACGCGCCGGGCAAGTCTCTTGGCGTCGCGGAGCTGGACTTCAATCAAGACGGCTGGCCGGACCTGGTCATTTCCAATGACGGCGAGCGCACGCTGCTTTATGAAAACAATCGCAACGGCACTTTCACGGAAAGAGGCACGGTATCCGGCATTGCGTACAGCGAATTTGGCGAGGCACGCGCCGGCATGGGCATCGACGCCGGCGTCACGGACAGCACCGGCAAAGTTTCGGTATTTATCGGCAATTTCTCCGGGGAGATGGACGGCGTCTATCGCTACAATCAAAACGGCTGGTTCGTCGATCGCGCCGCGGTTTCCAAGATCGGGCGGCCGAGCATACCGACGCTCACCTTTGGCGTGTTTTTGATGGACGTCGATTTTGACGGCGACCTCGACTTCTTCGCCGCCAACGGCCATGTCTATCCCGTGCGCACGCGCTTCATGGACGGCATTACCTATCGCCAACCACCGCAGCTTTTTTTGAGCAACAATGACGGCACGTTTGAAGAAGTCGGCAGGACGGTCGGTGGCGTTTTCGCCCAGCCGATGGTCGCGCGCGGCGCGGCTTATGGTGATTTCGATCGCGACGGCGATCCGGATATTTTGATCACGGAAAACGCCGGGCCTGCGCACTTGTGGCGCAATGACTTTAAAAATCCCCACGCTCTCCGCGTGCATCTCAAAGGCCGCCAGAGCAACCGCGACGGCGTGGGTTCGCGCATCGTCGCCGTGGTGGGCGGCCGGCGCATGGAGCGCCGCGTGCGCACCGGCTCCAGCTACCTTTCGAATTCGGAAAAAACCGTAACTTTCGGCCTTGGCAAAGCCACGCGCATGGATTCACTGCTCATTTACTGGCCGAGCGGTCACACCGACCGTATTGCGGGCATAGAATCCGATCAGGAAATACAAATTGTAGAAGGCGAAGGCACGTTTCAGCAGATGCCGCTGCCGGGGCGAACAGCTGCGGCGCGTCAAATGCCTGACTGAGAACTCCAAACCGTGAGAAAAAGCATGCTCCCCCGCACCGTATCACAACCGGCCGCACCTGCAATCAACGATTTGGCCTCCCCTCGCCCGTCACGAGATCTGGCCGTTGCTTCGGGTTTGCCGGCGGTATTCGCCTGGCTGCGGCTCGCGGCACGGCCGAGCATCGTGCGCCGCGCGCTGCTCACTGCGGTTATCGTGGGGAGCGCGCTGACCCTCATCAATCATGGCGACGCGATTCTGCGCGGCAGCCTCGATTATGCGCGTTTTGCCAAAATGCTTCTCACTTTTGCCGTGCCGTACGTCGTATCGACCGTGTCGAGCGTGGCCGCTCGGCGCGAGCTCGAACAAGGTTGAGCGGACTGTTTTTCACCGAGCTGCGGCGCCATAAGGAAGCGGAAGAGTTCAGTATTCGCAATTGACAATTCGCAATTGACAATTGTGAATTGTGAACGGTGAATTGTCAATTGTGAATGCTGAATAGTAAATAGTCAACCCCAAGACCACCATGAACCGACGTCAATTTCTCAACACCACTCTCGGCGCTGCTATCGCCGCGCCCTATGTTGTCTCCGCTTCCATATTGGGTCGAAACCAGGCGGTGGCGCCGAGCAACAGAATCACCATCGGGTGCATCGGCGTCGGTGGCATGGGCACCGCCAACATGCAAAGCTTCCTTGCCCATCCGAACGCCCGGGTGCTCGCCGTTTGTGACGTGGACGCGAAACATCGCAATCAGGCGCGCGAGAGCGTCAACACGGCTTACGGCAACAACGATTGCGCGGCTTATAATGATTTTCGCGAATTGCTGGCGCGCACCGATATCGACGCGGTCATGATTGCGACGCCGGACCATTGGCATGGCATTATTGCCGTGGCTTCCGCCCGGGCTCGCAAGGATATCTACGGCGAGAAACCGCTCGCCTATACGATTGCCGAAGGGCGCGCCATTGTCGATGCCGTGCAACGCTACGGCGTGGTCTGGCAAACCGGCAGCTGGCAGCGTTCCCAGCGGCATTTTCGTTTTGCCTGCGAGCTGGTGCGCAATGGCCGCATCGGCGCAGTGCACACGGTGAGAGTCGGACTGCCATACGGCAATAACCTTGATGAGCTCGACGCACAACCGGTGCCGGTGCCGGAAGGGTTTGATTATGATCTGTGGCTCGGCCCCGCGCCATGGCGGCCATACCATCCCCAGCGCTGTCATTTTAATTTTCGCTGGATCAGCGACTATTCCGGCGGGCAGCTCACCGACTGGGCCGGCCATCATTGTGACATTGCCAACTGGGGCATGAACACTGAATCTTCCGCGCCCATCGAAATCGAAGGCAAGGCGCTTTCTCCGCCCGCGCAAAACGGCCTCTTCGATACGCCGGGGTCTTATTATTTTGAGTGCAAATATGCTGAAGGCTTCACCATGATCGTGGCGGATGAAAAGCAACAACCCAAGGGCATGGGCACGCAATTTTTCGGAAGCGAAGGCTGGATTTACGTGGATCGCTCCGGCCTGGATGCGCAGCCCAAATCAATTCTGAAATCGACCATCGGCCCGAACGAGATTCATCTTTATGAAAGCCTCGATCACGTCGGCAATTTTCTCGAGTGCGTAGCCAGCCGCGCCAAGACCATCACACCCGCGGAAGTCGCACATCATGCTATTATGATCGGCCATCTTGGTAACATTGCCATGAAGCTCGGCCGGAAAGTGCGCTGGCATCTCCCCACTGAGCAGTTTGTCAACGATCCCGAGGCCGATCGCATGCTGTCGCGGCCGATGCGGAGCCCATGGATGATTTAAGGCGACGAAAACTCTTGCTTCCTATATTGTCCGTCGTTTGTGAAGCGATAGAAACGAGTGGTGTCTTTATGAAAGCATATGCCGCAGTCGCAGCCCTGGTATTCATTTTTGTGATTTCCGCTTTCGCGCAGACGGACCCCGGCAACGAGCCGGATCCCAAATTGACCGAAGTGTGGGAACATGAGCCGCGCCTGGTTACACCGGGCGCGAAGAACAAACCTCCCTCCGACGCGATCGTGTTATTCGACGGAAAGAATCTTTCAGAATGGCAGGGGAAAGACGGCGGCGAGGTCAAATGGAAAGTCGACAAGGGTGCTCTCACCGTGGTGAAGGGCGCCGGTGAAATCATGACCAGGCGCGCGTTCGGTGACGTGCAATTGCATATCGAATGGCGAACACCCGAGAAAGTTTCCGGTGAAGGCCAGGGCCGCGGCAACAGCGGGGTCTTCCTGCAGAAACGTTATGAGGTGCAGGTCCTCGACTCCTACAACAATCGCACCTATTCCAACGGCCAAGCCGGAAGCATCTACAAACAGCACATTCCGCTCGTCAACGCCAGCCGTGCGCCCGGCGAGTGGCAAACATATGACATTATTTTTGTCGCACCGCGATTCAAAGCCGACAGCACGCTCGAAACGCCGGGCCGGCTCACGGTTTTTCACAATGGGGTTTTAATTCAAAACAACGCCGAGCTGAGAGGCGGAACCGTGTACCGCGGCCAGCCTTCGTACCGGTGGCACGCTCTAAAGGAACCTCTGCAGTTGCAAGATCATGGCAATGCGGTGAGCTATCGCAACATCTGGATTCGTGAGCTATGAAAATGAAACGCGCACAATTCCTGCTGGCCATGTTGCATTGTGTTCTCCTCCCCAGCCTGGCGCTCGCGCAAATTTCCCCCGAAGATTTGCAGAAAATAGAAAAAGCGTTGCCGGCGCAGGCCACGGCCAAGACGAAACAGCCGCGCAAGTTGTTGGTGTTCATCCGCGCCGAAGGCTACAAGCATAGCTCGATTCCATACGCGGCGAAGGCGCTCGAGCTCATGGGAAGGCAGACGGGGGCATTCACCTCCATGCAGAGCGAAGACATGGCGGTGTTTGCGCCCGAAACTCTCCGGCAATTTGATGCCGTGCTTTTTGTCAGCACCAGCGCGCTCGCGTTCGAGGATGTCGCGCTGCGTCAAAGTTTGATGAACTTTGTCAAAGGCGGCAAGGGTGTGGCCGGCATTCACGCCGCGACGGATAATTTTTATAACTGGCCCGAAGCCGCCGACATGATGGGCGGACATTTCGACGGCCATCCCTGGCAAGCCAACGGCACGTGGGCGGTCAAAATCGTCGATCCCTCCCACCCTCTCACTGCCGCTTTTCATGGCAAAAACTTTCAAATCAGCGACGAAATTTATCGCATTCGCCCGCGCAGCTTGCGCCAAAATTGCCGTGTCTTGGTCGCGCTCGATATGTTGGATCAGACCAATCGCGCTGCGGAAGGCGTTCGATTCGGCGATCGCGACCTTCCCATCAGTTGGGTTCGGAACTTCGGCTCGGGCCGCGTCTTCTACAGCTCGTTCGGCCACAACTCCTCGATTTATTGGAATCCCGCGATTTTGCAGCATTTTCTCGACGGTATTCAATTCGCGCTTGGTGACTTGCAGGTCGATACCACACCGATACCATTCGAGGTGGAAAGTGCATTTGCTGCGGAGGAGCTCGATCGACTCTTCGGAAAAGTTGCGGCGTATGAATATGGCCAGAGCCGCGAGGCGTTGGTGAATCTCACGGAATTCCTGCGGCTCGCTGCGGTTTCGCCGAGATTGCAGCGGCAGAACGAGGAACGCCTTGTGCAATTGCTGGCGAGTGGCCCGAGTTTCACCGCGAAGCAGTTTGTCTGCGAACAACTCAGTCTCTATGGCTCGAAAGAATCCGTTCCCGCCCTGGCAAAAATGTTGCACGACTCCGCGAGCTCGGACATGGCGCGTTTTGCGCTCGAACGCATTCCTGATCCCTCCGTCGATAAAGCCTTGCGGCAAGCCTTATTCAAAACGGCCGGCAGGATTCGAGTTGGCATTATCAACACCCTCGGACAACGTGGCGGAGCTGAATCGGTCTCCGATCTCAGCAAGCTCGCCGAAGACTCTGAGCCATTGACCGCAGCGGCCGCGATCGCCGCGCTCGGAAAAATGGGAGGAGAAAAAGCAACGCAAGCTTTGGCCCGTGCCCAAGACAAGCCCGCGAGCGAACTGCAAGCGTTGGCAGGCGATGCTTATTTGAATTGCGCGGACCTGTTTTTGCAACGCGGCGAAAAAGACCGGGCTTTGGCTATCTACACGCAGTTGCACGCCCCGCCATTTCCCGAGCCGATTCGTTATGCGGCCATGCGTGGCCTGGCGCGCGCGCGCGGCGGCAGCGTGAGCGAGTTTATCCTGAGCCAGTTGCAAAACTCAGACGCGAAGACACAAATGCTCGCCGCCCAGCTCGTGCATGAAATACCTGCCACAGAAAGCGTCGCTGGAATTCTGCAACTCCTGCCTGCTCTTCCGCCCGCGGGTCAAGTGCAACTTTTGACCTCATTTGCCGAGCGCAAAGAGGCCGCGGTGCGGCAGGCCGCAGTGGTAGCGACGGAAAGCGAGCACCCGGAAGTTCGTGCCGCGGCGCTGAAAGCACTTGGCAGCAGCGGCGATGAATCCACGGTTCTGTTGTTGGCAAAGATTGCGGCTGGCAAAAGCGCCGAAGCGGCCATGGCGCGCAAGAGCCTCTATCGCCTGACCGGGCCAAACATTGACGAGACCATCGTGGCGAGCATAAACGCCGCCGCACCCGCCGTCCAAGTTGAATTGATTCTTGCTGCCAGCCAGCGTCACATTGGAGCTGCAACACCGGTACTGTTGCAAACGGCCAGGAGCCCCGAACTCCAGGTAAGGTTGGAATCGCTCCGCGCTTTGAAGACGGTTGCCGGCGACCAGTATATGTCCGATCTTCTCGACCTTCTGGTGAATGCGCAAAATCCCTCCGAACGCAGCGAGCTCGAGGATGCCGTCACTGCGGTGGCGCGGAGAGCGCCGGTGGAGCACCACAATAGCAAAGCCGTGATGACCCGCCTCGAGAAATTTCCTCCCGGAACGAATTCCGAAGTGCGGGAATCTTTGCTGCAAGTATTGGGACGAATCGGCGACCAAGCAGCTTTGCCGGTCCTGATTGCAGCGCTCGAGGATACGGCGGCAGAGGCAAAAACCGCGGCGATACGCGCGCTTTCGGAGTGGCCCACCTCCGAGCCGAGCAGCCATCTGCTGGCGATCGCCGAGAATTCTAAGCAGCGTACCCATCAAGTCCTGGCCCTGCGCGGCTTCGTTCGCCAGTTGCGCTTTGAAAGCGACCTCCCCTCCGCCGGCACCATCAAAAAATACCGGCACGCCATGGAATTGGCGGCGAATGCCAATGAGCAGAAAATGATCTTAGGCTGGCTGGCCGAGGCCAAAGCACTGGGCGCTTTGCAGCTGGCGTCGAGCTACATGAAAAATCCCTCCCTGCGATCGGAAGCGGAAGTCGCCGCTGTGAAGATTGCGGGCGTTGTGAGCGGCGGCTATCCGGCGGAGACCAAAGCGATCCTGCAACAAGTTCTGCAAAGCGCGAAGAACGATACGCTGGCGCACACGCAGCAAGCGCACGCGTTGATTCAGCAGATTGAGCGCTTTGAAGATTTCATGACGGCTTGGCTGGTTTCCGGGCCATATCTCGACAGCGAGGCCAATCTTTTTGAATTTGCTTTTCCGCCGGAGCAACCCGGCCAGGCAGGAGCTAAATGGCAGGTCATGCCTGCCAGCACCGTCCCCGCAGCGCCGTGGCTGATTCAGCTCGATCAAGTTTTGGGCGGGGACAATCGCGTGGCTTATTTGCGCAATCATGTTTGGTCGGACAAAGAGCAGCGCGTCCACATGGAATTGGGCAGCGATGACGGCGTCAAAGTCTGGCTCAATGGTGAATTGGTCCACGCCAACAATGCCAGTCGCGGCACGACGCCTGGCGATGACGTCTTCGAAATGACCTTGCGCCAAGGTTGGAATTCCCTTCTACTAAAAATCATACAAGGCACGGGCAGTTGGGGTGCGTGTGCGCGCTTGCGAAAATTGGATGGCAGCAAGGCGGAAGGTGTGAAGGTGGCGTTGTTTGAACAGGGAAACGCTTCGAACTGATTTTGCGCTGCAGTTCGGATTTTGTGGCAGAATTCAGGTTTTATCCGTGGAAAAAGCATTTGACCTCTTGGCTGGAAACACAACATGTCTCTTGTACGAGAAAAGCAATTGGAACAAGCAAAGCTTTTTTTACTTAAGCTCCGGAGTATCGCATGGCGCGCGCTGATTATTTCAATTGCGCACCATGGGCTCGGCTGTAGTGGAGCGGAAACGAATGAACAACCCAAACCTCAATCCCCAAAAGCCACGCTCACGTCCTCGACATTCACGGATATGACTGCCTCTGCCGGCCTCGGCGAATTCCGGCATGTCTCTGGTGCGAATGGCGACAAATGGTTTCCGGAATCCATGGGCTCGGGCGGAGGATTTATTGACTACAATGGCGATGGCTGGATGGATATTATACTTGCCGGCGGAGGGGTATGGCCGAAGCAGCAAAGGGAAAAATCAGTTCCCGCACTCTGGCTTTATCGCAGTAACGGCGATGGAACTTTCACGAATGTGACCAAAGCAGCAGGGTTGGCTGATTTGTCTGCTTACGGCTTCGGCGTCGCGGCCGCAGATTACGACAACGACGGCGACCAGGATTTCTACTTCACCACCCTTCATGAAGATATGTTGTTCCGCAACGACGGCGGCGTGTTTACGGAGATTGGCAAGAGCGCCGGTGTTGCCGGCAAGCCGTGGTGGAGCAGCTCCGCCATCTTCTTCGACGCCGATCGCGACGGCCATCTCGACCTTTACGTCGGCTACTACGTTGACTGGTCGCCGGAAAAAGATTTGTGGTGCTCGCTCGACGGCAAGACCAAGAGTTACTGCACGCCCGAGCTTTACAAGGGCATTCCCGGGCGCTTCTATCGCAACAATGGCGACGGCACCTTCAGCGATCGCACCGAGCCCGCCGGTTTCGGAACTTCACCGGGAAAAACTCTGGGACTCGCCGAATTGGATTACAATCGCGATGGCTGGCCCGATCTCGCCGTGGCCAACGACACGCAGCGCAATTTGCTCTACAAAAACAACGGCAACGGCACCTTTTCCGAAATCGCGGCCATGAGCGGTGTGGCCTATGACGAGAACGGCCGCGCACGCGCCGGCATGGGCATCGACACGGGGATTGTGGATCGCACCGGAAATGAAACCATCTTCGTCGGTAATTTCTCCAAGGAGATGATCGCGGTGTTTCAGTATGCCGGCAATGATCTTTTCACGGACCGCGCCGCCGCTTCCAAAATCGGCCGCCTCAGCCTTTTGACACTGACGTTCGGTTTATTTCTTTTTGACTTCGATCTCGACGGCGACCTCGATCTTTTTGCCGCCAACGGACACGTGCAGCAAGATATCGAGATCACGCAGGACGGCATCACCTATCGCGAGCCGCCGCATCTTTTTGCCAATAACGGCGAAGGATTTTTTACCGACGAGGCACCGCGTCTCGGCGGCGTCATGACACAATCCCTCGTTGGCCGAGGCGCGGCTTACGCCGACTACGATCACGATGGCGACCTCGATATTCTCGTGACGGAAAACGGCGGCCCGGTGCATTTGTGGCGCAACGATTTAAGCAATGGCAACCATTATCTGCGCGTGCATGTGCAAGGCCGGCAGGGTAATCGCGATGGCATTGGAACGCGTGTCGTTGCTCTCGTTGACTCGCTGCGTATGGAACGCCGCCTCCGCACCGGCTCGAGCTTCCTGGTGAGCTCTGAAAAGGTCGCCACCTTTGGTTTGGGACAAGCGACGCAGGTTGACTCGCTGATCGTGTATTGGCTGCACGGGCGCGTTGATCGTTTTGCCCATGTCAAAGCCGATCGCAACGTGTTGCTCATTGAAGGCTCGGAAGAGCTGGTCGATTATCCCCAGGCACCGGCGCTGATCGCAAATAGATAATGACGGCATGCGCGCCATTGTCGAAAGCATACCGGCGGATGGGCACAGCAATGCGAACTAAACTAGTACAACGGTTCATGAAAGTATTTACATCAATTTGCGATGGCAAAACCAAACTTTTTCCAACGATGAACCACGGGTGATTCATTAATTTCTGCGATGCCTTTGAGGATGCGCTCGCGCAATT
>JBIOXB010000029.1:0-32578 GCA_044869275.1 bacterium
AAGGCTGGAGCCACGAGGCGATTGTACATTCGCCCGGCATTCTTGTGCCAGAAGTGCCGCAGCAAAGGAATCTTCCTCCGGGCAAAATATGGCAACGGGGTGACTTTTTTTTCACGGCATTGGCGGCATATCGCATTCGTGCGCGTGTTTTGGGCGTGGAGCCCTATTGGTTTGGGCGTGAGAGCAAAGTGTCGCCAGTCGATCTCGCCCTGGGCTGGGGGCCGATGTCGGACCAAAGCATACTGGCGCACATCAAAATCTCACAGCACCACCGCTGGTATTATTGGAAGGCGAAAACACTGCCGCTGCCGCGCGAGGAGCTGATCGCCAGCAGCGCGAACGTGCACATCATTCCCGCCAATGAAGAAATCGCCGAGCAGCTCGACTTCATTCAAACCGGTAACATCCTACAGTTGCAAGGCCATTTGGTCACCGTACAAACCGGTGAGGGCTGGCGGTGGCGCAGCTCCTTGAGCCGCACGGACACTGGCAATGGCGCGTGCGAGATTTTTTGGGTTGAGCAATTGGTGGTCGAATAGGCTCAATGCTTCATTACTTCTGTCATCCCGACCCTACAGTATTGCCTCGAGGCAAGCTGGCAAAGCGCTGGTGACGCGACGCCGACAAAAGTCATTGAGTTTTTCGCAAAACTCCTGTGCTTGCGGTATAGATGTATGAAACCTCACGCGCAAAATCGCAGAGTAAGAATATTCTGTGAGGGAAGGATTCCCACCGAGGACGGACCCTCCTTATTTTTCCAAAATCTCCAACGTTGCAAACCATTCTCTCTCTTGGCTGCGAGGGGGAGTATCGTTTAACCCTTTGCGGCGCTCGCTCCATTTTTCCAGCGTAAGTCTTTCTTCCTTTGCTCGAGGGCGCCCGCGCGGTGAATGGCGTTCAAACGAATTCATGTTTACGCCATTCCCTTGATATTCCATGGTTTTCTTTCGGAGGCTTGTCATGTCAAATGCTACTGGCTGCGCCTATAGCCATCGTAGATTCAAATCGCTGGGCTGGGCGGTGTGCAGCGTGCTGTGTTGCCTGCTTTTTTCGCCCGAGCTTTATGCCATATCACAGCCACCGGCGGCGCCGAGCGCGCTGGCGGCGAACGCTGCAAGCAGCAGCCAGATTGATCTCGTGTGGACGGACAATTCCAACAACGAAGATGGATTCATCATCCAGCGCAGCACAACTTCAGGCAGTGGCTTTATCGATGTCGACACGGTAGCTGTGAACGAAACGAGCTTCTCAGATGTAGGACTGAGCGAAAAAACCACATATTATTATCTCGTGGCCGCCTACAAGACGAATGACAGATCCAACTCCGGCGAAGCGAATGCCACTACACTGCTGGCGGCGCCAAGCAGTCTGAACGCCACGACCGCGAGCAACACGCAAATCAATCTCACCTGGACCGACAATTCCGGCATTGAGGACGGCTTCAAAATCGAGCTCAAAACCGGAGCGGGAGGCACATATGCGCAAATTGCGACCGTAGGCGCGAATGCAATCAGTTATGGCAGCAATGGCTTGAATCCCAACACGACCTACTATTTCCGCGTGCGCGCTTTCGATGGAGGCGACAATTCGGCTTATTCCAACGAAGACAGCGCCACGACGCATCCCAATCCGCCGGCTGCGCCTGGCGATTTGACCGCGACCGCCGTGAGCAATAGTCAGATCAATTTGGCGTGGACGGACAACTCAAGCAATGAGACCGGCTTCAAAATCGAGCGCAAACTCACGTCGGCGGTCAATTTCACCCAAATCGATACCGTGGCGGCGGGCGTGACCAGCTATGCCAGCACGGGTCTGGCCACGACCACGAGTTACACTTATCGCGTGCGCGCCTACAACGCGGGCGGCAATTCGGCTTATTCCAACCAAGCGAGCGCCACGACGTTGATTGATCCGCCGCCCGCGCCCAGCGGGCTGACAGCGACGACGGCGAGCAACAATCAAATCAATCTGAGCTGGGTGGATAACGCCTCGACGGAGACTGGCTTTCGCATCCAGCGCAAGACCGGTGCCGGCGGCACGTATGCGCTCATCGCGTCGGTGGGCGCGAATGTTACGATTTATGCCAGCACTGGTTTGAGCGGCAACACGGAGTATTTCTACCGCGTGCGCGCGTACAACGCGGGAGGGCAATCAGCCTTTTCCGGTGAGGACAACGCGACCACGCTCGAAGATCCGCCGGCGGCGCCCGGCAATTTGCGAGCCACGGCCGTGAGCAATGAACAAGTCGATCTCGTGTGGACGGATCTTTCGGTTAACGAAGCCGGCTTCAAAATCGAAGTCAAAGCCGGCGCCGGCGGCACCTATGCCCAGCTGGCGACGAACGGCGCGAACGACAGTACGTTTACGAGCACGGGCCTCGAGGCTGATACGGAGTATTTCTATCGCGTGCGCGCTTTCAATGGCACCGGCAACTCGTCCTATTCCAACGAAGACAGCGCCACCACTCTGCCGGAGCCGCCGGAAGCGCCGAGCAATTTAAGCGCAACCGCCGTGAGCAATACCGGGATCGATCTCGCGTGGAACGACAACTCGAACAACGAAGACGGCTTCAAAATCGAACGCAAATTGACCTCCACCGTCACGTTTTCCCAAATTGCCACCGTGGCTGCGAATGTGACAAGTTATGCGAGCACAGGGTTGCTTGCAGACACGAGTTATACATATCGTGTGCGTGCCTACAACGCGGCCGGCCATTCGGCTTATTCGGCAGAAGCCAGCGCCACCACGCTGCCGAATCCACCTGCCGCGCCGAGCGGCCTGAACGCCACCACCGTGAGCAATACTGAAATCGATCTCGCGTGGAATGATAATTCCGGCAGCGAGACCGGTTTTCGCATCGAGCGCAAAGCCGCGGGTGATGCCGCGTTTACAGAGATCGCCACGACCGGCGCGGGCACGACGAATTATGCGAGTACCGGCCTGAGCGGCAGCACCGAGTATTTTTATCGCGTGCGCGCCTACAACACCGGCGGCAACTCGAGTTACTCGAATGGGGCGAGTGCCACGACTCAGCCGGATCCACTGGCCGCGCCGAGCGGCTTGAGCGCAAACACGGTCAGCAGCTCGCAGATCGATCTCGCTTGGATCGACAACTCGAACAACGACGCGGGCTTCAAGATCGAGCGCAGAATTCCCTCCACACCGAGCTTTACCATGATTGCAATCGTCGGCGCCAATGTGACGAGTTATGCGAACACGGGCTTGGCAGGGAGTACGATCTACATTTACCGTGTCCGCGCCTATAACGCCTTTGTGCATTCGGGTTATTCCAATGTGGCCCGCGATACGACCTTGCTCGCGGCACCCGCCGCGCCGGGCAGTCTGATCGCCACGGCGGCAACCAACACGCAAATCAATCTCGCCTGGACGGATAACGCCAACGACGAGATTGGTTTCAAGATTGAGCGCAAGCGGGAGAGCGATAGCGCATATGCGGAAATAGCAGCAATCGGCGCGAATATTACCAACTACGCCAGCACGGGTTTGAACGGGAATGTCGTCTATCACTATCGTGTGCGGGCTTTCAATGCTGGCGGCCATTCGGCTTATTCCAATGCCGACAGCGCGTTGACCCTGTTGAAGGCTCCTTCCAATTTGGCGGCCACGGCAATCAGCGGCAGCCAGATTGATCTCACCTGGATCGATGGCATCTCCAATGAATCCGGCTTCAAAATCGAGCGCAAAACGGGCGTGGCAGGTGTGTATGCCCAGATCGCTATGGTCGCGGCGAACGCGACCAGCTACTCGAACACCGGATTGGCGGCCAGCACTGAGTATTTCTATCGTGTGCGCGCTTTTAGCGCGATCAATATCTCGCCTTACTCCAACGAGGACGGCGCCACGACTCAGGAGGTTCCGGCCGCACCGGACAGCCTCACTGCCACAGCCGTGAGCAACACGCAGATCGACCTCTCGTGGCTGGACCAATCGTCCAACGAGGATAGCTTCAAGATCGAGCGCAAGACCGGAGTTGCAGGCACGTTTGCGCAAATTGCAGCAGTGGGGCCGAACGTGACGAGCTATGCCAACACCACCGGTTTGAACGCGAATGTCACGTATTTCTACCGCGTGCGCGCCTACAACTCCGGTGATCATTCGATTTATTCCAACCAAGCGAGCGCGAAGACCTTGATGAAGGGCCCCACGAATTTGACCGCCGCGGCGGTCAGCGGCAGCCAGATCGACCTCAACTGGGCGGATGGCGTCGCGAACGAGACCGGCTTCAAAATCGAGCGCAAGACCAGCCCGGCGGGCACATATGCGGAAATTGCAACGCTTGCTGCCAACGCCATAAGCTATTCGAATACCGGATTGTCGGCCGGCACGCAGTACTATTATCGCGTGCGCGCCTTCAACGCGAGCAGCACTTCGGCCTATTCGAACGAGGATGAAGCGACCACCCTGGGTGTGCCGCTCGCGCCGGACAGTCTCACCGCCACCGCGGTGAGCAACGCGCAGATCAATCTCACCTGGCTGGATCAGTCGTCTGATGAAGACGGTTTCAAGATCGAGCGCAAGACTGGAGTCGCGGGCACGTTCGCACAAATTGCGGCGGTGGGCCCCAATGTGACGAGCTACGCGAACACCACCGGCTTGAGCGCGAATGTCTATTACATTTACCGCGTGCGGGCGCACAACTCCGGCGGCCATTCGAGTTATTCCAATGAAGCTGGAGCGAAGACTCTAATCAAGGAACCTGCAAATCTAGTGGCCACCGCCATCACCAACAGCCAAATTGATCTGACGTGGAAGGATCAATCCGCGAACGAAACCGGCTTTAAGATTGAGCGCAAAACCGGACTCGCAGGCACGTTCGCCGAGATCGTCACACTGGGTGCAAACGCGACGAGCTACTCGGATACCGGCCTGGCCACGGGCACGCAATATTTTTATCGCGTGCGCGCGTTTAACGCGGTCAACGTCTCAGCCTATTCGAATGAAGATGAAGCCACGACTTCTGGGCCTGCCAAGTCCAGCCCAGCGGACACCAGTGCGATAGTGGGGGACAAGGGTGCAGCGATTCCCGAGGGCATCGCGCTTGCGCCAAACTATCCCAACCCCTTCAACCCTTCGACCACGGTTTCCTTTACGCTGGCCGAAGGCATGCACGTGAAGCTCTCCGTGATCAACGTGCAAGGCCAGGTCGTCGAGGTCTTGGTGAATGGCTATCGTGCCGCGGGCACGCATCGCAAAACTTTCAAGGCGGCAGACTTGCCTTCCGGCGTTTATTACGCAGTTCTCAAGGCAGGCGCGATGACGCGGGTGCAAAGCATGTTATTGACAAAGTAGATACGAACTGGATTCTGGTGATAAAAAATTAAAGGCAGGTTGTGCCACGCGCGCAGCCTGCCTTAAGATAGTTGCGCTTGACTTTGCGGCGGGGCTTGCTTTATTCTCATGTGACAGGAGGAGGCCTTTCATGTCGAGATCGAAAAAACGCAAAGCCAAGCAGGCAGGCTTGCCACCGGGCACGTTGATTCACGTGGGTGAACAGAAAACCGCGCGCATCAAAATCACGTTGACGAATTACGACGAAACCGGCGTCCGCGAAAAGGAAATAAAGGCGGCGGAGGAATGTTTTCCGTTTCGCGATCTGTCTGCCGTCACCTGGATCAACATCGACGGATTGCATGACGTAGAGACCATCGCCAAGATCGGCCAGCATTTCGGCCTACATCCGCTGGTGCTGGAAGACATTGTCAATACCGAGCAACGCCCTAAGCTGGAGGACTTCGGCCAGTATATTTTCATCGTCACGAAGATGCTGAGCTACGATGAAAAACTGGACAAAATCCAGGCCGAGCAGATCAGCTTCGTGCTGGGCTCGAATTTCGTGATCACGTTTCAGGAGGGCGGCGAAGACGATTTCGCTCCAGTGCGGGCGCGCTTGAAAAATGAAAATAGCCGCCTGCGCAAGATGGGGGTTGATTATCTCCTTTATACGCTGATCGATGCTGTTGTTGACCGTTATTTTGTGGTGCTGGAAAAGACCGGCGAGAAAATCGAGGAAGTCGAAGAGCTGCTGTTGTCTCTGCACGCGCAAGCCAACCTGCACAGGATTCACGATCTGCGCCGCCAGATGATTCTCTTGCGCAAGGCCATCTGGCCGCTGCGCGAAGTCATCACCGCGCTGGCACGCCGGGAAACGCCGCTGATCCAAGAGACAACGGCGATCTATCTGCGCGACGTTTACGATCACACCGTGCGCTTGATCGACACCGTGGAAAGCAATCGTGAATTGCTTTCGGTGCTGATGGATATTTATCTCACCAGTCTCAGCAATCGCATGAATGAAGTGATGAAAGTCTTGACGATCATTTCGACCATCTTCATGCCGCTGACCTTCATTGCCGGCATTTATGGCATGAATTTCGAGCACATGCCGGAATTGCGCTGGCGCTGGGGCTATCCGCTCATCCTGGCGCTGATGTTCTTATTGGGAATCGGGATGCTGATCTTTTTCAAAAAGCGCAAGTGGATTTGACTCCTCGCTTATGCCCGCTATGTCAGATTATTTTTTGACCATCGATGTTGCCCATCCGCCGCGGCCACCTGCGCGTGTGGAAGCCGAGCTGCAAGCCGCGCTGATGCAGGTGCGGAACTCGAAGCAATGGCGGGTGATAAAAGTCATTCACGGCTACGGCAGCCACGGCAAGGGAGGCTCGACCAGGGAAACCGTGCGCGATTGGGCTTATAGATTCCGCCGCCATTTCCGCGCGATAATTAACGGAGAGGATTACAGCATCTTCGATGACGACACCCAGGCGATGCGTGGAGAGTGCGGCCAACTTGGCGATACTGACTTGGGCGCCTCCAATCCCGGTATTACCATTTTCTGGGTCAAATAGCGGAGGGCAGAGGGCATGGCGCATAGCGCATAGCGCGGAGGGCAAAGAGCGGGGGGCAGAGCGCAAAGCATGGATCGCTGTCTGCTTGATCTCTGCCCTCAGCCTTTTGCTCTCTGCCCTCTGCCCTCCGCGCCATGCGCTTTGCTCTCTGCCCCTCCGCCCTCTGCTGATTTCCAGCCCAAAATTGGCACATTGAAGTTTCAATTTCGTTTTTGCAATTCGAAATCGCAAGACTGTCTCACTCTGCAAACACATTTTGCCCACTAAATCTTGCCCCTGTTGCGATCGTAATAGACTATAGGTATGTCCCCGCGTTTTTCATATTCGAAAAAACAATGGTTTGTGGTGGCTGCCACAAAAAACTCTCGTCTAAAGAGAAAATCGGAACGTTCGGCACGTCACTTGCTTAGACATAAAGTAGATTGGCGCTGATCAGGACGGCGAGCGACAGTCTGATGGCGTCCACGGAAATGCGTGGCTGGTTTCAAGATGATTGGAATTGCTTGGGCGAATAAGGATGTTCGCGGTAAAGCACCACGCAGAGGGACGCTTGGCAATCGCCTGAACGGGCAAATGCCTTTATCAACGCGACAGGATGTTCGCGGCATTCCGTCCGGCCCAATGGCGCGGGTCAACTCAAACTTGAGTGGCTAGAGCTCCTCCTTCATGGCGAGCAAGGACGTTCGCCGATTCCGCGCCTGAGCCGGACGCCGATTTCAAGATTCACACGGTCGCGCTGAGAAGGATGATCAGCGCGTTGCTCCTGAGTCCGGCAATGCTGTGCAGGGATGCTATCAGCATTGTGGCATGAACACCTCGCCGCTGAGTGCAAGCTCAACGGTTCTTTTCCCGAATGCATTGCCGGACAGCCAATCTCGAATTTCTGCGAATCCTGCGGGGTATCGTAGAATTTTCATATAGATTCACGCGCCTTAACCGGCGCGTGCTGATTGTGGCTCCCCCTCACAGCCAAGAGGCTCGGGTCGAATGACCCGGGCCTTTTTTATTCTGACGCCTTCCACTTGATATTGCACCCCATACTCGGCTTTTGCTCCGCACTCACCGGTTTGCCCTCCAGAACGTTATCCAGCGCCGCGCGCATGTCTTTGCCGGTCACGGGGATATTATTTTTCGGCCGGGAATCGTCACATTGCCCGCGATAGACGAGACGCAGCGCCCCATCAAAAATGTAGAAATCCGGCGTGCACGCGGCTTGATACGCTCGGGCAACGTCTTGCGATTCGTCAAACAGATAGGGGAAAGGATAGTTCAGGTGCAATGCGACTTCCTTCATTTTCTGCGGCGAATCTTCGGGATAAGCGACGACATCGTTTGAGCTGATCGCAATAAATGAAATGCCCCTCGCCTGATAGTCCTGGGCCAAGCGTATCAGTTCGTGCTGCACATGCTTGACATAAGGACAATGATTGCAGATGAACATCATCACGGTGGCAATGTTCGATTTCAAATCCGCCAATGACAGCCATTTCCCGCTAACGGTATCCGGTAGCTTGAATTCTGGGGCAATGGTGCCAAGCGGCAGCATGGTGGATGGGGTTTGGGCCATGATAGCCTCCGCATGTACAGGATAACAGATTTTCAGTCGAACTCTTGCTCTTACTCTCCTGCAAGACCCTTAAAAGCGAGTAAGAGCAAGAGTAGGAGGGAGAGCACGAGCATCTACTAATCATTGTTCACCGGCGGGATCACGTTCATCTCCTGCAACAAATAATCCGCCCCCGCGAATTTTTGTGTTACCCAGAGCACGTAGCGAATATCCACCGCAATCGAACGGCTGTATTGGTCGCTCCAGCCATAATCATTAATCGTTGCTTCGAAAGCGCGATCGAAATTCACGCCCACCAACTCGCCGCGCGCGTTGAGCACGGGGCTGCCGGAATTGCCGCCGGTGGTATCCAAGTCATATAAAATCGCCACCGGCACGTCATTCAGTTTGGCGTTCTTGAACGCGCCAAAATCTTGGGCTTTGTAAAGATCGATCAGGCGCGAGGGCGTATCGAATGGTTCTTCGACCGTGGTTTTTTCGATCACGCCTTTGAAGGTGGTGATCGGATGGCAATAAACCGCATCCGCGGGTTGATAGCCGCGAATCTTGCCGAAAGTCAGCCGCAGCGTGCGGTTCGCGTCGGGAATGAAATCTTTGCCCAAAAACTGGCGCTTGACTTCAATGAGTTGCGCTTGCGATTTTGTCATCGCACCGTCGCGGCGTTGGCGGGTTTGTTTGAGTTCCTGGTAGGAGGGAAGCAGCTCGCGTGCGAAGATGAGCAGCGGGTCTTTGCTTCTGGCCAGTTGTTCCGGTTTTTGCGCCAAAGCGTCGAGCACGAATTTCTCATCCTGCAGCTTCGTTTTCGCAAAAGCCTCGTTTAGGAATTTGTCAACGGCTTTTTGCACCTCCTCACCTTTGAACGAATGGTCCACCGCCGGAATGCGCTGGCCTTGTGGCAGGCGGGAAGCGCGCAGCAGCATTTCGCGCAAAAAGGTCTTGTCTGTGGTCTCGTAGTATTCCCGCAACCCCAATTTCAAGCCTTCCTTGGTCGCTGCAAGATTGCGCTCCATAAAGGGGGAATCGCGCTCGAGATCAGGCTTTTGCAATTCCTCTGCACCCTCGGTGACGGTCAGTGCCGTGCGCAACAGAATCGAGCTGCTGCGCAGAAGGTCGAGAATCAAGTCATGCTCGGCCTGGCTGCGAATTTCATCATACAGTTTGCCGAGTTCCGGCAGAACATTGCCGTATTGTTGCTGGCGCGTGGCATCGGCAGCGATGAATTCCTGCAGCGCTTTTTCTTCCGCCTGTTTCTTTGTGACCAAATCCAGCCGCTGTAAACCCTGCAATTTGCCGCGAAAGTTTTTCATCACGTTGGCCAGGCTTTTGATGCGGCCCAAATGTTTCAACGCCACCGCACGGTCATTTTTGCCGATCTCTTCCATCGTACGGATTTGCCAGTCGTACAAATTCGCCACCTCGGGCAAGCGCACCTCTTGCTCATAAGCAAGATAATGCGAAGTGCGGTGCCGGAAAGTGGAGCCGGGGTAGCCGAGAATAAAGACAAAATCACCTTCATCAACACCTGCGGGTGCGATCTGCAAATGCTTGCGCGGATGGTAGGGGATGTTGCTGGCGGAATAGTCCGCGGGCGAGCCGTCGGGCGCAACGTACGCGCGCAAAAAGGAAAAGTCGCCGGTGTGCCGCGGCCAAACCCAATTGTCGTTTTCCCCGCCGAATTCGCCGATGCCGCGCGGGGGCACATAGACCAGGCGGACATCCTTGATAAATGTGTAAATGAATAATACGTAAGTTTTGCCGATAAACATTTCGGAGACCTCTGCGCGCTTGCCGGGATTCTCCTTTTCCACCTGGGCCACGATTTCCTTTGTTTTCTTTTGAATGGCCTTGGTGCGTTCGGCAAGATCCATTTTGTCGCTTAATACGCCGAGCACTTCTGGCGAAACGTCGCGATAGGAATCCGTGATGCGTACGGTGTAGCCATTGGCCGGAATCTCTTCGCTGCGCTGGGGCGCGAGGAAGCCGTCTTTGATGTAGTCGAGCGCGGCGGTGCTGGCGGCGCGTGCCGCGCCGTAGGCGCAATGATGATTCGTCAGAATCAATCCCTCCGGCGAAACGAAAGAACCCGTACAACCGCCCACGTTGACGATCGCATCGATCAAGCTCACGCCCTGCGGATTATAAACCTCTTTCGGATCGATTTGCAGCCCTTGGGCTTGAAGATTCAGCTTGTGAATTTCGCTGATGGGCCACATGCCTTCGTCGGGCGGGGCTGCGCCCAGCAAGAAAATTGCGAAAGACGTGATGATGAAATTATGGAAAGTGTATTTCATGACTGATCTCCGTTTTAATGATTGATTTACGATTGAAGATTTGCGATTTTCGATTTACGAACGATTTGTCAACATCTGAACTCGCAAATCGGCGATCGCAATTCGTCAATCATTTCACTCCTCCCTCTTTTCATAGAACTTTTGACACTACCGGCGGAGCAACAAAAATCAAAGAATTTGCCCGGGCTTGCGGTATTGCGAGAATGACGAAACCTTGTTAAGCTGCGCCTGCAAATGTTGTTGCAAGGTCGGCGTTTTCACGGTCGCCATGGTGCGAGGATTTCGCCCAGTTTGTTTTTTGCTCATAATGGATCAGCGCTTCAATGCTATTGCTTTCGAAAACCAATTCTTCGTCATATTGGAAAGGCGCAATTGTCGGGAAGCCTCCTGCACCTGTGCCCCGCCACGTTCCTAGGAATGGCGAAAGCTCTTCCATCAGAGCAGAAAAATCGTTTGCTGAGGGCGAGGGGTTCATGGAACTCTTCCGAAATTTACTTCGCGATCCTTGCTTCTTCGCGGCTCACTTTTTTTTCTTGATAAATTTTTTCAATGAAGTTGTAACTCTGAATGATAAACCACGCGCACATCAATCCCAGCAGCGCGCCGGCGAGAACGTCCGACGGATAATGTACGCCCAAATAAATGCGCGAAAAGCCGGAGAGAAACGCCAGGGTATAAGCGGTCCATTTCCAACCGGAAAAATAATGCGTCAACAAAGCCGCCGCGGCAAAGGAATTGGTGGCGTGTGAAGAAGGAAAAGAATACGAGGTATTCAAACCCGTGAGCATATTCACGTCCGTGAGCGCGACGCACGGCCGCACGCGTTGGAAAAAGGGCTTCAGCACATGTGAGGAAAGTTGATCGCTGAGCAAAATCACGAAGATGATCAAAATGGCCGCGATGCGGCCGTTTTTCCCGCCCTTCCACCACAGCCAAATGTAAACGCCCAGGAACAGTGGGAACCATTTTCGCCCGTCGGTGATGATCGGCATGAGCCAGTCGAAAAAAGGATTTTGCAAATTGTGGTTAACAAAATAGAAAATAGCTACATCGATGGGGTAGAGGAATTCTTGCATGATAACTATTGTGCGAATGGTTTATTAAGGCATTCTGGCCGTGAAACCCACGACAAACGCAAAAAGTATCGCTTCGCGTGTTTCGTGTGTTCTGCGGGCAATCTTTGCGGCTTCATCAATCTTCGGCTGGTGCACCGTCAGAAGCCGAGCCCCAGACTGAAAACAAAGCCAAACCCGTCCAAATCAACTTCTTGATTGAACGGCAGGAGCAGTGTGTTTTCGCCTTTCTGCCGTTCGACCGTGGCATTTTGATAAATCACGGAGAGGGTGGAAGTGACATCGCTCACCGTAGTGATGTACATGCCGATCTCGCCGCCCCACCCCCAGCCTTCATAGCGCCGTTCATCACTGGCAGTAATCGTCACTGGTGTTCCCGGATTCGACGGATCGGCAATTGCATTAGAAAACTTCTCATCGCTCCAGAGAAAAGTGTAAATGGCCTTGGGGCGGAGTAGAATCCCAACGTCTTTCAAGCCGGAAACGCTTTTCACGCTGGTGCGCGATAACCAGCCCACCAGCGGAAAATTGGGCAGATTCAATTCCATAAAAGAAACCTTGAGCGAGAGTTCCAACGTAACCGGCACGAGCGTGCGCGAAAAATCGATCACCGCAGCCGGAATGATATTGGGATCAGCGGATGCGTTGGCGCTGCGGACGGCAGATAGCCGTTGGTAGTCGCGGTGTGAAAATCCGCCGCCCGCTCCCAGTTCCCATTTCAAGGCGCCGGTTTGGGTCACCGGTTTGAGCAGTTTACCGGCGAGGTAAATTCCGCCCGCACTCTCGGCGGGATAGATCGCGCCGAAGATGAAATCGAAAGAGGCGAACGGTTCTTGTGCACGAGCTGGAATTGCCGGAATTGCTTGCAGCAAAAAGATAGATGCGAGTATGAGGCGGCGCCATCTTTGCGTGCCCTGCAATGGAGTTTCCTTCATTCCCTCTCCGGCAGTAGTATGAATAAGCTACTCCGCCACGTTCTGTTCAAGGCGGGCGGCTTTGACCATCTCGCGGACTTCGCTGAACAATGTCGGCGCATGGTAGGGGATGCCGTCTTTGATCGTCCATTCTATCCCGCCACGGCCTTTGCGCTGCTCATCGAGCGTAGGGTCGATGCCGGTAGGAAAGAGCACATGCAGGTTTTCCAGCGGATTGCCGTTGACGACGATCACATCCGCAAGATAGCCTGCTTTGAGACGCCCCAGTTCGTGCGCCTGTCCCAAGACTTTCGCGCCGTTGCCGGTGGCGTGCTGAATCACCTCGAGCGGATGAAAGCCCGCTTCTTCATGCAACTCTAATTCGCGCAAATAGCCAAAGCCGTACATTTGATAGATGAAACCCGCATCTTCGCCCGCCGTGATCACGCCACCGCGGGCGGCAAAATCGCGCAATGCTTTCATCCATAGGCGATAATTCTCTTTCCAGAAAACCTCATCCGTGTTGGTCCAGCCGAAGAAGAACGAGCCATGGTATTCGGGGTTGGGCCGGAAGAAAGCCTGCAAAGAGGGATGCAAATACTCTTTGAACCATGGTTGCGTAAGGGCGCGCTGCAAATCGCGCGAAGCTTCGTAGATGCACAAGGTTGGGTTCCACGCCACACCGGCCTCTACCAGCGCGAGCAAGACCTTTTGCAGTTTTTCAGGATTGGCTTCGCGCCACAAACGCCCGGCATAGCGGAAGCGATGCAGCTCGTTGTTGTAGTTGAAATCCGGCGGAAAATTCTGCACGCCGTCGAGTGCGGCCTCGGGCACGCCGTACCAATGCTCGATGGTCGTTGTGCCGCCGTTGATGTCGTCCCATGCGTTCGCATCCTCCACGCCGACGTGATGCGCGATTTTCAAGCCGAGCTTTTTGGCCTCCTCGGCAACGATGCGGAACGTCGCGCGATCCATTTGATGGCACTTGAGCCCGTCCGCGCCTCTGGCCTTGAGCTCGCGCACTTTGTTGCGGATTTCGATTTCATCATTTCCACCGGGGCACCACATGTACAGCCACAGGCGTGGCGCGGCGATTTCACCGGCGGCGCTTTTGCGTTTTTCCGCGAGCGCCTTGTCATAATCGCTGCCCACGTCGCGAACCGTGGTGATCCCCGCGCCCAGCCACAACTTATATTGATACTCGAACGGCATGACTCTGCCCGCGCGCTCGTCCTGCAAATGGCCGTGCATGTTGATGAATCCCGGCAGCACGTATTTATCGGTGCCGTCGATGATGGCTTCGAAGTTGGCGTATTCGGCGGCGGGCTTGGCGCGGGTAATTTTCAAAATGCGATTTTTTTTGATGATGATATCGACCGGGCCTTCGGCGGGCGTCGCATTGCCTTCGACCATGAGGGCATTGGTGATGACGAGATTCTCAACGCGCTTGCCGTGCTGCGGAGCTTTGTTTTGCGCCTGTGAGGTGAGGCAGCAGGGAAGGAGAGAAAACATCGAAACAGCAAAGGGCAGTGAAGCAAAACGAATGAGCATGAAGATTCTCCCGCGCGAATAGAATGGTTCGTTTTGAACGCTGCAAGTGTAAGAAAAAAATCATCGAGTTACAACGGCGATTTTTGGCGGGAATTTATCCCCTTGCTCCAGCGGCAAAAAAAGAAACCGCCATCCCGCTCTCTGAAAGCGGAATGGCGGTTGTTGCACCCGGTCATGTTGTGACCGATCAACTGATCTTGATGGGAATCTCCTTGGGTTTCGCCTCTTCGACCTTGGGCAGGCGGAGCTGCAGCACTCCGTCTTTGAACTTGGCCTCGATCTTGCCCACGTCGATGCGCGTCGGCAGGCGGAAAGAGCGCTCGAACTGCCCGTAGCTGCGTTCGACGCGATGATAGTTTTTGCCCTTCTCTTCCTTCTCTTGTTTCTTTTCGCCTCTGAGGGTGATCACGCCATCTTCGTAGCTGATCTTGACGTCGTCTTTGGTCAGCCCGGGCAGATCGGCGGTGACCAGAAAATCTTCCTCGGATTCGCCGATATCCACGGACGGTTCCCACGCGCTGCGGCGATAGGATGTTTCAAGCGGATCGCGACCGAAAAAGTGATCGAACACGCGATTCACCTCGTTTTGGAAGCCCAAAAGCTCCCGCGCAGGACTCCAACGAACGATTGACATAGCCATACACCTCCAATTCAGGTTTATGTTGCTTCGACCAGTTCGTCATTGGACAACCGCAAATGGAGGTTGCAACCTCGATGCCAGGTTTTTGAAATCCATAAGTCAAAAATTTTCAAAGCGATTTTTTTTGTTCCCGCTTTTGTCGGTTGCGAAAGTATGAAATTTTGACTATCTAACGGTGACAATTTGAAGGAAACGTCGTGACAGGATTGCATGACTGGGTGCTATTCAGCTATTGTTTTTGTCAGCGGATTGAGCGGATAACGGGAGAAGAAATACTATGTCTGAAAAAAAACTGAGCCACCTCAGCCCGAGCGGACAAGCCACGATGGTTGACGTCGGAGAAAAGATTGTCACACGCCGTGAAGCGATGGCGCAGGGGAAGATTTTCATGCAGGCGGAAACGCTGGCCTTGCTCAGCAGGAATGAGCTGCCCAAGGGCCATGCCATCGAGATCGCTCGAGTGGCAGGAATCTTGGCGGCCAAGCGCACTGGCGAGTTGATTCCGCTTTGCCATTCCCTGGGACTGGAGTTCGTCGACATACAGATCCAGCCTGCTGCCGATCATTTGGATATCGCAGCGGTCGTGCGTTGCAGCGGCAAAACCGGAGTGGAGATGGAAGCGCTCACCGCCGTCAGCGTTGCCGCCTTGACGCTCTACGATATGTGCAAGGCCGTCGATAAAGGCATGAGCATCGGTGAAATTCGCTTGGTGAAAAAGACGGGCGGCAAGAGCGGGGATATTTTCGCTTGACTCTCTGCACATTTTTTTATATTCTATTCGCACTTTTGCGGAGTGTTTCCGCATCGTACGGCAGCTTTTGCATCTGCGAGCGAGGGAAGGAGAAACATGCTCTTCGATTTCAGCGTTGCGTTGACCTTTTTTCTCATCGGCGCCGCCTTTGCCGGCGTCAACCTGCTCATCTCCCGTCTGTTGCAACCCCGCCATCTCACCGCCGGCAAACTCGACACCTATGAATGCGGCGAACAGCCCATCGGACAGTCCTGGATTCAATTCAACAACCGCTTTTACGTCATTGCCCTCATCTTTTTGATTTTCGACGTCGAGGTCGCCTTCCTGTTTCCATGGGCGGTGGTGTTCAAGAATCTCGGGCTTTTCGCGTTCGTGGAGATGGTCGTCTTCGTGGTGATTTTGCTCGTCGGTCTGGCGTATGTCTGGCGCAAGGGCGATCTGCAATGGGACAAGCCCGAAACCGGTAAATATGCGCGCGAGGCGGCGCCGGAATTTTATGATGAATCCCCCGCTCCGGCTGTCACCCATCAAGAAGAGCTGGTCAGTGAACCGGTGTAACGCTACATTTATGTTGCACGGGTTACTTTTTGAGCATAAATGTTGAGTTCTGGCATTTATGTCAGATGCGTTTTTGCTCAACATAAATGTTGAGTTACGGTGCAGTGCTCTCAGGAGAATTGTTCATGCAAGAGCTTGTGCGCAGCCTGCAAAGCCTTTCTTTATTCTCCAATTTTTCTCCCACTCTCTTAAGCGTTCTCGTCATGATTGCCGGCGGCGTGCTGATCGCGGTAGTGCTGGCGATCAATGCGCTGATTTTGGTATATCTCGAGCGCAAAGTTTCGGCGTGGATGCAGGATCGCCTCGGCCCCATGGAAGTCGGGCCGCAAGGCTTGCTGCAGACGCTGGCGGACGCGATCAAGCTGCTGCAGAAGGAAGACATCGTCCCACGTGCGGCCGATAAGCCGCTGCATTTGATGGCGCCGCTGCTCGCCTTTGCCGCGCCGTGCGCCGCCTACGCCGCGTTTCCGTATGCGCGCAACCTCGTCTTTGCCGATTTCAACATCGGCGTTTTCTTTGTCGCCGCGATTACTTCACTCACCGTCATTGCGATTCTGCTCGCGGGCTGGGCTTCCAACAATAAATGGTCCCTGCTCGGCGGCATGCGCGCCGCGGCGCAAATTGTGAGTTATGAAATTCCGGCGGCGCTGGCGATGCTCGTGGTCATCATGCAGGTCGGCTCGTTGAGTTTTCAAGACATCAGCCTGGCGCAGGACGGCGGCATTCACAAATGGCTCATCTGGCAATACTTTCCTTTTAACTTGATCGCTTTTATGATTCTGTTCATCGCCACGCTGGCGGAATGCAACCGTACGCCATTTGATCTTCCCGAAGCCGAATCGGAGCTGGTCGCGGGCTTTCACACCGAATACAGCGGTTTCAAATGGTCGATCTTCATGCTCACCGAATACGGGGAAATGCTGATCGTGTCGATTTTGGGCGCCGCGCTGTTTCTCGGCAGTTGGTCCAGCCCCTTCGGGGGATTTCTCAATGGCGGCGCCTGGGGCATATTCTGGCTGCTGTCAAAGGCCTTTGGATTGGTCCTTTTGCAGATGTGGTTGCGCTGGACTTTGCCGCGCTTGCGCGTCGATCAGCTCATGTATCTTTCATGGAAAGTGCTCACGCCGTTTGCGTTTGCATGTATTTTCGCCGTCGGTTTGTGGATGTTGATTTAAGGCATAGCGCTTGGCGCATGGCGCACAGTGGTCGCTCTGCTGCACGTGCTCTGCGAGGATTTTCATGCAAAGGGACAATCGATGACCGCCTTCGATGTTATGTTCTACGTGATCGCAGCGCTGACGCTGTTTTCGGCGTCGATTATGGTCTTTGGGCGCAACATTATTTACAACGCGGTGGGGTTGCTGCTCGCGCTCGTGGGCGTGGCCGGTATCTACGTCATGCTGGGCGCTGATTTTCTCGCCGCGACCCAAATGCTGATTTACGTCGGCGGCATTCTGGTGTTGCTGCTGTTCGGCGTGATGCTTTCGCAACGCTTCACGGGCACGGAAATGCGCACCGGCACCTTGCGCCTGTGGCCGGCAATTTTGGTGTGCGCCGGCGTGGCGGCCATATTAATTGGCGTGATTTCCAGCAACCCTTGGAAGGTATTTACCGCCGCCGAAATGGCGCCCACGGTGCAGGCTCTCGGCAATTTGCTGATGACGGATTATCTCATTCCTTTCGAGATCGTTTCGGTCTTGTTGCTCGCCGCTTTGGTCGGCGCCGCCTACATTTCGAGAAGGAGGGAAGTGCAATGAGCCCGGTGGGTTTGCCTCATTTCCTGATACTCGCCGCGATTCTATTCTCGCTCGGTCTGATTGCCGTGATCACTAAACGCAACGCCGTCATCGTGCTCATGGGCGTGGAATTGATCATCAACGCGGCCAATATCAATTTTATTGCCTTTGCGCGCTACCTGGATAAGGATTTGGACGGGCAGGTCTTCGGCATCTTCACCATCATTATTGCGGCAGCAGGCGCGGCGGTCGCCCTCGCGATCGTGTTGAATATTTATCAGCGCATGCTCTCGGTGGATCTCAACGAAGCGGATTCCCTGGCGCGGTAGAAAACTGTATGAACGGATTGGGGGGATCGATGGATCGATGGATAGATGGATCGGTGGATTGATGGATTGATGGATTGGTGGATTGGTGGATTGATGGATTGGTGAAGGATGAAGACTATGAATTCCCATTACTCCAACAATCCAACAATCCAATAATCCAATAATCCAGCGATCCAGCGATCCGGCCATCCGGTTCTCGGACTTTCCCTGTGGCTAATTATTTACCGGCTAACTGATGGACACAATCATTCAATACGCGCTTATCATTCTCTTACTGCCGTTGGCCGCGTATGTCATTCAAATCTTCATCGGGCGGCGCTTGCCACGGCAGGGCGATTGGCTGCCGACCGGCGCCATTTTTCTCAGCTTGATCTTCTCCGTGCTCGTTTTAGGTGATGTGTTCAAGCAATATGATCCCAATTTCAAAATCACGCACTCTTTCCAATGGGTGAATCTCGGCACGTACCGCATCGGCTTCGGCATTTTGGTGGATAATCTCACGGCCGTCATGATGTTCGTCGTCACGCTGGTGAGTGCTCTGGTGCATCTGTATTCGATCGGCTACGTGCACGGCGACGTGCGCTACAGCCGCTACTTCGCCAATCTCGCCTTGTTCTCTTTTTCCATGCTCGGCTTGGTGCTGGTGGACAGCTTTTTCGGTATTTACGTTTTTTGGGAACTGGTGGGCGTGTGCTCATACTTCTTGATCGGCCACTGGTTTGAGAAGGATTCCGCCGCCGATGCAGGCAAAAAAGCCTTCATTGTCAACCGCGTCGGCGATATCGGCATGTTTATCGGCATCATGATTATTTTTGCCACGCTCGGCACGATGAATTTTGCCGAAGTGTTTCAAGGCATTGCCGACGGCAAGTTTACCGGCGGTTGGTTGACGGCCGCAGGCATTTTGATATTCTGCGGCGCGATCGGCAAATCCGCGCAGTTTCCGCTGCATGTTTGGCTCCCCGACGCCATGGAAGGCCCGACGCCCGTCTCCGCTCTCATTCACGCCGCGACGATGGTTGCCGCGGGCGTGTATCTCGTCGGCAGAACTTACGTTTTGTTCACGGCGGACGCTCTGCTCGTTATCGCCGTCATCGGCACCATCACCGCCTTCATGGCCGCAACCATCGCTTTGACCCAGATGGATATCAAAAAAGTGCTGGCGTACTCGACCGTCAGCCAGTTGGGCTACATGATCGCGGCGCTCGGCGTCGGCGGTTATTCCGCCGGCCTCTTTCATTTGCTGACGCACGCCTTCTTCAAGGCCTGCCTTTTTCTCGGTTCCGGCTCGGTGATTCATGCCATGCATCATGCCTTGCATCATCTGCACGACCATCACACCGACGCGCAAGACATGCGAAACATGGGCGGCCTGCGCCGCAAAATGCCGGTCACGTTTGCGACCATGACCCTGGCCACGTGCGCGATCTCGGGAGTGCCGTTTTTTTCCGGCTTCTTCAGCAAAGACGCGATTCTGGCGGCGGCGCTGGAACGGGCAATGACCAGCCCTCACCCCGTGCACCTAATCGTCTTCCTGGCGCTCGCCGTTTCCGCCGGCCTCACGGCCTTTTATATGTTTCGCATGCTGTATCTGACCTTTGCCGGCCAGCCCGCCCGCAAGGAAGTATTTGATCATGCGCACGAATCACCAGCGGTCATGACCATTCCGCTCATCGTACTCGGTTTTCTTTCGGTCGTGGGTGGCTACGGCAAGTGGTTCGAGCATTTGGTGCAAAAACCCGTGCTGCCGAACGGCAGTATGGCCGGCCTGGAAGCGCTCGAGCATGTCACGGAAGCAACCGCCCATTCAGCGCATTTGATGGCGATGATTCTTTCCATCGGCATCGCCAGTTTGGGCATTCTGCTTTCGACCTCGGTCTATTTGTGGAAAAGAATTTCCGCCGATGCGGTGGCCGACCGCTTCCCCAAGCTCTACCAATTTCTTTTGAACAAATGGTATTTTGACGAAATGTATGCCGCGACCATCGTCGCGGGCACATTGGCGTTCAGCCGTGTCGCCGCCTGGATTGACAGCGTGATCATCGACGGCGTGGTCAATGGCGTCGCTCGCATGACGGTGTTAGGCTCGTGGGCGGCGGGCTGGAACGACAACAAGATCGTGGATGGTGCGGTGAACGGGGTGGCCAATGCCATTGATTGGTTCGGCCGCAACCTGCGCGAAGTGCAAACCGGCAAAGTGCAATCATACATTTTACTGGCGCTCGGCGCAGTGGTGCTGTTGTGGGTGTTGCAAATGATGCTTGTCGCAAAACTTATCTGAGGGCAACGATGATTCCCAACGTTCTAAGCTGGCTGATTTTTTTGCCCATCATTGGCGCCGTGATCGTTCTGCTCCTTCCCAAGAACGAACGGCAGCAGAACCTGGTGCGCTGGACCGCGGCCGCTTTCACCGGCTTGCAATTGCTTCTGGCCGTCCTGATTTTTTTCAATTTCGACCGCACCACGACCACGATGCAATACACCGAGCATTATACATGGATTCCTTCCTATAATATTTGGTACGAGCTTGGCATCGATGGCTTGTCGGTGACCATGGTTTTGTTGACGGCCTTGCTCTCCTTTATATGTATTTTTGCTTCGTGGAACATCGAGAAAGCGGTGAAAGGCTATTTCGCGCTGTTCCTGCTGCTCGATGCCGGCATGATGGGCGTGTTCGCCTCCCTGGATTTCTTTCTCTTCTATATTTTTTGGGAAATCATGCTGCTGCCTATGTACTTTCTCATCGGGGTTTGGGGCGGCCCGCGGCGAGAATATGCGGCCATCAAGTTTTTTCTCTACACTTTGTTCGGCTCGGTGCTGATGTTGATTGCGATGCTGGTGCTTTACTTCAATGTGAAAGATCCTGCGACTGGCGGCCATACGTTCAACATGCTGCACATGATGGATCAGGCCAATCATTTCGGCTTGATGTCCAACTTTACGGTTCGACTCTTGCTGTTTGCGGCGCTCTTCGTCGGTTTCGCGATTAAAGTGCCGGCGTTCCCCTTTCACACCTGGCTGCCCGACGCTCACGTCGAGGCCCCGACCGCCATCAGCGTGATTCTGGCCGGGGTGCTGTTGAAGATGGGAACCTACGGCATGCTGCGCATCAGCTTCCCCATGCTGCCGGATGCCGTGAAATACCCGCCTTTTGCCTATGGCTTCGCCACGATCGCCGTGATCAGTATTGTCTACGCGGCGCTGTGCGCCATGGCGCAAAAGGATTTGAAGAAGCTCGTGGCGTATTCCTCCATCGGGCACATGGGCCTGGTGATGCTCGGCATGATTGGGCTCACGCCTCTCGGCATGAACGGCGCCGTGCTGCAAATGTTCAACCACGGCACGATCACGGCAATGTTGTTCCTCTTGGTGGGCGTGATTTATGATCGTGCGCATCATCGCGACATCGACGGCTTCGGTGGGTTGGCGCAGAGCATGCCGATTTACACCGGCATCGTCACCGTCGCCTTCTTCGCGAATCTCGGCTTGCCCGGTCTTTCGAGTTTCATCAGTGAAGCGTTCAGTTTCCTTGGCGCCTTCAGCTCGAATGCCTTTGATTTGCGCGTGTTTACGATCATCGGCACGCTGGGCATCGTGCTGGTGGCGGCCTACATGTTGTGGACGCTCCAGCGCATGTTTCTGGGCAAGCTCAATCCCAAGTATGCCGATCTGCCCGATATCGATCGACGCGAGTTGTTCACCCTGGTGCCGCTCGCCGCGATCGTGATTTATCTCGGCATTTACCCCACGGCGATTTTGAACATGATGGAAGTTTCCTTGAACAATTTGGTCACCGTGGTCAAGGACGCGGCGCCGGCGATGTGGGGAATGCAGTAAGCCCTCATTCGTGATCCGTAAGCAGAATGCACCGGTCATAGGTCATGCTGAAAGTATCAGCCTGTGTGGCAACTCTCGTTCCACCGCTCCGCGGTGGAACGCATGCGAAGACGCTCTGCGTCCGAAAAAGTTAGGCTAATAAGTACTGCCAAAACTAAATGGATGCGACAAGAGCGCGTTTTTGAATTCGAAAGTTTTTGTAGGAGCCGGGGGAAATGGAATACGCTGTCGTAAAAAAACGAGCCGTTACAAAGCCGCAGCGAGCCGCCAAAGATGAAGTCATCACCTTCGAGAAGTTTCTGGAGATCGCTCCTGAAAGCAAGAAAGCAGATCTTCTCGACGGCAAAATAATTCGGGATTCATCTCCTGTTCCCAAACATGGCCGTATCGTGTCCTGGCTCGTTCAGGTATTGGGTCTCTATGTGGAGAAAAAGAATCTTGGCGAGGTTTTCACCTCTCCGATTACCGTGCGTTTATCGACGTATCAGGGACCTGAGCCGGATGTTTTCTTTATAAGCAAAGAGCGCGCAGCGGTCGTCGTTGAAACCCATGTCGATGGACCGCCGGATTTGTGCATTGAAGTCATCTCCAAAAGCAGTCGCAAATATGATCGCGGCCGCAAATTCGTGCTGTATGCCGATCACGGCGTGAAAGAATATTGGATTGTGGATCCACTGGCCGATACGATTGAATTGTTCGAGAATCGCGCGGGTGCATGGCAAATGCTCACAGCCGATGAACTGGGCCGGATTCGCTCCAAAGTCTTAAACGGTTTCTGGATCAAACCGGAATGGCTGGGACGGAAAACGTTGCCGCCGGTTCTGCAAGCACTGCAAGAGATATTTGGCGACGAGAAGCGCTTGATTTGAAAGGTGCCTTTTTATGGATTTTTCCGAACGCCTGCAAGACAATGTCGCCAGCATGAGCCATTTTCTACCAGAGCTGGTGTTGGCCGGGCTGATGTTGGCGTTGATGGTCATGGACATGTTCCTGAAGCGCGAGCAAACGCCCTGGTTGGGCCTGGTCACTCTGGCGGGCAGTATCGTGACGCTGATCGCGCTGATGACACAATTCAACGAGCCGGCGCGCGGCATTTTCAACAACATGATGGCGGTCGATCCCTTCGCGTTTTTCTTCAAATTGATTTTCCTCGCCAGCATGATTTTCGTCGTATTTATGTCTTTTTCCTCTCTGGAGCTGGCCGGTAGAAATGTCGGCGAATACTTCATCTTGCTCACCGCCACCACGCTCGGCATGTTCTGGATGGCCTCGGCCACCAGCTTGCTTACCATCTTCATCGCCATTGAAACGGTGAGCATCACGTCTTTTGCGCTGGCGACTTATCTCAAATCCGTGAAGCGCTCCAGCGAAGCCGGATTGAAATACACCATCTACGGCGCGTTCTCTTCGGGACTGATGTTGTACGGCTTTTCTTTGCTTTACGGTCTGACCGGCACTCTCAATATCCATCAAATCGCGCAGCAGCTTGCCGGGGGCTCGCCCAATCCACTCACCCTGTTCGTCGCCTTCTTGTTGATTCTCGCTGGTTTCGGGTACAAAATCGCCTCCGTGCCTTTTCATTTTTGGGCGCCGGATGTTTATGAAGGCGCGCCGACGCCGATTACGGCTTTCTTCAGCGTCGGCCCGAAAGCGGCTGGCTTCGCCTTGCTCATTCGCTTTGTCACGACCGGTTTGTCGGTAAGCGACGGCCAGGATTGGGCTGCCATTGCGGGGGTAAATTGGCAGCAATTGCTCGCCGTCGTGGCCGCGGCCACCATGACGCTGGGCAATCTCGTCGCGATTTCTCAGAACAACATTAAACGGCTGCTGGCATATTCCAGCATTGCACATGCGGGCTATGCCTTGATCGGCGTCGTGCTGCTCACGCACGAGGGCCTGAACGCCACGATGTTCTATCTCGTCGCCTATTATTTGATGAACCTGGGTGCTTTTCTCGTCGTCATCATTGTGCAGGAATTGATCGGCAGCGAGCGCTTGGAAGACTATAAGGGCCTCGGTTTTCGCGCACCGGTGGTGGCGGCATGCATGACGCTCTTTCTGTTTTCGCTCACCGGCCTGCCGGTGACCGTCGGATTCGTCGGTAAATTCTATTTGCTGGCCGCCGTCATTCGCGGCAGCGAGCAGTTTTACTGGCTCGCCCTGGTTGCGGTGATCAACACCGTTATTTCATTGTACTATTATGCCCGCATTTTCAAGGCCATGTATCTTGAAACGCCTGAGCCCTCTGCGCTTTCAGTTTTGCCCGTTTCCACCTCGGCAGTTGTTTTGCTGGCGGCCTTGGCGGTGCCGACTTTTGTTTTGGGCATCGCTTTCTCACCGCTTTTGCGTCTTGCCCGCGAGTCCGTGAAGTTCTTCGCCGGGCTCTAGTGTTCTATCCAGCACTCCCTCACCAGCACACAGATTTTAGCGAATTTTAACTTGCTTGCGATTGCAGGCTTTCGTATGTTGCCGCCACTTTACCCTGGTGCAATTTATGATGCCATTCGGCAAGAATTTTTGAAGGAGGAATTTGCCGTCGCAGCTTCGTGATTTTCGTAAAGGTATGAAACCTGGGGAAGCTCTAAAGGAAGCATTGCCAACTTATTTGACGCCGTGCCGCCGATCACGACAACTCGTTTCTTGCGAGGGGATTCATGTGGAACAATGCGGTTCAAATCTTCTTGCGTCTTTGGCTCGCCCTTGCCGGCCGTGTGCGTCGCCGCCCGCGACTGAGCGGCATTACCTGCAGTGTGATCGCTTTATTCACGTTGGCGGTTGTTGTGCAAACGGATTTTTTGCGCCCGCTGACAACACGATCGCCCATCTCACTCACTGAAACCACAGACCATTTGCCGCCAGCGCCCGGGCCCTGGCCCTTGCGTTCGCTGCTTTCCTTCTTTTCTGCGCCCCACAAAACCGAAGATCAGAGCTCGCTCGCTGTGCTGACCCACGCCGGTTTGCTGCCCAACCTGGCGTCGCGGCGCGAGCGCACGGTCATCGTGCCCGAAGCTTATCCCGCACTCGCGGATTGGGAACGACAATTCACCGAATTTGCTCAAAACTTTCCGCACCTCGTGACGCTGCACCACATCGGCACCAGCACCGCACGCCAACATCCGATCCTCGCGCTCCGGGTTTCAGATCACCCCGAACGCAACGAGGATGAACCCACGGTCTTGTTCACGGCCTTGCATCACGCGCGTGAACCGGCCGGCGTGTTCATCTGCAAAGCGATCGTGCAAGAACTGTTGCTGAATTATGATACCAGCGCACGCCACCGGCGCTTGGTGGATAGCCTGGACATTTGGCTCGTGCCGCTGGTCAATCCGGACGGCTACGAATATCTCATGGCCAGCCAGCGGCAATTCCCGTGGTGGCGAAAAAACTTGCGCGACAATGACAACGACGGCCAGTTCGATCCGCACGTCGATGGCGTTGACTTAAATCGAAATTATGATTACAATTGGGAAGAAGGCGGAGAGGGGGAAATTGGAAGCTGGTTTTATCGCGGCCAATCCGCTTTTTCAGAAGCGGAGATTCAGGCTTTGCGTGACCTCGAAGCGCAACGCCATTTTGTCATCGGCGTTTCGTATCACAGCTATGGCGAAGCCGTGCTGTACCCCTGGGGCAATTTTCATCGCGCGCCGGATCAGGATTTGATTTTGGATATCGCGCGCCAGTATGCGTCACGAATTGTCCGCCTTTCCGGCCAGGGCGCTTATCATGTTCTGCCGCTCAATGGCCGCGTGGGGCAAAGCTCGGTGTGGATGTACGGCGCCGGGGGCGTCATCGATTTTATCTGTGAGACCGGCGAAGAGTATTTTCCGCCGGTGGAGGATTTGTTTCCGATCGCCCATGAGAACGTCAACGGCGCGATGTTTTTGCTGGAGCGTGTGTTGCGCTCCGGCCTCAGCGGCCACGTGGTGGACGCGGAAAGCGGCGCGCCATTGGAAGCAGAAATCATCGTTCATGGCTTCGAGCGTGACTACGTGAAGCCGCGACGCTCGCTCCCCGAGAACGGGCGTTTTGATCGCTTGATTCTGCCGGGCGTCTATGAGGTGGAGATACAAAAGAAAGGCTATGTGGCTGCGCGCTTCGAGAAGGTCGTCGTGCGGGCCGAGGCTTTGACGTTGCTGGAAGTGGCGCTGCGGCGCGAGCTGCCTGAAAATGTCATGAGCAATGAATGAAATTCAGCTACGTCCCGTTGTGAAGACATGGTCTGAAGGCTTGTTTCAAACTTGATTGTTTTAGGAGGAAGAGGAATATGAAGAAGTTTGTTGCCGGGTTTTTGAGCGGTTTGGTGCTGGGCGCCACGGTTTTGGTGATTGCGCAGGAAGCATTCTATAAAGGCAAAGTGGTTTTTATCAAAGTGCCGGAAGAGAATTTGCGCGCCAAGCCGGGCGGCGAAAAAGTCGGCGCGCTGGTCAAAGGCACGGCCATGCAAGTGATGGCGGCGCAGGACAAGTGGCTGCAAGTTGCGGTTGTCGGGTTTGTTTGGAGCGAGTCGGTGACCGGCAATGAAAGTGCGTTCAAGGGCACGCCTTTCCGTGCCGCCATGATCTTGGTGAAAACCCAGGCCGAAGCCGATGCCATTCTGCAGGAATTGAAGGCCGGTGGTGATTTCCAGCAACTCGCCGCAAAAAAATCAATCAGCGCGACCGCGGCAAAAGGCGGTGATCTCGGCGACGCCTATCCCGGCGATTTTTCGCCCGCCTTTGAAAATGCCATCCTTCCGCTCAAAGTGGGGGAAGTCAGTGCGGTGGTGAAAACCGAGAATGGGTTTCACATATTCAAGCGTTTGAAATAGACGCCTTTTACCTTATTTCCTCCCGCGATTCCCGCCGGTGGCGCGGCCTCTGCCTCTTTAAGGTATCAAACTTTTCGCGTTGTTCCGGAGTGAGGATCGATAAAATTTGCTGGTCCAAAGAATCGCGTAGCGCGGAAAAGCGCGGGTGCAGGCCGCGGCGCAGCGCGTCAAACTGCTGCCGATTGCTGCTCAGAATGCTGTCCAATTGGGTTTGCTGGCGTGGCGTGAGCTCGAGCTGATCGGCAAAATGCCGCATGAAAAATCTTCCCGAGGCCGGCCGGTTTTCGAATGGGCGCATCTCGCCAAACGGCGGCGCGCGCAGCAGCAGGGTGCGATCCACGACCACTCCGATCAGGATGCCGAGCAGCAAAGTACCAATGAACAAACCGGCTGCAGCGGCTTTCGTGTTTTGCAAGTTCATGTTCCAACCTATTCTGGTGCGGAGGCAGAACTCAACACCACCAGTTCCAGTACTTCATCTTTCGTTAATGCGCCGTTGTTTTCGGCAAGCAAAGCGATGTCCGAACCGGCGCCGGCCGCCGACAAATAATCATTCTCCTCGAACTGAGACTCCTGCGACTCAAACGGCCCCCAAGCCAGAAAAATCGCCAGCATTAAAGCCAATGCCGGCACCAAACGTTTTCCCAGCCAAACGAAATCCGCCGGCAAGCTCTGCTGGCGCTGCGCTTTGATGGTGTTTGTCAGCCGTGCCGCAAAAAAAGGCGGCACTGGAACAGGCGGTTGTTGCCGCAGCACCGTGCTGACGCGCTGCAAAGCCTCCCAATGCAGGCGGCAGCTCGAACATTCGGACAAATGCAGCGCGGTTTCTCGCATCTCCTCCGGCCGCAAAGCGCCATCGAGATAAGCAGAAAGATTTTCGGAGGGGATGTGATTTTTCATCGGTTTTTCTCCCAATAAGGCGCGAGCAACTCGCGCAGACGTTGCCGGCCGCGGAAGATGCGCGATTTCACCGTGCCGAGCTGGGCGCCCGTAAGCGCCGCAATCTCATCGTAATCCAAACCCTCTATTTCGCGCAGGATCAGCGGCTGACGGAACTCTTCCGGCAATTGCGCCAGGGCGTGTTGAATCCGCGTGCGCAGATCGCTGTTTTCCGCTTCCCTGTGCGGAGAAGCCGGCGCCGTGTTTCGCATAGAAAGCCTGTCTTTGGCCCATTCGCTCAGGCTTTCCAAAGATAGCATGCGGCGCAGCTTTTGTTTGCGGCCATGGTCGATGCACACGTTCAGAGTGATCCGGTACAGCCAAGTGCGAAACGACGCCCGCCCTTGAAAAGAATTTAAGTTCGCGAAGACTTTGAGAAAGACCTCCTGAGCCAGGTCTTCCACCTCCGCGCGCGGGCCCGCATGGTGAAAAATCAAGTTGAAAACGTGCTGCTGGTATTTTTGCACCAGCGCGGTAAAGGCCGTTTCGTCGCCTGCGCGGAAAGCCTGGATCAGCTCGAAATCCGCCGCAGTCGTTGTCTCTGTTGTCGATAGCTCTGCCGGCATTTTTTGCGACAGTTAGACGGATCAAAGCGCGCAAAGTTCCGGTTACACTTTGCGGCCATATACAAAAATCGCGGTCGCGAAACAGGCGAGACGCGTCGTGTCTTTACCGAATAAGGTGGCGCGCGCGTAACGTTTGAGCGTGGGTGAGTTCAACATATCCAGCGGTGCGGTCATATATGCGGCGCGCAAAATCTCGAAACGATGCCGTTGCAACAACGTCACCACGTCACGCTTGCGATAGATGCGGGCTTTGGCAAAGCGGCTGTGCACGCGGTGTGGCAGCCATGAGAAGAAGGGCACGCGATTCCATTTCAATAGCGGCAGGCGAGCACCATGCGTTTCGAAAATCCACCACTTGTTGGGCACGGAAAAGATGATCTCGCCGCCGGGCTTCAAAACGCGATGAATCTCGCGCAGCGCGGCGGATTCCTCCGGTACGTGCTCGAGCACCTCGAAGCTGGTCACGAGGTCCACCGTGCCGCTGGCCACCGGTAGATTCTTGCCATCATATTGCACCGGCAGAATCTCGCCATGATTCTGCGCGCGCACAAAATTGCGCAAGATCTGCAAATCGCCGAAGTCGATGTCGATGGCAACGATCTTTGCGCCCGAGCGGTGAAATTGCACGGTTTGCGCACCATTACCGCAGCCGAAATCAAGGACGATTTTTTTCTCGAATGACGCGATGCCGAGCGCGAGTCGTGCACGCCGCTTGACGATTTCTTGGCCATAATCCGCGGGCTTGCCGCGCGCCGGATGCATTGCAGAGGACATGTCAAGAATTTTTGGTCATGGATGATCACCCGCCCGGCGCTTGGCGCGCCTCGCGCGTTTTTGGATTTCTTTTCAACTCTGGGGCTTAAGCTTTGAGCATTGTGCTTTGTACCTTCGATCTCCACTATTTGCTCGTCCATTGCTCCGCGCCGTACTCTTCCAGTATGCCGCGCTCAGCCATGATTTTTTCAATGCGCGCGCGATCTCGTGGTACAAAATCGGATAGAACTTCTTTGCCGTTCGTGGTGATGACGATCACATCCTCGAGGCGGATATAGATTTTTTCCTCGGGCACGCGTAACGCCGGCTCGATCGTGAAAACCATTCCGGGTTGCAGCGGGCCGGTGGGCGATCCCACATCATGCGTGGCCATCCCGATCCAATGCCCCAAAGAGGTGTTGGGATTCATCGCGCCGGCGCGGTACGAATCTACGAACTCGCGCGCCGCTTTTTGGAAGTGCGGTTTGGAGAATCTACTTGTGGCAAGCAAATCGCCCATGACCTTCGCGGCTTCCTGCTTGATGGTGGCAGCCGTCACATTAGGGCGAATCGCATTGAGAATGGCTTCATAGCAGCCCTGGTAAAAATCATAAAGCTCGGCTTGCCATGAGTTGAATCTGCCATTCACCGGCCACATGCGGGTGACGTCGCTCATGTAATAGCCCACGTCCGGCGCGAAATCCATTAACAAGAAATCTCCCTCTTGCATGCGGCGCTGGTTTATTTTGTAATGCGGGAACCATGCGTTCGAGGCACTGGCGACGATGGCTTCGTAAGCCTCACCTTGCGCGCCGTTGCGATAGAAAATGAACCTGGCCATCGCCTCCAATTCATATTCGAACATTCCGGGCTTGGTCGAGCGCATGCCTTCCAGCAGCGCCAGGCCGGAAAGGCGCGCAGCCTTGCGCATCAACGCGATTTCCGCCGGGCTTTTGATGAGCCGCATCCCATCCAAAACCGGCGTCAGGTTCTTGAGCTCGAAGTGCGGAAAGCGCATGCGTAAGAGATCGATAAAATGCCCCTCGCGACTGGGGCGGCCATCCCAGGGATCGGAGGCGATATCGCCGATGGTGCGCAGCGCGTGATCGCGGCTGGTAGATAATCCTTCTGCCGGACTGAACGGAACAAAGAGCGCTTGCTTGTCCGCCGTGCGCGCAAAACGCGCCAGATGCTCGCCCAGCAGTTCGATCCCGTAAACCGCGTCCATCCCGCTCAATTCCATCACCAGCGCCGCGTCTTCCGCCGCGAGTAATTTGCCGTCCACGCGTTCCCGCGCCTCGTTGCGATGCAACAAATACAGCGAAGCCCGCCGTGCGGCGCCGTCCAACAATAGGTAGGCGTGTGGCACCTCGAGGCCGCAAAGATAATAGAATTCATTCGATTGCCGAAAACCCACCGAGCCCGTCGGTTTGGGCGCCCCTTGCACGATCGCCAGCGCATTTGCACCCAGCGTGTCATAGACTTTGTTGCGCCGCTGCGCAAATTCTTCCGGCGTGAAATCCTTGGTGAAAAGCGGCACGCCGTCTTGGGCGCGGACGAGGATGGTCATGACGAATATGCAAAGAAGGCACATGAGGTTGTGTTTTTTCATGTTTTGATTCTCCACAGTTATGGATAGTCTTTCTGTCATCCCGAAACTTCGGGATCTTCCCTTGCACGATGCACCATCTTCGATCATAAAAGAAATGCAGGAGCCTGGGAAGATTCTTACAGAATGACACTTTGTGATGTCTGTGCAATATTCATTTCACCTGCTCGTCCACTGCTCGGCGGCATACTCTTCGAGCATGCCGCGCTCCGCCATGATTTGCTCAATGCGGTCGCCCTCTCTCGGCACAAAGTCGGACAAAACTTCCTTGCCCTGCGCGGTGATGACTACCACGTCTTCCAGGCGAATGTAAATCTTTTCTTCCGGCACGCGCAAAGCCGGCTCAATAGTGAAAACCATGCCAGGCTGCAGCGGGCCAAGGTGCGTACCGACATCGTGCGTGGCCATGCCAATCCAATGTCCTAAAGAGGTGTTGGGGTTCATGGCGCCGGCGCGATAAGAATCGACAAACTCGCGCGCCGCTTTCTCATGATGCGGTTTGGAGAATCTGCTTTTGGCAAGCAATGTCTCCATGGTCTTCACGGCTTCCTGTTTGATCGTTGCGGCGGTCACACCGGGACCGATCGCAGCGAGAATGGCTTCATAACAACCGCGATAAAAATCGTACAATTCCGTTTGCCAGGTGTTGAACTTGCCGTTCACCGGCCACATGCGGGTGACGTCGCTCATATAGTAGCCGACGTCCGGCGCGAAATCCATCAACAAGAAATCGCCGTCCTGCATTTTGCGCTTGCCGGCATTATAATGCGGATACCAGGCGTTGCTCGCGCTGGCAATAAGCGAATAATAAGCCTCACCTTGCGCGCCGTTGCGATAAAAGACAAATTTGGCCATGCCATCCAATTCGTACTCGAACAAACCGGGCCTGGTCGAGCGCATGCCCTCCAGCAGCGCCAGGCCGGACAGCCGCGAGGCCTTGCGGATCAGCGCGATCTCCGCGGGACTTTTGATCAACCGTAGTTGATCCAGAATCGGCGTGAGATTTTTGACCTCGAAGTGCGGAAAGCGCGTGCGCAACAAAGCGATAAAGCAGCCTTCACGCGAGGGGCGGCCGTCCCAAGAATCGGAAGCAATGTCGCCGACGGTGCGCAACGCCAGATCGCGGCTGGTGGCAAATCCTTCTGCCGGACTGAACGGGACAAAAAGGGTCTGCTGGTCTGCGGTGCGCGCGAAGCGTGCGAGATGTTCGCCCAGAAGCTCTGCGCCATAGACGGCGTCAATGCCGCTCAGCTCCATCACCAATGCGGCGTCCTCTGCTGCAAGCACTTTGCCTTCGCTGCGCTCGCGGCCTTCGTTGCGATGGGGGAGATAGACTGCAGCGCGCCGCGCTGCACCATCGAGCAGGAGATACGCATGCGGCGCCTCGACCCCGCAGAGATAGTAAAACTCATTGGACTGCCGAAAGCGTACATAGCCCACGGGGCTGGGGGCGCCTTGCACCACGGCCAGCGCATTCGCGCCCATCGCGTCGTAAATTTTGTTGCGCCGTTGCGCAAATTCTTCCGGCGTGAAATCTTTGGTGAAGAGAGGCAGGCCGTCTTGGGCGCCGACGAAGCTTGCCAGCGCAAACGCATAGATGTAGAACGCGAAGAAGACTTTTTTCATATTGATCCTCCGATTGCGATTTAACACAGTTTGTCATTCTGTAAGAATTGCCATGTCCGGATTGACACCCTATCATGATGAAAACCTGTCATTCCCGCGAAAGCGGGAATCCAAGTTCCTCGTGCTCCCTGGATTCCCGCTTGCGCGGGAATGACGGCATGC
>JBIOXB010000030.1:0-15404 GCA_044869275.1 bacterium
GCATGCCGTCATTCCCGCGCAAGCGGGAATCCAGGGAGCACGAGGAACTTGGATTCCCGCTTTCGCGGGAATGACAGGTTTTCATCATGATAGGGTGTCAATCCGGACATGGCAATTCTTACAGAATCACAATGCCAATGGGGGGCGTTTTCACTTTTGCTCAGGCAAGGGCGGCGGCGCAAGCGTGAACAGCTCTGCCACCTCCGTGACCTGCTCCGCCGGCAGCCAGTTTGCCATGCCAGGAGCCCAGACCAGCGTGTCGCGCGTGATTTGGGAGGCGGCAATTTTTTCACGCAGCGCGTTCAAATCAAACGGCCCTTGCTGCCGGCCGCCAATGGCGGCATGATAAGCTTTCGCGCCGGGCAGAGGAGGAGGAACGTTCGCCGAGCCTGCACCCGCGTGCGCACTCATGCTTTCCATCATACGCTGCGCCATGCCCAGGCCCGCGCCCAAACCCACACCCACGCCCGCCGCGCCGCCGGAGGGATTTTGTGCGGCCTCGCGCAGCGCTTCGGCGGTTTGATACTTCATATAGGCATCGAGATTGCCCACCACGCCCATGGCGGTGCGGCGATCCAGCACTTCTTCGACTTGGGTGGGCAGCGAAACGTTTTCGATATAAAAATTGAGCAGGTCGATGCCGAACGCGGTGAATTCGTCATTGATACGCGCGCAAATGAATTTGCCGAGCTTGTCATAATTCCCCGCCAGATCCAGCACGGGAATCTTCATTTCGGCAATGACATCGGCGAAACGCGAGACGATGACGTTGCGCAGCTGCGAAGATATCTCATACACTTCGAATTCGGGATCGGTGGAAACGAGCTGCTGGATGAACGTCTTCGGATCGACGACTTTGATCACATAGGTGCCGTAGGCGCGCAGCCGCACCGCGCCAAATTCAGCATCGCGCATAACGATGGGATTGCTCGTGCCCCACTTCAAATCCGTGAACTGCTTGGTCTGCACGAAATACACTTCCGCTTTGAAGGGCGAATTGAAGCCGTATTTCCAGCCGCGCATCGTCGTGAGCACGGGCATATTTTGCGTGCTCAATTCGTACATGCCGGGATTGAACACGTCGGCAATCTGCCCTTCATTCACAAACACCGCGGCCTGGCCTTCGCGCACGGTGAGCTTGGCGCCCATTTTGATTTCGTTTTGATAACGCGGAAAACGATAGGCCATCAACTCGCTTTCTGTGGGCGCCGTCCATGCGATAATATCAATGAACTCGCCGCGAATTTTATCCCATATTGCCACAGCCGGCTCCTTCTGAATTTGAGTATTCCAGTCAGGTGCAAGTGCACTGCCAAAACATAATCATCAAAACAGCAAAAAGCAAAAGGCAATTGGTAAAAGGCAAAAGGCAAAAAGCAAAAAGCAAGGGAGGAGCAGAGTGGGTTAGAGCGGGAGAGGGGCGCAGGTACCGAAGGCGCGGTTTTTTGGAGTGGGATAAAAGTGAAGCTCAATGTCATCGCAAGGAGCGAAGCGCCGAAACGATCCCTTGGTTCCATTGAGGAGATTGTTTCGCTTCGCACGGTGCAAAATTCAGCCAGAAATCTTCTGGCTTTGGAACAGATAACCAAAAAAAATCAGCAGAGCAGATTCCGTCCCGAAACATCGGGACGGAATGACAAACGTAGCTGAATAGGAGCGGTGAGTCTTGTTCCGAGTTGGCGTGCCGTATCGCTAAAAGCCGTTCTTGACGGCGAGGCCATTGGGCCCGGCTTTAAGCAACGCCATGCCGCCATTTTGCTGCTTGTGCAATTCGTAAGTCAGCGCTTCCTCCAGCACTTCGATGGCATCCCGATCGTGCCGGCCTTCCGCCAGATAGTACTGCGCGACAATGTTATTGATTTCGCGGCGCAAAGAAGGGTTCAACAAATTAAGCTGCAGCACGATTTGATAGATCTTCAATGCGAACTCGTCCCGGCGGCCGAGCTGCAAGCAGGCTTGCGCCAGCTTGCCGTAATACTTCACTTGCCGGGGATCACGGGCGATGAGCTTTTCGTAGATGTGCATGGCCTTGCCAAAATTGCCTCGCACAAAATGCAGGCGCGCATGCAGGCCGGGAGAGATGATCAAATATCCCAAGAACGGCAGCAGGAAAAGCACGGCAGCCAGCTTGGCGACGTTGAAACCAAGCTGGAAAGATGGTCTCGCCGCAAGTTCGGAACGCTGCGCCGCTTGTAGATTCTGGTAGGCGCGTGTGCGCAGTGCGTTGACATCTGCAAAGCCGGGCTTCAAGATTTGAATTTTTTCCAGCGTGAGCAGCGCCGCCAGCCAGTCGGCCCGCGCGATCGCCTTTTCGCCCTCGGCGTAAAGTGAGTCGAGCAGGAGGCTGGACACCGCCGGGATGTGTGCCGCCACGAGCTGCCGGTGCAGCGTGCGTACCGCGCGCGGCAGCATAAGATTCGCCTCGCGATGGCCGGGATCGAGCTCCAGCACTTTGCGCAAGGCAATGAAAGAAAAGCGCCAATCGCCGCGCGCCTGCGCGGCAATGGCTTCGGCATAGTAGCTCTCCAGGCGCGCGGCGGCACTTAGGCGTTCCAAGCCTTTGAGCGCTTGGGGCAGCCGCCTTTGCGCCTCACGATGGCCGGCTTCTGTTTGCAGCACGTGCTCGAAATGCAGCGCTGCTTTCGCCCATTGCCGCGCTCGCAACGCGCGCGTGCCGCTCGCCAATTCGCTGCGCAATTCCTCCGGTGTCAGTGGCGGCAGCCAGGTCTGTGTAGTGGCAAGAGCTGATGAATCATAGCGGGTAAGGGCGGACGGTGCTGGCTCTGATCTTCCCGGCTGCTCCTGTGCGGAGGTGTCCTGCAAGGCCAGGCAAGCAATCGCGGCGAGGCTGAGCCAGAAGGAGGTAATCCGTTTTTTTTCCATAACATTCTCCTTTGGCCATTGGGCAGGAAAGGCGCGCCAGCCGCTTGAAAAGGAAAAGGCATAATCGCGCGTGCTTCGTTGGAGAAGAGAGCCGGCGGGATCATGCCTTCAGCTTATAGGTCTTTCACCTACCCGATAAGGCGATTCACAGACTTTAACATTCAAGGGATGATGATGGGCGAACCACAGATGAGGTGGACAAACGAAGCTCTCCGCCCTGCCGAACAGTTTTCCAAGCGTTCTTGGCGACATCATAGAATACCCATGAAGCAAGCTGAATGCGGAAAGAATCTTAGCTGCAGGAGGATTACTACCTGGAAAAACGAGGCCGCGCCATCTGCAATTTCGAAAAGCAGGGCCCGGTCACTTGGCCGTACTTTTCACCACTTCTTCCAGTTTTTTGCGCAATTCACCCAGTTCTTTGGATTTAAACGAATTCTTGGTTTTCTCCAGAACCTCAATGGTTTCGACCAGTGCATTGGTCAATACGGCGGGGCGCGGACAGTTCAGCAATTGGCAAGGCTCCTGATTGGCGCTGCGCGCAGCCAGGGCTTCGGTAATGTTTTTCAAGTCCGCCAGGCAGCCCACGATATTGTGCAAAGTCAGGGTGAGAAAAGCGAGCGAAGGCTTGAGATCCTGCGCCCGCGGAGCTTCTTGCATCGTTTGCTCGAGGGTGAACAATTGCGTGCGCCAATCGTGCAGGCGTTGTTGCGAATTCTTGACGGCGCGAAAGGCGCGATGCCGATCGATCGCGGCGCGCACATGCCCCAACAGTTCCGCCAAATCCACGGGCTTGGCGAGATAGGCGGCAACCGGCAATTGAAACGATTTCAGCGCTGAATGCAAGGAGGGATAGCCCGTCACCAAAATTACGGGCAGGCCCGGGGCTAGGCTCGGGATTTCACGAATCAGCTCCAGCTCACTATTGCCCGACATTTTGATGTCCGAAATCAGCAAATCGTACGCCTGGAGGCGCAGCAATTCAGCCGCTGATTTAGCCTCGGGGGCGCAATCGCATTGATAACCTTCGCGGCGCAACAGATCTGCGGTGGAGAGCAAGAAAGTTTCTTCGTCGTCAACAACTAGTATTCGACCCAGCTCGGCCATGCGGCACCTCAGTTGGTTAAAGTGAAGTCTCTAGGAAGATTGCTCGAGTTTTGTGATTTAAATTTTGGCATCTGGTATTCATTCCTCGTCCAGCTGCAGCATAATGCTAAAAACCGTGCCCCGGCCTGTGCTGCTTTCAAACGTAATGTCGCCTTGCAAGGCTTCCATGATGCTTTTGGAAATGGCCAGGCCGAGGCCGATGCCTGGCGTCAGCAAACTATCCTTCGTGGTGAAAAACGGCTCGAAAATTTGAGAACGAATCTCTTCCGGTATGCCGCGGCCTTGGTCGGTCACCGCGATCGTCAACTGGTAGTCGGTGTGAAGAGTGTCCACCGTCACCACCCCTCGCGCCGGTGATGCTTCGATGGCGTTTTGAATGACGTTGTACAAGACCTGGCGCAACAATCCCTCGGGTTTGGACACGAGAATGGGTGGGCCCGGGGTGTGGGCGCGCAGCGCCACCATGCGCTCACGGGAACTGGTTTGCAGGAGCGAGACCACGTCTTCGATCATTTCGTCGACGCGAAAGCTGTGGGTAACCACCGGATCTGGCCGGTACAGGATGAACATTTGGCGCACGATATCGGTGATGCGATCGATCTCTTTTTCGATTCTGCCCACGTAGCTAAAATAGCGGTGCGAGGCGGGAATGGCGTCTTTGACCAGCAGGAAGGAGTTTTTGATGCCGGCCAGCGGGTTGTTGATCTCGTGCGCGATGCGCGCCGCCATGCGTCCGGTGGCGGCCAGCTTTTCGCTTTCCGCGCGCTGCCGCTCCAGTTCCTGGATGCGCTTGGCGCGTTCTTCGACCAGTTTTTCCAATTGTTCCGTGTATTCGCGGAGTTGTTGTTCCGTCTGTTTGCGCTCGGTAATATCTTCCGCGACGCCGGCGCTGCGATAGACCTGCCCGTTGCCGTTGCGAATGGGAAAACCGCGATCCCAAATCCAGCGGATGGCGCCGTCGGGGCGCGTAATGCGGTATTCCGTTTCGGATATTTCGCCGCGCCGCTGCCTGCCCAAATGAGATTTTAAGCGCTCGCGGTCTTCCGGGTAGACCGAGTCGAGAAAAGTGCTGGGATGGAGGAGCAAGCTTTCACAACTGCGGCCCCAGACTTTTTCGTATATGGGGCTGACATAAATCAGCCGGTTGGTATCCACGGACTCCATCCACAACACTTCGTTGATGTTTGCCGCAAGTTGATGGAGTCGCTCTTCGCTTTCCCGCAGCGCCCGTTCCGCGCGTTTGCGCTCTGTAATTTCCAGGGCAAGGGAGACCATGTCGGCAATGGAAGCGACGAAATCTTGTTCTTCAATGGTCCACTCGCGCAGGGTTCCGGTGTGTTCGTGGCAGACAACGCCGACGACCTTGCCGCCCAGCCAAACCGGAACGTCCATCATGGAAACGATTCCCCAAGGCTTCAAATAGCCCTCGCTGAATTCACTGGTGCGAGGATCTTGGCATGCGTCATGGGCAGCAATGAGCGGGCGCGATGCCAGCGCTTCAAAATACCGGGGATATTGCCCGGCTTCCAAGCGTACACCCTTCTCATGGCGGTTTTCGCTCAAGCTGTAAAGATTCTCGCAAACAATGGCCGAGCGGTCCTCCGTAAAAACCCAGAAGCTGACGCGTTCCACTGCGAGCGTTTTTGCATCCAATGCGGTGATTTGATGCAGCGCGGCCTCGAGATCGGAATTATCGCTCTTCGCCAATTCCAGCAGCGCCGTCTGGTGCGCGATAATGCGCTCGGTGCGTTTACGATTGTCTTCATACAAAGTGCGATAACGTTGCTCGCTCTCCTCCAGCTCTTTGGTGCGTTCACGCACGCGCTGTTCCAAGCGCTCGTTGAGCTGGTGAATTTCTTCTTGCGCACGCTTGCGTTCGGTAATGTCATGAGAGATGCCCATGAGGTATTTCGGCTGTCCGTCCGATCCCAGCATTGGCACTTTCCGTGTGTACAACCAGCGGGTGCCGGTGGGGGTTTGGATCGGTTCTTCCGAGATGTCAATGCGCTGGCCGCTGTTCAGCACCGCGCGATCCTTGTTGGTGAAGAAATCCGCCTGGTCTTTTGGAAAGAAATCATAATCGCTCTTGCCCAGCATGTCTTTCTGCCGCAAGCCCAGTATCCCTTCGCCGGCATGGTTGAGGCGGACGAAGCTCAATGTGCTTGCCGACTTGACGAAGAGCATGTCCGGTATGTTGTCGATGAGGGAGCTCAGGAAACTTTGCGATTCTTCCAGTTCGCCGGAGCGCCGGGCCAATTCTACCGTGCGCTCCCGCACGCGGGCTTCCAGGGCGTCGTTGGCCTGGCGCAAAGCACGCTGTTGTTCCCGCGTTTGAATTTGTCCCAGGCGAAATCGCAAAGCGGCGACACTGCTCAGCACAAAAGCCAGAAAACAAAGTGAATAAAACCAGGTGGTCTCATAAAAAAAGGGGCGCAAGGAAAGTGCCAGCGAAGCGCCGGCTTCGTTCCACACGCCGTCATTGTTGCAGGCCTTGACGTGAAATTTGTATTCACCGGGACGAAGATTCGTGTAGTAGGCGATCCGTCGCGCGCCGGCGTCGACCCACTCGTCTTCAAATCCCTCCAATTTATATTTGAAGCGCACCTGCTGTGGTGAGAGCAAACTCAGGCCGGTATAGTGGAATTCGAAAGCTTTGCTTCCTGGAGTTGCCGCCAAAGCGCGATTTCGCGGCGGCGAAAGGTCGAAAACGTGGTAATCGACGACGGCCTGTTCGACCTTTACCGGCGGCGGCAGGGGATTGATTTTGAGGTGTTCTGGATCGATCATGGTCACGCCGCGAATGGTGGGAAACCAGAGCTTGCCGTCGCGGCCCTTCCATCCCGAGGGCTGACCCAAGGCCCCGTTGCATTCGTTGGTCAGCATGCCGTCGGCCTTGCCGTAAGAGATGGAAGTGATCGATCTAATCTTGCCCAGGGCGAAATCTTCGAGCTCCTGTTTGGGGACACGAAATATGCCCTTGTTGCAGCTCATCCAAAAATTGCCCTTGCTATCCTGCAAAATCGTAAAGATCAAATTGTCGAACAAGCCCTCTTTCGTGGTGTAGCTCGTGAATTTCCCGTCCTTGAAGCGGCTCAATCCGCCGTTCATGCCGATCCAGAGCGCGCCGGCCTGGTCTTCACTGATGGCGCGAACCAAATTGCTCGCCAGCCCCTCATGCTTCGTGAAGGAGGTGAATTTGCCGTCTTTCAAGCGCGTCATGCCGCCGGTGCGCGAGCCAATCCAGAGATTTCCGGCTCTGTCTTCGTAAAGGCAAGTCAGCTCATCGTTCACCAAACCATCCCGGGTCGTGTAAACCTTGAATTCTCCGTTCTGCATCAGGTTCAAGCCGCGATCGGTGCCGATCCAAAGCTTGCCGGTTTGGTCTTCACAGATGGCGCGCACGAAATCATGCGAAAGCCCATCGCGGGTGGTATAGCGCGTGATTCTTCCGTCTTTCATGCGGTGCAAACCGCCGCCTTCGGTGCCGATCCAGAGATTGCCGCTACGATCTTCGCCCAGCGCGACCACGACATTGGGTGACAGGCCTTCGGGGGTAGAATAGAGGGTAAATTTTCCATCTTTGAATCGGTTGAGCCCTTGATCCGTGCCAAACCAGAGACTGCCGCTTTTGTCTTCATAGACCGACCACACCATATTGTGCGACAGACCGTGGCTGGTGGAATAGTTGGTGAATTTGCCGTCGCGCAGACGATTTAACCCGCCGCCGTAAGTGCCGATCCACAAGCTGCCTTCGCGGTCCGCGCAGATCGCTCTCACGATGTTGTTGGAAAGCCCGTCTTTTGCGGAAAAAGTTTCGAACTTGCCGTCGCGCCAGCGGCTCAGTCCGCCGCCCTGCGTGCCGATCCATAGCGTGCCGCCGGCGTCTTGACAAAACGCCCGGATGAAGTTGTGCGCCAGACCGTGTTGTGTGGTATAATGAACAAATTTCCCTTCGCGCAAGCACTGCAACCCGCCAAAGGTGCCAATCCATAAATTGCCGTCGTGATCCTCTTGCAGCGCCATCACCGCATCATGGGCCAGGCCGTTTTGCGTGTTGAAAGAGGCAAGCCTGCCGTTTTGCAGGCGATACAAACCGCTGCCGTTGGTGCCGATCCAAAGATGGCCCTGCCGATCTTCGGTCAGCGCGGATACCATTTGCTTGGCAAGCGGATGTTCCGGCGCGTAAAGCAAGGCCTGGCCGTCTTTGAAGAGATTCAAGCCCTGATTGGTGCCGATCCAGACCTGGCCTTGTTGGTCTCTGTAGATGCTCTTGATGAAATCATTGGACAATCCTTGCTGCGAAGTATAAGCCGTAAACACGCCGTTTTGCCAGCGCACCAGACCGCCGCCGTTGGTGCCAATCCACAAGCCTCCATCCGGATCTGCGCTCAGCGCCAGGATGTTATTGGAACTGAAGGCCTCGGTGTTGCCGGTATGGAATTTGGTGAAACGCACCCCGTCGAAGCGCACCAGGCCTTCTTCGAGTCCGAGCCAGAGATAGCCCTCCTGGGTCTGCGCCAGCGCTTGTACACTGTTTTGCGGCAGCCCTTCGTCGTCTTGCCAGATTTCAAGGCTATACTGGCTGAGCGACTTGCGAGGATCGAGCGTGAGCGCCTCGGGGGCCTGGCCGAACAAGTCCATGCCGGCGCAGGCGAGCAGGAGTCCTGCACTGCACGCTGCTTTCTGGCGTAGAGAAATGACCTTCATAAATCATCCCTTTTCTCGACCTTCTACCATGCCTTCCGCCGCCGGGCGGAAGGACTAACTATAAAAGTAGTTTCTATGCGATGGGATCGTGTTCTTGTCGTTTTGACCAGCCGTTGCCGCAGTGACGGCGAAATGGAAAGTGATGAACCTTTTGTTCGCTTCGTGGTGCCGCATAGTGTTGCGGAATGCCCGTGCCTTCCGCAGGCTGACACGAATCGCGAATAAGGTGGTTCGGGGAGAGAAGAAGAAGCTATTCAAAGTCGCCCGTCCTGCGCTTCGAGTTTTCCGAATTCCTCGTGTGTGAACCCGGATTTGTGAATGAGGAGGTCCACGCAGCATTATTATACACAATGAAATATAAAAATCAAATCGGATTTTCAAACTTGAGTGTGGGCAGGGGGTGTATTCCGGCGGTTTTGCCAGGTAGTAGTGTATTTGAGGATTTTGTATTCCTGGAAGATACCTTCCGTCGAGGCTTAAAACGAGATGAAAAATTGAAATGACCTAGCTTGACAATGTAGAGTCGGCTAAAAAAGCCGCTAGTTTTTGTCATTCTGTAGGAATCTTCCCCCGAGGCTTTGACACAAACCTAGGGAAGATCCCGAGGCTTCGGGATGACAAATTGAGAGGGGGCGAACTTAACTTAACATTGTCAAGCTAGTTTCGACTCAATAGATGATAGAAATCCGGAAATGCTGCAAGAATTTACTTGACAATTAATTATTTTCTGTTATAATGTAAACGTTTTCATTAGTGCGAAGCCACTTCGCACTTTTTTGTGTTGAGGAATGTAAGCGGTTACATAATTGGTGAACATAGAACGCTCTTCAGTAGTTTTCCAATTTGGAAAAATTCCAATGAGCGTCACCATTAAAGAAGTGGCAAAGAAAGCCGGTGTCTCGACCGCGACAGTTTCGCGGGTTTTCAATAATATGGGGATTGTCGACGTCGAGACACGCCGCCGGGTGCAAGCGATAGCCAAGGAATTGCGCTACACTCCCAATGCGGTTGGCCGGAGCCTCAGCACCAAGCGTACGGACGCCATTGGGTTGCTGCTTCCGGATTTGCACGGCGAGTTTTTCTCCGAAGTCATTCGCGGTGCGGACCAATCCGCACAGCTTAACCGCTTCCATCTGCTGGTTTCCAGCTCGCATGTTTCGCGCGCCTCGCTGGAAGAAGTGTTGCAGGTGATGCGCGGCCGTGTGGACGGCCTGATCATCATGTCGCCGCATATCGACGCGCACACCCTGAAAAACAACCTGCCCAAAACCCTGCCGGTCGTCTTGTTGAACTGCCACGTCGCAGACGATTCGTTTGATTCCTTTAACATCGACAATTTCACCGGTGCCTATCAAATGGTGCAACACCTGATGCACCACGGCCATCAACACGTTGCCATCATCAAGGGCACGGAAAACAATCTGGATGCCTTGGAGCGTCTGCGCGGTTATCGCCAGGCGCGGCGGGAACACGGCGGGCACGCGGAAGGAGAGGAAATCCACGGCGATTTCTCCGAAGCCTCCGGCTACGACGCCGTCAGAAGGATTTTGACTTTGCAGCCCCGCCCCACCGCGATTTTCGCCTCCAATGATTCCATGGCCCTGGGTGCTTTGAGCGCCTTGCGCGAGCTCGGCGTGCAGGTGCCGCACGAAATCGCACTGGCCGGCTTCGATGACATCCCGGTGGCGCGCTATCTCTCGCCGGCCTTGAGCACGGTGCAGATCCGCATCAGCGAGCTCGGCATCATCGCGATGCAAAAGCTGTTCGAGGCCTTGGGTGAAAAAAACACTCACCTCAAGCAACACCAAGTGCTGCCGACGACGCTGATCATACGCGAGTCTTGTGGTTGTTCCAAACCGAACCAAACGCCATCATGAAGAAAAGGAGGTGAAGCACATGGCAATCCTGGTTTGCTGCTGTCGCAGTGCTTAGTGCTCCCCATTCTCACCGGCAAGTTCTTTTAGGCCTGCGGTACGTGATGGAAGAGTTTTTTGCCGCCGTATTTTGCGGAAGCAAACGCGCTGTTGTGTCCAAATCAAGGAGGTTGTCGTTATGAACAAAAGAATATTTGCTACGATGCTGGCTTACGCTGTGCTCGTTTTGGCAATATCTGCTCTTGGGCAACCCGCCGCACGCACGGACGCCATTTGGGCGCGTTCGACGGCCGGCGCTGCGATTACGCTGGATGGCCAGCTCAATGAGGCCGCATGGGCCCAGGCCGAATCGATCCATGTTTATTACGGCCAGGATTCCGGTTTGCCCGGCAGCGGCTATAGAAATGAAGGCGGAGCCGAGCCCGAAGATCCCACCAATGCGACGCTCAAGTTTTTGACCGTGGGCAACAAACTCTATCTGGGCGCGTTCATCAGAGATAAATCCGTCGGTGGCGGCTTGTTCAACAAGTTCGATGGATTGCTGATGAACTTGCGCAGTCATGCCCGGCCCGCCCGGCCGGCGCCGCCCTTTGAGTGTTTTTACGGCTGGGTTACCGAAACCTGGGCCGACCCTAACACTGGCAATGTCGGCGCCTCACCCGGTTTCTTCGGCCAGGCCAGCGGCTCAACGGATTCTGCCCGGGCGATTTGGAACGCGGTGACGACGGTGCTGGGCACCTCTAATGATGACGCCACGCCGGATGTCGGTTGGGTTACCGAAGTCGAATTCAATCTCGACGTCAAAAGTTTCAACAACAACCGCAGCGGCGGTTATGATGTGACGCGGCCGCAGGGCGATATTTTGGAGTTCAACATTTCCATTTATGATGCGGATTGGCAATGGCCGCTGGATGCCGCAAGATTCAGCGGCAACCGCGCCTGGTTCCAGGGTCCATGGGGCAACGCCAATTCCTTCAACATTCTGCGCATTTACGCGCGGCCGGATGTAACGGTGAGCTCCGGTGCGGTGCCCGTGATTGGTCCGGAAGTCACGATCAAGAATCTGGCGACTTCGGCGGCGCCGGTGATCGATGGCAATCTCAACGATCAAATCTGGTCGGGCGCTTCGAAATTCGATATCAGATATGGTGATGATGCTTTGCGCGCCAGCTACCCGGCGGTCGGTCCGTACCGCAGCGGGCAGTTTCAGCCCTCGATTGGTGGCGTCACTGCAGCCGTGGTTGATCCCGCGGACGCCACGGTTTGGTATTTCTACAAGGGCAATACCTTTTATCTTGGCATCGATGTGCGCGATCAAGTGGTCACGGCGATCGACAACTTCGATCAATTCGACGGTGTCAACATCACCATCAATGATCGTGGCGCGACGGACGAGGCGGAGCACCGTCTCATCACGCGCGAGTTGATTGCGCGCGTGGGCACCGGCGGCACGCTCGCGCGCGGCGGGTATCTGCCTTTCCTGGTCGATAGTCTGAGCGGCGCCCAGGCTGGCCTCGCGCTCAAAAGCGGCTCCACGGTTGACAACCCGAATGACGTAGATGCGGGTTTTACGATCGAGCTGGCTTTTGATTTGACCAAGCTCGGGTATCCCGCAAATCTCGGCGACCGCGTGCTGTGGTGGGGTGTCACTCTGCTCGATGGCGATTCATTTGTCAATACCGCGGATAATTATGGCAACCGCGTGTGGTGGTTCCGCGAAAATGGCGGTTCCGCGGCGCCCGCTTGGAGCCATCTCGATGCCACGCCGGTCAGTGTGGTGGAACGCGGCGGTGAAGTGCTGCCGAGCCAATTCAGGGTGCTGGGCAATTATCCCAATCCCTTCAATCCTTCCACGAACATCCGCTTCACCCTGCCGGAAGCGGGCACGATCACGCTCAAGGTTTTTGACTTGCTCGGCCGCGACGTTGAAACGGTAGCGTTGGGCTCGAGAGAGGCCGGCGCGCACGAGACGAGCTTCAATGCCGCACAGCTGCCCTCGGGTGTTTATCTCTATCGCCTGGAATTGACCACGACGGCGGCAAAGAAGCTGATGTCCACGCAGTACGGCAAGATGGTGCTCATGAAATAAGGTCATTTGGCCTCGGAAACAGTCATCACTAAACAGTAATCAGTGATCAGTAACCAGTATGTTACTGATCACTGAACACTGATCACTGGCAACAGCACGCCCCAGTTGTGATCTTTTTGTCCAAAATTCAGTCGAGGGAGGCGTCGTATGCTCATGCAAACCGAAGAAAAGCACACCGGTGATGCCGGAATGGCCCCGGCCCTTCGGAACCAGCCCCACTTCGCTCGATTTGCTTTTTTCTTTTTGCTCTTTGCTCTTTGCTCTTCTGCTGCAGCCGGCACCACCGGCAAGCTCTCCGGCCGCGTGCTCGACCAGCAACAACAACCTCTCCCCGGCGCGAATGTCATCCTCGCCGGCACGGCGTTGGGCGCGGCCACGGATCTCGAAGGTTATTACAGCATCATCAACATTCCGCCCGGAAAATACCGCGTGCAGTTCACCATGATCGGCTATCAAAACCTGGCCGTGCAAGAGGTGCTGGTGACGAGCAACAACACCACGAAACTGGACGCGGAATTGGGTGAGGAAACCTTGACCGCGGCAGAGATCGTGGTCACCGCGCACCGCCCGGTGGTGGAAACGAATTTGACCAGCTCCGTGGCGACGGTGACCAGCGAGGAAGTGGCGGCGTTGCCGGTGCAAGAGTTGAACGACGTGGTCAATTTGCAAGCGGGCGTGGTCGATGGGCATTTTCGCGGCGGCCGCATCGGCGAAGTGCAATATCAGATCAACGGCGTCTCCGTCAATAACGCTTATGACAACACTTCGACTTTGCGCATTGATCGTTCGCTGCTGCAAGAGGTGCAAGTCATCAGCGGCACGTTCGACGCGGAGTATGGCCAGGCCATGAGCGGCGTGGTCAATGCCGTGCTCAAAAGCGGCTCGGAAAAATTCCAATTGAACGGCGAAGCCTTTGCCAGCGATTATGTGTTTAATGGCACCTCCACCGATTATGCTTATCCCAGCAGCGGGCGCAATGTCATCGACCGCTTCGAGCCGTTTTCCCAGCAGAACTACCAGCTCAGCGTCAGCGGGCCAGTGGGACTTCCGCACACCACGTTCATTGCCAGCGGCCGCCGATTTATCAACGACGGTTATCAATTCGCGCAACGCCGCTTCGTGCCCACCGACAGCTCGGATTTCCAGCAAAAAATCTTCAAGCCCACCGGCGACGGCAAAGAACTGCCCCTGGCGTATGCGCGCGAATGGTCCGGTTTGATGAAGGTCACCAATCGCTCCCTGCGCAACCTGGAGCTGGGTTATCAAGTCATTTTCAACGACCTCGATGCCAAGAAAAACAAATTCGATTATCGTTACAATCCGGACGGCGCCACCACACAGAGCACGATTTCCTTCGTGCACGGCTTGGATCTCACGCACACGTTGTCCCCCAAAACTTTCTACAACCTCAGCCTGCGCCAGAATTATTTCGACTATAAGGACTACGTGTATGAAGACGTGTTCGATCCGCGCTATATCGACGCCGGCGCGCCGATCAGCGACGACGCCTATGAAGGCGGCACGGCCGTGGTGCAGGGCGTGGAGCTCACGCGTTTCATCCAGCGCACCAACAGCCTGGTTTTGAAAGGCGCGCTCACCAGCCAGGTGGCGCGCGAGCACCTGGTCAAAGCGGGACTGGAGGTGCAAGTTTCGGACGTCGAATTCGGCTCTCCCGGCTACATCGACACGGTGATCGACACGGTGACGGGCACGCAAGGGCTGCAACCGTTTCTTGCCAAGCCTCCGCAGCAGCCGGGCATCAGCAGCTACCGTCCGATTTTTCTGTCGGGATTCGCGCAAGATCAATTGGAATGGAAGGATTTGATTGTGCGTGCCGGCCTGCGCGCCGAATATTTCGACGCGCGCGCGACGATTCCCAGCGATTTGCAGAATCCGGCCAATGCCATCGAAGGTGCGCCCATCTCCGTGCTCCAAAGCACGACCATCAAAAAATCCCTGGCGCCGCGACTGGGCGTTTCCTATCCCATCAGCACCAATGCGGCCGTGTTTTTTGCCTACGGGCATTTCTATCAATTGCCCCCGCTCGGCCAGTTGTTCAATAATTCCGATTACACCATCCTGGAAGATTTGCAGGCCGACGTGGTCAACTTCAGCGTACTGGGCAATCCCGACATCAAGCCCGAGCGCACCATCCAATATGAATTCGGCTACAAGCATGCCTTGACCGATTTTCTCGGCCTCGACATCAGCATCTTTTACAAGGACATTCGCGATCTGCTCGGCGTGGAATTCGTTTCGACATACACCGCGGCCGAATATGCCCGCTTCACCAACGTGGATTTTGGCGACGTGATCGGCTTCACCGTGGCGTTCGATCAACGCCGCCTGGGCATTTTCAGCAGCATGATCGATTACACCTGGCAGCGCGCGCAGGGCAATTCCAGCGATCCGCGCGAGACCGCGACGCGCGCCGAGGCCGGAGAGGATCCGCGGCCCGAGCAGATTCCGCTGACCTGGGACCAGCGCCATACGCTGAATGCGACGATCACCGCTTCCCAGCCGAGCAATTTTTCCATCAGCTCGGTGATTCGTTTCGGCAGCGGCCAGCCGTATACGCCGGAAATCGGCAGCGGCTTCGGCGCCGATTTGGAGCGCAATTCGGGGCGCAAGCAGTCATTCGTGCTGATCGACGCCCGCGCGGAAAAGTTCTTCCGTATGGCCGGCCTGAATCTCAGCCTTTTTGCGCGCGGCTTCAATTTGCTCGACACCCGCTTTGTGAACGG
>JBIOXB010000031.1:0-11751 GCA_044869275.1 bacterium
AGCACACGCGCGGCGGCTTCGTTGATGATGACGGCGGAAGTGTCCGTACCCATCGCCTCGGAAAGGTTGCGGCCCGCCGCCTGGTTGATTTCAAAAGTATTCAGAAATTCCTGATCGATGCACATGAAAAACATCGTATGCGCTTCCGAAGCAGCCGCAACCTCGCCCGTTACCAAAATCTGATCGAGATTTTTCCACTCGCCCGGCACGCGCGAGGAGACGGAAACGCGTTTCACTGCCGGAATCCTGGCCATCTCATTTTTGATGGCTTGGAAATTCCGGCGGGTATTGCCGCTGTTGATGTCGACGACGACCAACTGCTCTTGGTTGAAGCCGAGATCCTTTTCTCGAATGAAATTGATTTGCCGGTAGGCCGCAGTCGTGGCGACGATCATCGCAATGGAAAGCGCAAATTGCGTCACCACCAAGCCCTGGCGCAAACGCGCCGCGCTTGCGCCGGTGTGCAGGTCGTTTTTCAAAACAACAGCCGGCCGCATTTTAGCCAGATAAAAGGCGGGGTAACTGCCGGAGAAGACGCCGACGAGAAGGGTGAGCAACAAGAGACCGCCGATGAGCCAGCCATTTGCGGTGAAATCAACCGCGAGTTGTTTATCCGCCAGCGCATTGAACGAGGGCAATACCATTTCAACCATCACCAAAGCGAAGAACAGAGCGAGCACCGTGAAGAGAATGGCTTCGCTCAAAAACTGGCCAACAAGCTGGCCTTGTTGCGCGCCCACGACTTTGCGCAAGCCGACTTCTTTGGCGCGCTTCATGGCGCGGGCAGTCGCCAGGTTCATATAGTTGATGGAAGCCACCAGCAAAATGAACACTGCAATGAGCGAGAACACATAAACATACATGATCTCGCCTTTGCGCCGGTTCAAATCGGATTCCAAATGTGCCGAGGAGAAATGAATATCCTTGAGCGGCTGTAAAGCGAGCTGCCGCGGATTCTCCGGGTTCGTGCCACGATATTTTTGAATGAAAGCTGGAAGCTGTCCGTGGATACGCTCGAGAGCGAGCGGCCGGCTGGTGAGTACATAGGTGATGAAGCTATCCGAGTCCCATGACTCAATGAATCTTTTCCACCCGGGGTCAGCTTCCAGCGTTGCAAATGAAAACAACATGCTAAAATCGAGATGCGAGTTGTGCGGCGGATTTTGAGCAATGCCGGTGACCTTGAAATCCCCAAAACTTCCCACCTTGAGCTCTTGTCCCATCGCGTTTTCGCCGCCGAAATATTTTTGCGCTGCTGCTGCGGTGAGCACGACGGAACGCGGCTCATGGAGCGCGGTGGCGGCATTGCCTTGCAGCAATTTGAAATCGAAAACCTCAAAAAAGCTCGGCTCGGTGAAAAGGTGATCGCCTTCATAAAAACGGTTCTCGCCGTGCTGCACAGTGAAGCGGCCCGTGCCGGCGCGGCTGCGCATGCGCACGGACTTGATCACTTCAGGAAAATCGGCAACCAATGCCGGTCCGGTAGGTCCCATCGTAAAGGGGAAATGCCGCTCGCCGTGATCCGGCGACGGCCGCGTTTCCGTGACCCTATAAATGCGATCGGCCTTGGCATGAAAACAATCGAACAGCAATTCCTCTTGCACATAGAGCAGAATTAAAATGCTGCACGCCATGCCCAGGGCCAGGCCGGCGATGTTGATGAAGGAATAGGCAGGGTTCTTACGCAGATTGCGCAGGGTGATTTTGAGGTAGTTTTTGAACATGACTTTCTCCTTGGCAAAGCGCATAGAGCATGGCGCATAGCTTGCAAAAGACAAAGTGCCATGCGCTATGCACCATGCGCCATGCTACTCATATCGCAACGCTTCCACCGGATTTGCCAACGCCGCTTTGATCGCTTGCACGCTCACCGTGAGCAAGGCAAGCAACAAGGTGATGCCGCCGGCGACCGCAAACACCCACCAACCGAGATTGATACGATACGCAAAATCCTGCAGCCATTGGTTCATGGCGAAATAGGCCATCGGCCAGGCGGCCAAGCTCGCAGCGAGCACCAGTTTGGCAAAATCCTGCGAAAGCAAGCACACGACTCCTGCCACAGAGGCGCCAAGCACTTTGCGAATGCCAATTTCTTTGTTGCGCCGCGCCACCGTGAGCGTGGCCAAGCCAAACAATCCCAGGCAGGCGATGAAATTGGCGAGCACGGAGGTGCAACCCACGATTTTTCCCCAGCGCTGTTCGGCGCGATATTGGTTGTTTACGTCTTCATTTAGAAAATAAAACTCAAAAGGGGCGTTGGGTGAAACGCGCCGCCAGGCATCGCGCAGTAAAGTGAGAGTTTGAGGAATGTTGCGATTGGCAATTTTGACCAAAAAATAGCGAATCGGCCAGCTGGGATTGACATGCAAAATAACCGGTGCGATTTTTTGATGCAGCGAAAGAAAATGAAAATCTTTGACTACGCCGATGACCGTGGGAGGCGTGAGGCCTTTCACATTGTTGAAGCCAATGATCTGCCGGCCGACGGGATTGTCCCAGCCAAAATCTCTGGCCAATGCTTCATTGATAATCACGGCGTTGGACGAATCCGAGGGAAACTCCTTGGAGAAATTCCTGCCGGCCACCAGTTCCATCCCGAGAGTCGCCAAATAATTTTCCTCGACGCGATAAACATACGCCGAACGACTGACGCCCTCCGATTCAAAACCCTCCTGGCTCCAGCCGCGCGTAAAGGAAAACACCGTGCCGGAAACATTCTTGATCTCCGCACGCCCGGCCAGCGCCTGGCGAAAAACCTCCAACTGCCGTGCGCCCTCGGCATTCCAACCGGTAAAGGTTCGCAGCACGAGCACATGTTCCTGGTCGTACCCCAGCTTTTTTGATTTGAGATAATCCGTTTGCCTCGCCATGGTCAGCGTGCTGGCGAGGAGAAAGATCGAAAGGGCATACTGCATCACCACAAGTACGCGCGTCAGGCGTTTTCCACCTCCCAGAGTGATTTGATCTTTGAGCACGGCCAGAGGTCGAAAGCGTGAAAGAAAGAGCGCCGGATAGCTGCCCGCGCACAAACCCGTGAGCAAGACCAATACCGACAGGGAGAGCAAGAGCACCGGATTGTAGCGGAGAGAAATTGCCAGCTCTTGCCCGGCCAGGTGCGAGAATGTGGGCAACAGCAGCTCGGCCAATCCCAGGCCGAGCAAAAGCGCGAGCAGGCTCAAGCAAATCGCTTCGCCGAGAAATTGCCACGCGATTTGCCTGCGCAACGCGCCGGCAACCTTGCGCATGCCGACTTCTTTTGCGCGGCTCGTCGATCTGCCGACCGCGAGGATCATAAAATTGCAGCACGCAATCAACAACACCAAAATCGCCATGCCCGCCAGAATGTAAGCATAACGGGGGTCACTGGCCGGCTCCATGCTGCTGCGCAAATCGGCACTGAGATGAATGTCGCGCAAAGGCTGCAGGCGCAGTTGCAAAGCGTCGGCGTCGGTGCTGAGCTCGCCGTCGTTTCGCGCGCCTCGAATGATTTCGCCAAAGTATTTATCGACCAAAACCGGAAATTGCTTTTCCAGCGCGGCTGCCTCATGCCTCGCGGCAAGCTCGACAAAAATGGAGGTGCGATTGCTGTTCCAGCGTTTGAGTGCAGCGGTGTATGAGGGATATTTGACATACGGCAAAACCAGATCGAAGGAAATACTGGAGTTGCCCGGCGTGCTTCGTGCGACGCCGGTCACGATGAAGTCTTCGAAGCCATAACCAAGATCCACCGCGAGGCGCTCACCGAGAGGCTCCTCCGCGCCAAAGTATTTTGTCGCCAGCTTCTCGGTCAACACCAGCCCATTCGGAGGCTGCAGCGCGGTCACGGGATCGCCCCGCAAAAGCGGAAAGGTAAACATTTCAAACATGGGCGGATCGGCAAACAAGACATTTTCACTGAAGGATCCGGCTGGGGCTTTGACCACCACATTGCTGGAGGGTATGAACCGCACCGCGTGGCGGATGGCCGGAAATTCCTGCTGCAGCGCCGGCGCGAGTGGCAACGGCAGCAACCCGGAGAGTGTGCGCTCGCCCGCAGCGTTTTTTTCCGCCTGGATCACACGAAAGATCGTGTTCGCCTTCTGATGAAATGCCTCATAACTCCATTCATGCTGCACGAAGAGGAAGATCAAGATGCAGCAGGCAATGCCCACGGCGAGACCGGTGACATTGATCGCGCTGTAAAGCTTGTGCCGCGCCAGAACACGCCATGTGATTTTAATATAGTTTTTGAACATGGTTTCTCCTCGCCGAAAGCTTGGGGCTCGGGGCAGAGGGCATGGAGCCAAGAGCATGGCGAGTCTTGCCCTCTGCTCTAAGCGCTATGCCCTCCGCTCATTCGCTGTTTTTCAACACCTCCGCCAGGCTCACCTTGGCGACATTCCACGATTGCCGCCCGACCGCAACGGCGGCCGTGAGCAAGACCAGCAGATTTGCCAGGAAAAACGGCGAAACGCCCGGACGGAAGCTCCCGGTAAATCGTTCGACATTTTGGAGTAAAGCCTGAATGCCGAACACGCTCAACGCCGTCGCCAATGCACCGGCGGCGAGCAGCAAAATCATGAATTCACGGTTGACCAGCAGGAGAATTTGCGCGATCGAGGCGCCGAGCATTTTACGCATGCCCACTTCTTTCAAGCGGCGGGAAAAATGCTGCGTGGCCAAACCATACAATCCCATGCAGGCAATGATCAGCGCCAGCCCGGCGATGTAGCCGAAACTTTGCGAGACATTGCGGAAGGTGCGATAGAAGCCGTCAAAAACCTCGCTCTGAAAAAATTGATGGCACGGTATGCCGGTAAAAAGCCGCTGCCAATCCTGTTCGATTTGCGCGGCGACCTGTTTCCCGCTCCCCGGGGCGAACCGCACCACGAGGTTGCTGAAGTCGTTTTCTTCGGCGCGAAAGAACAGAGCCGGATGCGTTGCGCCGGTGGCGAAAAGCTTGAAATCGCCGGCCACGCCCACGATCGTGTAATCTTTCGTCTCGATCTGCAACCTCTTGCCGAGGGCCTCGTTCCAGCCTTGGTTTCTTAAAAAAGTCTCGTTGACCACCACCGCGCTTTCATCCTCGACGCGGCGATGCGGCTCAAAAAAACGCCCGGCAACTAAATCCAGGCCAAGGGCCTCCGGATAATCGGCGCCGATATCGAAGCGAGCCACCTTCTGTTTCACCTCGCCGATTTGAACGGTTTCCCGGCGCCAGGATTGTCCAACATGATTCGTGGTGCCGGCAACGCGCAGCACGTTGGGGTTTTTCAATATTTCATTTCGCAACAAATTGAATTGCTGGCTGTCGGTGAGTTGCACGGCCAATGTTTGGCTGGGATTGTAGCCCCAAGCCAGTTTTTCCCAATGCCGAGCCGCCGTCAAGAGCACAACCGTGACGATGACCGCGAGGAATGCCAGTACAAACTGTGCGGTTAACAGACTTCGCCGCAAAACGTTTTTGCCGGAAAATTTTTGCCTGCCGGTGAAAATGGTCACGGGCTTGAAAGATGAAACATATAACGAGGGATACGCACCCGAAGCGAGCGCCGTGAGCGCCAGCAACCCCGCCAGCATCAGCCACAGGCTCACATTATCCGCAAACGAAAACTTGGTTTTCAACACCATGCTCGCGTTTAAAAGCGGAATAAGGAACGCCTCCGTGAGCATCAGTCCAAACAACAACGCGATGAAACAGAGCAACAGGTTTTCCGCCATGAATTGTGCGATGAGCTGCTCGCGCTGGCCGCCCATGACTTTGCGAATGCCGATTTCTTTCAAGCGCCGCGACACGCCGCCGAGCGAAATGTTCACGTAATTGAAGCAGGACAACGCCATCATGGTCAGCGCGATGAGCGAAAACATCATCGTCAGCGCGGGATGAGGCGCCTCGGCCGGTCGTCGCATGACGTGATACGCTTCGGGAGCGGGATGACGAAGATTATCAAGTGCAAAAGATTTGACCTCGGCTTCCGGATTGCCGGCATTGAACGGTGCAAGGTAACGCGCCATTAGCGGCGCGAGCCGGGCGGCGTCTTCAGATTGCCGCAGTTGCACAAAAACACAATTGTTCGTGCCGGTTTTCCAATCCCGCGCCTGCAGCGTCTTGTGGACGGGGTGGTAGCCGGTAAGAAGGTTGAAAGCAAAGCCGAGGTTATTCGGAAAAGGTTTGGCAACGCCCTGTACGATAAATTGTTTGCGTTCCTGCTCATCGGTTACCAACATGAGCGTGCGACCGACGGGCATCTCCTCGCCAAAATATTTTTCCGCCATGGCCGCGCTCAGGATGATGGCATTCGGATCGGACAGCGCAGCGGGATTGCCGTATCGCAGCGGGAAAGTGAACATCGCGAAAAAACCCGTGTCCGCATAGACGAGCACTTCTTCGAAGACGTTTTCTTGATTGAAGAGTTTCACGCCTTCGCGCTTCATTCGCACCACGCGTTCGACTTGCGGGAAATCCGCGGCCAGTGCCGAGGCCATGGCCGCCGGCGCATCGCCCCAAGTTTGCGTCTCACCGTTGTCTTCAGTCAGGTATTCAACTATAAAAATGCGCTCGCCATGCGCATGAAAATTGTCCAGCGACCAATAGTTCTGGAGAAAAAGGTACACCGAGATGCAGCACGCCACCGCAATGGATAGGCCGAATATATTGATGAGCGATACGGCCTTGTTCGCGAGGAGATGTCGCCATGCCAGGCGAAAATAAGTGGAGATCATGTGGTTAGCCTGCAATCCTGGTTAAAACACAAAGCGCATGGCGCATAGCGTGTCGCTCTGCGCCATGCCCTCTGCACTATGCGCTTTGCTATTCGTATCGCAATGCTTCGGCCGGATTCGCCAGCGCCGCTTTGAACGCCTGTGCGCACACTGTCACCAAGGCGATCAAAAGCGCGCCAGCGCCGGAGAGCGCAAACACCCACCAGCCGAGATCGATGCGAAAGGCAAACTCCGCCAGCCATTGGTTCATGGCAAAGTATGCCACCGGCCAGGCGATGACGTTCGCGAGCAGCACCATTTTGACAAACTCCTGCGACAGCAAGCCCGTGACACTGGCAACGCTGGCACCCAAAACTTTGCGGATGCCGATTTCGCGGGTGCGTTGCTCAGCAGAAAAAGCGGCCAAGCCGAACAATCCCAAACAACCGATGAAAACCGAAAGGCCCCCGAAGAGAGTAAAGAGCGTCGCTTCCGTTTGTTCCTGCCAATAAAGTTGATCCAACGTTTCATCCAAAAATGAGAACTCGAACGGATAGGCGGGCGACAAGCCTTTCCAATGTGATTCGAGAGCGGCGAGCGAGCTCCGCAGGTCGCGGGCATCGAGCTTGACCACGACTACGTTGCACCACGGCCGCAGGGCGACCACCAGCGGCTCGATGGCGTCTTTTAAAGATGAAAAATGGTAATCGCCGATAATGCCGATCACCCGGCTGCGCGTGCTGTCAAACATAATGTTGTGCATCATTTTGCCGAGAGCTTGCTCATTGCTCCATCCCAGCATTTTCACCGCGGTTTCATTGAGTAGAACGGCCTGCTGCGCATCGGTGCCGAACGCGCGCGAGAAATCACGGCCTGCTACTATTTGCAAGCCGAGCGTTTGGATATAGTCGTGATCCGCAAATACGGTGCGCATGCGCCAGTTTTGACCGCTGCCTTCCACGCTGAACGACATGGAATCGTGAAAACCGCCCGGCTCACCGGACATGGCGGAAGCGCCCAGCACCCCGGGTGCCGTGCGCACGCGCGCGACGAAATCTTCCTGCCGCTCGCGCATTTCGCGGTGATTGATCGGAATCAAAACCACGTGCGCTTCATCGAAACCCAATTCCTTATGGCGCATGTAATCGAGCTGCCGGCCGATCACCAGCGTGCCGATAATCAAAACGATGGCAACGCAGAATTGAAACACCACCAACCCTTGCCGGACTGAGATGCCCTGAACCTTGGCAGCGCTCTGGCTTTTGAGAGCCAGTGCGGGCTGGAAAGATGACAAAAGCAGGGCGGGATAACTGCTGGCCAGGAGCGAGACCAGCAGCAGCAAAGCCGACAGCAGCGCCAGAACTGCCGGAGAGTTGAAATCCATAGCCAGGTCGAGGCCAAAGGCCGAATTTAGATAAGGCAACAAAAGCTCGCAGCCGCCCCAAGCCACTACAATGGCGCCAAAGGTCAGCAACAAAGATTCGGTAAAGAATTGCAGCACGAGCTTCGATCGAACAGCGCCGAGCGCCTTGCGGACGCCGATTTCCCGGGCCCGCCGGCCGGCGCGCGCCGTGGTCAAATTCATGTAATTGATGCAAGCCAGGATCAGGATGAAGGCGGCCACCGCCGAGAACACATAAACTGAATTCCGGTCGCCGTGCTTGGCGCGATCGTAACGAATGTCTTTTTGAAAGTAAATCTCAGACAAGCGCTGCAGCTTGGGATCGATGCGCGCACCGTTGCGCTTAAAATCTTCCCCGAGATATTTGTCGATAAAGCCGGAGAGCCCGGCGGCGACGCGGCGGGCTTCAGCGGGATTGTCAATCAGAACGTACGTAAACAACCGATTCCCCCACCAATCGTTGAACCAGTCACGTTCGCGAAACATTTCAAGGCTGGCGATGAAATCGAAGTCCAGGTGCGAGCGCAACTGGTTCTCGGCAACCAGGCCGGTAACCATGAACTCGAAGCGATTGTCAAGGGTGAGTGTCTTGCCCATGGGATCGCTTTCGCCAAAGTATTTGCGCGCCATTTCCGCGGTGAGCACGATGGAATTGGGATGGGCCAGCACCGTTGCCGGATCACCCTTTGCCAAGGGAAAGGAAAATATCTGGAAGAAGTTTTTATCCGCCAAATAAACCTTCTTCTCCAGAAACGCGCGCTGGTCGTAGGTCACCAAGCCTTCGTCGGCCATGACGCGCACGACGTCTTTGATGCTGGCAGGAAAATCGTTTTTCAGCGCGGGGCCGTAAGGCGCGGCAGTGATGGCGATGAGGTATTCGTTATTATTGACCGCGGCCTGGCGAATCACGCGATAGATTTGATCGCCTTTTTCATGAAAACGATCGTGCGTCAGTTCGGCATGGACATACGCCACAATCATTATGGTCACAGTCAAGCCGAGAGCGAGACCCAACAGGTTGAGAGCGGTGAAGAGCCGGTGCCGCAAAAGGCTGCGCCAGCTTGTTTTGATGAGGTTCGTGAACATGGCGATTTCCGGATTTAGTGAGCCAGAATTTATAGATCGGTCTCGACACCAGCCACCGTTGCTGTTCACTCAATAACCATACCATATTTGTTTTTTATGATCTTTGGAGCGTATTCAGGGGGGAAGGTGGAGCGTTGGGATGACCACTTGCTTGACAGGCGGTGTACGTGCGCGAACAGGTTTGAAGGACGTGTATGATCTTGGTTGGTGGGAGTCGCCCTCAATCCCAGCCTGCAGATTCCTGCAGTGCGATGGTCTTCATGGCTTGAATCCAGCGCTCGCTGTCATTCAGACAGGGAATGAGATGAAGCTGCTCGCCGCCGGTGGCATGAAATTGTTCCTGTCCGATCTCGCCGATTTCATCGATGGTTTCCAGGCAATCCGTGGTGAAACCGGGACACAGAGCGGCGATGCGTTTGCAGCCCTGCTTGCCCAGCTCGGCGAGGGTCACATCCGTGTAGGGCTGCAGCCAGGCCTCATTGCCGAATCGTGACTGGAAGGACATAATATAGTCGCCATCTTTCCAGCCCAGTTCCTGCGCGAGCAGGCGAACCGTGGCCTCGCAATGTTGCGGGTAGGGATCGCCGTTGTCGGCATAGCGTTGCGGAATGCCGTGAAAGCTGATTAAAATTTTTTCCGGTTGCCAGGCCAGTTCGCCCAAGCTCGCGCGCACGGATTCGGCGAGGGTCGTGATATAGGCGGAATGATCGAAGTAGGGTCGCACCACTCGCAACGCCGGCACGTAGCGGCGCTTGGGGAGATGCTTAAAAACCTCATCGTAGGTCGAGGCCGTGGTCGCCGCGGCATATTGCGGATACATGGGAAACACCAAAACGCCGTCAACACCTTTGCGGCAGAGCGCCTCGATTGCCACGGGAATTGAAGGTTGGCCATAACGCATGCCGAGCACGACTTCAAACTTATCGCCGTGCTCGCGGCGCAGTTCTTCCTGCAGCTGGCGCACCTGGGATTGGCTGATGACCAAAAGCGGCGATCCCCGCTCGGTCCAGATTTTTTGATAAAGTCTGGCCGAGCGCCGCGGCCGCACCACCAATACAATGAGATTGAGAATGAGCCACCACAATACGCGGTTCAATTCGATCACGCGAGGGTCGCTGAGAAACTGGCGCAAGTAGCGCCGCAGGGCTTTGGGCGTGGGCGCATCGGGCGTGCCGAGCTGCGCCAGTAGAATGCCGATTTTTAGCATTTGGCGAACGCGACAAAAACTTCCTCAGCGGCGGCCAATGTTTGCTGGATTTGTTCAGTCGTGTGCGCGAGCGACACGAATGCGGCTTCGAACTGTGAAGGGGCAAAATAGAAACCGCGTTGCAACATTTCATGAAAGAAACGGCCATAACGTTGCGTGTCGGAAGTCTTCGCGTCCTCGTAGTTGCGCACTTCATGCGCCGTGAAAAACATTCCCAGCATGCCGCCGGCGTGGCTGGTTTGCAAGGGAATCTTGTGCTTGCTGGCAAGCTGCGCCAATCCTGCGGTGAGCTGGCGGCTCAACTTCTCCAGCTTATCAAAAGCACCGGAAGTGTTGAGCAATCGTAGCGTCGCCGCGCCCGCAGCCATGGCCACAGGATTTCCGGAAAGCGTGCCGGCTTGATAAACTGGCCCAAGCGGCGCGAGCTTTTGCATAATGTCAGCGCGACCGCCGAAGGCTGCGCACGGAAATCCGCCGCCAATCACTTTGCCAAGACAGGTGAGATCTGGTTTGATATGATAAAGCGATTGTGCGCTGCCCCTGGCCACGCGAAAGCCGGTCATGACCTCATCGAAGATCAACACCGCGCCTGCGTCTGCGGTGGCATCACGCAGGCCTTCGAGAAAATCCCCTTGCGGCAGCACCATGCCCATGTTGCCGGCAATCGGCTCGACAATGACAGCGGCGATTTCTTTGCCGTGCTTGATGAACAGCTCGCCAACCGCCACGCTGTCGTTGAACGGCAGGACCATGGTGTCCCTGGTCACCGCTTGCGGCACGCCGGGACTATCGGGCAGCCCGAGCGTTGCGACGCCCGAGCCGGCCTGCGCGAGCAGCAAGTCCGCATGGCCGTGATAACAGCCCGCAAACTTGACAATCTTGTCACGTCCGGTAAAACCACGCGCCAGCCGCAGGGCGCTCATCGTCGCCTCGGTGCCGGAGCTGACGAAGCGCAGTAATTGCATGGAGGGCAAGGCGGCTTTGATTAGTTCCGCCAGCTCGAGTTCAGGCGGGGTTGGCGCGCCGAAGGACGAGCCATTGCGCACGGTTCGTATCACCGCTTCAATCACCTCGGCTGGTGCATGCCCGGCAATGAGCGGGCCCCACGAGCCGACAAAATCCAAATAACGATTGCCATCCAAATCGATAACATACGGCCCCTCGCCCTTGACCATCACCGGCGGCACACCGCCCACAGCTTTGAAGGCGCGCACCGGCGAATTCACGCCGCCAGGAAAATGCTTCTGCGCCTCGGCGAACCATTGTTCGGACTTGGTTATTCTGAAAGGCATATCATGCTCCCTTGTTGAAGCAGACTTGGTGACTTGGTGACGAGGAGACTGAGAGACAGGGAGATGGGGGAGACGGGGAGAGT
>JBIOXB010000032.1:0-9392 GCA_044869275.1 bacterium
CATCTGCGAAATCTGCGGACCGAGAATTATTGGTTGCGGTTCAACTGCGCTATGGTTGAGCGCCGGAGAAATTGGTCCGGGCGATCACGGCGAGGTTCTGAGTTATTACCAAAACCCAACTCTGGCCATGTTTTAATATACACAAATTCTCATAAGATAAGAAAAGCAATCCGTTGGCCGCGTGACGGCCCGCCGGGATTTACCATGGAAGACTCGAGTGGAGGAAATCGGCGAGACCGCAGTTGCGTTTTTCAATAACTCCTCTAGATTGATGGTGGTCACGATCCAAGCGTTGTGGCAACAGCGTCCATCACCCGTCACGAGGAGGAATGCGATGGTCAAGCACAAATATGTGAGGATTTGGCGGTACGCGGCGTTGCTTTTGTGCATGAGCACGATATGGCCGCCGTTGTTCGCGCAAACCGCAGCCTTCGACGAAGCGCAGTTCATCAGGGACAATTACGACAAGGAGGAGTATCTCATCCCCATGCGCGACGGTGCCAAGCTCTTCACCGCCGTTTACTCGCCCAAAGATAAGAGCCAAAAATATCCGATCATGCTGAACCGCACCCCGTACACAGTTGCACCGTACGGCAAGGATCAATTCAAAACACAGCTCGGGCCGTCATCACATTTTGTGAAAGAGAAATTCATTTTCGTGTATCAAGATGTGCGCGGCAAGTGGATGTCCGAAGGCGAATTCGTCAACATGCGGCCGCAAATCGCCAAGAAGAAAGGCAAGAAGGAGGTCGACGAGAGCTCGGACACGTACGACACCATCGCCTGGCTGGTGAAGCATATTGCGAATAACAACGGCAAAGTCGGCTGCTATGGAATTTCATATCCGGGATTTTATGCCGCCGCGGCGACGATCGAGGCGCATCCGGCATTGGTCGCGGCTTCGCCGCAAGCTCCGATTGCGGATTGGTTTTGGGATGATTTCTTTCATCACGGCGCATTTTTCCTGCCGCATGGATTCAACTTTTTCGCGAACTTCGGCCACGCGCGCCCCAAACCCACGACGGAACGGCCGCCGCGTTTCGATCATGGGACACCCGACGGCTATCGCTTTTTTCTGGAAGAGATCGGCCCGCTCAAGAACGCCGACGCGAAGTTTTTCAAAGGCGGTGTGGCTTTTTGGAATGAAATGGCCGCACATCCGAATTACGATGCCTTCTGGCAGTCGCGCAGCCTTCCGCCCCATCTCAAGAATATCAAGCCGGCGGTGATGACCGTGGGCGGCTGGTTCGACGCCGAGGATCTGTATGGGCCCATAAAAATTTATCACGCCATCGAAAAGAGCAGCCCGGGCGCTTTCAACGTCCTGGTGATGGGGCCGTGGAGTCACGGCGGCTGGGCGCGCAGCGAGGGCTCAAAGCTGGGAAATGTGTTCTTCGGTGACCATCCTGCGCCTTCGGCATTTTATCAAGAACATATCGAGTTTCCGTTTTTCATGCATTATCTCAAAGGCACAGGCGCACACCATTTGCCCGAGGCCTATGTCTTCGAGACCGGCACGAATGAGTGGCGGCAATTTCCCACTTGGCCGCCGGCCCATTTGGAAAAACGCAATCTTTATTTGCACGCCGGCGACATGCTATCCTTTGCGGCTCCTGCCAGCGACGGCGCCGGTTTCGATGAATTTCTCAGCGACCCGCGAAATCCCGTTCCCTACAGCGAAGCGATTGCGATCGGCATGACCATCGAGTACATGACGGACGACCAGCGCTTCGCCTCGCGCCGTCCGGACGTCTTGGATTACCGCAGCGAGCCGTTGCAGGAAGATCTGACACTGGCGGGAAACTTCGTGGCTCATCTCAAAGTCTCCACCACGGGCACGGATGCGGATTGGGTGGTGAAGCTGATCGACGTTTATCCCGACACGCATCCCAACTTTCCCCACAATCCGGAGCACATCAAGATGGCGGGCTATCAACAAATGGTGCGCAGCGAAGTGATTCGCGGCCGTTTCCGCAACAGTTATGAAAAGCCCGAACCCTTCACGCCGAATCAAGTCACGGACGTCAAACTCGAGCTGCTCGACGTGCTGCACACCTTCAAAAAGGGCCATCGCCTCATGGTGCAGATTCAGAGCACCTGGTTTCCGCTGGTGGACCGCAATCCGCAAAAATACTTGGACAATATTTTTCGGGCGAATGCCGAAGATTTCATCGCAGCCACGCATCGGGTTTATCGTTCGGGGGAACTGAGTTCGTATTTGGAGGTTGGGGTGTTAAAATAGAAAACCAAATAGACCTGCCAGGTTTCTAAAACCTGGCAGGTCTTAAAATCTTGGGGAGAACGATTATGCAAAACCTGCCGAAATTGGAATACGGTAAATATTACCACATCTATAACCGCGGCAACAATGGAGAGAACATTTTTCGCGAGGAACGCAATTACTCCTATTTTCTCCAACTTTATGAAAAGTACATCGCGCCAGTCGCTGAAACCTTTTGCTATTGCCTATTGCGAAATCATTTTCATCTTTTGCTACGAATCAAGGCGCTGGCAGAGCAAGAAGAAAATCTGAAGCAATGCATCGTCGACAAAGTCTTGAAACCAACACAACAATTCTCCAATTTCTTTAACAGTTATGCCAAGGCCATCAATAAAGCTTATGGGCGCACCGGCAGTTTGTTCCAAAAGCGTTTCGGCCGGATTGAAGTCACTTCGGAGAGTTATTTCATACCTCTCGTGCATTACATTCACTTTAATCCGCAAAAGCATGATTTTGTCGATGATTTTCGCGACTACAAGTACTCATCATACCAAAGCTTGCTTTCCACTTGGCCAACCAAGCTCAATCGTGAGCGTGTGATGGATTGGTTTGAAGGGAAAACCCAATTTCTTGCTGTGCATCAGCAGCGCGTTGATGAACAAGGAATCGCATATTTGATTGGGGATGGTTTTGATTAGACCTTCCTTTGATTAGACCTTCCAGGTCTTGAAGACCTGGAAGGTCTAGTGGTCTGTCATCAGCTTCTGCAACGCCTGCTCGCGCCTCTTTTGCTCGCGTTTCTTCTCGTAAGTGACCGGCGGGGCCACGCGCTCACGGCAGGCTTCGGGCGATAAACCGCAACGCTCGCAGGTTTCATTCACTTCGAAGCGCGGAATCGCGCGATCATCCCAAAACCGCACGGTTTTTTTGAATTCGTCATTCAGCAGGAAACCGAGTGTGATGCTCGAATTGGCGTGCTCGGTGAGCGCCAGCGGGCGCGTCATGGTGATGACGAAGAATTCGGCGTCGCTGTCGATGAAGCGCGAGCGTTGCACGCCCACCAAAATGCCGCCGGCTTCGCGGCGCTTTTGCCTTTCCGCCAATTCTTTGAGCAGGCGCACCGAAAGCCAGCGCCGGCAGTAATGCTCGTTTAAACCGATGCCGTGCGGCACGAGCACGCGCGACATATTGAGCTCTTTGGTCAGTTGATATTCCTCACTGCCTGCCACATGATTGAAGCGAAGATAGAACATTTCTTTCAAGCCGAAAAACGTGGGCAGAAGCTCGCTCAAACGATACAAGAACATCTCCGGTGTGGCGCGGTAACGTCGCATCAGGCGCAAAAAAGCCTCTCCCTGCCACCGCGTCTTCTTGAAAAACTCCGCCAGCTCCTGCCGGAGCAAATCGCGGTTGATCAACAAGGCGCCGGAAAAATAAGAAGCCTGCGCATTGTTCAGCACCTGCTCGAAGGACTCGACCCTCAGCCAGGAAGAAGTCGTGGCGCGTTCCTTCAATTTAAGATAACAATAACCCAGCTCGCGGCCGAGGATGAAAGCCTTTTGCACAGGCATGAGCTTCTCGTTCAGCACCAGCCTGGGACGTTTGCCGCCGATCCAGATCGAGCGAAAGTTCTGCAGCTCAGGATAGGCCTGCAGCGTTTTTTCATCTAGATCATAATGATATTCACGAACCAGAACTTCCTGCATGCGCTGGAGCGCCAGCGGCGGCTCAACCGGCCACCGGTGTATGGCGATAAACGTCTGCGCGGCCTTCTCGACCTCCTCGAAGTAGTTTTCGCGCATCTTCTGATACGAGCGCAACGCGGCAAACAGGAATTGCTCCACTTTCATGTCGTAATTCTGGCCGACATCGAGCAACGTGCGCAGCAAGGCACCGGCCTTCTCCGGCGCATGCTTGACGAGATCGACGATGGCGCGCGGCTCGATGCCGAACAATTGAAACGGAAACTCCTGCAGCAGCGGGGAATTGAGGATCGCGGTGAGAGGATTGAGCTCTTCGTTGACTTTGACCGTGACCAATTCATCAAAAGAGACGCCTAACGCCTTGGCTATTTGAATGATCTTTTCCGGCGAGGGATACTTTTTCCCCTTTTCGATTTCGCTCAAATACGAAATCGATACCTTCGCTTCCGCTGCCAAATCTTTGAGTGCATAGCCCCGTTGCTGGCGGAGCTGCTGTAGCTTCACCCCTAAGATCAAGCGCAGGTTTTCGCTGTTGACGTCCATGCCTATCCTTTGTTTTTATATAAAATAGATCACAAAATTGACCAAATCCACAGATTTTTCACCAGCAGCGAATTTTTTCTATAATTGCATTATTTTCAATTATTCTCTTACAGAGAAATTATACTTTCAGCGAAATTTCGCTTGACTTGTGGAATTCTGCTTTCTATATTCGCCCACCCAAATCACAAAACCTTCTCATCAAAACGGGAGGCGGTCATGATGAACTCGCGCCAGCTCTTGGAAGGATGGGCGACGGATGCGCGCTGGAAAGGCATCATTCGCACTTACAAAGCCGATGAAGTGCTCGCGTTGCGCGGTACCTATGAAATCAAACACACGCTTGCGGAAATGGGGGCCAAAAGATTGTGGCATTTATTGCAGACCGAGTCCTACGTTCCGGCGCTGGGCGCTTTGACCGGCAACCAGGCCATGCAACAAGTCAAGGCCGGGTTGAAAGCGATCTATCTCAGCGGCTGGCAAGTGGCTGCCGATGCCAATCTCGCCGGCGAAATGTATCCCGATCAAAGCCTTTATCCCGCCAACAGTGTTCCTCAAGTCGTCAGAAGAATCAATCAGACGCTCCTGCGCGCGGATCAAATCCATCATGCCGAAGGCCTGAATCACATTCACTGGCTGGCGCCGATCGTGGCGGATGCGGAAGCAGGCTTTGGCGGCCCGCTCAATGCCTATGAGTTGATGAAGGCGATGATCGAAGCCGGCGTCGCGGGTGTGCATTTTGAAGATCAACTGGCTTCGGAAAAAAAATGCGGCCACATGGGAGGCAAGGTGCTGGTGCCGGCCTGCCAGTTTATTCGCACCTTGATTGCTGCCCGTCTGGCCGCAGATGTCATGAACGTGCCCACGATTCTCATTGCGCGCACCGATGCCGATAGCGCCAAGCTACTCACCAGCGACGTCGATCCGCTCGATCAGGAATTCCTGACCGGCGAGCGCACGGCCGAAGGCTTCTTCAGAATCCGCGGTGGGCTGGAGGTGGCAATCGCCCGGGCGCGGGCTTATGCGCCCTACGCGGATTTGCTTTGGTGTGAAACTTCCACGCCGGATTTGGAAGAGGCCAGGACTTTTGCCGAGGCCGTACACGCCGAGCATCCCGGCAAGCTGCTGGCTTACAATTGTTCGCCCTCTTTCAATTGGGCGAAAAAATTGGATGCGCATACCATCGCGAAATTTCAACAAGAGCTGGCCGCCATGGGTTACAAGTTTCAATTCGTAACACTGGCAGGATTCCATTCTTTGAACTATATTATGTTCAAGCTGGCGCACGACTACAAACACCACGGCATGTCCGCCTACTCCGAAATGCAACAAGCCGAATTTGGACTTGAGTCCGTGGGCTATACCGGTACGAAGCATCAACGTGAAGTCGGCACGGGCTATTTCGATCTCGTCGCGCAAGTCATCAGCAGCGGCACGGCTTCCACCATGGCGCTGGCGGAATCGACAGAGCGGCAACAATTTCATTGAGGAGAGCTCTCATGATAAAAGACACGAAGCATCGCCCGCCGGAAGGCGTGGAGGTTTTAGGCGGAATGCCATCAGAATATGCCGAGATTCTCACGCCGGCAGCTCTGGCCTTCATCGCAAAACTGGAAAGAGATTTCGGTAGAACACGGCGGGAGCTGCTGCAAAAGAGAAAAGCGCGGCAGGCGGAAATCGACGCGGGCAGCATGCCGGATTTTCTCGCGGCGACCGCGGGCATTCGCCAAGACGCTTCGTGGAAAGTCGCAGTGCTCCCTCCTGATCTGCAGAATCGCCGCGTGGAGATCACCGGCCCGGTCGAGCGCAAAATGATGATCAATGCGCTCAATTCCGGCGCGAATGTATTCATGGCAGATTTCGAAGATGCCAATTCACCCACCTGGGACAATCTGATCCAGGGCCATCTCAATCTGCGCGACGCCATTGCCCGCACCATTGTTTTTGTCAGCCCGGAAGGAAGGCAATACCAGCTGAATAAAGAAGTGGCCACGCTGATGGTGCGCCCGCGCGGGTGGCACTTGGAAGAAAAGCACGTGCGGGTTGACGGTGCGCCGATGTCCGCCTCTCTTTTCGATTTCGGTCTTTATTTTTTCCACCAAGCGCGCAAGCTTCTCGCCCAAGGCAGCGGGCCATATTTTTATCTTCCTAAATTGGAAAGCCATCTCGAAGCGCGATTGTGGAACGAGGTGTTCAAGCTGGCGCAAGACGAGCTTGAGCTTCCGCGCGGCACCATCAAAGTCACGGTGCTCATCGAGACCATTCTCGCGGCATTTGAGATGGAGGAAATCTTATACGAGCTGCGCGATCACATCGCCGGACTCAATGCCGGCCGTTGGGATTACATTTTCAGCGTCATCAAAAAATTTCGCCGCCGGCCCGGCTTCGTTCTGCCCGACCGCAGTCAGATCACCATGACCGTGCCGTTCATGCGCGCTTATACCGAGTTGCTGGTCAAAACCTGCCATCGCCGCGGAGCGCACGCCATGGGCGGCATGGCGGCGTTCATTCCCAGCCGCAAAGACGCGAAAGTGAACGAAGTGGCGCTCGCCAAAGTGCGCGAGGACAAGGAACGCGAATCGCGCGACGGTTTCGACGGCACCTGGGTCGCGCATCCCGATTTGGTCGCCATTGCCAGAGAGCCTTTCGACAAAATCCTGGGGACAAGATCTCATCAAAAAGAACGGCTGCGTGAAGACGTACAGGTCAACGCCAAAGACCTGCTAAACCTGCCCGTACCAGGCGGCCAGGTGACGGAAGCAGGATTGCGTAATAATGTCAGCGTGGGATTGCAGTATTTGGAAGCGTGGCTGCAAGGTAACGGTGCGGTGGCGATCTACAACCTCATGGAGGACGCGGCCACGGCGGAAATTTCCCGCGCGCAAATCTGGCAATGGCTGCACCAGCCGGAGGCGACGCTCGCAGACGGGCGGAAAGTGACCCCGTCGCTTTACCGCAATTTGTTGCCGCAGGAAATCGCAAAGATCAAAACAATGGTAGGCGAAGCTCGTTTTGCGTCTGGCAAGTATGAAATCGCGAGGCAGCTTTTTGAGGAGTTGGTGACGGCAGAAGAGTTTGCTGAGTTTCTCACGTTGAGGGCATACCAATATTTGGCTTAGATTCAGCAACCAGTACATGCCGGAAACCCAAAATTCAAAGCACAAATTCCAAAGCACAAATTCCAAAAATGGTTTTAAGCTATGGCATTGGGATTTCTTTGCTCAAAATGCACAGATTTCACTTCGTAGGTAATCCACCTAATTCACCGTGACCTGCGGCAGGCCAATGAGATGCGCCTCCTGAATGACTCCCGCTAGCGCCAAAACTGATTCTTCGCCGAAAGGCTTGCCCACGATTTGCAGTCCCACGGGCAGGCGTTGTTGATCCAGCCCGCACGGCACGCAGGCGACCGGCAATCCCGTCATGCTCAACACGAAAGTAGGCGCGATCCAATCGATATAATTTTCCATGGCCTTGCCGGCGATGGTCTGCGGATAATTTTGCTCGGCCGGAAACGGCGGTACGGCCATGCACGGCGTCAACAGATAATCATACTTCTCGAAAAGCCTGGCGAACATCCGGCGCATTTTACCGCGCGCTTCCTCGGCTGCGCCCAGCTCCGCCGTTGTCACCTGCAATCCCGCACGAAGATTACCTGCGACATTTTCGCCGAGACGATCGAGCTTATCCAAACGCGAATAATGATGCGCGACCATCCAATGACCGCGCAAGGCCAGAAACGCCTTCCTGCCAAAAGAGAGATCCAGATCGATCTCGTCAATCACAGTCCCCTCCTGCCCTAGACCCAGAACGGCTTGACGGCAAATGCCCTCGAGTTGCGCGTCAACACCAATTCCGGCCAGATCGGGATTGTAAGCGATGTGCACGTTTTTCGAAATGCCCTGGGCAACCGCGGCAACAAAATCGCGGCCGGCATTGGGCTGGGCGTATGGCCACAGCGTGCTTGGTCCGGCGATGGCTTGCAACATGAGCGCAACATCTTGCGCGGTACGCGCCATCGGCCCCGTCACTTGCAAGTTATCCCAAAGGTAGTCGGAAGGAATCGTGGGCACGAGCCCGGGCGAAGGCCGCAAACCCACCATGCCGCAAAAGGAAGAGGGAATGCGCAAAGAGCCGCCCAAGTCCGTGCCTTCGGCAAGCGAGATCATGCCGGTCGCAAGTCCCGCCGCGCCGCCGCCGGTTGAGCCGCCGGCGCTGCGCGTGAGATTCCACGGATTGCGCGTGCGGCCAAAAACGGCGTTGAAAGTATTGCCACCCGCCGCAAATTCCGGACAATTGGTTTTTCCCAAAATAATCGCGCCCGCCTGGCGCAACCTGGTCACGACTTCGGCATCCTCTTCGGGAACATAATCGGCATAAAGCGGCGAGCCAAAAGTCGTGCGCAATCCAGCAACGGGCGTCACATCTTTGATGCCAACGGGCAGGCCACAGAGCAGGCCAGGGTTTTCGCCGCGTGCCAGCCTCCGCTCCAACGCACGCGCCTCATCAAGCGCGCGCTCGGAAAGTGTGACCACGGCATTAACCGTGGGATTCAATTGTTCGATGCGCTGCAAACACGCTTCGATCAATTCGACCGGAGAAATTTTGCGCTGCGCAATCAAACGGCGCTGCGCGCTGGCGGAGAGAGAGACGATTTCTTCGTTTGGCATGCTGATCTCGAAATGTTTGAATTCTCGGGTTCCTAAAGGTTCAGTGAAGCCCGAATGAGTCGGGACTCAAACCGACGAGAAGAATCGCCCACGGAATTGGAACCCCACGGAAGAATTATTTGATTTCATTTACCTGGCTTCGACAGTGATAGGGCAAATTTTCATCAAAATTGTGCGATTGGCGTAGGGTTCAGCACTTCAAAACCCGGAAACCTGTAGGCACACGTTTTTGCATGGCTACTTGATTTTCCAGTATTA
>JBIOXB010000033.1:0-50031 GCA_044869275.1 bacterium
GTTGTTTCTATCCGCTGGAGAATTCTCGCTTTTTAAAGGTGCCTAAATTTTCTTGTTGCCTCCGCAATCGCGCGCGTTTTCAGGTATTTCCTCCGCGATTTTGAACGCCGTTTTTCCAAAGTTTGGATCATTTTTGAACAACAGCAGCGTTTGGGCTCAGGCACGAGCTGGCCGGCAGGGCCTTCGCCTGCCGGCGGTTTGACACATTAGGATGAAAGATTGTTGCGCTATGGTCGAACGGATTACGATTGGCTTGTATTTCCTCACGGTTGCGCTGTGGCTGGGCAGCGCATTTTTCATGGCTTTTGTCATTGCCCCAAAAACTTTTCAATTCTTTCCCTCCCGCACCAAGGCCGGCAACCTGCTCAGCAGCTTCTTGAAATCGTTTGACATTCTGAAGATTTTTCTTATATTAGGCTTGGTTTCATTCAGTCTGGTGCGTGGCTCGGAGAGTCCACTACCGGCGCCATCCCTACCCGAAGTCGCCGCCATTTTTTTGCTGGCAGCGAGTTGGGCGAGCCACCATTTCCTGCTGGGCCCCAAAATGGACGAATTACGGTTGGCGATTGGCTGCTTTGATGGAGCGCCCGCAGATGCTCCCGAACGTGTGGTGTTCGCGCGTTTGCACAGTGTGGCGATGTTTTTGACTTTGGGAGATTTTGCCGCGGGGCTCTTTCTGCTGTTTTACGCGATCCTGCGTTTGCCGGGAAATTGAGTCGACGCCGGAAATGGGGCGAAAGCCGGGTTGTCATCCCTTGCGGCCCGAAAGAATCTCCCGATGGCGCATCCGCCCCGCCGAATTTTTTGCCTGCCCGAAATTCCCACGCTCCAATTTCTGAATGAAGTCCGCCTCGCGCGCTAAGCGCCCTAAGATCGTCAAACTCGAAACTTTATCGGCCAATTCTCTATGAATCAAATGAATCCCTCAATGCCGGCAAAGCCGCCGGTCGCAAAAAATATTATCGCCGTTGCCAGTGGCAAAGGCGGAGTGGGCAAGACCACGGTTTCCGTCAATCTGGCGATTGCGTTGGCGCAAAAAGGCTTCACCGTCGGACTGCTGGACGCCGATATCTATGGTCCGAACGTGCCGATGATGACGAACACGTTGGAAGCCAAGCTCGATGGCACGCCGCAGGGCCGCATCAAGCCCATTGAAAAATTCGGCCTGCGCCTGGTGTCGATCGGATACGTGAGTCAAGGCGACACCGCGGTGATTTGGCGGGGGCCGCTGGTCGGGCGCATGATTACGCAATTTCTCACGGAAGTCGAATGGGGCGATCTGGAGTATTTGATCGTCGATCTGCCTCCGGGAACGGGTGATGCGCAATTGACCTTGTCGCAGGCGGTGGCGTTGACCGGCGCGGTGATCGTGACCACGCCGCAAGATGTCGCATTGAGCGACGCCAAAAAAGGCATTAACATGTTCCGCAAAGTGGAAGTGCCGGTGCTGGGCGTGATCGAAAATATGAGCTACTTCATTTGCCCGCATTGCCGCGAGCGCACCGAGATTTTTTCGCACGGCGGCGGGCGCACGGCCGCCCAAAAATTCGAAGCACCGTTTTTGGGCGAGGTGCCGTTGCACGTCGCGATTCGGCAGGGTGGGGACGAAGGAAGTCCGATCGTCACGCAACCAGGTGACAATCCGGTCAAAGAAGCATTCAACAAAATCGCCGGCGAATTGCTCGCGCAAATCGAAGCGCGGCAAGCCGGGCGGGATCGTGAACAGAGCGTTCTCGGAAAAGTTTTCAAGTTATCGTGAGCAGTGGAGATGGAAGCTACCGGAAATGGCACGGGCGCAGGCATGAATGCTGCACCGCCGCGTACAGCGACTGATTTACGCATTTTTCACGCGGCGGGCGTAATAGAATTTGCAGGACGCTCTCCTGCCCCAAGATATTGCTATCTCCGGAGAGAAACAGTGATGCAGCGCAAGAGGATCTTATGGCGAGCAACGATCAAGCAACAATAAATCCATCTCCAGCCGGGCAAACTGCAGCAGCGCCCGCCGGCGCGACGAACGCGCAAGATTCCGGTGATCTGAAAGTGCGCTTTTGGGGCGTGCGCGGGAGTTACCCCGTGCCGGGCCCCAAAACCGTAAAATACGGCGGCAACACCTCCTGTGTCGAAATCCGCAATCATCACCACCGCATCATTTTAGACGCGGGCACGGGCATCATCGGCCTGGGCGATGCGGTGATGGCGGAATTTCGCAGCTTGCGTCAAAATCACGGCGAAAAGAATCACACCGAATTGCCGCTCACCATTCTGTTGAGCCACACGCATCACGATCACATTCAAGCATTGCCTTTTTTCCAGCCGGCTTATTTCAGCGAGACCTGCTTGTATGTTTTCGGCCCGCAATCTTTGGGCACGGATTTGCGCGAAAGCATCGCGCAGATCATGACGGCGCGCTATTGCCCCATTCGCCTGGAAGAATTGAACGCCAGCAAAGTGATCAAGAATCTGGCGGATTCCGATTGCCTGATCTTTCGCAGCGCAGCGCTGGCGCCGGAGCATTTTCACTCGCGGCAGGAAATGCCGCCGCTGCAGCCGGAAGATTTGCTGGTCACGCTCATGCGCAGCTACGCCCATCCCAAAGACGGTGTTTTCGTGTTTAAAATCGCGCACAACGGCAGATGCGTGGTTTACGCCACGGATACCGAAGGTTATCACGGCGGCGACGCGCGCTTGATCGAATTCGCCCAGAGCGCCGATTTGTTGATTCACGATGCGCAATACACTCAGGAAGAGTACACGGATCCGGTCACACCCCGGCAGGGGTTCGGGCATAGCACGATTGACATGGCCTGTGAAGTGGCGCGCAAAGCCGGGGTCAACAAGCTGGTTTTGTTCCATCACGATCCGCGCCACAGCGACGATGAAATCGGGCGTCTGGAAAGGCATGCGCGCACGCTGTTTCCCGAAGCCCACGCCGCGCATGAGGGCATGGAAATCGTTTTGTAGCGAGTTTGTTTCCTTGTCCGCGCCCCTCGGCATCATTGCCAAAACCTCAGGCCTCGCCTCCGGCGCGGAAATTCGGTTGCCGCTCGACCATTGCCTCCAACCCATCATCGTGATGACCTCTATGCCTGCAGCCTCTGCCCAAGAATTCTCCGCTTCGGCCACCGCCGAAATGATGGAAATGGTTTTGCCGAACGACGCCAACATGCTCGGCAACATTCTCGGCGGCAAAGTGATGCATTTGATCGACATTGTCGCCGCCACCGCTGCCGCGCGCCATGCCCGCCAGCCCGTGGTCACCGCCAGCGTCGATTATCTCGAATTTCGCCATCCCGTCAAAGTCGGCCAGTTGATCATACTCAAAGCCGCGGTCAATCGCGTCTTCCACACCTCGATGGAAATCGGCGTCAAAGTTTGGTCGGAAAATTTGCAAAACGGTGAGCGGCGCCACACCAGTTCCGCTTATTTGACCTTCGTCGCGCTGGATGGGAAGGGCAGGCCTGCGGTGGTGGCGCCCTATGTGCCCGTGACCCCGCAAGAACAACGCCGCTGGCGCGAAGCCGAGTTGCGCCGCGCCAATCGTCTGCAAATGAAAACGCGATTGGCCCAGCTCGGCGAGAAGCAATAAACCACGTCCCCTTGCGCGGCGCGGAAATTGAGCTGTCGAGGCATGCGCTGATCATCATGGCTGGCCCACAACAACAAAACGAAACTCAATCCTCTCTGACGCAAAAGCTCAAAGCCTATGCTGCGTCGGCTGGTTGCGATTTGGTGGGCGTCGCGCCCATTCGCGCTTTTGAGGAATTGGAGTTCTATCCGCCATGGCTGGAAGCGGGTCACGCGGGTGAAATGGACTATCTGCACCGCCAACTGCCCAAGCGTTTGGACCCTCGCCAAATCCTGCCCGAAGCCAGATCCGTCGTGGTCATCGGATTGAATTATCACACCTCGCAACCGCTTTCCATCTCCGTCGATGATCCCGAGCGCGGCTGGATTTCACGCTATGCCTGGGGCGAGGACTACCACGAAGTTCTGGGCCGGATCTTGGCGCAGCTCGACGCGTATTTGAGGCGTGAAGCCGGCGCAGAGTATCAAGGCAAATATTACGTCGATACCGGGCCGGTGCTCGATCGCGTGTTCGCCAAATACGCCGGCCTGGGCTGGTTCGGAAAAAACACCAACCTCATCAATCAGCGCATGGGCAGTTGGTTTTTCATCGGCGAATTGATTACCAATCTGCCTTTGGAAATAGACTCGCCTCCGCCCGACCGCTGTGGCACGTGCCGGCGCTGTCTCGACGCCTGCCCGACCGAGGCTTTCGTTCAGCCATACGTCCTTGACTCGAAGCGTTGTATATCCTATCTTAGTATCGAATTGCGCGGCACGATCCCCGCGGAATTGCGGCCGGGGATGGGGGCGCACGTGTTCGGCTGCGACATTTGCCAGGACGTCTGCCCATGGAACCGAAAAGCGCCGTTCACGCTGAATCCCGCTTTTTCGGCACGAGAAAACCTGGCCGCGCCGTTGCTGTCCGAGCTCGCTGAGATGGATGAGAGGGCTTTTCGTGAGCGGTTTCGCGGTTCGCCGCTCAAACGCGCCAAATGGCGCGGCTTCATGCGGAATGTGCTCGTGGTCCTGGGAAATAGCGGGCAGAAAAAGTTTCAACAAGTGATTGAGCGATTCCTGCACCACACGGATGGCATGTTGGCTGAAACTGCGGCTTGGGCGCGCCAACGGTTGCAGAACGACAATGACAGGGAAGAGAGAAAACTGCCGCCTCCCTCTGCGGAGCAGGTGGCGGTTCATGGCCGCACCAAAATCTGAGGCGCTTATGTCGGAAATACTCCTGCCCATCTTCCCGCTGCCCAACGTGGTTTTTTTTCCGAAGATTTTTTTGCCACTGCACATCTTCGAACCTCGTTACAAGCAGATGATAGAGGAAGCGTTGCAAAGGGAAAGACAGATCGGCATGATTCTCTTGCGCGAGGGCTGGCAAACGGATTATTTCGGCTCACCGCCGGTGCACCGCATCGGCTGCATGGGTAAAATCGAAACATATGAGAAGCTGCCGCAAGGCCGTTTCAATATTTTGCTGCACGGTCTTCATCGCTTCGAGATTCTCAAATTCCTGAAGGAAAAACCGTATCGTCTGGCCGAGGTCAAGCTGCTGGACGATTCGCCGTTCCCGCTGGAGCAGGACGACCAGCTCAAAGTGCGGGACGCGCTCTTGGAAAAGTTCGTCGTTTATTTGACCGAAGTGCTGGGCATGGAGTTGCAGGAGGACCGTCTGGATCGTGCCGCGCCCTTGGAAACCGTCGTCAATCAAGTCGCGGCCGTGCTGGATATCCCCGTACAGAAAAAGCAAACGTTGCTTGAAATTATGGCGATGGAGACGCGCCTGGCAGAGGTGAAGGGCATCGTGGAAAACAGCCTGAGATACGCCGAAAAGCTTCGCGGGGTGGTGCAGCGCATGCGTTTCGCGCCTGAAAATCCGGAGGTCAATTAGCCGCGATGAATGTCGAATTTCTCTGCCCACATTGCCGCGCGGAAAACCGTTCCGAAACTTTGCCGGTGGAAAATGTGAGCTGCAACAAATGCGGGCAAAAGGTGGCGTTGCGATTAAGCGCCGAAAGCCAGGCCTCGGGCATGATCGAGCACTGCGCCGTGTGCGGCAACAACGGGTTCTATTTGCAAAAAGACTTCAACCCCCGCCTGGGCATATTGATTTTTGCGATTGGCGTTATTTTTAGTTACCATACCAAGTTTCTCAGCCTGTTCATTACCACGGCCATTGATTTTGTCCTGTATTATGCGCTGCCCACGGTGACGGTGTGCTATCAATGCCGGGCGATCTATCGTGAGTACAATGAGAATCCGCGGCATCAAGGCTTCAATCACCTGATGGCGTTGAAATATTCGAAAACCGCGACATGAAAATTTCCATATTGCTGTTTGCGGCCTTGCGCGAGGCCGTGGGCGTGTCTCGCGTCGAAATGGAAATGCCGGAAGACACGACGCCACGCCGCCTCGCCGAGGCTTTGGCGGAACGCTACCCCAGGCTGCGTCCGCATCTTCCGGCCATGGCTTTTGCGCTGGACGGCGAGTTTGTCGCCGCCGATGCCCATTTGCAAAATGCCAGAGAACTGGCCTTGTTGCCGCCGGTGAGTGGGGGATGACTTTGGTGATGGAGGTCCAGTCATCAGTGCTCAGCCGTTTGAAGTGAAATCATGCGGGGAGGTGAAATCAAACCATGATCAATACGCTGAAAATCTATGAAGAGCTGCAGGAGGCCATGGCTCCGGAAGCCGCTCAACGCATTGCAAAAGTGATGGGCACGATCTATGAAGACTTGCAAAGTACTGTCAGTAAGAAAGAGTTTGGCGAGTTGACGGCAGTGGTGCAAGAACTGGCCGAAGCGCAAAAGCGCACAGCGCTGAAGGTCGAAGAATTGGCTGAAGCACAGACGCGCACTGCGCTGAAAGTCGAAGAAATGGCTGAAGCACAGACACGCACAGCGCTGAAAGTCGAAGAATTGGCTGAAGCACAGACGCGCACAGCGCTGAAAGTCGAAGAATGGGCTGAAGCACAAACACGCATTGTTCTTAAAGTCGAGAAATTGGCTGAGGCTCAGAGAAAAACTGAATTGGAACTGCAAACGCTGGTCAAATCGATTGGCCGCCTCGACCGTGCGCAACAAGAGACACAAAAGGAGCTCGGTGGCGTCTCTACAAGCGTTGGCCACCGGCTCGAAGACATTTCCTATAAAGCCTTGCCCAAACTGCTCAAGCGGGATTACGGCCTGTCGATCAAGGGCGGTTTGCGAAGGGAATACGTCAAAGGCAAAACCGGCCAGTTTATCGAAATTAACATCAGCGGCAAAGCTCGGCGAAACGACAAAGAGATTACGATCGCCGGCGAAAGCAAGAGCAGGCTTTCCCGCAAAGGTGTGGACGAATTCCTTCGGAAGAAAGTGCAACGTATCGCAGGCGTTTATCCTAATCTTTTTCCAGTTATGATCACGTATATGATCGCGGACCACAATGTTGAAAACTACGCCAAGCAGAAAGGCGTTGCACTCTATTATTCTTATGATTTTTGAATCGCGTTCAATCCTATGATTCAAATCACTGCTCAGGCCATAGACCCTGCTCTGCTGCTGGCGGCCGTCGCCGATGAGGGCAGCGGCGGCATGGTGCTGTTTTTGGGCACGGTGCGCGATCATGCCCAAGGCCAGCAAGTTGTGGCTTTGGAATATGAAGCCTATGAGCCCATGGCGCTGCGGCAAATGGAGCTTATTGCTGACGAAATTCGCAAGCAGTGGCCGGTGCGCCGCCTGGCGATGGTGCATCGTACCGGCTATATGAAAGTCGGTGAAATCAGCGTTGCCATTGCGGTGGCTTGCGCGCATCGCGCCGAGGCGTTTGCAGCGTGCCGTTATGCCATTGATACTTTGAAGCATGCCGTTCCGATTTGGAAAAAAGAATACCGCCCTGACGGCAGTCATTGGGTCGAAGGCTGCCACGCGCACGCCGTCGCCGCGCCGTCGCCCATGTATTCAACAGAAGAGGAAGCTGTGCTATGATGGTCGAGCTGAGCATCTTGCCGCTGGGCAAGGAAATTCACATGAGCAAGTATGTGGCAGAAGCGGTGAAGATCGTGCACGCCAGCGGCCTCGAGTATCGCCTCACGCCCATGGGCACGCTGCTCGTCGGCGAATGGGAGCCGGTGATGGAGGTCGTGCGCCAATGCCACGAGGCCGTGCGCGAACACTGCGATCGCGTCGTGACCAAGATCAAAATTGACGATCTCAAAGGCTCGAAAAAAATGCCGGAAGACAAAGTGAACGCGGTGGAAAAACTGCTGGGCTTTGCCGTGAAGAAGTAATTCTTTTGTTTTCCCCGTTCCACTCGGGCAGCGATTTATGAAACTTTGATTCACCGGATGTGGTTTTGGGCGACGCCTGGTCTGACGCAGAACGTCTGTTGCGCGCATGCCCACGAAGTTCGTGGGAACGAGAGAAAATATTGCTATTCGCCACTTGCAGGAGGAGGAAGCGTGTCCCCGAACGGTACTGCAGTACTGGTGCTATTGCCGAGCACTTCTTTTCGTGAAGAAGAATATCACGCCGCGCGCCAAGCCCTGGAAAAGCGCGGCCTGCAAGTCGTCATTGCTTCAACCGTCAAAAAAGGAGCGGTCGGAAGCCAGGGCAGCTTCGTGCAACCCGATTTGCTCATCGATGAAGTCAAGCCGGAGGACTATGCCGGCGTGGTGCTGATCGGCGGGCATGGCGCGAGCCAATACTGGCATGATGTCAAAGCGCATGAAATCATTCGCGCGCATGAGAAGTCCGGGAAAATCATCGCCGCCATCGACCGCGCTCCGGTGACGCTGAGCGTCGCAGGTGTGCTCAAAAACAGAAAGGTTACGGGACACATATCGATTTTCGAGAAGCTCGTCAATTCGGGCGGTATCTATACCGGCGCGAAAGTGGAGCGCGACGGAAACATTCTCACCGGCGAAGGCGCGAATGCGGCCTCGGCTTTCGCTGAAGCGCTGGCGCAGGCGTTTGGAAAATGAAGGACGATGCCAGAACCATTCGTTTACAATTCCTACGGCAGGTTTCTACAGGAGAAATTCGGCACACGCGTGCACAAGGTGAGCGTGCACGCCGGCTTTACCTGCCCCAATCGCGACGGCACGGTGGCGCGCGGCGGGTGCACGTATTGCAATATCGTGAGCTTCACGCCGGAAAGTGCGCGGCCGCGTTTTTCCGTGCGCGATCAAATTGAAACCGGCATCCGTTTCGTGCGACAGCGCTTTCATGCCGATAAATTCCTGGTGTATTTTCAGCCGTACAGTAATACCTACGCCCCTGTCGCACATCTTGAGGAACTTTTTCGTGATGCACTGCATCATCCGGCGGTGGTGGGGTTGTCCATTGGCACGCGCCCGGATTGCGTGGACGACGAAAAATTTGCGCTCCTGGCCGATTTGGCGCAAGAGACGGACCTCAGTTTGGAATTCGGCATCGAATCGGTCTATGATGATACCTTGCGGGCGATCAATCGCGGCCATGATTTTGCCTGCACCCAGCGCGCGATTGGCCGCGCCCGAGAGTTTGGGTTGCGCGTCACCGGCCACACGATTTTGGGCTTTCCCAATGAAACTGAAGCGCAGATGCTGGCCTCCGCCGAGGTGATCAACACGCTGGGGCTGGAGATTCTGAAAATTCACAATCTGCACGTCGTGCGGCACACGGAATTGGCACGGCAATTCCAGCGCGAGCCGTTTCACGTTTTTTCATTCGAAGAATGGCAGGATCTTGTCATTCGCTATCTCGAACGGCTTTCGCCCGGCATGGTGATTGAGCGTCTGTACGGTGATGCGCCGCGGGAATTGCTGATCGCGCCGCGCTGGCATATGTCGCGCGCAGAAGTGGTGCAAGGCATCGAGCGTGAGATGCGCAGGCGGCAAACGCATCAGGGCCGGCTCTGCGCTTGCGCTGTGGCCCGGCCGCCGGTGGTGAATCGGACCGCGGGTTTGTTGCATTGAACCAACGGCTCGCAGAGCCCGGGATTTCGCATTCTCGCATGGACGCTGAAAAACAAAAAACCGTCAAGAGACATTTCTTATTGGTTGCCATTGGCACGATTGGCGTGCTCACCTTATTGTCACTGGCGGCGCCGTTCGACGCCGGCGCGCCGAAAATGCCCAAAGATGAAACGCATCAAAAATCGCAAAAGGTTGCAGAATGCCTAAATTGTCATCGCCACGACGCGACGGCCGCTCGAAAGGAAACTTCACCCAAGCCCATGCGTCACGAGATACGGGCAAATTGCACGTTTTGTCACGCGCAGAAGTAAAAGCGAACCACGCGAATGCCAAGCTCTTCCCGGCCGCGACCGATCAACGCCAGGCCCCGGCGGCTTTGGCGCCGTTGGTCCATCAAATGCTGTTGGAGCTGGGAGAAGACCCAGAGCGCGAAGGTTTGCTGCGCACGCCCAAACGCGTGGCGGGGGCGCTGACTTTCCTCACGGCCGGTTATCATGCCGACGTGTTGAAAATCTTGAACAATGCCTTGTTTGAAGAAAACATCAACGAGATGGTGATCGTCAAAGACATCGATTTTTACAGCCTGTGCGAGCACCATCTCTTGCCGTTCTACGGCAAATGCCACGTGGCCTACGTGCCCAACGGCCGGGTCGTGGGCTTGAGCAAAATCCCGCGCATCGTCGATGTGTTCGCGCGGCGTTTGCAAGTGCAGGAGCGCATGACCAGCGAAATCGCGAAAACCTTGATGGAAGTGTTGCGGCCCGCGGGCGTGGCGGTGGTGACGGAAGCGCGGCATCTGTGCATGATGATGCGCGGCGTGCAAAAACAGAATACCGTCGTCACCAACAGCTCGGTCTTGGGAATTTTTCACACCGACCGCGCTTGCCGTGAGGAGTTCATGCAGCTCATCAGCCACCGGCAGATGGGATGAGTTGCTTGAATTGGCAATTGTGAACGAGCAATTGTGAATTATCAATTCGCGATTCACAATTGACAATTCACAATCCGTAATCCGCAATTGCATGGAAATCGAATATGAAGTTGACATTCTGGGGTCATTCTTGTTTTTTGGTCGAAACCGGCACACACCGGGTCGTGATTGATCCCTTCATCACCGGCAATCCCAAGGCGCCGCTTACCGCCGAACAGGTCAAATGCGATTTCATTTTGGTTTCCCACGGCCACAGTGATCACCTGGGCGATGCGGTTCAGATTGCCAAGCGTAATCGCGCCACCATCATCGCGAATTATGAAATCGCAACGTATTGCGCCGCGCAAGGTGCAAACAGCCACGGTATGCACATCGGTGGCGGACACAACTTCCCCTTCGGGCGCGTGAAGTTGACCATTGCACATCACGGCTCGGGACTGAAAGTCGACAAAGGCTTCTTGTATCTCGGCAACCCCGCCGGTTTCATCATTACCGCCGCGGGCCAGACCATCTATCATTCCGGCGACACGGGCTTGTTTTTGGACATGCAATTGATCGGACAAATGAACAAAATCGACGTGGCGCTGCTGCCGATTGGCGACAATTTCACCATGGGTGTCGAGGACGCGGCGAAAGCCGTGGAATTCTTGCGGCCGCATACCGTCATTCCCATGCACTACAAAACCTGGGATCTGATCGACGCCGACCCGGAGGTTTTTGCCGGCAAAGTGAAAGCGTTCGGTGTGCAGGCACAAATCCTCATGCCGGGGGAGAGCTTTGAGTTTTAGCCCCGTTCTGTTGCTTTTGCTTTTTGCTGTTTGCCTTTTTCTGTTTGCGTATCATGCCGCATTTTCCCCTGAATATCCGTCTGATCGTGATCGGCAAAATGCGCGGCTCTATGTTCGAAGCCGCGAGCCGGGAGTATCTCGAACGGTTGCGGCATTATGTTGAAATCGAAGCGGTTGAAATCAATACCCACCTGGGCAAGGGCAAGCCGGAAGCGCAGGCGAAGGTCGCGGAAGGTCGCGAGCTGAAAGCGTTATGGCGTGCAGACGCGCGCCAGATTGCTTTGCATGCTGCCGGACGGGAGCTCGACAGCGAAAGTTTTGCGCGCTGGGTCCAGCGTTGGACGCAAACAGGGGTCAGGAAGATCGATTTCATTCTGGGAGGCGCCGCGGGCTTGAGCGAGGAGATTTTGCCGGCCGTGCACGAAAGGCTCTCATTGTCGAAACTCACTCTGGCCCACGAATTGGCGCGCGTGGTGTTGCTGGAACAGCTTTATCGCGCTTGCACAATTTTGCGCCGGGAGAAGTATCATAAGTGAAATACTCCGCCGGATGAAAGGATACTATTTTGCATCACCTCGAAATCAGTGATTCAGCACAACAACCGCAATATTTCCAAAAGGGGTTGGGCCTTAAAGCGGTGGCGCAAGACCAACTGAACCGCCACTACCACAGCCGCATCGTGGAATATCTGCGCACGCATGATTTTCAATGGCGCGTGGGCAATTTGCATTTCTTCCTGGCACAGGAATTTGGTTTTTGCTACGGTGTGGATCGCGCCGTGGAATATGCCTATCAAGCGCGGGAGAAATTTCCCGAGCGCCGCATCTTCTTGACCGGCGAGATCATCCACAATCCCCATGTCAACCAACGCATGCTGGAAATGAACATCGGCTTCCTGACCGGCCAGTATAGCAATGGCGTCAGCTATGAAAACCTGCGGCCGGAGGATGTCGTGATTCTGCCGGCCTTCGGCGTCACCACGGCGGAATTCCAGCGGCTGGCGCAAATCGGCTGCATCATGGTCGACACTACTTGTGGCTCGGTGCTAAATGTCTGGAAGCGCGTGCAGCAATATGCGCGCGAGGGCTTCACCTCCGTGATTCACGGTAAATATGCCCACGAAGAAACCCGCGCCACCAGCAGCCAGGCTGCAAAATATGACGACGGCCATTTTCTCGTGGTGCGCGACATGATCGAGACAGAAATGGTTTGCGATTTCATCCTGGGCCGACGCTCCTGCGGCGAGTTCTTGAGGTATTTTCCAGAAGCGATTTCCCGCGGTTTCGATCCCCTGCGCCATCTCGAAAAAATCGGCGTGGCCAATCAAACCACGATGCTGTCGAGCGAATCGCTCGCCATTGCCGAGTGCCTCAAACGTGCGATGCTGGAAAAGTACGGTGCGCACAGTCTCGACGGGCACTTCCGCAATTTCGATACCATTTGCAGCGCCACTCAAGACCGGCAGGACGCGGTGCTGGCTTTGGTGCAAAAGCAGCAGCTCGATCTCATGCTGGTGATCGGGGGCTACAATAGCAGCAATACCAATCACCTCGTGGAACTGGCGGCGGAACACACCCGGGCGTATCACATCGACGATGCCGGATGCCTGGCCAGCGCGGACGACATCCGCCACAAGCCGGTGGGAGCATCCGCTGAAATCAATACCCGCGGCTGGCTGCCGCTTGGCGCGGTAAAAATCGGCCTCACTGCAGGTGCCTCCACGCCCAACAACAAGATCGGCGAAACCGTCGCGCGGCTGGCGCATTTGCGGGGCTGCGATTTGGAAGAAGGGATGGCACATTGAGAGGTGGCTGACTATTTCACGATCGCGCGAGCGTGCGAAGCCGAGCTGCGTGTCAAAGATTCACGTTTCATCTCCTGGGTTGCACCTGCGGCCAGCCGCGAGCAAGCCGAAGATTTGATCGCACAACGCAGCCGCAGATTTGCCGGGGCCACACATAATTGTTTTGCGTGGCGCGTGGGCAGCGGTGCGCAATTGCTTGCCCGCGCTTACGATGCCAACGAACCAGCCGGAACCGCAGGACGGCCGATGCTGCGTGCCCTGGAAGCGCGCCGCGTGACAAATGTCGCCGCCGTGGTGGCGCGCTATTTCGGCGGCACGAAACTGGGGACAGGCGGTTTGATCCGTGCCTACAGCGGCGCCATGTTTGCCGTGCTGGACGCGGCCACTCTCCTTTCCTTTTTCGAAACCCTTCGTTTCTCTCTCGTGTATCAATATCCGGATTCCGGTGCGGTGGACAAAGCCATGCGCAAGTTCGGCGCAACTGTAATGGAAGAGAAATTCGGCGCCGAAATTCGGCGTGTCATTGAGATTCGAAAGGAACATGAAGTTGATTTTCAGAGAACCATTGAAGACCTGAGCGCGGGGAGAGTAGATATTCAAGCGATTTGAGCGCCCGCGAGTCGAGATATCGAATTGCTCGCCTTTCTTCTGCCTTCCATTCAAATGCCCTGAGCTCGATCCTGCTGGCGAGAGATTTTGCCATAAGGCCATGAGTTCCAGCTATTTCGTTATGCCTGAAACCCTTCAGGTTTTGCACTCTGGTATAGTATTATAAGACCAATAAATTCAATATATTGTATTAGTGATATTTTATTGCTGCATATCCCTCCAAGTCTTTTTTTGTGCAACCGGGATTTTTTTTTGTAGAAATAGGTAACTGGAAAATCGCCAGATACATGCCTACTTTTCAACTCTTCGCAACGAAATCATTGCTATTCACCAAACCGCATATTATATTCGGCTCGTTCGTTGGCAGAGTTAAAGCAAGAGCGTGTATGTTTTAAATGTTTATTTTTAATTGCTTTGAGTTGTATTATCCTGCCAGAATCAAGCGGTTCCTTATGTCCACCTGACATAAGTTCATAAAACTAGAATCCAACTTGTTCGGCTCAACATACAATTCTGTTGAGTGAACCGGAGAAACGAAAATGGCGTTCGCCATTCAGCCTGACGAATATAGCTGCGGCCCGACATGTGTCTTTAATGCCCTGCTGCTGTTAGGAAATGCGGACATCACGATGAGCCGCATCAAGCGTGCTTGCGGAACACGACCGCGCACGGGCACGGATGAGAATGGCCTGCAACGCGGCCTGCGCCGGCTCGGCTACGAGGGCGCGGAGGCGAGCTGGAACCGCAAAAGCCATGGCCGCCAAGCGCTGGCATGGCTGCGCGAAGAGCACGGCCAGGGGCATCCGGTTATCATTTGCGTCGATCAATACGAGCACTGGATCTTGGTGGCGGGCTCAACACAGCGTTCATATTTTATTTTGGATCCCAAAGGCAATCGCCATCGTGCCACCGCTTCGAGCGTGTCGGGAACCAGCATGCTGCAGCGCTGGTGGGGAATGGATCGCGTCACCAACAATGGCAGTTATTACGCCATTTCCGTGCGGCCGCGCACACAAAGGGCAGAATTGCTGTCGCAACATGCTCTGCCGCTGACCAATCGCGATGTGCTGGAGCGCATTCGGGAAAGCGCAGTCGATTTGCTGCCGGTTTCAGCTTCGCTGTTGACTACTTTTGGCAGCGTGAAAAATGGCAAGAAGCTCGAAGGCCTGCTGGAGGAAATTGCGCCCCGCCTCGCCAACCGCAAGGAATTGCTGCATGCGGGGCTGGCGGATGCCGATCTCGACGAGCAGGTGCGCAACTTCGTGGCGTTCGCGCGCGGCAAGCAATTGCAGTATCGCCCGGCACAACGCGACCGCGCTTTGATCGATTTGACCGCTTTGCTGCTGCTGCACACCTACCAGGCGCAAGAAGCGCACGTGTGATCTTCGTTTTAACTTGTTGGTTCGCCCCCGGCGGTCATCTTCTTTACTGCAAGAACTCCAGCAAGAGCCGGTTCACTCTTTCCGGCTCCTCGTGCTGCACCCAATGCGTCGCTTCTTCGATGAACTCCACGCGGCCTTGATCACACAACTCGACGCTCAGGCCCGCCATTTCGCGTCCCAGAAACCTGTCTTGCGCGCCCCAGATCAATAGAGTAGGAACGACGATACGGCGGCTTTGCAGCCGCTGCGGCGGTTTTTGCAGCAACGCGCGATACCAGTTGATCATGCTCTTCATCGCGCCGGGCTGCGCCCACGCCTGGCGATATGCATCCAAGTCTGCGGGTGAATAAGTCTGGGGGCGGCTCGAGTGTCGCAGCGCGAGCATGCCGAGCTTCCATTTCCAGGCGCGGGTGCAGGCCTCGGGCAGCAGGGGAATCTGAAAGAAAAGAAAATACCAGCTTTTGCGCCATTGCGCCCGTTTCTGCCGCAATTGGCGCTTCATGACGGCGTGATGCGGCGAGTTCAAAATCACCAATCTCTCGATCTTTTCCGGATATTTGTTGGCGATCCACCATGCGATCGTGCCGCCCCAATCGTGCCCGATGAGAAAAACCCGCCCGCGTTTCTCGTGCTCGATCAATCCGATCACATCTTCCGCCAGCTCGTCGAGATTGTAGGCGGCAATGCCACGCGGTTTGTCGCTGAGATTGTAGCCGCGCTGATCCGGGGCCAGCACGCGAAAGCCCGCCGCCGCCAGCGCCGGAATTTGCCTGTGCCAGGCATACCAAAATTCCGGAAAGCCGTGCAGCAGAATCACCAGCGGGCCCGTTTTCGGGCCGGCGGCGATCAGGTGCAACCGCACGCCGTTCGTGGTGAGGAAGAGATTTTCACAGTCGGTGTCCATCCGCGCGGCGATATAATCTTCCACAGACAAGCCTTCTGCAAAAGTGCAAGAAAGAATCCACAGATGCCGCAGATTCTTGCTCATGAGCGAACTTCAAAAAGAATGCCAGCACCTGCGAAATCTGTGACTGATTCTTTGAAGTTGTGGCGGTAAGCGCTTAACGAAATAAGCTCAGAATAAAATTCTAAAAGTCTGGCTCACGGAAATGAATTCCCACGGAAAAATTCATGTTCTTTAGTTTCCGTGAGCTGTTCCAATTCCGTGCGCTTCAGCTTTGCCGCTCAAAGAGCTTCAGTTTTCAGCTCGTTTGAAAATCCGAGGTAGCCATCTCGTGGCCAATTTCAAAAAAAGGCCATAAGCCCCGGCGCTCCAGCTTAAAAAGATTCCTCCTGATTGGCAACAAAAAAGAACGCCGCATTTCAACTTGACTCCCAGGACGAGGCAATGTAAATTGCGCCGGGTTTTCAAAGACAATGATCATGCTCGCCCGGAGACAGCGCGAACTTCATCAGGGAGGAGGAGCAGTGTTGCGCGACCATGTTTTGCTGTCATTGATTGCGGCTTTTGCCTTGAGCCCTCCCTCGGGATACGCCCAATCCCATCCCATACAGATTTTTGATAAATCCTTTGCGCGCACCAGTTCGCAAGCTCTGCTCAGCGTCAAAAATGACCTGGTCGCCGTGCAAGTGCGTGCCACGAACGACACTTCCCTCAGTGGCGAAATCAGCTTCGCCGGCGTCTTCAACATGGGCACGGCGGATAATCGCCCGCTGTCATTCCAATTTCCCCAGGCGCCTTTTTCCTCGCATGTCAATATTCGCGTGGACAACACGATTTATAGCAACGATCCCCGCCGCACCAATAGCAGCCTGTTGCGCATGACTTCCGCCCGCGTCGTGGGGGATTCCCTCCTCGAATGCTCTTATCAAGCCGGCCCGATTGCCGTGCGGCAGCGCTTGCACCCGCAGAAATTCAGCGCAACCACCGGCGCGATCTTCATCGAATTTCTCTTGCACAACACCGATCCCACGAACAACCATCAAGCCGGCGTTTTGCTGGAGCTGGACACTTTCATCAACGGCAACGACCAAGCGCCCGTGCTCACCAATTTCGGCTACAGCCGTTCCGAGCAAAAGTTCGTCGCGCCGCAAATTCCAGATTTCCTCCAGGCGTTTCAAATTGGCAATCCCGCGGACTCGACCGGCCTGGTGGCGCAAGGCACGCTGGTGGGTTACGAGGCTGTGCGCCCGGATCAGTTGATCATCGGCGATTGGTCGAGATTGTCAACCGTGCCATGGGACTATGAGGTTCCCGCGAGTCCACCACGTTACGACGATAGCGCCGTGATTTTGCGCTGGAACGAACAAAATTTGGCCGCGAACCAATCCCGCACCATTGCGACTTATTACGGTCTGGGTGACGTGAGCACGCGTCGCGATGCTGTGAGCGGCTTAACCCTGCATCTGACCGCGCTGCGCAACCTGGGAGCGGTGCGAGGCCAGCTCACGCCCAATCCCTTCGAGGTGAATTTGCTGGTGTTCAATCGTGTCCACCCCGCGGTCAATGCCGTGCAAGCACGATTGATTTTGCCGCCGCCACTGGCTCTGGCCAGCGGCGATTTTGCCGTCAAAGCGCTCGCGCCTTCGAATTTGAGCACGACGTTCAACAACGGCACCGCGTCTTGGACCGTCGTGGCGCAATGTCCGGCCACGGCGCTCGAGATCCCCATGCGCGTGGAAGTATCGGGCCTGGTGGGCGCCAATTCCGTTTCCGCTGCGGTGACGCGGCCCCTGTTCCTGCCCTCTTGCGCGCAGACGCAACCGGCTTTCAAGCTGAAGGTGCAGCCGCAGAAAACTGCCGTGCGCCCGAATGAGCGCGCGACTTTTCAAATCAGCCTGGAGCCTTTGTTTGGGTTCAATCAAACGGTCACGCTGGCGATCTGGCCGCCTGCTGTTCCCGGCGTCACAACTTCTTTGTCGCCGGTGCAAATCACACCGGGTCAGAATGCAACTCTACTCCTGCAAACGGATCAGAATGTGCGGCCCGGCGAGTATCTCTTTTTGATGATCGGAGAGGGGGGCGGACTGATTGGCAGCGACAGCATCACGGTGCAAGTGCTGGCCGCGGATTTTGGGCCGCCGTACGCGGCCAATTTGAACCCGCCGCGCGAGGCGCGCCAAGTGCCGTTGCGCGCCAGCATCTTTGTCGACGTGCTCGATGACGATTCCGGCATTGATCCTGTTGCCATTGCCATGACGGTCAATAATCGCCTGGTGCCATTGCAAATTTCGCCAGTTGCCAAAGGCTATCGCCTGCACTACACGCCGCCGGCGCGCTGGAATGATGATCAGCTCATCCATGTGAAGCTGCAGGCGCAAGATTTGGCGATTCCGCCCAACGCCTTTGCCGATGAGTATTTCTTCACCACCGTGCGCGACTCGTTGCCGCCGCGCGCACTGAATTTCTCGCCCGCGCCATTCGCCACCGGCATTTCGCCGCAAACCGAAATCTCACTGCAAATGGAGGATGATTTGACCGGCGTCGATTTTCGTTCATTGCGCTTGCAAATCAATGGCATGGCCGTGACGCCGGATTCGTCTCGAATCTCGAACGGTTTTGCGCTGCATTACCGGCTGGTAGGCCAGGCTTTGAGTGGTGACACCGTGCACGTGACCATTGCCGGCCAGGACTTGGCGGCACGGCCCAACGCTGCTTCCTTCTCGTATTTCTTTGTGCTGGGGCAGGATCGCCAGCCGCCTTTTGTTGCCAGCCGAAATCCCGAGCCGGGCGCGGTGAATGTTCCGCCGGAGGAAGAAATTTCTGTGGCAATCGTAGATGTGCAGGCCGGCGTTGATCTGCAAATGTTGATCATGGAAGTGAATGGACAGCGGGTTTCGCCACAGATTCTCGGAGATTCGCGTGCGGCTCATTTGAAATACCAGCCCGCAAAGCCGTGGCTTTTCAACGCCGTGGTCAGCGTCGGCGTACGCGCGCAGGATCTCGCCGTGCCGCCCAACGTCATGCCTCTCGATACTTTCAGCTTCACCATAGCGCCGCCGCGCCCGGATCTGATTGCCGGTGATTTGCAGGCCGCGGAATTGTTCGCGCTCGGGCGTTCGACGCGGGTCCAAGGAAAAATTCGAGCGCTGGGCGCGGAAGTGAATCAACACTTTCAGTTGGAGTTCTTTGGAGACGGCGAGCAGCGGGGTGATACGACGATCACTGCACTGCCATCAGGGGCGGAAATCGAAGTGGAAACACGTTTACGATTCGATACTCCTGGCACACATATCGTTGAAATGGTTGTCGACGCCGGCAATGCGATTGTTGAGAGTGATGAAAACAACAACCGCCGCCAATTGGTCGTCAATCTTGCTGGTTCTGTGGCCAGCAAGTTGATCGTTCGGCCTAATCCTTTCACTCCCAATGGCGACGGGTACAATGATGCCATTGAGTTTAATTTTTCCGGCTTGAATTTAGACAGCCCGAGCTTGCATATTTTCGACGCCAACGGCGTCCCGGTCTGGGTCAATAAGCCCCAAAATGGAAAGATTTATGCTTGGGATGGCCGCGACGAGGAGGGAAAAGATCTGCAGCCTGGCGTCTACCTTTATACGTTGCTTGATGGCGGCAGCAATGTTGCCAGCGGTTACGTGGTCATTGCGCGTTGATGCCAATTCTCCATTTCCAGAATTGGGCTTGCCGCCAGAAGCAAATCGTCAATTCGGCTCAATTTCCGGATGAAGGTTCATAACTGCCGCAAAAATGTTTCAGAACAGACCTGGGAGCTTATCGGATCAGAGAGCACCGTAAGTATTTGACTAAGAAATATGTTATTCGCCTGAAACGCACCGCGAGTCATGAGCTAAATTCAAGTTCGGCAAATAATCCCAAAGAATATTTTCTTCTAGTGTGGCATTTTGAGGAATAAATGCGACTATATAAGTAGTAAAGGGCTAATTTAAGAAAAAAAATAGGGGGATCTCGCGGAGAGCGGAGGGAAGTAGACAGGACCGCGGCCTGGTTTCGAGCTTGTTGATAACCCTCCCTCTTCCGTTTAGCTCAAACATTGACGAGTCTAAATACTCGTGGGGGAAATAGTTTTCGTGCCAACCAGAGGTTTTCCCGGTCACTCTGGTTGGCAATTTTTTTTCCGATAGAGCCGCACGCCCAAATAGTAGTTGCAGTTGCAACTTGCCTGCCTCTACCCTCGCCCAAAAGATTTTTCTCAGGTGTTGGAACTTTTGCCGTCTGCCCGTGTTATAGAATTAGGACGCACGAATAAATTATCATCAGGGTAAAACAGTTTCGTGCTCCTAAGGTAAAGCCTTTTATATTGTTTTCCTTCCTCCTCAGAATCCCCGGGTTCCTTTATGGACTCGGGGATTTTTTGTTTTATTGCTTTTTAGCCCAAAACCTCTAAATTGCAGTCGCCACCTGAGATTTTTGGGTGTTATTTGATTACCGAATTCAATGCAAGGGCGACAAAATTGCAAACACGGTTTCGCAAGTTGTTCCGTGCCGGGTTATGGATGCTGTTGTCGTTGATTGTGCTGGAGGGCTGCCAAAAAAAAACAGCGGCGCGAAGGGGCGGTTTTGTCTCGCAATGGTCGGTCCAGCCCTCTCTGGTTTATGATTCGTGCCATTTGATCGGCATCCTCACAGGCCGGCCTCTTTATTCGAAATATTATCCGCAAGTGTATCGCGATTGGTCCTGGAATTTGCCGGTGGAGGTGCGCGGCGCGATGACGCAGATCGATTGGTTGATCGGTCCGAACTGGCCTCCCGGACCTCGCTTGAGCATGCTGCTGGCAAACTTTGCACCTGCGGATAGCCTGGGCGATATCATACGGATGATGCAAGACGACCAACCTATGCGCACCCGCCTTATGGCTTCCGATTATGGGAATGAAAAGAATTGGCAGCAATGGCAGGCGCTCAAACCCCATGTCACTTCGGTATTGGGATATTTGCGTGCGAATCAATTTGAAGGCTATTGGCGTTCCAAATTCCTCCCCGAGCTGCTCGCCCAAATTCCTGCAGCGAAACAGGAGCTGCAAGCTTATGACGTGATTGGCGACGTCGAACGGTTTCTCGGCGACTTTCGCGCGGAGCGCGACACGTTAGAAGTATACCTGGTTTCGCTCGGGCAGCCGCACGAGGTGCGTTTGCACCGGCAGGCGCGCATCGCGAATGCCCGGCAAGAATTGCGCCCGGTGGTGCGCAATTTCTATCGTGAAATGCTGCATCCTTATTGCGACCTCCTGGTGGATTCCCTGCTGGCGGAGGAATTTGCGCAACTGCCCGGCGACGATTTCATGCAAGCTTGTTTGCAGAAAGTTGCATTTTACGGCGCGCCGCTCGATTTTAACTCCTTTTGCAAGAAAGAGCTGGTGCTCGCCGCGGAATTATGGCTCGCGGCGCGACGGCAGCTGCTCGTCTCCCCGCAAAATACCGGTATCGATCATTCTGCCAATGCGATTCGAAGTTATCTGCGCGAGCAAGACCAGGGGGCACACGGCCTAGCCGCCGTGATTTATTCCTATCTCGAAGCGGGTTTGAAGCCGGAGCGCATTTCGTATGGCGATTTCGTGAAAGATTTGTTTGCCAGCGGTAAGCTGCGCGCCGGGAAAATTGCAGGGCGCTATCACGATTTCTTGAGCGCGCCGGGACTGGCGCAACAGTAGAACGGCACAAGCAGCAGCCCCAAAATCCCAATTGCCAAGATCTGAAGACTGCATGAAACGTTTCTCGGGGAAATTTCTATGGGTGTGCGCCAATCCGCCGTGTCTTTTGCAGAGATTTCACCCCGGTAAAACCGAGGTGCGCTGCCTCACGACTTCATAACAAACTATTGCCGCCGCCGTCGCAACATTCAGTGACGCCAATTTCCCTGCCATCGGAATTTTATAAAGGAAATCACAACGTTCCCGCACCAGCCGGTGCAAGCCCTGGCCCTCGCCACCCAGTACCAGAGCCAGGGGCATTTTCGCATCGAGCTTGTAGATCGGTTCCTGCGCTTTTTCTTCCAAACCCACAATCCAAATTCCCTTTTCCTTTAAGAAGGAAATCGTGTTCGCTAAATTCGCCACTTGAGCGATGGCAAGGTGAAACGCCGCGCCCGCAGAGGTTTTGATCGTCGCTGCCGTCACTTCGGCACAGCGGCGCTTGGTAATCACCACGCCGTCGAAGCCGGCGCCCTCAGCCACGCGCAGAATCGCGCCCAAATTGCGCGGATCTTCCACGCCATCGAGCAGCAGCATCGCCGCCTTTTCCCCAGGCGGCTTGTGGCGCGCACGGCTCAATATGGTTTCGCCATCGACGTATTCCACGCCTGCCATCAATGCCACCAAGCCCTGGTGTTTGTCGGTTTTCGCCAGGCGATCCAATTCTGGGCGTGACAAAGTTTGCAGCGGGATTTTTTTTGTCTCGGCTTGTTGCAGCACTTGTGCAACCGGCGCGCCGCTGCTGCCCTGCGCCAATAAGATTTTGCGCAACGGCAGGCCGGAGGCCAGGGCCTCCAAAATCGGCTGACGACCGAAAATAACTAGATCAGGCATAAGGTATTTCAAGTTTGCGTTTACACGTTACACATTGCACGTGTAACGTGTAACGTGTACCGCGTAAGAGTCCAATCAAAGTCCTGTGGGGAAATCTAAAAACTGAAACGGCAATTGGAATTTCCGTTGCAGATGCTCGGCGAGTGCAATCACGCCGAAGGTTTCCGTTTCGTAATGTCCACCGTAAAGCACGTTGAGGCCGTGTTCGCGGGTAAAATGATAAAAGGAATGCTTGGGTTCGCCGGTGATGTAAGCCTCCACTCCAGCCGCCAACACTTCGCCTAACAACGAGGTGCCGCCGCCGGTGACAATCGCCACGCGTTGAATCATTTTGGGGCCGAAGAAATCGGCGCGTACGTCGCCGGGCAAAGCCGCGGCCGCGCGTTCGATCAGTTCGGGCTGCCTGAGCGCTTGCGGGCATTGGGCGACGCAGCCGATACTGCGGCCATCTGCCGCGCCCGAGCGCCCGAAACCGCCAACCACCTTCAATCCCATGCGCCGCGCCAGCACGGCATTGTTGCCCACTTCCGGATGCCAATCCAGCGGCAAATGCGCGGCGTACAGATTGATGCCGGCATCGAGCAGCGCTTTCAGCCGGCGATAATGCGTGCCGGTGATGCGCGAGGCCTTTTTCTCCCAGAATATGCCGTGATGCACGATCAGAAAATCAACCCCGGCTTCTGCCGCTGCGTCGATCACGTCCTGGCAAGCATCCACCGCCGCGCCGATTTGGCGGATTTCTTTACTGCCCTGCACTTGCAAGCCGTTCCATGAGGCATCGGGAATCTTGTCGATTTCCAGGTAGCGGTCGAGATATTCGATTAAATCGGGAGTTTTCATGCATCAAAATACACAATGCCGCAAAGACAGACAAGGGCAAAGTTTCAACGGTTACAAATTCTGCCCGGCGAAATGAATGGTGTGGTAAAACTCTCAACCCCTGCGGCAGGAACTCACCCAGAAAAATGTCTTTGTGTCTTGGTGTCTCCGTGGTTAATTTGGGTTGCAAGTGTGAAACCGATTTTCATTCTACATTTTGGGTTAAAATCGAAGAAAGGCAGCGATGATTTCTGTTGCAGATCAAAAACGAAATGCCGCCGCGGCCGCAGTGGCATATGTCGAAAATAAAATGATCCTCGGCCTGGGCACGGGCAGCACGGCGGAATTCGCATTGCGGCTGCTGGCGAAAAAGGTTGCCCGCGGCTTGCGCATTACGGGCGTGCCGAGTTCCCTGGCCACGGCGCAACTGGCGCGGCGCTTGCGCATTCCGCTGATTGCCGATGAAGGCGCATTCAGAAGAATCGATCTCACGCTGGATGGCGCGGACGAAGTCGATCCCCAGCTCAATCTGGTCAAAGGCGGCGGCGGCGCATTGGCACGTGAAAAAATTGTGGCGACACGCAGCGATCGCGTGATCATCATGGTCGATGAAAAAAAACTGGTCAAGCAATTGGGCAAATTCCCGCTGCCGGTGGAAGTGCTAAGCTTCGGCTGGCAGTCGACGGCCGAAATGTTGCGCCATCTGGGCGCGAGTGTTTTGCTGCGCGCGAAAAACCGCAAGCCGTTTCGCACGGATAACGGCAATTATGTTTTGGATTGCGCGTTTCGCAAGATTGCGGAGCCAGGGGCCTGCGAACAAAGCTGTAAAATCGCCGGTGTCGTGGAAACGGGGCTCTTCCTCGCCCTTGCCGACCTGGTGATCGTCGGCAACAAGGAGGGGAGGGTGGAAGAACGCTGGGCGACTTGAACAAGTCCGGAAGGACCGCCATGATTTGAGTCATGACCTCCTTATTTTCACGACGGCGACTTGACAAAGTGTAATTCATTTTTTAGATTGCGACTCCGAAATAAAATGGGGAAAACAGGCAAGCTGTACTCGACGCAACCTTCATTTCCAAGCTACCCCAGGAATCATGAAAGCTCAGCGACTTGCCTTTTTCTATCTGGTTTCGTTCTTTGTTCTCAATCGCGCGCTTGCTCAAACCGAGCGTGATCCCCGCTTGCACAAACCTTCCGTTGACGACGACACCAAATTCACCACCGCCGGCAGTATCGGCCTCACGGTTACGAACTTCGGCACCATTGGCGACGGCTTTGCCGTTCAAGCGCCGCAAGACCGGCCTTCGTGCGAATATCCCAAAGGCTCGGGCATCGAGCACATGTTCGTGGGCGGATTGTGGGTGGGCGGCCGCCGCGATGATGGCACCGTCTTCGTCACCACGGGAGCGAAAGACGTGCCCTCGCTGACCGACGTCGCCGCCGGTTTCGAATTCACTAATTCCGATGATCCCAATGACCTCGTGCGCGAGCGCTCCAGTAAAATCGAGAGTCCGTTTTACGACCCCGCGGCCATCAGCCATCAAGATTTCGTCGCCGATTTCACCGATTCCAACCTCGTGGTGCCGGGTACCACCATCCGCATTCCGCAGCACAATCCCATCAATCTTTCCGTGCACCTTGAGTCTTATGCCTGGGATTTTCCCTTTGCCGACGCGTTTGTGATTTTGAATTACACCATCAAGAACACCGGGCGCCGGCGTTTGAACGACGTGTACGTTTCGCTCTGGGCGGACTTGGTCGTGCGCAACACCAAGATCACGCCGCCGCGCGTGGGCGCGCCGTTCTATCAACACAAAAGCGACGGCTTCGTCGATTCGCTGCGCATGATGTATTCGTTCGATTTCGACGGGGACCCGGGCTTCACCGAGAACGGCCTATATGCCGCCATCAAGCATCTGGGCGCAACGCCGCAAGCCAATGATACCACCTACAGAAATCGCGCCACCTTCAATGCCTGGCTCTTTCGCGATGCCAGCGATCCGGTTCTGTTTTCTCCGCAGACCGACATCGAATGCTATCAAAAGCAAAGAGAGCCGCTCGATCCGGTGGCCTACAACTCGCGCGTGAAGGGGCAAAAGGGCAATTTCATCACCATGATCACCACCGGCCCTTTCAAGGCTATCGCGCCTGATGCCTCGCTCAACGTGGTGTTTGCAGTGGTTTGCGCCAGCAAGGGCGGCAGCGATCCGAATAGCGCCGACACCGAAGCCAATCGCAGCAATTTGAATACAAACGTATATTGGGCGCAAACCGCCTACGACGGCGAGGACCGCAACGCCAATGGCCGGCTCGATCCCGGTGAAGACTTGGATCGTGACGGAGAATTGGATCGCTACATTTTGCCCACACCGCCCACGCCGCCGCGCTTCAAAGTCTTTCCCGAAGACCGCCGGGTGACTTTGTATTGGGACCGCTCCGCGGAGGAATCGGTCGATTTCATCAGCGGCAGGAAAGATTTCGAAGGCTACCGCGTGTATCGCACGCAGCTTGGTGAAGACTTGCCGGGCAGGGATTTGTTTTCTTCATTTACTTTGATTGCCGAACACGATTCCGTCGATGGCCTCGGTTACGACGCCGGTCTCAACGCCGTGCGCTTGGAGCAGCCTGTCACTTTCGGCGAAACCGCGATCAACCCCGTCACCGGCGCCCATGAGACGATTTATTATCATTACAAATTTGTGAATGAGAATTTGCTCAACGGCTGGCAGTATGCGTATGCCGTGACCGCGTTCGATCAGGGTGATCCTGCCATTCGCCTGCAAAGTTTGGAGAGCAGCCGTTTGAGCAACGCCGTGCGGGTGTTTCCCGGCGCGGCAACCCGTGAGGCGCAGTTGCAAGCTGATGCCTCAAAAGATATTTCTGTGGGTGTGTATCCCAATCCCTATCGCGTGAACGCCACCTGGGACGGCAATCTCGAGCGCGACCGCAAATTCTACTTTTTCAACCTTCCGGCATCTTGTGAAGTGCGCATTTATACGCTTGCGGGCGACCTTGTCGATCAGTTCCAACACGACGCCACAACTTATGCTGGCGAGGGCATACAATGGACGGAAAAATTCGCGCAAGGCAATCGTGTGTATGCCGGCGGTGAACATGCATGGGATTTGGTGACGCAAGATGATCAGGCACTTGCTTCAGGACTTTATTTTTACACGGTGGAGGATTTTGCAAGCGGGCAGGTTCAACGCGGAAGGTTTTTGGTGATTAAATGAAGCAGGACTTGAAAGGGGGCGCGAATTTGATTAATGCCCGAGCAGCCGATGTACTGGTACACACCAGATTTTATGAGCTGCATCGAGTTGCTCGAGGCGAGAGCCGCGTGTTATCACAATGCCGCCGCACCATTTTGATTTCAGCACGCCGGCCACGTCGCGCAGAGCGCGGAAATCTTTGGCCACAATCTCTCGGCTGGATTTTACTTCGAACCCCCACATGCCTCGCGAGGTTTGCAGCAATAAGTCCACTTCCAAGCCGGAGCGGGTGCGATAAAAATAAAGCTCGACCTGTTGGCCCGTGGTGCGCACCCATTTGTAGATTTCGGCAATGACAAAGGTCTCGAAGAGCGCGCCCGTGGGAGCGCCGCCGTAGCCCTGCAAATGGCGCATGATACCGATATCGAGCCAGTACAATTTAGGTGTTTTAATGGCAGCGCTGGTGAGGTTTTTGCGAAATGGCGGCAGTGCAAATGTCTGATACGATAGTTTAAGATATTCAAAATATCTTCTGCTGGTGGAAGGCGAAATGCCGGCATCACGGGCCAGCTCCGAAAAGGAGAGAATTTGTCCGCTGCGCAAGGCGCTCAAGCGTTGAAAATCACGAAATAGGGCAAGATCTTCGAGGCGCGCGAGATCGCTCAAATCGCGCTCCAAATAGGTGTGACTGTAAGATTGCAGCCATTGTTGGCGATCGGGCTCGCTGAGAGAGAGCAATGCAGGCATGCCGCCCCACTTCAGCATATAATCCACGGCCGCCAAAATAGCCTCTTCCTCAGCCGGAAGGTGCTGGGGAGCTAAACTCGACAGAAGCGAGTTGACTTCGGAATCGGCAATGAGTTGCGCCAACAGCAATGACGAAGGCGGGCGATTTTCATAAGCTATTTCAGAGAGCATCAAGGGAAATAGTTCATAAAAAAACGCGCGGCCGGCCAGCGTTTCGCGAATGCGTTTGAGCATTAGAATTTGCGAAGAGCCTAATAACACGGAGAAGTCGAGGCTGCCCTCATCAAAGCTGTATTTTACTTTCTCAAAAACGGTCGGCTCTTTTTGCGCTTCGTCCAGTATCGCGGCCCCGAATTCTTTTGCCCATGACATGCTACGCACGGCTCGCACAAAATCACGGTTTTCTGGTGCATCAAGATTGACATAGCGTAATTCGGGATAAACTGTTCGTGCCAAAGTCGTCTTTCCCGTTTGCCGTGCACCGGTTATGACGACCAAGCGGCGCGAGTCAGATTTTGGCAGACGCCCATGGAGTTGGCGAAATTTCTGTAAATTTGATTTTAGCATGATTGAATTTACAGGCAAATCCGTCATGATGCAAGGTTTTTTCTCAGAAATCAACCCATTAACATTAACGTGTAAGGGAGATCCTCATGAAAAACTCGTTACGCCTCGTGTTGTTTCTTTTGACAATGACAATCCTAATCGCGCCACCATGGGCGCAGGCGCAAGATCACCTGCTCATCACGGAATTTGTGGTCACGCCCACCGCCGGTGAATTCGTCGAAATTCATAATCCCACGGCGAATTCCCTGGATTTGAGCAACTATTACCTAACCGACGAAGTTTTTAACAACAATAACAACTACATCAATGTCGTCAAAGGTAACTTCACCGCGTTTACTTCGGATTTCATGGTGAAATTTCCGAACGGCGCGAGTATAGCTCCGAAACAATTCGTCACGATTGCGGTCTCCGGCGCGGGCTTCACGGTCACCTATGGCAAACCGGCTGACTTCGAAATCAAAGGCGATGATGCCAACACGCCGGACATGGCCGCCGTTTCCGTGGGCGCGACCGTGGGATTGACGAACGGAAGCGAGATTGTCATTCTCTTTCACTGGGATGGGCAGAACGATCTCGTGCAGGATGTTGACATCGTGCAATGGGGCGATAAGACCACGGCAGTCAACAAGACCGGCGTAAGCATCGACGGCATGGACGCGGATGCCAACCCTTCCACTTACCTCGCTGATACTCCCGTCGCCAATCAGTTCGTGGTGAATGCAGAGAATGATGCAGACACCGATCCACACGACGCCGGCAATTCCGCACAGCGCAAGCTTGACGTTGAAGATCTCGAAACCTGGACCGGTGGAAATGGCCTCACCGGCCACGATGAAACCAGCGAAAACTTCTCGTGGAAAGGCGGCATCTGGAGCATCAATGCCCCGGCCACGCCCGGCTGGCGCGCTTTGGGCGACAGCTTGAACATTGCCGACATTCAATTCGTGCGTGCCGGTGAAATCAATGCGACGAGCAACGATGATACCAAATTCCTGGGCGACACTTTGACGGTTTCCGGAATTATGATGCAAGGCCCGCGCGATATCTTTTTGGGAGCGCGCTGGGGCGGTTTTATTCAAGACGAAAGAGGCGGCCCATGGAGCGGATTTTTCATCATCCAAAATGATAGCACCGTTTCCGGCACCTTGCTCAGCGCGACCCGGCCCGGCGATAAAATCAAAATCACCGGTGTCGTGCAGGAGTTCCCCACCCCGCTGACGGCGCAAAGCATTACCCAATTCGCACTTTTCACGAACCCGGTGACGCCGGTCGAGTTTTTGGATTTCGATCTACCCTTGCCGGAACCCGTGCTGCTCACCCCCGGCGATTTGGGTGCGAGCGGGACCACCACTAATACCGCATTGGCGGAGCGCTGGGAGAGCACGCTGGCGCGCTTTGAAAATCTGACGGTGACGGGCAACGGTTTGCCCGGCAATATCATGAGCGCCGCCGATGCCACCGGAAGCATCAACCTCGATGACTATTTCAATGCCGTCTTTAATGTGGTGAGTGCCAACGGCGGCGTGTGGCCGGGATTTCCTGCCGGCACCAAAATCAACGTCACCGGATTCATCCGTGGCGGCACCACGCAAGGGACGACGACCATTAATCCCCGCAGCCTGGCCGATATCGAAGTGGCCGCGGCGCCGCCGGACATAACCAATATCATCCGCAACCCGGTTGCGGTTACCTCCACAAATGAGGTGGAGATCAGCGCGAACATTGTGGACGCGCAAGGCCCGGTAACGCGCGCGCACGTGGATTTTATCGTGGACAATAGCCCAGTGCAGAGAGTGGCCATGACCACTGCGGACAATGTTGCCTTTCGCGGCGTGATACCGCGGCAGACCAACGGCGCTTTTGTGCAATACTATGTCATTGCCGTGGACGCCACGGGCGACAGCACCGAGGCCGGCGCTGCGACGAGGTATTTTTATTATGTGCGCGATAACGGCTTGACGATATTCGACGTGCAATACACGCCCTTTGCTAACGGCAATTCCGGCTATACCGGCCTCGCGGTAACAGTCGAGGGAATTGCCACCACGGATTCCGCCGATTTTGGGTATTACTACATTCAGAACGGGCGCGAGCCCTGGAACGGCGTTTGGGTCAACGACACGCAAACCAACGTCAAGCTGGGCGATCGCGTGCGCGTCACGGGCACGGTGCAGGAGAATTTCAACGTGACGCGCATTGGCAATGTTGCGAATGCCGTAATCCTCGGTTCCGGCAACCCCGTGCCCGAACCGGTGGTCGTGAAAACCGGCGATCTGCGCGCGGGCACGACAGCGGAACAATATGAGGGCATGTTGGTGCGCGTGTTGGGCGCGAAAGTCAGCAACCCCTTCCCCGATGGCGCGAGCAATTTCGGCGAGTTTTCGATCAACGACGGCACCGGCGAAGTGCGTGTGGATGATGAGAGCGGCGGCTATATCGGCAATTTGGATTCTTCCTTTGTCTTGGGTGATAGTCTGGTTTCGATCACCGGGATTCATTATTTCAGCTTCACCAACTACAAAATGTTGCCGCGCAACAACAACGACGTCATCCGCTTCTCCGTGAGCGTGGAGGAAAATCCCGCCGGCATGCCGCACACGTACGCGCTGGAACAAAATTATCCCAACCCGTTCAATCCCGAAACCACGATTCGCTACCGGCTCGCGCAAAAAGGCCAGGTGACCATCAACATCTTTAACGTGCTCGGGCAAAAAGTGATAACGCTGGTGGACGAAAACAAGCCCGCGGGCGCGTACAGAATCGTTTGGAACGGCCGCGATGAGCGCGGTGTTGCCGTGCCTACCGGCATGTATTTTTATCGCATGAAAAGCGGCGAGTTCACGCACGTACGCAAGCTTTTGTTGCTGAAATAACTCTTGCAACCCTGACTAGTCGCGCCACGCAACCGGTCAGTTGATTTCTTATCTTGAGCTGGCATTTTGAAAGAATCAGTCTGTGTGAAAACGCTTTGTTTCGACGCCGGCTGAGCTTGTCGAAGTCGGGTTCTTGAGCCTGGCACCCTTCGACAAGCTCAGGGTGCGGCATTCTCAAGTTTTCACACAGTCTGATTATTGCTGAATGACGGTTGGTCAATTGTCTATGACTTTTTCGATCAATAAAAACTCTCTCATTGGGCTGGCAAGTGCTCTGATCGTCCTGGCGAGCTGCTCAGATCACCTCACCGACAGCCCCAATGCCAACCAGCCGCCGGTGACGCACCTCGCGCTGCGCAGCGTCGCGCCCGATTCTTTGAATCCCACGACCAGCAAGCAGACGCTGCACTGGTGGGGCGACGATCCCGACGGCCGTGTGGTGGGCTTCATCTACACATTCAATTCCAATGCCGGCAATTTGTCGAGCTGGACGGACAATGCCACTGATGCAAATTGGACTTTCACGCCGAATACACAGGAGACCTTCACCCTGCGGCTGGCGGGCACGGATACAAATTATACCTTCTGGGTCAAAGCGGTGGATGATCAAGACGCGGCAGATCCAACTGGCGCGCGACAAACCTACCCGATCGTGAATTCGAGTCCGGTGGTGGAATTTCCCCTGGGCACGGATGTGCCGGACACGACCTTCACCGTGGCCAATTTCAGTTGGAGCGCGAGCGATCTCGACGGCGATGACACCATCGCCAGATTTGAATACGTACTCGACGATTCCAATGCCGCAAGCTGGCGGCAAATCCCCGCCGGCGTCACCTCCATCACACTGGGCGTGCTCGAAGGATTGGTCGAGGGCCGGCACGTCTTTTATCTGCGTGCCGTGGACATCGCGGGCGCGCACAGCAGGATCATCAGCATGCCGCGCGATCCGCAGGGAACGTGGTACGTGCGCGTGCCGCGCAGCACGTTCCTGGTCGTCGACGATTACAACGTCGCCGATAACAGCGCGAATTTTTATCACGCGATTCTGCGCGATCTTGTGGGTGTATTTGACGTGTGGGATATCAAGCGCGACAACCGCGCGCTGGTGCCGGCCTCCTCCGAGGCTTTTGCGCGAACGCTGCAATTGTTCGATCTCATCTTTTGGTACACCGACACCGAGCCGAACTTGGAAAAAGCGCAAGTCAGTGTTCCCCAATTTCTGGATCGCGGCGGCAAAATTCTCATGGTTGCTTCTTTTCAGGAGTTCGCCAGCAATCAAGGGGACCCGCTGGATTTCTCGCCGGTGGACAGCCTGGGCGGCCGCATTGCGCGCATCACGCGCAATCAGAATATCGATCCGGCGCCCGCGTTTGCCAGCACCGGCTTTCCGCCGTTGCGCGTGAATGCGTCGATCATTCCGAATGTTTTCCCACTCGTGCCCAAAATCAGCGCAGACACCATGTATGTACTTCCGCCGAACCCGGCTTTGTGGCCGGGAACACCGGTCATAGGAGTGGTCGACGGCACCTCGACATTCGTGTTCTTCGGAATCCCACTCGCCTCGGCGGACGGCTTGGGCACGGTGCGCGCGCTGTTCGAAAAGATTTTGAATGACATTTTTTGACGAAAGCTGCGGATAGAAGATCTTTTGGTTGCGGCTACGCCGCGTTGTTGAACTCTGTGCCATTGCATTGAAAAGCTTCTGGACGAGTTATGATGGGAACGGCGAAAATTGCATCCTGCCTTTTGCTAATATTGTTACCGCTCCGCACGGCGGTGGGACAAACCAAAGGCACGATCAAGGGCAGCATCACCGACGCCGAAACGCGAGCGTCTTTGCCGGGCGTGAATGTGCTGATCAAGGGCACATACTACGGCGCGGCGGCGGACGCGAACGGCAATTACACGATCGCGAACGTCAATCCCGGGACCTACACGCTCGAAGTGTCGATGATCGGTTACAAGCAGATTCAACAAACCGGTGTGAAAATCGCCGCCGGCACCACGACCACCTTGGATTTTAAGCTGGAAGCCACCGTATTGTCATTGGGGCAGGAGGTGGTGGTCATCGGCGAGAAGCCGCTGTTTGATATCGAAGAGACCTCGAGCCGGCGCAATTTGTCGGGTTCCGATATTCAAAAAGAAGTGGTGGAAAACGTGCAGGACGTCGTGGCGAATCAAGTTGGCGTGGTGAAAAGCGATGACGAAGTGCACATTCGCGGCGGCCGTTCTTATGAAAATGCCTATTTGCTCGACGGCATTTCCGTACAAGATCCTCTTTCCGGCACGGGTTTCGGCCTGCAGTTGAGCACGGACGCGGTGGAGGAAATCGAAGTCATCACCGGCGGTTTCAACGCCGAATACGGCCAGGCCATGTCCGGCGTGATCAATGTCAGGACCAAGGAAGGCGGGGAAACGTACAAAGGCAGCCTGGGTTACAAACGCGATCATTTCAACCTCATCGATGCTGGCGTGCCGGTTCTGGGTGAGTTCAGCCCACAAAATAGCCACAGTTTCAATACCGATATTTTTGAATTCAGCTTGAGCGGGCCTGAGCCATTTTCCCGCTTCATCTTTCCTGCTTTGGGTCTGCGTTTGCCCGGCGAATTCGGCTTGTTTGGGAATTTTTATTCTGCCGTGAGCGACACTTATTTGAAGAATTCTGCGCGGCAATTGTATTCTTCGATCTCCCCGCGCAGCATTTTGGGCCTGGGATCTTTCGATGGCGACACGTTTGCGCCGCGGCAGGACAATAACTGGTCGGGCTTGATCAAAGTCACCTGGCGCATGGATGCCACGCACAAACTGATGCTATCCGCGAATCAATCCATGTCCATCAACCAGAACACGCAATCGCTGCAAACCAATTTGGAATTTGTCGAGCCGGGCCCCGGCTACCCTTACGAGTATGAGAAGAACCTCGACAATTTCAACACCTTCACGCATCTCAATCGCCAGCTTGCACTCTCGTGGGTGCACACGCTGAATCCCAAAACGTTTTATGAGGTCAAGCTCGCGCGCTATTTCGCGCACCTGCGCAGCGATGTGAACGGCAAGGATTGGACTGAATATCAAGAGCCGCAGGACATCGTCACGCAGCCGATCGATTATTTCTACAATCGCGACAGCAGTATTGTCTCGGTTTTCCCCGGCGACGGTTTTTGGGATTACGGCGACGGCGACACCTGGCACGATCATTACGTCGAAGAATACACGCTGAAATTCGATCTCAATCGCAACAGCGGCAACAACGCGCACAAACTCAAGGCCGGCCTCGACGCCAGCTTCGCCGAGTTTCAAATGATCGACATCTACCGCCCGTGGTTTGGCGGGTTGGGGTTGAACAACGACATCTACCGCGTCAATCCCGCCTATGGCAGTTTTTATGCGCAGGATCAAATCAAATTCAAAGGCTTGATCGCCAGCCTCGGTTTGCGCTTCGACTATTGGTTCCCCGGAGAATACGTTGAAGACGCGGTGGCCAATCCGGAAATCGTAACCATCAGCGACGAAACGCGCGAGCAGTTTTATGCGGACACGTACAACTTTTTCGGCCATCGCTGGCGCGGGCGTTTGAGTCCGCGTATCGGCATCTCGCATCCGATATCCGACAACCAAATGCTGTTTCTGTCTTACGGGCATTTTTCCAAGCGGCCCAAACCGCAATTCATTTACGCCAAGCTCGGCGAGAACAGCGCCAAATCGACGTTCCAAAAATTCGGAAATCCCAATTTGGACTATGAAACCACGGTGGCGTACGAGCTCGGCCTGCGCCACAAGTTTTCGGACAATGATGTGTTGACGGTGACGGCATATTACAAAGACATTTTTGATTACGTCACCACCGTGAGTTTCAGCGGCACCGGCCGGCTTTCGGGGAGAACTTTTACCACTTATCTGAATCTCGATTATTCGCGCTCGCGCGGCATTGAAGTGGAATTTCGCAAACGTGCCAGCGCACTGTTGTCGGGTTCGATCAGCGGCTTTTATTCACTGGCCACAGGCAAGAGCTCGTCGCCGGACGATGCCTATCTCGTGGCGCAGGGGACGTTGAATGAAAAGCCGATCACGGAAGACAATTTGATTTGGGATCGCCCCTGGCAAGTGAGCGCCGTGATGAATTTGAATGCCCGCAGGGACTATAAGCCGAGAGTGTTCGGCCTGGCGCTGCCGAGCGATTGGAATTTGAACGCGCGCCTGTTTGCGCAGGCGGGCAAGCGCTATACGCCGTACTATTTCACCGACAATTATTTGCCCAACGGCCGGCCCGAATATGTGGACGATCTCGATCAAAACGGCGAAGCCGATGATCCCTTGGGCAAGCTCGCCAGGTCGTGGTTTTGGATCAACCTGAATTTTGAAAAATATTTCCGCCTGGCGCAGACGGATTTGACCTTCTCCCTGGAAGTGATCAATTTGCTGGATCGCAACAATCCACAAGTGATTAATCCGGTCACCGGACGCGCGTATGAATTGGGCGACTCCACCCCCACAAGCTGGAACGACCCGTATTATCCCGATACGCAAGCGCCGCTGGATCCGTTTCCTTTCAATCCCGCGCGCTATTTGACGCCGAGGAACATGAGGGTAGGTTTGGCATTACGCTTTTGATTGCGTTTTCTGATTTTGTCATTCCTGCGAAAGCAGGAATCCAAAACTGTGGGGGGATGCATGGACAAAAATTATTACGTCTATATCCTGGCAAGCCAGAAGAACGGCACCCTTTATATTGGTGTGACGAGTGATCTGCGAAGAAGAGTTTATGAGCACAAAAACGATCTGATTCCTGGCTTCACCCAAGAGTACCAAGTTCACAAGTTGATTTATTTTGAAATACACAGCGATGTAAATCAAGCGATCTTGCGCGAGAAACGGCTGAAAAAATGGAAGAGGCAATGGAAAATTGAATTGATAGAAAAGAGTAATCCAGAGTGGAAGGATTTGTATGAAAACTTGTAGAAGCATATTCACGAAAACCTGGTCTAAAAACCCTGGATATTCACTTTTGTGGGAATGGCATCAATGAAGTGTTTTCTCGGCGCGATCCTAATTTTGTTGCTTGCAGTAGAGCCTGGATTCCCGCTTTCGCGGGAATGACAAAGAGATGCAGGCCTCCATCAAATATTAGTGTTGAGCAAAAAGAACAAAACGAGAATGAAACCCAATTCCATCGGGATTGCAGTCGTCGCTGCGATTCTTTACTCGACTCAACCAGCCCACGCTCAGCTCATTCCCGTGCTCGGCAGCCAGCGCGCGGGCACGGCCATGGCGCAATTTCTCAAGATCGGCGTGGGTGGCAGAGCCGTGGGCATGGGCGAAGCGTTTGCCGCCGTGGCGAACGACGCCTCGGCGCTGTACTGGAATCCGGCAGGCATTGCCCAAACCACGCAAAATGAAGTCGTATTTTCGCACGTGAATTGGCCGGTGGAGGTGCGCCACGAATTTGTCGGTTATGTGCATCATTTTGGCAGAGCCAATGTGTTCGGCGTAAGTGTGACAGCTTTGCACACCGAGGACATGGAAGAAACGACTGAATTCGCGCCGCTGGGCACCGGCAACTATGTTACGTTTGGCGATCTTGCGGTGGGATTGACTTTCGCGCGGCAGATGACCGATCGCTTCAGTTTTGGTGTGACCGCGAAGTACATGGACGAAACGCTGGCGGAAGTGCACGCGCGCGCCATCATGGTTGATCTCGGCACGTATTACTGGACCGGTTTCGGCAAGAGCCGCTTTGCCGTAGCCGTTTCCAATTTCAGCACCAGAAATATCGAACCCAAAGGCACCATCACCACGCGCGACGGGACGGCGCAGAACAGCTTTCAAGATTTTGCGCCGCCCACGGTTTTCCGCATCGGCTTCGCCACGGAAGTGTTGGAGAACGAGCAGCACCGAATGACCACTGCCGTGCAGCTCAATCACCCCAACGATAACGCGGAGAACGTCAACCTGGGCGTCGAGTATTGCTGGAACAAAGCGCTGGCGTTGCGTTCCGGCTATCGCTTGAATTACGATGAAGAATCCTTCACCTTCGGCGGCGGCGTGGCTTTGCCCATGGGAGGTATTCATTTGAATCTCGATTTTTCTTATTCCGATTTTGGACGTCTGGGAAATGCCACGAGATTCTCAGCGAATTTAAAGCTGTAAGCGAAGTTGAGGTTTTTATCACGCTGGCAGCTTTTTTTGCGGCGAGGGAGCGGTGCCGAGGCGTAAGTGCGTCAACCTGAGTGAACACTCTCGTTCCACCGCTCAGCGGTGGAATGCATGCGATGACGCTCTGCGTCCGGAAAAGTTATGCTTCAATACGTATCGCGAATACAAATGTGATCGGAAGAGAGCGCGCGCTCAGACAATCAGGTTCAGCATGTGTGAAAACGCTTGGTTTCAACGCAGACTGAGCTCGTCGAAGCCTGATTCTTGAACTCAGCACCCTTCGACAAGCTCAGGGTGCGGCCTTCCCAAGTTTTCACACAATCTGGTTCTTCCTGAAGGACAAGAGTCGCAAGCGCGCAGGAATGCCACGAATGCTCATCTTGAACGCAGCATGAAAACTAAATTTGCCTTTTGCCTTTTGCTCTTTTCTTTTTTCTACATCGCCTGCGGCGGCGAGAAGGTGCCGTTGCCACTGCAGCCGGATAACCCCGGCGGCACCACCGCGGCAAGCGATACGACCTATCTGCAATTGCAGCCGGTTTGGGGGCCGGCGACCGGCTACGGCTTCAATCAGCCCAAAGATATTCTGCTGGGCCGCGAGCCGCTGATTTACGTGGCCGACACGGAAAATGACCGCCTGGTCATGCTCGATTTGGCCGGTAACATTTTGGGCGAATCGCAACACATTGCCAACCCGGTTGCGCTCACGCAAGATTCCAAACTCAATTTGTTGATCGTCACGGATACCAACAAAATTTATCGTATCAACCTCGTCGCGGTGCGGCACCAGATCGCAGGCGCGCCGGTGGAATTGGTTTTTGAAGAAATTGACAATCCCGATCGCCGTTATACCGGCATTGCCGCGGTGCTGGTTTCTGTGCAAGGATTTTCAGTCATCAATTACTTGGTGACGGCAACGGGCAACGACACGAGGGACAATCAGGTTTTGGTTTTTCCCGAGACTTTCGACGTACGCGTTCCCAATGCGCTGAGTCTGGAGCCGAACGGTTTGGGGATTTTATCCGCAGCGCAGCCGAGCGGCATCACCTCTTTGCGAGATTTTTCGGTGGATTTTATTTTCTGCATGACGGGAGAGAATTCTTTTAAGGTTCAATGGATTACCACCAGCCAATTCGGCATCGTTCCACGCCTAAATCCCGCACAGGGAAATTTCGATATTTTCGCGCCGGGTAAATTCTCCATGCCCGAAGACGTGACCGTCGATCCTGAGGGTAATATCTACGTCGTCGATGCCGACTCCGATTCTCTGCTTAAATTCTCGGCGGCCGGAGACGAGTTGCAATCCTTCGGCGGTCCAGGCGCAGGCGAAAAACAATTTCACCAACCGCAAGGAGTGGCGTTTTTTGACAAAACACTGTACCTCGCCGATACGGGCAACGATCGCATCGTGCGGTTTAAATTATCCACTGATATCGATTGAGGACGCGGTATTTCTATGAGAGTGAGAGGGATAAAGGTGATTCGCTTTTCGCGTGATCAAGTTATGAAAAAAGTTGTCTGCATTTTGCGAGTATTCCATGTGCTGGCGTTATGCTATTTTCTTTTGCATGCCGCCATTTTGCCGGCGCAGAACTATCAAGCTTTTTTTGGGGACATGCATTCGCATTCCAGTCTCTCTTGGGATGCCAAATCCGGCTCAAAGATGCCGGCGCAAGCGTATGCCTATGCCAAGCATGTCGCCAGAGTGGATTTTCTTGCGATCAGCGATCATACCAACGGCCTGCCACAGGCGAATTATCAAATCATCCGCGCCGCGGCCGCGGCCTATGATCATCCGGACAGCGCGTTTGTTGCGATTGCCGGACAAGAGCTGGGCAGTTTGGGCGGCACCGGTTATGGGCATATGAACATTTTCGAAGCGTTGACGATTGCGGGCAACGGCCTTGATAATGACGATATTCGCTACGATTTACGCATGGCCTACCAATTCGTAATCGACAACAACGTCACAGCGCAATTCAACCATCCTTCCACGGAAAACGGCAACAGCAATTTTCTAAGCTTCGATTATTATCCGCCGGCGGCGCCGCACATGTCCAGCCTGGAAGTCATCAACGGCACACGCTCCACGAACTATGAACGCTATTACTTGCTGGCTTTGCAAAAGGGCTGGCATGTCAGCGCGCTGGGCGACCAGGATAATCACGGCCCGAATTATGGCGATCTGCGCGCAAGCGACGGCGATATTTATCTCACGGGCGTGCTGGCCGATGCCCTCAGCAAACCGAAAATTCTGGCAGCGATTCGTGAGCGCCGCACGTATGCTATCGAAGCCAATCCCGCGAACGACCGCATGCATCTCGATACGTTCACGGCGGACGGCCGCTGGATGGGCGAAACCTTTGCCGACGCGGATGCGCAGGCAGTGCTGGAGCTCGCGGCGCATTCGGCGGCGGGAACCAGCAGCAGATTTCGCCAGGCGCAAATGTACTGCAACGGTTTTCTTATAGCCTGGAGAGACTTGAATGCCCCCAGCTTCACGTGGTCGGTGATCGACTCCCATTCCACTGGGGCGCATTACTATTTTGCGAAACTGGTGCAGGAAGACGGCGATTTTTTGTGGACGAGCCCGATTTGGGTCGATAGCCCGGGCCTGCCCATGACGGAGCCTGCACTTGTTTCCATTCAAAGCCTGCGCCAGAATTTTTCCGATGGTGTCTCGCAAGCTCTCGGTTGGATCAACGTAAGAGTGCGCGGGGTGGCAACCGCAGGAACACATTTCGGCGAAGCAGGCCCGGGCTATTTGCAGGATTCAACCGGCGGCATCGGCGTTTTCGGCGCAGATTTCACCAAGGCCGTCGTCACCGTCATCGGACCGGGTCCAGCGTTTGAAATGGAAGTCACGGGCGCAGTGTCGCAATTCAACGGCTCGTTGGAGATTTTGCCTTATGCCGTGCGGCGCGTGGACACGAAACCGCCGGTCGCGCCGGTGTTGACGACCACCGCCGCAATTGCCGCCCAAGGTGAGGCCTGGGAGGGCGCATTGGTGAAAGTGATCAAGGCGCGTATTCTCGCGGGAAGTTTTCCGGTCGCGGGCGCCAGCGCGAATCTGACCATCGACGACGGCAGCGGACCATGCACGCTGCGCATCGATGGCGACACGGATATTGCCGGACAGCCTACGCCGGCAAACTCCCTCGACATCGTCGGCATCGTTAATCAATTCGATTCTTCCCCGCCCTACCGCGAGGGCTATCAACTGATGCCGCGCCGCCGGTCGGATATTGCCCTCGTCACCAGCGTGGAATTTGAAGGCACCGTTGCCGCGCTCCGCGATTTTCGCTTGTCACAAAATCATCCCAATCCCTTCACGGCCTCTGCTGGCAGCGTGTTTGCGTTCACTTTGCCGGTCGAGGCGGAAATACGCTTCGAGATTTTCAATCTGCTCGGCGAGCGGGTTACTCTGCTGGCATCGGGAAGATTTGCACGCGGAGAGCACCGCCTCTCATGGGACGGCCGTGACACCATCGGACAGCGGGTGAGTGCAGGTATGTATTTTTACAGATTGCAGGCCGGCGAAGGCGCTGAACGTGCTGCGTGGTCGGAGGTTAAGAAGCTGGTGGTTTTGCCGTGAAGCAGTAAACAGTGGTTGGTTGCAGTGTATAGTGAATTTGGTCTCGCAACATGGAAAGCGCAACACCGAACACTGCATCAACCCGCTTGACATTGCTCTTCCGTGATATTATCTTCCCGCCGTTTTGTCAAAGTCTGAAATCCGAAAATTCCAGCCGCATTCTTCGAAGGGAGGAAGAAAAACATGCATCGCGAAATTCACGGGTGGTGGAGTCCCAGCCTCAACAAGCATATGGACCTCGCCGTGTACGGCCATTATGGCTTTGCCTTGTTGATGTTCCCGACCGCCGCCGCCGACTATTTGGAATACGAACGCTTTTATCTGATCGATGCCATGCGAGATTTTATCGACGCCGGGCGCATCAAAGTTTTTTCGATCAACAGCATCGGCATGGAAAGCTGGCTGAACGATCAAATGCCGCATCATCTGCGCAGCGCGCGACACCAGCAATACAACGATTACGTGATCAATGAGGTCGCGCCGTTCATTCACAATCATTGCCACGGCCGCGTGATGACGATCACCACGGGCGCGAGCGTGGGCGCGCTGCACTCGATGAACACACTGCTGCGCCGGCCGGACCTGTTCGATGGCGCGATCGCGATGAGCGGCGTCTATGATCTGAAGTATTACACCAAGGGCTACTACGACGATAATTGCTATTTCAACAGCCCGGTGGATTATTTGCCGGATTTGAATGATGATTGGTATCTGTCGCTATTGCGCAACAAACAGCATATTTACCTCTTGAGCGGGCAGGGCCCTTACGAATCTCCCGACCGTTCGCGGCAGCTCGCCGGCATTCTCGCGATGAAGGGCATTCCGCATCATCTCGATCTGTGGGGCCACGATATGAGCCACGACTGGCCCACCTGGCGGAAAATGCTGCCTCACTATTTGGGGACCAGATTTTAAGAGAGGCCCGCTTGCGAGTTTTATTCCTCAACTCGATTCAGATGTGGGGTGGCGCGGAAGTCTGGCTGATGGAGGTCATGCACGGTTTGCAGCGTCGCGGCCACGAAGTGACGTTAGTGTGCCGGCCGGGCACGATCTTGGAAAAGAATGCCAAAGCGGAAGGCTTCGAGGTCGTGCCCATAAGCATGCGCAGCGATTTCGATCTTCTCGTGATCGGGAAAGTTTTCCAGCTGCTTCGCCGAAAGCAGATTCAGGTCATCTGCACCAATATGGACAAGGAACTGCGCTTTGGGGGCCTCGCCGCCAAACTGGCCGGTGGCGTGGCGGTCATCCCCTCGCGCGAAGTCGATTATCCGCTCAAAAACAAGCTGCGCTATCGCTTCACCTACAATTTTTTGGCAGACCATATTTTGGCAAACTCGTTTGCCACCAAGCGGACGCTCTTGCAAGATGCGCCGTGGTTGGAAGCGGGCCGAATCGAGGTCGCATATAAAGGAATAGATCCGCAGCCATACCTGGAGCGGCCCGAAGAAGGCGCGGCGCTGCGCCGGGAGCTGGGTATTTCGCCCGAGCTGCCGGTGGCCGGATTCGTCGGACAGATTATTGAGCGCAAAGGCATTCCGGATCTCGTTGCTAGCATTCCGCTGGTCACGCGACAATTGCCGCAGGTCAAGTTTCTGTTTGTGGGTGAAGGCATTCTGCAGGAATTTCTGCTGGCGAAAGCGCGCGAGTTGGGTGTGGCCGAACGTGTGATTTTCACCGGCTTTCGCCGGGACATTCCGGCGGTGATGAAAGCCATTGACGTCCTGCTTTTGCCTTCTATCGTGGAAGGGTTCGGATATGTTTTGATCGAGGCCATGGCCGCGGCCAAGCCGGTGGTGGCGACGAACGTCAGCAGCATTCCCGAAATCGTGCGGCACGGGGAAACCGGCTTGCTGGTGGAAGTGCATGCACCCCAGCAATTGGCCCAGGCCCTGGTGACGATCCTGAAAGACGAAAGGCTCAGGCAGTCAATGGGAGAGAAAGGGCGAGAGCTCGTGCTGGAAAAATTCACTCGCGATCGCATGCTGGCACAAATCGAGACCATTTTTATGTCCTGTGTGCAAGCCAAGCTGTCGAAGCATAAGGGCGAGCGCCCCAATCCGCGCGCGAGCGATCCGGCAAATCCAGGGTTGGGCGCAAGCAAGAAAGCGCGGGGTTGAGCACTTGAGCAAACTCTCGATAGTCATGATCGTCAGAAACGAGGCGCATCGCATGGAGCGGGCGTTACAGAGCGCATGCTGGGCCGATGAGATCGTGGTCATCGACGCCATGAGCACGGACGAAACCCCGGCGCTTTGCCGCAACTATGCCGTGCGCATGTGGCAATACCCTTGGGCCGGCTTCGCCCAACAGCGCGAGCGATCGGTTGCGCATGCCACGCATGATTGGATCTTCAGCCTCGATGCCGACGAAGTGATCTCGCCAGAATTACAGCAGGAAATCAGGCTGGTGATGCAAGCGCCCGACTTCATAAACGGGTATTGGGTCTCGCGCAAAACCCGCTATCTCGGCCGTTGGATCGAGCACTCGGGCTGGTTCCCGGACTATCAATTGCGCTTATTCAGAAAAGACAAAGTGTTCATCGAGCGCAAAGCGGTGCACGAGGGCTTTTCCGTTTCGGGCGAGACCGGAAAACTGGCAGGGTTGCTTTATCATTATTCCTATGCTTCGCTCTTCGAACACCTTGAAAAGATCAACCGCTACACCAGCCTGGAGGTGCCACTCAAATGCGCAAGGCTGGAAGGCCGGCGGGTGCGCTGGTATCATCTGATCATCAACCCTTGGGCGCTGTTTTTCAAAATGTTCGTCCTCAAAAAAGGTTACAAGGACGGATTTCCGGGATTCGTGCTCGCGTTGATGTCGGCTTTCTACACGCAATTGCTTTACGCGAAGGTATGGGAAGAATCGGTCGAGAATTGAGCAATACATGCCTGCGGTGCAAACCAAAATACTGCTCATGGCGGAGGGACAACTCGGCGACTTGCTGATTCTCACGCCAGCTTTGCGGGCGATGAAGGCCTGGTTGCCAGGCGCCTTTTTGGCGGTCCTGGTGGTACAGCGGCGGCGATACTCTAGCGTGCCGAACGGGGAAAGAAATGTGATGAGGCGCAATGGGGGGGAGGGGACGGCTGCCGTATTGCGGGACAGCCCCCACGTCGACGAGGTCATCGAAGTTGATCGCGGCATGCTCCGGACGTTGAAAGGCCGCGCACGGATAGCCGCGGAAATCAAGATCGTGCGATACTTGAGAGCGCGAAAATTTGATATCGCCATCAATGCCTTCCCCGAGGATCGCTTTGCGCTGTGGGCGTGGCTGTCCGGGGCTCGCGTTAGAGTGGGGCAGCGCCAGCAAAAGCTCTTTTATCTATTGACACATGTACCCGACGTCAGCAGGGAAAGAAAAGGCGTATTGCGCTACTACTGCGATCTGGTTGCAGCTCTCGGCGCGAAGGCCGAGTCGGAGGCCACGGAATATCGCATCCCGGAGGCGGCGCAGCACTGGGCTGAGGAGTTTCTTCGCACGCGGCAACTGGATGGGGCCCCGAAATTGGTGGCCGTGCATCCCGGCGCCAGCGGGCCCTATCGCGTCTGGCCGCCCGATCGTTTTGCTGCACTCGTTGATAGGCTGCAATTCCAGGGCGCGGCCAGAGTGGTTCTCTGCGCAACGGATTACGACCGCGCGGCCGTGGCGGAGATGAGAAAGCACTTGCGTACCTCCGTCACCGAGGTCAATTTGGGAGAGAGTGTCGCGCATTTCGCTGCTCTCCTGGCCCGGTGCCAGTGCTGCATCTCGAATGATTCCGGCCCGCGCCATCTCGCGGTGGCGGTGGGAACGCCCTCGCTGGCATTCATGCCGCGCTTCCAGCATCGCCAGTGGAAGATTTATAATGACGAACGCCGCAGCATCGTCTTGCAGGGCGGGGAAAGCTGTCCGGCATGCCCGGAAGGAACATGCCGTGATTTGATTCCGGAGGGTGAATGCTTCGGGTCATTTTGCATGAGAATGATTTCGGTGGACCACGTGCTGGTAGCGGCCCGGCGCATGATGGGAGGGAACGGGTGAAGCGCGCGACGATCATCATAGCGTTTTATCGCAATCTCCAATTCCTGCGTATGGTGCTAGCCGGTTTTGCCCGGCAGTCCCTGCAAGATTTTGAGATTGTCATTGCCGATGATGGCTCCAGCCAGGCGGTGGTCGAAGAAGTGCATGCGATGATGGCTCGCAGCCCTTATGAAATGCGCCACGTCTGGCAGGAGGATCGCGGTTTTCGCAAGAACCGGATTCTCAACAAAGCCGTACTTGCAGCGGATTCGGAGTATCTGATTTTCACGGACGGCGATTGTGTGCCTCACCCGGAATTCGTCCGTGAACATTATGTGAACCGGCAGGCCAAAGTTTGCCTGGCGGGAAGAAGGGTTGACTTGTCTGCCAGAATAACCGGAAAACTTTCGGGAGAAAAAATAGGGGAGGGGTTTTTCGAAAATCATCTGCCCGAGCTGCTGTTCGACAGTCTGCTCTTGCAATCCCGAAATGTGGAAAAGGGGATTTATCTCAAGCCGGGTTTCCTGCGCACCATCATTAACAAGAAAAAACGGGATCTACTGGGGTGCAATTTTTCTCTGCACAAGGATGACTTGTTGAGCATCAACGGATTCGATGAAAGATATGAAGCACCCGGCATCGGCGAGGACTATGACATTCAATTACGGCTCCAGCAGAATCACATTGTGCTGAAATCGCTGAGCAATATTGCGATTCAATATCATTTGTTTCATCAGAAACTCGCTATCGGTGAAGGAAACTTAAAGCTGCTCGAGCAAGTCCGGGCATCTGGCGTATACTTCTCCCCCTTCGGCATCAAGCAGGAAACATTCACCGCTAACCATCGCTCCCTCTGAAAAGATCACGCCTCCTAGCGCTGACCTTGATTCGCGGCATTGCCTCGGTATTTATTTTTTCTCACCAAATTATATGAATCTTTGACCACCAGTCGGTTTGCTGAAATTTTTGTGCCAAATGATGAAATAAATCTTGACAAAGACAGTCAATTTTCTATATTAGAAAGCTGTCCTTGTAAAAACTGTAAAACTGGCCTAATATTCCGTATTTTAACGACTTGCTGCATTTTTGTAATGTCGAAGAAATTACAGAAACAGCAGGGCGGTCAATGAATTTTTGTCTCATGGTGTGCCCGAATGCGGATTGCCACCATAGCTCAGAAGGTAGAGCGCCTCACTTGTAATGAGGAAGTCGCGGGTTCGATTCCTGCTGGTGGCTCGTCGTAGAGGCAAAGGACAGACAGCAAAAAGAAAACAGCGGAGGGTTTCTTTTTGCTTTTTGTATTTTGCTGTGTGCTTCTCCGGGGAGGTTCCAGAGTGGCCAAACGGGGCAGACTGTAAATCTGCTGGCTATGCCTTCAGAGGTTCGAATCCTCTCCTCCCCACGTGGTTTTGAGGATCGAAGATCGAGAATAGAAGATAGAGGCTGGAAGATCGATGATTGCACGTTCGAATTATCTCTTACGATCTTCGATTCTCAATCCTCGATCTTCGAAAACGCAAGCGGGAGTAACTCAGGTGGTAGAGTCACAGCCTTCCAAGCTGTTGGTCGCGGGTTCGAGTCCCGTCTCCCGCTCTTGAGAAAGGAAAAAAGAAAAAATCAAAAAGCAAACCGCAAGCAACATTTCTTTCTTTCATGACGAGGTGCGCTTGACAGGGCGATTCCGAATTTGACGTTTTTTTTTGCCCTTTGCTTTTTGTTGTTCATATCCGCTCACGTAGCTCAGTCGGTAGAGCACTTCCTTGGTAAGGAAGAGGTCACCGGTTCAATCCCGGTCGTGAGCTCTTCAGATTCATGAACGGATTAAAGAAAGAGAGATGGCCGTGCGCGAAATTATCACGCTCGAATGCGGCGACTGCAAACGCCGCAATTATTCCATGACGAAGAACAAGAAGAAACACACTGCCCGGGTCGAGCACAAGAAATTCTGCCGTTTCTGCGCGAAGCACACGACGCACAAGGAAACGAGATAGAAAAAAGCAATTGCAGTTTGCTCCTGGTATTTTTCTTTTTGCTTTTCAACAGGCCTGTAGCTCAACTGGCTAGAGCACCGGTCTCCAAAACCGGTGGCTGGGGGTTCGAGTCCCTCCAGGCCTGCTTATCGGCAGACCAGTCTGGAAAAGGCAAATGAAGACACTTTATCTCAAGTTGCAGGCGTTCGTACTGGATGTCAAAGCGGAGATGGCCAAAGTGAGCTGGCCCACGCGCGATGAGTTGAAAAACTCCACCATCGTCGTCATGATTGTGATGATGGCTTTTTCAATCTTTACCTTTGGCATCGATCGCGCGCTGTCGTTTTTGATGCGATTGCTTTATTCCTATTCCGGCAGTTAAGGTTTATTTGGAAAGATAGGATTCAGTGGAAGAAGTCGTTGAAAAAAGCTCGGAAGCGGGCACGAAGAAGTGGTATGCCATCCACGTGTTGTCGGGTCATGAGCGCAAAGTCAAAGCTTACCTCGAGAATGAAGCCAAGGCTTTGGGGTTGTCCGATCGCATTGCCAATATTCTGATTCCCGCCGAAGAAGTGACGGAAATGAAGGAAGGCAAGAAGCGCACGCGCTCCAAGACCTTCTTTCCCGGTTATATGCTCGTCGAAATGGAGATGGGCAAAGAAACGCAGCATCTGGTCCTGAATACGCCGGGTATCACCAATTTCGTCGGCCCCAAAAACAGGCCTCAGCCTCTGCGTCAGGAAGAGGTGGACCGCATTCTCGGCAAAGTGCAGGAAAGCCGCACGCGCGAGATTCTGGCGGTGCCGTTCAAGGTCGGCGATCCCATCAAGGTGATCGATGGACCGTTTCGCGACTTCACCGGCTTTGTGGAAGAAGTGCACGAGGAAAAGAAGAAGGCCAAAGTCATGGTCAGCATTTTTGGCCGTTCGACGCCGGTGGAATTGGATTTTTTACAAATCGAAATCGAAAAATAAGCAGCAGTGTTACCCGCGCGCGGCGCAAGATGGGCATGGGGAAATGGCGTTGAGTTCGAGAGGTGGCAGCGTGTTATTTCGGGGCGCGCTACGCGGGCCAAAAGTTTGAGGAAAGATCAAGAACATGGCTAAGCAAATTGTCACGCAAGTCAAGCTGCAAATTCCCGGTGGGCAAGCCAATCCTTCGCCGCCGGTCGGGCCGGCGCTGGGCCAGCACGGGGTGAATATCATGGAGTTTTGCAAAAGCTTCAATGCCAAAACTTCCGACCGGCCGGGCTTGGTGATTCCCGTCATCATCACCATTTACAAGGATCGTTCGTTCACTTTCATTTTGAAAACGCCGCCGGCTTCGGTGTTGTTGGTCAAGGCGGCCGGCCTGGAAAAAGGCTCGGGCGTGCCTAATCGCAATAAAGTCGGCAAGGTGACGAAAGACCAGGTGCGCCAGATCGCCACGCAAAAAATGGAAGATCTCAACGCGAACACGGTCGAGGCCGCGATGCGCATGGTAGAAGGTACGGCGCGCAGCATGGGAATCGAAGTGGCATAGCGTGGAGGCCATAGCGCATAGCGGATAAGGCATAAAGATCTGATACATGCTATGCGCCATGCGCTTTGCTCTATGCGGCGAAATCGAGAAAGGTTTATAATGAAAAGACACAGTCGCAGATATAACGAGGCCTCGAAGCTGATTGAGCCGGGTAAAGAGTACTCGCTCGAAGACGCCGTGGCCTTGCTCAAGAAGCTCCCGAAAGCCAAATTCGACGAATCCATCGAGGTGGCGGTGCGTCTGGGCGTGGACCCGCGCCACGCCGATCAAGTCGTGCGCGGCACGGTGGCGTTGCCGCACGGCATCGGCAAATCCGTGCGCGTGCTGGTGGTTTGCAAGTCGAACAAGGAAACGGAAGCGCGCGAAGCCGGCGCCGATCATGTCGGCTTCGAAGAGTATCTGAAAAAAATCAATGAGGGCTGGTTCGATTTCGATGTCATCATCGCCACGCCGGACGTGATGGGCGACCTGGGCAAGCTGGGCAAGATTCTCGGCCCGCGCGGTTTAATGCCCAACCCGAAAAGCGGCACGGTGACTTTGGACGTCGGCCAAGCCGTCAAAGAAGTCAAGGCCGGTAAAATCGAGTTTCGCGTCGACAAGAGCGGCATTTTGCACGTCAACATCGGCAAGTCTTCTTTCAATGAAAAACAACTGGCTGACAACATCCGCAGCTTCATCGATACGGTGGCGCGGTTGAAACCGGCTTCGGCCAAAGGCCAGTATTTTCGCAGCATTACCGTCTCCAGCACGATGGGCCCCGGCATTCACCTGGACCGCAACGTGGCTATGAGCGAAACGAAATCGTGACACGAGAAAATAAAATGCCAGACGCCAGAGATGTTCGATCAGAAAAGCAGGAAGCAGTCGCGCAAATCGCCGGCAAGCTTTCTTCCGCCAAAAGCGTATTTTTGGCCGATTATTCCGGCCTCACGGTGCAAGCTATTACCCTCTTGCGGCGAAATTTGCGGAAGTCCAACGTCGAGTTCCAGGTCAGCAAAAATAGCTTGGCCCGACTAGCAGCGCAACAAGTGGGGTATAAAGATCTCGTTCCCCACCTGGAAGGCCCTACCGCCCTGGCTTACGGCATGGGGGATCCGGCTGCGCCTGCAAAAGTCATCACCGAATTCTTGAAGAGCAACGACAAGCCGAAAATCAAGGCCATCATTTTCGAGGGCAAATTCTTCGAAGCGAAATCGGTCGAAGACATTGCCAAACTGCCGAGCCGCGAGCAATTGCTGAGCCGCCTGCTGGGCAGCTTGAATTCGCCGATGACCGGATTGGCCAGCTCGTTGTCGGGCATCATCCGCAAGCTGGCTTACGCGCTCAACGCCGTCGCCGACAGCAAGAAAAGTTCGTAGTAGCGCCTTCAGGCGCTATGAAGAAATAAACGCCGGCCCCCGAAGGGGCTACTACAAACGTATTCAAATTCGTAATCTCAAGGAGGTTTTTGTGTCAACCAACGGCAAGCATGCAGAGATTCTGCAAGCGATCGAGAGCATGACCGTGCTCGAACTTTCCAATTTGGTGAAGGCAATCGAAGAGCGCTTCGGCGTGACTGCGGCGGCACCCGCCATGGCGATGCCCATGAGTGGCGGCGCCGTGGGCGCGAGCGCGGCACCCGCAGTGGAAGAAAAGACCGAGTTCGACGTGGTCTTGGTCAACGCCGGCGCGAACAAGATCAACGTGATCAAAGTCGTGCGCACGCTCACCAGTCTGGGCCTGAAAGAAGCCAAAGATCTGGTTGACGGCGCCCCCAAAACACTGAAAGAAGGCGCGAGCAAGGATGAAGCGCAAAAGATGAAGCAGCAACTGGAAGAAGCCGGCGCCACTGTTGAGGTGAAGTAAGGACGACCTTCATGGCAACAGCAGTTTTGCTTTTCACCGGGTTCATTTTCTAAGTGAATAATTCGATGGATCATTTTAACGGCAAGCGGTATTCTTTTTCCAAGCTCAGTTCGGTCATTGAATTGCCGGACTTGCTGGATATTCAATTGCGGTCTTTCAACGAGTTTCTCCAGATCGACGTCGAGCCCTCCCTGCGCACCAATAAAGGCATGCAGGCGGTGTTCAAATCGGTGTTTCC
>JBIOXB010000034.1:0-105967 GCA_044869275.1 bacterium
TAAATTCTGTTAAGATTATTACTGCTGATGCTGTTCGGATTTTGGGGATCGTGAAAGAAATGGGTGAATTGACCAGTCTTCGCATCCAATCGATTAAGCCCATTTTGGGTTCCCATCCAAAGCATACCGCTATCATCTTTAAAAAACCCGCGAACTCCATTACTGCTGAGACCATTAGGGTCATCAGCGTCGTGGACAAATTTGGTAAACTGTTCCCTGCCGCGATCATATTTGTTAATGCCTCCCACAAGAGTGCCTACCCACAGAATTCCGGAAGGATCTTCGTAAATTGAGAAGATGTTATTATCACTTAGACTGTTAGGGTTTTTAGGGTCACTCACAAAACGGATAAATCGTACTTGCGTCCGATCGAATAAATTCAATCCATTCTGCGTTCCGATCCAGAGCCTGTCGGAGCGATCTTCACAGATTGCTCGCACAACGTTATCATCTAGGCTGTGAGGGTTTGCGGAGTCATGAAAGAAATGGGTAAATTGGCCTGTTTTTCTATCAAATTTCTTGAGGCCAGCACCCTCTGTTCCAACCCAAAGCGTGCCAGAGTGATCTTCAAAAATAGCTCTTATCGGTCTGGCGCTGCGATCAAGAGGATTTTGGGGATCGTGCGCATAGTGAGTGAACTGCTGCTTCTCACGGTCAAACCTATTAAGCCAGCGACCGGTCCCCACCCAGAGCGTACCGGCGCGATCTTCATAGATTGAAAGAACTGAATACTCGTGGAGGCTAGTGGGATCCTTGGGGTCGTAGACAAAACGGGTAAATTGTTCTTTTTCTCGATCAAACCTATTGAGGCCGTTCTGTGTTCCAATCCAAAGCGTGCCAGTGTGGTCTTCATAAATCACACAAACGCCAGCATCACTGAGACTGTTAGGGTTATTCGGATCGTGCACGAAACGGGTGAAGCGCTCGGTCTCCCGCTCAAAACGATTGAGACACGGAGCATTGGGATCGCCGGCCCAAAGTGTGCCGTTGTGATCCTCGTACATTGCTCGGACGACATTTTCACCTAATGAAGTTGAATCAAGAATATCGTGCTGATAAACGGTAAAGCCGTAACCATCGTATTTACTCAGCCCTGCCTGTGTGCCAAACCACATGAAACCTTGGTGATCTTGCAGGATGCAATAGACCGAGCTTTGCGGGAGGCCGTGCTCCAGTCCGAGGCGCTCGAATTTGATCGGCCGGTTTTGGGCGAGGAGGGTTGGCGGCAAGCTCAGCATAGGCAAGAATACAAGGCTCAGCAGTTTGGGCCACAAAGCTCTGCCCTCGTGCAGCAATGCGGAGTTAGTTTTTTTCATGATAGCATCTTGCTTGCTATTGAATTGAGCTTTATTGTATTTGAAAAATCGACCAAAGGAAGTCAATGGAGCTTGATGGGTACCTGACCGAATATCTTTAGCGAGAAAGAATCATCAATTCAAGAATGAAGAGCAAGAACGTGAGTCCTGGGCCTACCATGACTCGACGGGATTCATGGATTGGAATGCAGGAGAATTTGTTTCTTTTCAAAAATTGAAACCCACGATGAAAACTATTTCATGACAGCTTCCCGAATTTGTCGTGGAGGAATTGCGCATGATTGCAAGAAAAAGAGATGTTTCCTACCAATCCCGCATCAAAATTTTCATAAAGGATCGAATTGATCAAGCGCGTAAGCAACTGCCATGCCAGAATGGTTTTGCTTTTTCAGCATGGGGGTCTCAGGAACTCCGTTTTCATTTTTGCAACCCAACACTATTAAGCAACTCATTGAACCTGGCCTCGGCGTGCAGAGCATCGAGCCTCGGCTCTACCTTCAGAAACACCAACCAGCCGTTGTGTTCTTCATAAGCCTTTTCCAGCCAGGCAAGCGCTTGCTCGTTTTCACCCATGCCCGCGTAAATGAGCGCCACGTCGTAAGCGGAAACATATTTTTGTTGGGCCCGTTCCAACAGCTCGTCGAGAATGCTTTGCGCGTCCTTGTTTCTTGCTGCTGTCGCATAAGCGTGACCCAACGTGCCCAGGCTGAGCGTGCGGCGGTGCGAAAGGGCAACGGCTTTTTCCATTTCAGCAATGGCTTGTTCGTGCATGCCCTTTTGCAAATAAGCCTGGCCAAGCAAATCGTGTGCAAAGAGAAAATATTCGTCCATTTCCAGCGTTTTTTCCAGCGCCGCGACGGCCAAGTCGAACTGCCGGGCAAAATAATATTGCCAGCCAATGCCGGCTTTCAAAACCAGGGAGAGCGGGTCAAGCTCCATCGCCTTCTTGATTTCCGCCTGGCATTTTTGAAATTGGCCGGTGGGCAGCAGATTCCACAGCGCATACCAGTAATGCGCCGCACCGCCATTCGGGTTCAGCTCGAGAGCGCGCAGGAATTCTTGCTCCGAGTCGCGCCAATGCCAGTCATGAATGGCACGAACACAGCCGAGTGAAGTGTGCGCTTCGGCTAGGGTATCATCTATGGTCAGAGCCTTTTCCGCGGCAGCTTTGGATTGCGGCATCGCTTCTTTGGGCGGCAGGAAGCCCTGAAACCCGAGCAGGGCGAAACCGTCGGCCAGGCCGGCATAGGCCAGAGCATACGCCGGATCCAGGGCAATGGCCTGCTCGCAATAGGCCACGCCTTTGCGCAATCCTTCTTCCGTGCGCCTATTGAGATGGAAACGCGCCTGCAGGTACAAGTTATAAGCGTCGGGGTTTTCCGTGTAGCGCTTGACCAGCCGGCTTTCCTGCTCGCCGGTCAGTTTCATTTTCAGCTTTTTGACAATCGCAGCGGCGATATCGTCCTGAATCGCGAATACGTCGTCCAGCTCGCGTTCGTATTTTTCCGACCAGAGCTGAAAGCCGTTGGCGACGTTAATGAGCTTGGCGGTGATGCGCAAGCGATTCCCGGCTTTGCGCACACTGCCCTCTAAGGCGTGGCTGACTTTGAGGCGCTCACCAATGTTGCGAATATCGAGGTCTTTGCCCTTAAACGCAAAGGCGGAAGTTCTGGAAACCACATGCAGGTTTTCAATCTTGGCAAAAACATTGATCAGCTCTTCTGCCATACCGTCGCAAAAGTATTCCTGATCTTTCTGCGGGCTCAAATCGGCAAATGGCAGCACCACGATGGAGGCCGCGGTTGCCTTTGCTGTTGGCGCTGGAGTGGAGGCGAGGTTCTTCTGCAGGGACTGCAGCGCGGCCAGCATCTCCTCCATTTTTTGGTAGCGTTCCTCGCGATTCTTTACCAGAGCGCGATTCACGATTCGTTCAAAATCTACCGGTACGTCGGGGCGCAATGCTGTCACCGATTTCGGATCCAAATTCACGATCGCATAATACAAAGCCTGCTCATACTCGCCTTGAAAGGGCAGACGGCCGGTGATCATTTCATAAAGCACAACGCCCAAAGCCCAAACGTCGGTACGCTGATCCGTTTCCAGGCCCTGCGCCTGTTCCGGTGACATGTAGGTGGCTGTGCCCAAAGTCGTGCCGGCTTTTGTCAAACTGCTCGTTTCCGACATTTTGGCCAGGCCGAAATCCATGATTTTCGCCTGGCCTTTGGCGGTGAGCATGATGTTGGCCGGCTTGAGGTCGCGGTGAATGATTCCTCTTTCATGCGCTGCTTGCATGCCGGCCGCGACTTGGGCGGCGATGGCGATTGCCGTATCCAGTGCGAGCGGCCCCTCCTCGATCAATTTCTTCAGGCTTGGGCCGTCGATAAACTCCATGACGATGAAAAGTTCGTCATCGACTTCATCAATCGTATGAATCGTGGCCAGGTTCGGATGATTCAGCGCAGCTGTGGCTCGGGCTTCGGTTAGGAAGCGCTCGCGCTCCGGTTCTTGGAGCGCGATGTCGGGCGACAAAAACTTGATCGCAACGCTGCGCTTGAGCCTGGTGTCCTGAGCTTTGTAAACGATGCCCATGCCGCCCTGGCCCAATTGCTCCAAAATCTTGTAATGCGAAATGGTTTTGCCCAGCATAAAAAATTTCCTTAATTCCCTAACCCGGACAAGCCGGAAACGAAAAACTCAAAACACAAAGCCCAAAGGTGGTATTGAATTTTGAGCTTTGGATTTTGGATTTCTTTGCTCAAAAAGCACAGATTGCACTAGTAATGGACTATTCGCGCAATCCCTCCCGTTTAATGATCATACTCTCTTCATCACCACCAGCGTGATGTCATCCGCTTGCGGCTCCGACCCCGCATGCTGCTTGACGGCCTGCAAGATGAGGTCAATCAACTCGCCCGCCGGGCGATTAAGATTTTGTCTCACCAAATCGATTAACCGTGCTTCGCCAAATTCTTCTTGGCAGCTATTGGTGGCCTCGACCACGCCGTCGGAGTACATCACCACCGCGTCGGCGCTTTGCAGTGCAATAGTTTCTTCCCGGTACTCGAAGTGTTCATGAATGCCAAGTGGCAAGCCGCGGGTGGCGAGGGTGCGGTGCGTTTGATCACCAGAAAAAAGTGCCGGCGGATTGTGGCCGGCGTTGACATAGGCGAGCTGATGGTCACGGTGATTCAGAACGGCATAGAAAAAGGTGATGAAATTGCATCCCTCCGTGTTTTGGCGGAGGAGTTTGTTGGCGCGGGTTACACAAGTCGCGGCGGAGACCTGGGCCAGCGCTTGCCCACGAATGGTCGCTTGCAAGTTGGCCATCAATAGCGCCGGATGATCGTTTGCATGATTTCTTGCGAGTCAAATGAAGCGCCAATTTCGCAAGCAAGCTCGTTCAGGAGGGCGAGTTCTTCCACCGCGCGCTTGAGGCTTTGATTCTCTTGTTGCAGCACGGCGAGGTCTAAATCATCATGCGGCGTCTGTGAGGAAGCCACATGTTCGGGTTTCATCATGGACAACCTCCGCCCTGTATTTGGTCCAATAAAAAGGATGGAGCAAAGAGTACTGCTTTTTTCAGAAAAGCGAAAGCTTTTTTGCAGAGGGCTTGCGGTGCAGGTATTACGCTTTTGAGAACCGGAACGGTTAAGAGGGGGAGGAAAACTCAGCAAGACAGCTCACGGGAGCATGCCCGGGGCCAACAGGAGCGGAGGCTGGTACTCCGTCACCTTAAAAGCTTCAGACTGTGTGAAAATTTGAGAATGCCGCACCCTGAGCTTGTCGAAGGGTGCTAAGTTCAAGAATCCGGCTTCGACAAGCTCAGCCGGCGTTGAGACCAGGCGTTTTCACACAGTCTGCTTGCTCTTGAACGACATCCCCAAGCCGGGGCGCCAATTTGAGGCGGTCACGCCTGTGATCACACTCAGAAGCTAATCACGCTGAACTGCAAATATTTCGAGGGATTCTTTTTGATGTCTTCGAGCAGGGCCTGCACTTCATCGACGGTCTTATTGGCTTTGTTATAAAGCTCTTCATCGTAGATCGCCTTGCCCAGCGCGCCCTGCTGCGTTTCCAGGGCATGCAGCAGATTGCGTGTCGAAGTCGCGGCGCTGTCCAGTTTGGCGATGGTGGCGGGCAGGCGCGCGGTGCTGGCGGCGATATTTTGTGAGGCGCTGTCGAATGAGGCGTGGTGGTTTTGCCAAAAGCGGTTCACGCCTTTGGTCAAACTGTCGAGTTGGGCGATGGTATCCCTAAGATGGCGGGAGTTTTGCGCCATCAAATCGTCCGTGCGGCGCGTGAGGCGCTCGACATTGCCCAGCGTTGCGGCGACGGCCTTTTGCTCCTGATGGCTGAACGCGGTGTCCAATGCCACGGTGAGCTTGGACATCAGCGTCGTCGCCTTGTCCATGAGCTCCGACAACGAGTCGCCGGCGTCGGCCAAATCCGTGACATAATCGCCCAGAATCACATCGCCTTCTTGTAAGGTTTCGACGGCACTGCCGGGCGAGAGTGCAATGTATTTCTCGCCGATCATGCCGATGCTGCGAATGGAAGCGTGTGTGTCGCGCGACAGCGGTACTTCCCCGTTCAACCACAATAGTACGGCCACACCCTCTCTTTCCAATTGCATTTTTCGAATGCGGCCGATTTTCAAGCCGGAGACCGTGACCGGATCGCCCACTTCCAAGCCGGTGACATTGGCGAAATGCGCCTTCACCACGAACCCCTTCTCGCGCACCGGCACTTCGCGCAGAAAAACATAGCCATAAATGCCCAACCCGATCGCAAGTAAAATCGCCGCGCCAACCAGGATCTCATTGCTCCAACGTCGCATGCTTCTTTGCTCCTGTATGATTGCTTCTCTGCAGCCACTCGTGCCCACGCGCACTTTCCAAAAACTCCACCACTGCCGGCTCGTCAGTTTCAGCGAGTTCCTGGGGCGTGCCGAAAAAGCGAATCACCCCGCCTTCCAACATGGCAACTTTGGCGGCAACGCGATAGACGCTGTGCATGTCGTGTGTGACCACGACCGAAGTGACACCGAGCTTTTGATTCAAATCGAAAATGAGCTGATTGATATTGTCCGCGCGCGGCGGATCGAGGCCGGTCGTGGGCTCGTCGTAGAGCAGCACCTGCGGCTTCGTGACCAGCGCACGCGCGATGGCCACCCGCTTTCTCATGCCGCCGCTGAGCTCCGCTGGAAATTTATGCTCGATGTCGCGCAGATCGACCATCTCCAAAGCTTCCTTGACCGCGCTGCGTATTTCGCGGTCTTTCATGCGCGTGTGCCGCTGCAAGCCCATGGCCATGTTCTCGCCAATGGTCATGGAATCGAACAGCGCCGAGCCTTGAAACACCATCGAGATTTTTTTGCGAATCTCCACGAGCACAGGATATGGCACTTTAGTGGTGTCGAGACCATCCACCAGCACCGCACCGGCGTCGGGCTTGAGCAAACCGATGACATGCTTGAGCAGAACGGATTTCCCGCATCCGCTACCGCCGATGATGGCAGTGGTCATGCCGTCTTCAATGCTTAGATTGACGTCGCGCAACACGAGGAGATTATCGAAACTCTTGCGTACGTGTCGAAATTCAATCATACCTTAGCGCTACACATTCAAGATCACCGTTGCCATGACGAAATCGAGCGTCAGAATCATCAAGCACGCACTGACTGCGGCTTTGGTCGCGGCTTCGCCCACGCCCTCGGCGCCCTGCTTGGCATTGAGGCCCTGGTAGCACGCGATCATGGAGATGGAAAACCCGAACAAGACCGCCTTAGAAATCGGCAGCGCGAAATCGCGCCAATTGACGTATTGCTTGGCGCCCTTGAAAAACTCGACGGTGGTGAGGTCGGTAATGGAAACCGCGGTGAGCCAGCCCGACACCATGCCAATGAACGCGGAGAAGATCACCAGCACGGGCAGCATCACCAATCCCGCAATGAGCCGCGGCACAACGAGATAGGCCACCGGGTTGAATGCCATCGATTCGAGTGCATCGATTTGTTCCGTCACCTTCATCGTGCCGATTTCTGCGGCGATGGCGGCGCCGACGCGGCCGGCCAATACCAGCGCGGTGATCGCCGAAGCCATTTCCTGCAGCACGGCTTTTTCCACCACCGTTCCCGCAATGTAAAGCGGTACCGTCGAAGTGAATTGCTTCACCGCTTGCAGCGCCATTACCATGCCTGCAAAAATGGAGATATAAGTGACCACGGGAACCGACTGAATGCCGATGCGCATCATCTGTTCGATCACCAACCTCGTCCACGTGCGCACGTCGGCGAAGGCGAGAAAGGTCCTGTAAACCAGCTTGCCGAAGCTGCCGGTGTGATACAAAAAGTGCAGCAAAAAATTGCCGAGGACTCTCGCCGGCGTCGCCAAGATGGAAAGAATTCTTTGGACCATGGGAGACGCGCTTTCAGTTTGAAATCTGGGGGTGGTTGGAAACGGAGCGAAAGCGCGGAATGCGCTGCGGCCGCGTGCGAAACACATAGTCCCACAACGGCGTGCTGACCCCATATCCCAAATCCGCGTCCTGATAGTGATGCAAGGCGTGATATTGCTTCAGCCATTGCCCGACGCGGCCGTGCATGGGCATGTGGTGGGTGGCGTAATGTATCATGTCATAGCACAAATAGCCGAAAATGAAACCCGCAAAGAACGGCGGCAGTTTTGCCGGGCCGACGAGCCACAAAAAGAAAAAATAGAACAGAAATGCCAGCGGAATGCTCACCACCGGCGCCATCACCAGGCGGGTGGAGTCGCGCGGATAATCATGATGGACACCGTGAAAGACGAAATGCACCCATTTGCCGATTTGTGTCGTGGGCTGATAATGGAAAACGAATCGATGCAACGTGTATTCCGTGAAGGTCCACAGAAACACACCCGCCGCAAAGAGCCCTGCCGCGGCGAGAAAGCCAAGGTGGCGCGCCAAGAACGTTTGATAGAGAGAATAGATAATCACCGGCAAATAAATGACCACCGGCGTGATGGGATGCATGTGCGTGAGCCGGTCCAGCCACGGGTGTTCAAACATGGCGACCGACTCGTCTTTGTTGGAAATGTAATTCGCCAAACGACCTCCTCTCCTCGAACTTGCCATATGGGTCACGCCTGCACCATGCTTAGCAGGTTGCTGACAAACTCACAAATCACCCACGATTGTCATTCCCGCGAAAGCGGGAATCCATGATTTCATTGCATTTTCTGGATGCCCGCTTTCGCGGGAATGACATCAAAAAGTGTTTTTCAGCATCCTGTTGGACGTGACGGCTCAATCATACTGGATTCTAATGGACATTGTTGCGCTCATGCGATTACCGGACAAGAAATGCCCGTGCGCAACGCCTTTTATCTCACCATAATCGACATTTTTTTTGTGCCATTCAAGTAAAAATTGGACAGTTCATTCTGTAAACACGCAGAGGTGATCAAAAATTCCACGCCCCCTCGCGAAAAAAATCCTCTACATTTCTCTTTCACCTTTACCCCTCTTCTGGCACCTCCAGCAGATAATTGCCTATCACATGGGTCGCTCTGTCCCAGTCCTCATGGGGCGATGCCCAACTGCGATCTTGCGCACGGCGGAGATAAATGATCTGCGCGAGATGATAAAGATAGTGCTGCGCCATGTGCAAAACCGCGACGCCGAGTTTTTCTTTGTCCTTGCCGTCGAGGGAAGTGCGCTCGACGTGCAAATCTTCATCTTGCACGCAAGCGGAAACCACTTCTTTGATTTGTTGTTGGAGGCGCCGCATGTCGGCCTCGATTTCTTTGCCGGTGAGCGGTTTGGCGTCGCCTGCCACCGGAGGAACGCCTAACCGCTTTAGATACCAGGCATCCACACGGATGAGATGCCGGCAAATGTCGCCAATACTGCGCGATTCCGGCGCGGGCTTCCAATTGAGCTGCGCCTCGGGAATTCCGTCCAACACGCCAAAGAGCGGCTTGGCGCTGCTCGCGAGAACGTTGAAGGTCAAATTGATTTTTGAACAATTCCTCGCTTCACTCATGATGCACGATTCCTGAATAATTCTATCCCGTTTTTTTTGATTTCCCAAACTAAGGCATTCTCAGCGACGAATTCTTTGGGATGAAAGCCTACGGGTTCAATTCCCCGCCGGACATCTTTGTCGCGACGCATGGTCCACAAATATTCGTAAGCATCGAGGCGCTTGCCAAACTTTCGAGAAATGACACAGACATCGATATCACTCTGCCGGTGCGAGCGGCCTTTGGCGAACGAACCGAACAGATAGGCCCGTTCAATCGGCAAACCGGCTTGCTGCAAAACCTCAAGATATTCTTGGATGTATACTTTTATTTTCTTGAGCGAAGTTCCTTGCGTAGCCATTGATAAAACTCCTCGGCAATTTTGATGTATCGCGTGGCGTAAACGCGATTCGCTTTTTGATAAAAGGTTCGTCGGAAGTCATCATACCGTGCGCGAATATTGAAAGTCGATATAACATCCAAATCTTTACGCTGATTATCTGTAAGCGTCAATAAAGCTTGTTCCGCCAATCGGCGCAGATCATGCATATGTGGGGCGTGCTCATGAGTACGCTTTATAACCAGTGCTTTGAGCGCTTTTTCCAAAGCAAGATGGCAAAAAAATAAGGCGTAGCCATAATGCTGCGATTTAAATAAGCTCTGTACCACTTCCCAATCATCTCTTGCGCTTTTCAAGAGCGCGCGCATGGTTTTCTGATTCCTCATAGAACTACTTCAACTCTTCCAGTGCCTGATCTATAGTCTCCACTATAAAATCCGCATCCCCGAGCTTGATGCACATCGGCGGCTTGATGCGCAAAACATTGCCGTACAATCCGCCTTTGCCGATGAGCAGGCCGCGATTTTTCGTGCGTTCCATGATTTCAGCGGTTTCTGCGGAAGCCGGTTCCTTGGTTTTGCGATCTTTCACCAATTCCACGCCCAGCATCAATCCCAGGCCGCGCACTTCGCCAATCAGGGCATGCTTGTCCCTCAAGCCGCTCAGTTTTTCCTTGAGATAGGTCCCCGTCTTGAGCGCATTGGCCTGCGTGCCTTCATTGTCGATGACTTCGAGCGTCGCCAAGCCTTGCGCCATCGAGACCGGGTTGCCGCCGAAGGTATTGAACCAGATTTTGCCGTTCATCGCATTGGCAATCTCGCGCGTGGTGGTGAGCGCGCTCAGCGGCACGCCATTGCCGATGCCTTTCGCCATGCTGATCGCGTCGGGGGTCACGCCCCAATTCTGAATGCCCCAATAGTGTTTGCCCGTGCGGCCGAAACCGGTTTGCACTTCGTCGGCAATGAACAAGCCGCCGTGTTTTTTGACGATCTCGTGAACGATCTTGAAATATTCCGGCGGCGGCACGACGGTTCCGCCCACGCCTTGAATGGGTTCGCCTAAAAACGCGGCGATTTTTCCGCTGGTGCTGTATTTGATCGTATTTTCCACATCGCGCGCGCATTGCACCTCACAGGAGGGGTACGTGAGATTGAAGGGGCAGCGGTAACAATACCCCGGTGAGACGTGAAAAACATTGCCGGTCGTGGGCACGGGATATTTCCACGTACTGTGACCCACCACGCTCATGGTCGCCAGGCTGGCGCCGTGATAACCGTTGCGTAAGGTGAGGACGTCGAGGTTGCCTGTGAACAAGCGCGCCAAGGTTAGGGCAAGATCGTTGGTTTCGCTGCCGGAATTGGTGAAGAACGTCACTTTTAAATCCGGGCGGGGCATTTTTTCTGCCAGCTTTTTCGCCAGCAGCGGCATGGCCGGATGCAAATAAATTGTAGTGGCGTGCTGCAGCTTGTCGATCTGCGCTTTGGTGCGGGCGATCACGTGCGGGTGGCAGTGCCCCACGCTGATGGTCACGATGCCGCCCAAGGCGTCGAGATACTGCCGGCCCTTTTCGTCATAGAGATACTGCATCTCTCCGCGCACCAGATTGAGGGGTTCGCGATAATACTTGAAAACGGCAGTGGGCAAGTATTCCTGGCGCAGCGCCAGCACTTCGTCGCGCGTCAGTTCTTCTTTATCAAGACGATTTTGACCATCTGCAGAGGATTTTTGCGGACTGCTTTCCAACAGGGCGGTGTTCGGAGTGGTAGACATGATCATCTCCGGGTAAAAGTCTGCATCGGCCGTGTGCCGCGCACAGTTAAAAAACCCTTCATGCAATATAGCACGTCCGGCTTCTAAAAGCAAATGCGGGATGAGCGTGTTGCCGGTATGAAGATCATGCCGGAGGGCGGCGTGTGAGCAGCGCGAATAAATTCTCAAACTGCTGATTGATTGTGCAGTGCGGAGAGTTTTGGAATTCTTTCAAAATTGTAACAAAAATATCTTGACAAAGGCGCCGGTTTTTTTAGCTTGTACCCATGAAAGCGAATTCGAACATGCACGAACGTTCAGGCCGCGCGAGCCATAAGTTCATTTTCACCATGAAGATGACGCGTGCATGTTGTGCGCTTTGCCACTTCTTTTATCATACCCCGATAATACTTTCGACCAGCGTTCCAGCAAAAAACTGATCGGGTTTCTAAAACGAACTCAGGCGAGTTTTTTCAGCTCGTTTGAGTTCGTTTTATTTTTTATTCTATCAAGCAGGCGGCTCTCATGACCGCAAGCGGCAAGAGTTGGCATTACTTCTAACTGTGAAACTCAACCATGACCCAAACGCCAACACTTCAAATCGGATTTATCGGCTCCGGCCACATTGCGCGCGTGCATGCGAAAGCGTTGCTGGCGATCGGTGGCGCGGAAATCCTTGCCTGGTCGGCACAGCACCGTGAGCGGGCCGCTGCCGCCGCGCAGGAGTTCGGTGGCGAAGCGATGGCAGACAGCGCCGTGCTGGCCCATAAAGACATCGAGATTGTGATCGTCTCCACGCCGACCCCGCTGCATGCTGCGCAGGCGATCGCGGCGATGGCGGAGGGGAAGCATGTTTTCTGCGAAAAACCCTTCGCGCGCACCGCCACGCAAGCCGATGAGATGATTGCCGCGGCGGAGCGCTGGCAACGGAAATTGTTCGTCGGCCATACGCTGCGGTTTTTTCCCATTTATCAACAAGCTCGCCAATTGCTTCTCTCCGGCGCCATCGGCTATGTGCGCCGCGCACGCTGCCGGCGCCTGAACCTCTCGCCCGCCGGCCGCAGCCCCTGGTTCTGCGATTTCGCACAAAGCGGCGGTTGCATCCTCGATTTGATGATTCATGATTTCGATTTTTTGAATTGGTGCTTCGGCGTGCCGACGCGCGTGGAGGTCGAAACCAAGCCGGACCAGGACCCGGCCGGCTGGCGGCACGCGATCGTGCATCTTTATTTTAAGAACGGTGTGCGCGCGGAAACCGAAGGCAGTTGGAAGCACGATCGTTTCGAGCAATCGCTGCAATTGGAGGGCGACCGCGGCACCTTGAGCGCTGATTTTTCCGGCAATGTGCTGCGCCTCGAGGACAAACACGGCACGCAGGTGCTCGAAATCCCGGCCCGCGATCCTTATCACGAACAGATGAAACACTTCCTGCAATGGGTACGCGGCGAGGCGAGCTTGCTGGTGACACCGCAAGATGCGCGTGCGGCTTTGGCAGTGGCTTTGGCGGGCTTGAAAAAACTTTAGGTCGACTAATCGGCGCCATGAAGTTGTGATCGCGCCTTTTCTGAAGCTGACGCAACATTATCGCACCACCCAGGCGGAGAATAACGCTTATGCCCCATCTCGCTTTCTTGGGCGGGCAGCCGGTGCGCGCCAAATCTTTTCCGGCGTGGCCGATATTGCGACCCGAACAGTTGTCCGCTCTGCAAGCCGCGTGGGAGAGCGGGATATGGGGCATTCGCAGCCCGCACGTGGCAGAGTTCGAAAAGCGGTTTGCCGTTTTTCAGCAGGCGAAATTCGGTTTGGCGGTATGCAACGCGACCGAAGGCTTGTGGGTGGCGCTGAAAGCGTGCGGGGTACAAGCGGGCGACGAGGTGATCATCCCGCCGTACACGTTTATCGCGACGGCCACAGCGATACTGCGTGCCAATGCGGTCCCGGTTTTCGTCGATATCGATCCGGAGACGTATAATCTGGATCCGCAACAAATCGCAGCGGCCATTACGCCGCGCACCAAGGTGCTCATGCCCGTGCACATTGCCGGCCAGCCCGCCGATTTGGATGCCGTGCTGGCAATCGCGCGGGAAAAGCAGGTGAAGGTGATCGAAGACGCCGCGCAAGCGCATGGGGCCGAGTGGCGCGGCCGCCGCGTCGGCGCCCTCGGTGATCTCGGGGTGTTCTCCTTTCAGTCTTCCAAGAACCTGAGCGCGGGTGAAGGAGGCGCCGTGGTTTCGGATTCCGAAGAGGCGATGGCAAGAGCGTTCTCGTATCACAACTGCGGCCGGCTGCCGCAAGGCGGATGGTACGAGCATCGTGTGCTGGGCTCGAATCTGCGCATGACCGCATGGTCTGCCGCGATGTTGTTGGCGCAATTCGCCACCATCGAGCATGATATGCAACTGCGCGACCGCAACGCGGATTATCTCGATCGGCGCTTGCTGGAGATTCCTGGCATTCGTCCGCTGGTGGTGCATCCCAAAGTCACGCGGCACGCCCGGCATTTATACATTTTCCGCTATGAGGCCGAAGCTTTTGAAAATGTGCCGCGTGAAAAATTCCTTTTGGCATTGCAAGCCGAGGGCATTCCCGCCTACAAAGGCTACTCGCCGCTGTATCGCGAAAATCTTTTTGCATTCGATCCACGCGAATATCCGTGGCTCGCCGGCCGCGATTATCGCACTTTGAACCTGCCGGTCTGCGAAAAAGCCTGCGATGAAGAAGCGGTCTGGCTGGCGCAAAATGTTTTGCTGGGCACGGAAAGCGACATGGAAGACATCGTGCGCGCCATCGCTAAAGTGCAGCAGAATATTGGCGAGATCGCTACGGCGGGAGAGCACTCCGTCGCACAGCGCGAGTGAAGGATATGCCGCCGTAGGGATCTCAGAAACATCAGCAGGGTTCCGAGCAGCCGCGGAACCCTGGCCCGGCCTTTGTAGCTGTTCGCGCGCTCGGGCACGAACCGCCAATTATTTCTTCCGATCTCCGCCGGTAGCATCTCATTCCCTTTTCATCAAGCAAAGCGCGAGGCGAAGCCCGGCAGCTATTGCAGCCGGCTGCAATAGCCATTTTTTTTCAAAAATGATAAGTCAAATGCGAGATCAGCACCGGTTTTCTCATCCTTACTTTACGAGGTAGGCATGAAGCCATCGACATCTTGGACATTCATCTTGCCGCTCGTGGCATTTGTATTGCCGCCCCAACAAGATCCTGCTCCGCCACAGACACGCTGTTACCGTCCGGGCGAAATCGTCGCACCGGAGATTTACGTTTACGACGGCGACGGCCGCCAGCGGCGCTTGCTCGATTTGGCGGCGCCGGAGACCAAAGTCCTCTACCTGCTTTTATTCGGCGGCCCGACGTTCAATCCCGAGCGCAGCCAAGGCGGCTTATGGTGCGAAGACACTTTCAACGATATGCCGATTTCGAACTACCTTTATCTCAGATATCGCGACCGTGGCGTCACCTTCGTGCCGGTGGCCTGCCCGCCGATTTACCATGCCAAGGTTTTTGGCTATGCCGGCAACCCTTTGCTCTCGCTGCCGGAAGGCGCGCCGGAATGGCATGAAGCGCGCGCAGCTTTTGTGCAAGCCGCACGCGCTTTGCAGGACAATCACGTCATCCCCTTCGAAAAGCTCTATTTCGAACCCAACTTCCGTTTGTTGTTCAATTTTGAAAAGCTTGCAGATTTGCCGCCGCTGCCGGACCCCATGCCGGATTGGATGGGAAAATTCAAGCCCTGCGGTGATCGGCAATGTTACTCCACACCAACGATTTGGCTGCTGTCGCGCACCGGCGAGGTTTTGCACGAGCCCTTCGCCGGCAATCGCTACGCGCAAGCGGAGCAGCGTTTGCGCTACACGGTACGTGACCTCGAGCAGGTGTTGGCAAAATTTTTGGAAGATTCTCCGTTGCCGATTACGGCTGCGGGCAATGCCCCCGCGCGCGTGAACGACCATGAATAGTTCCGGCGCAGCAAGCGAATGGCCCGGTATTAGAAGTCGGATGCGGCACGGGCCGCATCTTGCTTCCCCTCGCGCGCGCCGGCGTGGAAATCACCGGCCTCGACGTTTCGCGCACAATGCTGGAGCGATGCCGCAAGCGCCTGCTGCAAGAGTCTCCGGAAGTGCAAAAGCGCGCGTGCTGGAAGGCGACATGCGCCAATTTGAATTGCAGCGCCGGTTTCGTTTGGCGATGTTGCCCTTCCGCTCTTTTCAGCACCTGATGAATTAGAGCATTTGCTTGTGCGCTGCGGTTTCGAAGTCGAGGCGGTATACGGCGACTATGACCAATCTCCATTTGGCGCAAAGTATCCTTGTGAAATTCTCCTGGTGGCCAGCAAGTCGGGATGAAGGAATGGGGTGTAGGATTGTTGGATTATTGGATTGTTGGATTGTTGGATTGTTGGATTGTTGGATTGTTGGATCGTGGCAATTCGAGCGCTTCAATAATCCAGCAATCCAGCAATCCAGCAATCCAGCAATCCAGCAATCCAGCAGTCGATTCCTCCTCCCGTTGGCGGCGCATTTTCTGGTTGGTAGTGGCGAAACATGTTCTTCGACGTCATTATCGCCGGCCTGGGCGCCATGGGCAGCGCGGCGGCTTATCATCTTGCCAGGCGCGGTGCGCGCGTGCTCGGTCTGGATCGCTTTCATCCACCCCACTCCTTTGGCTCGTCGCACGGCAGCAGCCGCATTATTCGGGAAGCTTATTTCGAGCATCCACTTTATGTTCCGCTGGTGCAGCGCGCTTATGAGCTGTGGCGGGAGCTGGAGCGGGAAACCGGTGAAACACTCTTGGTGGAAACCGGCGGCTTGATGATCGGCCCGCCGGAAGGGACGCTGGTGCCGGGCGCTTTGAGAAGCGCACGCACCCATCGCTTGCCGCACGAATGGCTGGACTTTGGCGCGCTGCGCCGCCAGTATCCCGTCTTTTATCCCAAGGAATGGACGGTGGCGGTGCAGGAGCCGCGCGCCGGGGTATTGTTTCCCGAGCAATGCCTCGCCGCGCATTTGCGCCGGGCGGAAAACTACGGCGCGTGGCTTCATTTTAATGAAACCGTGTATTCGTGGCGGCAAGCAGGTGAAAACTGCGAGGTGCAAACCGATCGCGGCCTCTATCGCGCCCCCCGCTTGGTGTTCACTGCGGGTGCATGGCTGGCGGGTCTGCTGCCCGAGCTCAAGTTGCCTTTGCAGTGTGCACGGCAAACATTGTTTTGGTTTGATCCCCTCCCGCCGCGGGAAAGTTTTGCGCCACAACATTTTCCTATTTTCATTTTCGAGCATGAGCCGGGGCGATATTTCTACGGCTTTCCCGATTTCGGCGAGGGCGTGAAAGCCGCCATTCATCATGAAGGAGAAAACGCTGTGGCGGGGAGCGCGTTGCGCGAAGCGCAAACCGCGGAGGCGCAGGCCGTGCGCCTGCTGCTCGAAGAATATCTTCCCGCAGCCGCGGGGGCGCTGCGCCAGACCGCCACGTGCTTGTATACTAACACGCCGGATGGCCATTTTCTTATTGATTTTCATCCGGACTATTCACAAGTTTTGTTGGTGAGTCCATGCTCCGGTCATGGTTTTAAATTTTCGAGCGCCATCGGTGAAACGATCGCGCAATTGTTGCTGGAAAACCGTGCGCGTTTTGATCTTTCTCCTTTCCGGTTGCAGCGGTTTGCGCAGCTGTAAAGACTTTTCCAGGGCATGCGCGAGAGTATGGCATCATGGATTGGAGCGCACGCTGAAAGCGGAATATCGCGGAGAAAAAATGGCGAGTTATCTTCTGGCGACCGGCGCGGCTTGGCTGGCAGCGTCAGTGGTTGCCTTCATCGGGCATAAAATGATTCTGGAAGGCATTTATAAAACCATACCCGGCCCGCTGCTCGACGAGACAACCACGAAGCGCCGGGCGCCGCTTCATTTCCTGGCGCGTCTGGCTTTCGCATTTGTGCTGGTTTATCTCTTGCGTTTGCTCGCGCCGGTGCAAACCAGTTGGCAGACCGGCTTGCTGCTGGGTGCGCTTGCCGGCTTGCTGGCTTATGTGCCTCTGGCCTTTGAGCAATTCGCGCGGCATTCTTATCCAGGCAAAATGATCATCACCAGCGCCTTGATTGGAATCCTTCAATCCGCGGCAGCGGGCGTTGCAGCCGCGGTGATTTTTTCGCGGTAAGGTTATTGCAGGGTCTAAACTTCTGCGCAAAGCTTGTTTTTGCTTTGCGAGGAGGGTCAAGTTTTTCCTTGACAAAGCTTCAGGCCAATGGTATATTAACGGTGATTTGCACGGATGTGATCTCGGAACAATATTCTGGCACAAGGCGAGTCGCGACGAGGAGCGGCTGTTTAACGGCCGTGTTTTTCCAAAATGGATAGGAAATTTCCTCCCAGCCTTGGCCTGCACCTCCCTCCACAGCTCGTTGCGAGGGTAGCATCTCCGCAAAGCGGTTATCATTGATACGCACTTCAACGCGCGTGCAGAAGGCCATTCTTATGCGGCTTTGCGCTTACGCTTTCTGCTGAGTGGGTAGCTATGCCAGCCAAGTTTGAAGAAAAAACTTTCTTGCCTAACCGTGCGGTTCTCTTCAATAACCACCCCACGGAGCGCGGGGAAAATCGCAGCGCTTTTGGTGATTTTACCGGAGCTGCGCCCAAAGCTGCCCCGGCAGGCCACGCCGTGCCGCGCGTGGAAGAAGGCATGGAGTTGCGCCAGCCGCGGCAACGCAATTCAGAAAATAGCGAATCCACCATTTTCCCCTATATTCCGCGCAAGCGCCAGGAGCGCATCGGCCTGCTCATCGATTATCTTTATCTTCCTGCCAGCCAGGAAGCCGGTGATCAAGTCGATTTCCTGATTTTGGGCGAGAACCGCGTCGGCATCCTGCTTGCGGACGTCCGCGGCAAAATTCCCGATGACAGCACGCCGGTCTTAAAAACCGTGCTGCGCTCCAACAGCACGGGTCTGTCCGCGGCCGCCACGCTGCGCTATCTTGAGAAATATCTGATTGAATCGGGTGTGCAAGGGTTCAGCTTGACCGCCTTCTACGCGATTTTCGATCAGAACAAACGGCTGTTGCATTTTGCCAGCGCCGGACATTTGCCGATGATGGTGTATCGTCCGGCTCTGGGAAAAACTTTCTTGCTGAACACGCCCGGCTCGCCCTTCGGCGAGACCTCTGGCGTATTCGAGAACGGGAACTACCGCACGCCGGCACCGAAGCGCAAAATCGAAAGTGAAAAAGCCGCATTACAACAAAACGACTTGCTCGTGCTGTATAGTGACGGCCTGCTCTCGCTGCGCGGCGCGGCGGGCGAATACTTTGGCCGGCAACGCTTGGTGGAATTCATTGCGTGCCACGGCGAACTTGATCCCACGACTTTCTTGATCGAATTGCGGAAGCTGCTGGAGAAATTCACCGGCGGGAAGCATACGCATCAGGATGACATCACCGTCATCGTGCTCAAGAATGTGTTGCGAAACTTGGAGCAGCCGCACGCCGAAGCCGCCGGCAGCGACCTGTCTTCCAAGTTTCTGAACACGGAACAGGAGCACGCGATTCTCGAAGTGTTGCGCGCCGATCCGCAAGCAGACGTGGAAGAAATCGTCGCCGAGCTGCAGCAAAGCGAACCACGGGATTTGACGCCGGAGCAGGTGAAGGCGTACATTGAGCAAAACGGCCGCTGGTTGCAGCCCTGGCCCGCACGTGAAACCAAAGGCGGCGCGCGCGCCAACGGCCAGCCGCTGGTGATCGACCATCAAACCGTGGCCGAAGCGGCGACGCGCCAATTGCAGGAAGAATTGATCGCGGCATTTCCCATTCGCAATGTGCTGGCGAAACGCTACGATTTTGCCAGCAAGAATCCGGCAATGCAGAAGGCGCTGCAGTTCTACCGCAACGGCGATTATGCTCCCGCACTGGCGGCATTTTCCGAATTGCGGCACAAGATCAAAAAGTCCGCCGCCGTGCATTGCTTTTTCGGCAATCTCTATTTGCTGTTGAACCAGCCAGTGCAAGCACAGCAAGAATTTTTTGCGGCATTGAATTACGACCAGACCAGCAGCCATGCCCTGGCGGCGCTGAGCTATCTCGCGTTGCGGGAAGGCGAATTTAATATGGCCATCGAATCGCTGGCCACGGCGTTGCGTTTGGGCGCGTGCGAGCCGGAATATCAAAACTTCCTGAGCAAGCTCATTCTCGCCGTGGAAAATCGCGAAGACCGCAACGACTGGTTGACGTGATTTTATTCCCCCCTCAAAAAAATCAACTTCCTCTCGCTTAACCCGCACGAGCCGGAACCAAAAAGAATTTATCGCCCACGAAAGCAGAACTCCCACGGAAATGAAAAGCTCTTTTCGTGGCAGCTCCAATTCCGTGGGAGAAAGTTTTTGTTTTTGAGAAAAATTTTGGAATTTTATGCTATGTTTAATTCTTTAAGCGCATAAAAAAGCCGGCTGGGACGAATCCCAACCGGCTCTGTGTCTTAGAGGTCGATACCGGAGCGTATCCCGGCAAAATCATGGGCGCGAAAATCCTAAATGATCCTGCCCAAGGGGTTTTAACCCTAAAAAACCACTCCCGCGGTCACCCCGACAAAAGTCACGTTGTCTTTGTTTCCATCCGTGCCCTCGGAGGCGCTGAAGATAATGTTGAACAGTCCTTGAAAAATGAGATTGACCGACTCGCCTGCCGGAATTTCAACGCCCAGGCCGCCGCCCAGGCCGAGTTTGTTGACGTCGTCTTTCCACTCGGATTGGCCCAAAATGCTGTTGAGATCATCCTTGGTAATGTTCAGCGTTTCTGTGCCGCCCGTGAGGAAGTTGTTATACGTCACCGCGCCACCGCCCAGGGTGGTTTTCGTGGTGAGAAAATTGAACGTCGCATTGGCGAACAGGAAAAACTGGGTGGGCGCTTCCGGCGCGGTGAGATAGGGCCGCACGCCGGCACCCAGCTTGATGGCGCGCGCGCTGCCCTCGGTCTGCAAACTGGCGCCCGACACCTGCCCAATCTGCGCGCCGGTATTTTGATCGTAGATCGGCAGCCCGGTGAGCTGCTGGCTGAAGGAGGCGCTGATGGCGTCCGCATCCACGGTAAACCCTTCGTACCCTACAAAAATGGGAATGCCCACACGCGGCGAGGGGAACAGCACGTATTGCACGTTGCCGCTCAAGCCGATTTTGTAGAAATCTTTGAAATCATCCGGGCTCATGGGAAAAGCAGCGCCGGCGTAAACCTCGGTTTGGTTGCGCCGGCTTTGCGCCCACAAGCTGTTGGCACAAAGCAATAATACCAAAACCAGTGTTGCCGTTTTTACAAGCTTCATACTTTGCTCCTCTTGCAGTAGTTCATTGGTGGACTGTTTTTTTCTTATTTCGTAATCACGCGGTCGCGAATTTCCGGTACGCCGCTCTTGGATTTTGTGATCGTGGCCACAGAATAACCATCCAATACCTCGGTCAATTGCGCTTCACAGAGCTCATCGACGATTTTCCCGATGACTGCATTCGTGACCGGATGCACGATGGGTGCGCCTTCGCGATAGACCACGCATTTCATGCCTTTACGCATGCCGTTGGTACGGCCGAGGTCGAGCGTCAAGCGTGTGCCCTCGGCCTTGATGACGTAACCGTGCACCAGCGGCATATCGTTTTTGATCTTGACTGCCACGTCTGAAATCATCCGGCTCAAGGTGGGCAGGGACAGGCCGTTGGCAAAGGCGTCCTGTGCGGTGATGATCGCGGCGGATTCGGTATCGACCAGGCGCGCGTCAATGCTGGCCGCGTTGCCGGCATGCGAGATGCTGCCGCACACCACTGCGTCCACGCCGATGCCCTTGCCGATTTCCGCGGCGGTGGTGACGTCGATCACGCCGGTGAGGCCGAGCTTTTGTTCTGCCAGGACTTTTTCCAGCTGCGCTCGCTCGATGACTTTGAAGCGGTTTAAGTTCACGAACACCGTGGTCAGCTTGTCGAGCAAATCGATTTCACCGATTTCACGGCTCACGCCTTTGGTTTCAAACGGCAGAATGGCGATACTCAAACGGTCGCCGACCATCGTTGCGGGAGGCAGGGGCGCCATGCTGGGCGTTGTTTTTGCCTCGCGTGCCGCTGCCGACAACGGCACGGCGACCGGCGGGGCCTGCCCGCTCTGCAACCGGGCGAGATATTCGCGGGCACGATCGGAGGCGGACTGTCGCAAAGAAAGTTCGAGCAATTCACGCCCGCGCTGCATGTCGCCCAGCTGATAATAGCAAATGCCCATTTCGCGATTGGGAAAATACTCGATGAACACCGCGCCATAGGCGCGCGTTTTGCCCTTGTCTTCGCTTTTCTCTTGAATAGCATTGGCAAAATAGTTCAAGGCCGTTTGCCAGTTCTTTTGCTCCATCGCTTCCAGGCCTTGAGCATATGCTTTGTACCACTTGTCCGCGCCCCGCGTCGGTGGGATCGCGCTCAAACCGGCAAACATTATGGTGCCTACGCAGCACATTTTGCGCCAACCACGCAGCATTTTATTTAGCCTCGATAGAAGGAGAAACGCGGCGAGCAGCCAATATCATTGCTTCCTCGAAATTTCTGATCATAATAGCGCAAAGCACTTTCTTTTGCGGGCAAAACCTAATCAACCCGCGACAAAAAGTCAAGTTGTTGTTGGCAGAAAAACGATTGGGTAGGATAAGGAAAATGCGGGAAATGCAACGGCGATTTAACCGGCGGCTTCAAAAACAACACTGCAACGATCTTCGCCTCTGGCCTTAACTTGCCAGTAATACTGTGGAGACACGGCGGCACAGGATTCTACGTGGACTATTACCGCATGCCAGATCATGCCTCCTCTTCCTCAAGAAAGGCTCTTTATTTCTTCACGCCCAGCGGCTGCGCTGCTGGCCGCACCTCCACCGGATGGTCTTGCGGTTGTATCCATTCGGGCACGCCGTTTGGGCGCAAGTGTAACACCACGATCAGCAAGCCGGAAAGCACGGCCATGGCAAGATAGCCGATGATTTCTAGCAGCGACGCTTCGCCGGAAAAAGGCCGGAACAAGCTCACGCCGCAAACGATGGCCAGAATCCATTCTACCGGACGCTTCATAATTCCTCCTCGGGGCCTCTGAGTTGAAAAGGCCGATTGATTTTTATTTGTGGGGCGAGATGATAAGCGGGAGGATGGACCAGACCCACAGCCAATGCCGCGCACCTACGATTCTTTGCAGCCAATCTGATTTTCACCCGATTCGAGCGGGCGTATTGTGCACAGTTGCCGAGCATGCTCGCATCCATGATTGACCACCGCAGGGCGCGGGATAAACGACCTGTACGAAATCGGAACAATAGTGCGAATCTTGCCTGCAAAAATCAAGCGAAAATTTTCACAATTTTTTGCCAAATCACAAGAATGAAACTTGACAATTTTGCGGCGGTGCTTTATCTTCCGCCTGCCTGCCAACACGCGCGCACCACACGAGCCTAGGCGGTTTGATCGCCGGAAGTCTTTGGTCTTCGCAGCACACACTTTTGCCGGGTGAGGACAATTTCATGGACGAAGAATAGGACGCGAATCCTTCGACGTTTATCTATTCGATCCAGCTGCCCGTTCATTGCATCTTCTCTGTGCCCGCAGCGAACTCTCAAAAAAGCAAGTCTCGTTCGCAGCGTTGTTCTCTTGCAGCGCGCATTTGTTAAGTTTTGGAAACAAAAAGAGCGGCTTCTTCGAGCTGATCAGAGCTTCGGAAGAAGTCGCTCTTTCATTTTTACTCCTGCGGGCTTGGGGGTGGCGGCGGTAGAGAGGAGAGGTAAAGAGCTGGTCTGCCCAGCCCGCCAGGGTGCACGTCCGCTCCGTGAAAATCATTCTTCGTACATGAGTCTCTTCACCTGTTTTGACAGTTCTCTATTGCCCTTTTGATCATTTGCTCAATAAAGTAACCGTCTTCACGGGCGATTGCGGAAGCAGGAAGAGAATTTTTCATTTCTCCTGCCATTCCAGAGAATAACGAATGCCGGTTTCGGGCTTGATGTCGAGGCGGTACTCGTGGTCATCGGCATCGTAGCCAATGGGCAAGCCCTTTTGCACGCCCCAGTCCGCATCGTAATGGATCAAGAACACGTCGCGAGGCGCGTCAGGATCGTCGGGAAACGACAAGCGCGCAATCAACTGTCTGCAGCCGGCCACATGGGCATAGGAAACGAGATGATACGGCTCCGATTCATCACCGCGATCGGGGAGCTCGTAATGCAAAATTACGATCTTCTTTTCCCCGGCGCGCAAAGGCGTGGCAAAGCGCACGTCGTAACGATGCCAGCTCTTCTGCACCTTGGGACTGGTGATGCGAATCAGCGTGTCATCCGTGGCCTCCAAATTGACTTTCACGTGTTCCGAGCCGGACCAGCGAAACTTGAAGCGGTAACGATCCACTCGCTTCTGCGCTTTGAGCGTGTAGCGGCGCTCGACCACGCGTCTGCTGGCGTAGACTTTCACGTAGAGCTCGTCCCGTTCAATCCACAGCGCGGGATTGATCAAAACCGCCGCGCGCTCCTGGGCAACATTTCTGACGATGAAGTAAACGCTGAAAAACAGAATGGCCATGCCAATAAAAATGATCGCCCACTTCATGATGCTGAAATAAGCGAAGATGATGCCCGCCGCCGCCGTGATGAAAGGCACCAATTGAATGATGCTGATAATCACTTGGAGCGTATTCTGGCCCACTTCGATCCATCCTGACCAGTTTGCTTTTCTGGGGTCTTCCATCGTTGCAACTCCAAGAGTTTAATCTTTGCGAAGTGAGCAGAACACGGCCGCTTTCGGGGTCGGTGGCATTGCCGCCTTCATGCACTTGAATGTCGAATTGAACGGATGTGTTCCGATTGCGACAAAAAAATAATCGGGCATTTACGTCAAAAATTCAACAAAGCAAAAATATACCAACCTTTTATGGCGTAAGTCAAGCACTGATTGCGTCGTGAAGTGTCACATAATTGTTGCATGCGGGAGTTTCAGAAGCACGGCGCGGCGCTTCGGGCTGTGCCATCATACCATTTGAACGCAGAATTCGGCAGATGGATCAAACAAAACTGCAGACACCATGCTGTCTCCAACCAACGGCATACATTCTACGCCGCCATGCGCTCATTCATTCCAAAGAAGATCAGGGGCAAAAAAAAAATCGCATTGCCCCGTGAGGCCAAATGTTTCGCACCTGCCGCACCGCTGTGCAGTGCAGCGCTTATGGAAAAGCGAAAACGTAATTCTCAAACGCGCCGACTTTCATTTTGGAGATTCCTGCGGAACGCTGTTAGGTCGCACGCACGAAATTTTTTTGCTGCTTCGACCTGAAGTGAATTAAGTTCTGATAATTGCCCGCGTGCGTGGGGCGAGGCGAGGTGGCGCGATATTTGTAAAAAGCCAAAGCGCTCATCTTGAATGGTGCCGGGAGACGAGCCATATGATAATAATTCTGCCGAGGATTGTTGGCTGCGCCATGCATTCATTCGCATGCTCGGCATTGACGTTGGAGAAAATGAATTCAATACATGAGAGCACTCTGCAGAAGCTTTTTGAAAAAATTCGGACCAGTGGCGGTAAATTTTTGCCGCTCACGCCTTTCAACTTTAGGGCTGGCCGGCATCACTTTGGTTTGGCAGCCGAATACGGAAACGGATCTGGCAGGTTACAAAGTTTATATCGGCGAGCGCTCGCAGCAATATACGCAGGTCATTGATGTCGGTAAGAACACGGCGTATGCCCTGGATCATTTGCCGCGCGACAAAGATTTTTATTTCGTAGTAACAGCCTACGATCTTCAGGGCAATGAAAGCAGTCGTTCGCCGGAGGCCATGTTGGCGGCAGTTCCCGGCGCAGCGGCCGGTGAGAACACCCTGGCGACGGTTTATAATTTTCCCAATCCCTTCAGCCCCACACGCGAAAACACTGCCATTCGTTACTATCTCGCTCAGTCTGCCGCGGTGACGATTCGGATTTTCGACGTCAAAGGCGATCCCTTGAAAACACTGCTGGACAACGCACCGCGCCTGGCCGGCGAAAACGTGAGTGACGTCTGGGACGGGACCGATGCACGCGGCGCAAAGGTTTCGCCGGGTTTGTATTACATTGAAATTCGGGCACAGGGCCAAAAGACCATCATCCGAGCCGCAGTGGTGCCGTAAATGCTCGTGGAATAAAGTCGACGGCTCCCCCGTTGTGTACGTGAAAAGTTGGACAATGATTTCAAAATGCTCATAAAAAGAAAGATCACCTCATTGCCTGGCATATCTTCCCCCGACTTTAATGCTCTTGCAACAAATTTTCCTCCTACCCGCGGCCATTTCTACCGCCTTTGTTTTGGCTTGATCACCCTGCTGGTGGTGGCCTGCCCTCCGTTGCGTGCGCAAGAAGGCTTGGGCAGCGCGGGCGCATTCATGCGACTGGGCATCGGTGCGCGCGCCGGCAGCCTGGGTGACGCATATGTTGCCGCGGCGCACGGGCCGGAGGCGATTTATTGGAATCCGGCTGCCATGGCGCTGGAGCCGGCTTTGCAGTTCGCGCTCACGCAACGGCGCTATGCGTTCGATCGCAACTTCAGTTTTGCCGGACTCACGCTGCCGCTGGGTGAGCGGAGCGCCTTGGGCGTGGGCTGGACCGGTTTTCGCACCGGTGGCCTGGAGGCGCGCACGGGCAACACGGCATCGCCTGACGGTTTATTCAGCGACGAGGAGAACGCCTTTGCCGCGACTTGGGGCTATCGTTTGTCTTCGTGGCTTTCCGCCGGGGTGACCGCCAAATTCATCAGCCAGAGACTTTTCGATCGCTCCGCCACGGGCTATGCCGCAGGCACGAGCCTCTTGTTCAAGCCTTTATCCCATGTTTCTTTCGGCCTCGCGCTGCAAGATTTGTTTTCGAGCTTTGAATGGGATACGAATTTTTCCGAGCGCTTGCCTGCGACGCTGATGCTCGGCATGGCGTGGCAATTCACGCCGCAAGCCATGATGACGCTGGACTACCACCACGCCGGACCGGGGAATTTTTTCAACAAAGATTGGTGGGGAAGAAAAGGGCGCGTGCGCGCGGGCACGGAAATTCGCACGCTGCGTTCTTTACCGCTGCGCTTGGGCTATAGCCCAAATTCCTTCAATGCCGGCGCTGGGTTTGAAATCCCGATTTCATCTTCTTTGCTGGCACTGGACTATCAGTACGGCGTGCAAGACGGCTTGAACAACAACGGCCATGCTTTTTCCCTGCGTCTCGACTTCGGCGGCCGGCGCCGCCCTGCCCGGGAAGGCGACAGTGATTTTGCCTTGCGCAAAGAGCGTGCGATGAACGCCACCACGATTTCCCAGCAGGAGCAACCGCAGAAACAGCCTGAAACCTCGCCCCCGTCATCCGGCAATCCAGTCGCCAAAGCGCCGGCGGTGAAACGTGTCGAGGTCGCGCAAAAACGCTCTCACCAGCCCTCGGATGCATCTGGCATGAGCACGGTGGCGAGTGGCACTTGGCTGACGATCAGTTCCTCCCGGCTTAGCGTTCGTTCCGGGCCGGGGACGAATTACAAGAAGATCGGCACCGTCTACAAGAACAGCCGCTTCGAAGTCTCCCGCCAGAGCGGGAATTGGTTTCAGATTCGCTGGAATGGCAATCAATGTGGATGGGTGAAGGCGGATTTTGTGTCGAAGAAGAAGATGGCGGGGAGGTGAGCCAAAGATGCTACCCAGCATTTTCAAAATGAATTGAAAGCAGCAGTGCTGTAGGCAGCTAGCACTGTTACTTTAAAAACTATTACCCTCAGCCATGTCATCCCGGCGTTGCGGGATCTCGGTAGAATTGAGCAATGTGCTTGTGCTGCCGAGATTCCTTCTGAATGACATAATGAAGAAGTCATTTAGACTAAGATAACAGTGCACTAGTGACGATAAAACTTTCCCAATGGATAGAAACCACGCAACGGATGGTTTTTCTTCTTAATCAGTCGGAATACGCTCGTACTTCACGGTCGAGCCGTTTTGATATCCGGTCTTCCTCGACATCGAGATCATAGTCCATTTGTAATCCTAACCAGAATTGCGGCGACATTTTGAAATAACGGCCCAGCCGTAATGCCGTATCGGCGGTTACGCTGCGCTTGCCTAAAACGATTTCATTGATCCGCCGCGGCGGAACCCTAATATCTAAAGCACGCCGGTTCTGGCTAAGATTCATCGGCTTCAAAAACTCTTCCATCAAAATTTCACCCGGATGCACTGGCGGGATCTTCTTGGCGCGCATTTTCAGTCTCATCCTTTTTGCCAAAAAAACAAGAAATTTCATCACGAAATGCTCAGGTGGTTGGAAATCACAAAATGCTGAAATCTCTTTGTATAGTTTGAGGCACCAAGTCTGTCTTTATCGACCTTCTTTCGGTAGTAAAGGTTGCAGTGAAGAAAGGAGATCGGGCACATCGGTTTCCGCTGTTTTCCACACTTCCTCCACGTCAACGATGTCGTATCCGTGAATGAGTTTGTCACGCATGCCTGCAATAAATTCCCAAGGGATTGCGGGATGATGTGTGCGAAAATTCTGTGATAGCCGCTTTACCGCCTCGCCCATGACCATCAGTTGATGCAAAACAGCTGACTGAGTTTTAATGTCATTCAGGAAGGAGGCTTTATCCATCCCTTGCTTGAATTCAAGAATGAGACGGGCTGCTTGAGCAATATCCAAGATGATGGTTTCATCGCGAGGCATAAACAACCTCAGCGGTATTTAGTATTTCCCGACGACGTATCCAGTTGTGATTCCGCTCGACTGCTCGCCTATTGAGGAGGTCGATTTTGCGGCCCAACAGCTCGGTCAACTCCTGCTCCATGCGCAGATGATCGAACAAACTCCACTCGGCCCTTGGGGCAAATGTAACGAGTATGTCCAGATCACTATTGGAATCGAAGTCATCACGCAGCACGGACCCAAACAGCGCAAACTCACTGATGAGCCAGCGCTTGCAGAAATCTGCAAGTTGTTTTTGCGGCATGTTAATATCTTGTTTATTCATGATTTCATATTGTGCAAGTAGGAGCAATCACCAGTTTCAAAATATAATATAAATTTCGAATGATGCAAATGCAGTTTTAATGCCAATCCATTCGTGGAATGGCCATTAACTCGAATGGGTGGAATCAATTCCTCTTTTTTCTGAATAGAGTTTTACGGAGATCTGGTGTGAAAGATCTCGTAAAAGAAAGATTGCGCTATCCATTTCGGAAATCAGATTACCGGTTAATCTCTCCTCATTGCTCTGCTGTGGGATATAACGGCTAACAAATCTAATCTCTGAACGAAGTAGCGCCTTGAATAATAGATCTATTAATTCATTTTGGGATTCTATCCTTTCAAGAAAGCATGAAATTTTCTCTCTCGCAGTTAAAGAATAGACGCCGAAGCTGCTTCGACATTATCAAAGTCCGAAGACTTTGAACACTGAAAACTCTTGCAAACAGAGCGAGTTTTTCGCTCACGGAAACCGAACTCTCACTGAATTGAACTCAAGAAATACTTCTATGGGAGTTCTAATTCCGTGGGCGATTTTTCTCGTCCGTTTGAGGCGAAGCTTCGCTGAATAGCTAGAAGGTTTTCGGTTCTTTTGAAATTTTTCGAGGAGGGATAATGATAAGGATTTCCATCTCCCTGATTACGCCACCCTATCTTAAAACCCCGCCCCCAACACCACCCCCGAGCTTTGCACCTGCACTTCGAAGACGTTCAATCGCTCATTCTTTCCTGGCATATGTGCGCTGAAGGCGCGTGAGATGGGAAAGCGATCGCGCACCACCGCGAAGATCGGCTCGGAAATCAGAATGGCCGCCGGCACAGTTTTGGTCAATTGCAGCAGCCGTTCGGCAACGTGTGGGGATTCACCGAGGAGGCACAACTGGTGCTGGTTTTCGCTGCCGACATGGCCGGCAATGGTTACGCCCGCATGCAAGCCGATGCCCAACTGCAAACGCACATCGCAATACCGCTCGAGATATTCATTCACTTCCTGAAAGGCCGTAGCCATGCGCCGCGCACATCCCAAGGCGCTGTTGATTGCCCCGGCGGTGTCCCCCTCCAATCCAAAGGCGGCAGTGAAAGCAGGGCCGCTAACTTCACACCTCTGGCCGCGATGTTCAGGCAGCAAACCTGCGGCAATCGCTTGGAATTTTTGCAGAATATGAATGGCCTCGTAAGGGATGTTGTTTTTTACGAATTCGTCGTAGTCATGAATTGCCGCTTTCATGATGACGAGAGGAATTTGCATGCCCGGCATGGCGTTGTTATTTGCCGTCGCTAGCGTCGTCACGTTTTGCACCTCTAGTTCATTTCGTAAGAGAATTTGCACGCGCAAGGGACCCAGAATGCGGGTCTGGCAGGCCAGGCGCACCGGCGGTTTTAGATGATGCGCCGACAATATGTGTCTTTCTGCCTCCTGCAGGGCCGAGCAGTTTTGTTCACCGGCAATGACCCACACGCGGCATGCGGAACATTCCGGGAGGCTGTTGCAATGGCCGGCGTGAAACAGCCCGAAACGCCGGGAAGCTTCCATGATTGTCGTGCCCGGCTCCACTTCGAACCGGCCCAGGCGGTGAAAGATAATGCTGATCGGCATAGATTTTTCCGTTTGGTAACAGCCTGCCAAGAATCGCGAGACTGTTCGATATGCGTTGATCTATACCGGCAAAAAGCTATTCCCGCCGACAGGGACCGAATTTGGCTGAAAGCATCTTGTACTAAGGAGTGGCAGAAAATAAAAAAGGGACACGGCGCGCGAAACCATGTCCCTCTTCTTTGGGGTAGGTGTCCTTAAAACAACCTCGTTTTAAGGATGGAAGTATAATGGATGATGGGGTAGCCTACAACCAGGTACATCACACGTCGTAGTTCCCATCGCCTTTTCCTAAAGTTGTCCGTCCGATGCTGATTGTTGGCGATGACTTACATCTTGTTACGATCCAGGTGCACTTTTATCGTTAGCTAAATCCATGCCAGTAGCACAAACCCGCAAAGTGCTTTTCTAAATCTTGGTTATACACAAGGTTGTTGCGATTTCTCAATTGCGTTTTTATTTTAAGAAAACTTCAAAAATTGTTTCATCGCAAAACACTGTCTCACGGTGAGTGTCTTACAAATGATACAGTCTCGGGGCAAAGTGTTCCCAAGCCACGCCGGGGCATGGCAAAATGATTGACATTGTGCCCGAAATCTGATACCTTTATTTTGATTTTGAGACGGTATTCAGCCCGCGAAATTAGCGAATGACGCCAAACATGGTCTTGCAACTCCCCTTCGGCACAGACACACTGCGCGCGGAATTTCGTCCGCCGCGACGGCTGGTCGAAGTCAAAGCTAAACGCATTGCCACGCTGCAAAAGCCGGAGGAAATTCTCGCCCATGCGCTGCAGAAGCCCATCGGCTGCTTTCCTTTCGAGCAGATCTTTCGCAAAGCCGGCAAGGTTTTGATCGTCGTGCCCAATGACTGGCACGACTCGGGCGGCATGTATTACTTGCCGATGTTGATCAAACGCTTGCGCGAGGCCGGGGTACTCACCTCCGAGATTGCGATTTTGGTGGCCGGAGCTTGGGGCGCGAAACGTAATGGCATTGCCAGCTTGCTCAGATCTTCGGAAGTGGGCGAGCCTCTGCTCGCGATTTATTATCACGATCCCTTTGACGCACACGCGTTGGAATACGCGGGCGAGACGCGGCAGGGCACGCCGGTATTTGTGAATCGCTTGCTGGTCGATGCCGAGCACGTGCTGATTTGCGGCCAGGTGAGCCATCATTCATTTTGGGGCTATCACGGCGGTCCGGCGATGATCGTGCCCGAATGCGCCGGCAAAGAAACCATTGAGCGGCATTTGCACCTGACTTATGACGCCGCCTTGGGGTGCTTGCATCCGCATTGCCGTGACGGTGTCATTGCCGGCAACCCTCTCCAAGAAGATTTGCGCGAGGCTTTTCGTTTTCTCAGCGTTGATTTTCTTTTGCACACTTTAATAAATAAAAACGGCCAGGTGGTCGGTGCCGTGGCCGGCGAGCCGCTGCAAGCGCATGCCGCCGGTTGCCGCATGCTGGACGATATTTATTGCGTCCCGTTGGCGGAGGCGGCGGACTTGGTGATCGCCAGTTGCGGCGGGTACCCGCACGACGCCAATTTTTGCCGCGCGCATGAAGCCTTGCATCGCGCCGCGCAAACGGTCCAACCCGGCGGCAAGATCATTTTTGTGGCGGAGTGCCGCCACGGCCTGGGCTCACCGGAATTTGCGAAATGGTTCCTGCCCGCGGCCACAACAGAGCGAGAGGGCAAACTGCACTCGCGCGCGCAATTGGAAAGTTTGCTGGCGATTTCCACCCGTCAAATCGCGCAGCAAAACGAAGTGATTATGGTGACGAGCTTAAACGCCGAAACCGTGCGCGCGCTCGGTTTCGTGCCCGCTTCTTCCCTGGCGGAAGCTTTGCATTTGGCGCATGCCAGAGCTGCTGAAATGAATTCCTGTTATATTATTTCCCACGGCGCGATCACTGTACCGCAGCTGGTGTGACAGCGGATGCCGCAGCCGGGAAACGCATGCAGGATTATTGGAGCGGAAAACTGGAAAAGCTGAGAGATTTGTTGGGAGCTTAAACATGGATAAGCCGCTGTTTCCACGGCCCTCCGAACTGCCCTCATCCGCGCGTCATTTTGATGAAGCTATCTACAGCCGGCTAACCCAGGCGCGCGAATTCATCAGCGATTGTTACGACCAACCTCTCGATTTGCAGCAAATTTCCCGGCAGGCATTTTTCTCGCCTTACCATTTCCTGCGTTTGTTCCGCTGCGGCAATTGGTTCAGCATGACGCAGCATCTGCAAAACTAGAAAGAGCTCCCCCAATGGCAAAGAAAGATCCTGGAGTAGATGCCTACCTTGTCAAGGCTGCCGATTTTGCAAAACCCATATTGCAGCACCTCAGAAAGCTGGTCCATGAAGCATGCCCGGAAGTAGAAGAGACGCTCAAGTGGGGATTTCCACATTTCATGTATAAAGGAAATCTGTGCAGCATGGCGGCTTTTAAGGGTCATTGCACATTCGGCTTTTGGAAAGGCGCAATGTTCGTTGCTAAAGACCACGCGCATGCCAAAAATGACGCGATGGGCGAGTTTGGCAGAATAACCGCCATCTCGGATCTGCCCAAGGATCGCATCTTGATCGGCTACGTCAAGCAGGCGGTCAAGCTGAACGAAGAAGGCATTAAATTGCCGGCGAAACCCAAGCCAAAAACAAAAAAAGCGCCAAAGGCGCCAGCGTATTTCATGGAAGCGCTGAAGAAGAACAAGCAGGCGCTGAGGACTTTCGAGAACTTCAGCCCAAGTCACAAGAAGGAGTATGTGGAATGGATTGCCGAAGCAAAAAGCGCAGAGACCAGGGCTAGAAGAATAGAAACTGCATTGGAATGGATGGCAGAGGGCAAAGTGAGGAATTGGAAGTATATCAGGAAATAGATAGGCGGATTCCAAATTCGCAGAACCTAAACAGGAGAGGAGGAAGTCACATGAATCAAAAAGCGATTCTCGGCGCCGTGCTGGCCGGCGTGGTGGTGTTTTTTTGGGGCGCGGTCTCGCACATGCTGCTGGGCGTGGGCGAATCGAGCATGCAGGCGTTCAAAGACGAGGCCGCGGTTGAGCGGGTGTTGCTGGACAACGTCTCCGGTTCCGGGGTTTACATGCTACCGGGCATGAAACCGGGCGCGGACGCCGCGGCGGAAGCTGCGGCCATGGAAAAAATGAAAACCGGCCCGTTCGTGTTTGTGTCCCTCCGGGGTGAAGGCATGCCTTCCATGGCCGCTCCCATGATCAAGCAACTGTTGATTGAAATCTTCGCCGGCCTGCTCCTCACCTGGCTGCTGACGCGCACCACCGGTTTGAGTTATCTCACCAGCGCTGCTTTCGTGGCAATCGCCGCGCTGGCAGGCACCATCAGCACCATTCTGCCGTTTTGGAATTGGTATGGCTTTTCTGCGGGCTTCGTGCTGTCGGATTTGCTTGATTCCCTCATTGGCTGGTTCCTGGGCGGATTGGTGATTGGCAAATTTGTGCGGCCGCAAAAGCCGTAAAGATGGCACGACAGCTTTTCCGTTACTCGCCCATGAAGCGTGCCTGAGCACACCTGGACGAGTATGTGAGAGTTTTGATTGTAAAGCTCGAGGCGCAATGTTTGACGTGTGGTTTTTTTGAATCAAGCATTGCGCCTTCGGCTTTATTTTGCCAGCACCATTTTCTTCGTCATGACATAGCCCTCCGCTTCCAGCCGATAATGGTACACCCCCGAGGGCACGGGATTACCGTGCAGATCGCGGCCGTTCCACAAGACCGTGTGATACCCTGCTTCGCGCATGCCATTCGCCAGCCGTGCCACCACCTGGCCGAGGCTGTTGTAGACGAACAGCCGCACCATGCCCGGCTTGGGCATTTGAAATTGAATGTTGGTGGTGGGGTTGAACGGGTTAGGATAATTCTGGCTGAGCTCGTAATTTTCCGGCAGCGCCAGCAGCGCTTGCACCGGACCGTGCAACGTCGATCTGCCGCTGGCATCAATGTCTTCGAGCTTGTAGTAGTAACGCGCGCCTGCTTCGACGGTCTGATCGACGAAGGTGTAATCGCCGTCGAGGCGCGGGGGAATGAGCTGCGTGGTAAGGCGTGTGTACGGCCCGCCGGCGCTGAGGCTGCGATGCACGTGAAAGCCGATATTGTTGAACTCCGCGTTCGTGACCCAATGCAGAGTCACGGCCTTGGCACTCGCACTGGCGGAAAAGCTGCTTAAGGCCACCGGCACTTTCATGGCCCAATCCGTCATCACTTCATCCACGCCGTCGGATACAAAACACTGCACGTAAGTCAAACCGAGTACGCCGACGAAGTTGAAGCTATTGCTGTTCGTGCCCACAATCTGGCCGTTTTGCAGCCAGCGGTAACTCAACCGGTCTTCGGGATCTTCATCCCGCGCATTCACACGCATGGTGAAACGCGCCACGCCGTCGGTACCGGGAATGAGAGTGGTATCCGCCCGCACCGGATCAGCGTTCCCCACCGGACTACGGCTCAGAATGATCGGCGGACGATTTCTATTGCCAATGGTAATGCGCACGACTTCGATATCGATGCCCCCCTTGCCGTCGCGCACGAGAATTTCCGGCTCATACATCCCCGCGCTGTTGTAATTCGTTTTCCAGGAAAAGGTGCGTGTGGCGAGGGAATCGAACGCAGCGCCGGGCGGCAGGTTGCGCGCGCCGAAAGACATGCCGTCGCCGTCGACATCGCTCGCGGTGACGGTGAACTCCACGCGATCTTCTTCGATCGCGCGCAGATCCGGCACATCGACAAAAATCGGAAAATTGTTGGTGAACCCTGTGGCGGTGAACGTGAGGGCGGGAATCAAGTTGCCGCCGGCCTTGACCGCGTTCACGCGATTGGTGCCGGGGCTGTTGCCGAGCGTCAAGCTGGCCTCGGCAATACCACTGCTGTCGCTGGTGGCCGTCACCGCCGCACCAGCCCCGTTCAGAGCGCCGCCGCCACTGGTGATGACGAAATTCACCGCCTCGCCCACGGCCGGGTTGCCGAACGGATCGAGCAACTTCACCTGCAGCGGGAAATTGAGCGGCTTGCCGATGGTGCCGCCTTGATTGTTCGTGCGCGGCACCGCATTCATACTCACCGCGGCCGCCGGTTGCGCATACACCATGATGGTCATGGGCGAGCCGGATAGGCTCCCGGCCACGGCGCGCACCTTGCGATAGCCGCTGACATTGTCAAAATTCAGCCGGGTGCTGGCAAAACCGCCGCTTGCGGTTTGCACGCGCGTTTGTGTGAGCACCCCTGTGCCCTGCGCCAGCTCGAAATCAACGGTGTAGCCGTCGACGCCGTTACCCAGCGCATCGACGACGCGTACTTGAATCGGGCCGGATTGGCCGCCGACCGGACCCTTTACGATGTCACCAGGCACTGCATTCGCGACGCAACAGGCGCGCCCGCCGATGGCTTGCGCGCTGAAGTCGAACGGCGAGCCGGTCAAACCCTCGGCACTCGCGCGCACGGCATTGAGACCGGCCTGCAGCCCGAGTGTCCAGGTCGCCTCGGCCTCGCCGAATTCATTGGTTAGTACCGTGCTCGCGCTCAACGCGCCGTTGCCGAACGTCACTTGAAAATTGACCGGTCTGCTGAAAACCGCTTTGCCGTTGGCGTCGGCCACTTTCACGACGATCGGTGCGGCCAGAGTCTCGCCGGCGATGCCGCTTTGCTCGTTACCGGAAACATAAATCAGATTTCTCGCGGGCAGATCAACGGCATTCACAAAAAATCCAACCGGTGAGCCGTTCAAACCCTGCGCTTCGGCGCGAATCTGGCTTTCGCCTTGCGTGTTGCCGAAGATGAAAAAAACACGGGCCACGCCGTTACCGTCCGACAGCACAGTTTCATTGCTCGCGCCGTTGCTCATCTTGCCCGCACCGCTGTACAAGCGGAACGTGACCGGGTGGTTGAGCACGCCGTTGCCGTAGCGGTCGGCAACTCGTACACTCAAAGGCACATCCACCGCGGTGTTGAGGTTGCCGGTTTGACCGTTTCCGCCTTGCGGCGAGATGCGAGCGGCATTCAGAGGTGTAAACTGCACCGTCGCGCCATTGGTAATTCTAATGCCGCCGGGAATATACGCGGTCACCGTTTTCGTCCCGGATTTGGTCGAAGTAAACTTGCCCGTGGCGCGGCCTTGGGCATTGGTCTGCTGCACCGGCTGCGTGATGTCGTTCGGTTGATTGGTGACTTCGATGATGACGGTTTCCCCCGAAACGGGATTGCCAAAACTGTCTTGCACCTCCACCGTCACCCCCACTTCCGTGGTGCCGTCCGCCAGTGCCGTGCCGGTGGAGGTGATCACTCTCGAGGTCGCCTGACTCGGCAATCCCGCCCTGGCAAAAGCCACAAAGCGCAAAGGTGAATTTGTCAACGGCCCGACGCCGTCGGTGGAGGTGGCGGTAACGATCTGGCTGTCGGGCAGCACCGTTCCACCTAACGTGAGCTTGAGCGCGGCCACGCCCGTGGCGTTCGTAAACACGGTCGAATCGCTGCGGCCATTGGCGAACTTGCCGCCGCCGCGGGTGACGCGGAAAGCCACCGCGTGCTCCGGCACCGGGTTGCCTTTATCGTCGTTCACGCGCACGCTGAAATTCTGTGCCAACGGCGAACCGGCTCGCCCGGTTTGGCGATTGCCGGTGGTCGCGAGCATCGCACGCGCGCGGCTGGCCGTGGCGGTGGCATAGAACCTCATGGGAGAATTGCGCAGAGAAATCGAGCCGTTGGAGGCGCGCGCTTCCACCACATTGTTGAACTGGCCGCCCGTGGTACTCGTCCCGAGCGTCAAGGTGATTTGTGCTTTGCCGTCCGCTTGAGTGGTCACCGTATCCCGCTGCTGGCCGCCAATGGACCCGCCGCCTGAGACGACGCGGAATATGACGTCGATGCCGGCCACGCCATTACCGTAACGATCGCCGGCTTTGGCCACGAACGGCACGGGCATGAGATTGCCAACCACGCCTCTGCTGCTATCGCCGCTCACTTTGATGAGCGAGTCCGGCGCCGCCGCTTGCGCCACTGCTCTGAACACGCGGGGCGAGCCGGGCAACGCGGGCGTAATCGTCGCGGTGACGCGATTTTCAATCGGTTGTGTGCCCAGTAAGTATCTAATCGGCGCACGACCCGAAGTATCCGTGGTCACCTCTTTTGAAGCGCCGCCGCCTTCGAAGCTGCCGCCTCCGGCCGTGACTTCGAACTTCACTTTCTGGCCGGGCACTTTGGTGTTGTTCGAATCCACCACCGACATGACGAACGGTTGCGCCAAAAAGCTCCCCACCACGCCGCCTTGCTGATTGTCGCCCGATTCGTATCTCAAATTCCTCAACCCGTAAGTGCGAATGCTGAAGGTCTTGGGCGAGCCATTGATGTTAGCGCCATTGGACGTGGCCGAGGCGCGCACTTGATTCACCGCATTCGCCGCCGTGCCGCACACCAGCGTGGCGCGTGCAATGCCATCGACCTCGGTGAAAATCGTTTCCGCCAGTTTGTTGTTAATCGTGCCATTGCCCTGCACGACTTCGAATTTTACCGGATAACCGGCAATCGGTTTGTTATCCGAAGTTTTGACAATAACCGCCAGCGGCGGGTTGATCGGCCGGCCGGCGGTGGCACGTTGCCCGGAATTCCCGAAAATGGCGAAACTGCCCGGCACCGTCGCTGTAGCCGTGAAGGTCACTTTGTCCGGATTCAAACCAGTAGCCGCGGCCTCGACCGTATTGGGTGTGTTATTCCCAGAACCGATCGTGTAAGTGACGCTTGCCAGCCCTTGTATATCCGTCTTCACGGTTTTCGTGCTGACGTTGCCTTCGAGCTTGCCTGCGGCGGTGCCAATTGAAGTCACTCTAAAAGTCACATCGACGTTGGCCACGCCGTTCACGCCGGTCATGTCTGCTACTTTCGCAACAAAGGGCAGGGGCAAGGGCTGGCCCGCCGAGCCGACTTGATTGTTTCCGCTCTCTGCCTGCAGTTGCGCTTTGGCTCCGGCCTCGGCAGTCGCCGTGAATACCAACGGTGAGCCGGTCAAAATGGCACCGCCTGAGATGCCGGAAATCGCAATCCGTTGCGTGCCCGCCGTGTCACCCAGAGTCCAGGAAGTTGCCAGCCGGCCGGTGCTGTTGGTGGCCGGAACGATTTGTACGTCGTCGATGAAGAAATTACTCGCTTTGCCGTCTGTGACAAAGCTGAGCGACCGGTTGCCGGCCTGCGCATTATTTTCGATCAAACGATACTTCGTCCAGGTATTGCCCGAGCCGGATTGGTGAAGGTCGAGAGTTCTGCCGCCCGCGCCATTGTCCAACAGCCAGCGCACGCGCGCCGAGCCCGTGGTCACCTTGGCCCAAAATGTCAAAATGTAATTCGTATTCGCGGCATAGGCGGCAGATTGGCTGATGCCTACTTCCGCGGCACGGCTCGCATTGACTTGCAAGCTGAGCGCACCGGCTTTGGGGTCGGTGGTGCTCAAGCTCACTTCATTATTTGCCGGGCTGTTCTCGCCAGTCCAACTTGCCGGAAGCGCGCCGTTGTTCGCTTCAAAACTGGGATTGAGCAAACTAACATTGGCAGCGAGCGAGCCGCCGCCGCGTTGCGAGGTGAGCTTCAAGGGCACATTCGGCACGCCCGTGGTGCCGCCAGTATCCGTCACCCGCGCTTCAACATTGGCCGGCAGCGCGGTTCTGATTCTTGCCGTCTGGCCGTCGCCGCTAGTGCGCGCCATCTTGGCTGGCTGTCCGCCGCTCGCCGTGGCCGTGAAAACAATCGTGCCCAAGCTGGTGGCGCCGTCCTGTTTCACGCTGCGGGCTTCCACACGGTTGTTAGTCTGCAACACACCCAGCGTTAAAATCGTGGTGGCTTTGCCGTTGAGGTCGGTCGCGCTGACGTAGTTGCTCAATTTGCCGTCGCCGCCGGTGATCACCCAACTCACTTTGTGATTCGCCACCGTGTTGCCTCCGGCGTCTTGTACGGTGACGGTGAAGGGTTGAGATAATGTGGAACCAAACGTGCCGGTTTGCGCATCGCCGCTGGTTTTGGCCATGCTCTGTGCCGCACCGCCGCTGGCTGTTGCCTTGAAAACCGCGGCCGGAAGAGTGCCATATTTCGCGGAGATGTTGATTTCGCCCGCCTGGCTCCCGACCAAGACTTGCGCGCGTGCGAAACCATCGGCATCGGTGGTGAAACCGGGGTCTTCCAAGCCGCTGGGAACGAAATTGGTATTCGCAGTGACGATAATCTTATCAAGATGCGTTTCTTTGCGCTGCGCATGAAACTCGATGCTATGCTGGCCGGGGGTGAAATTGAAAACTTTGGTGGTAAAAGATGTGCCGTTGGACTCCGTCAGCAAGTCCCAGTCCCACACCTGGCTGATCCCACGTTGAAATACTTCGTAGGTAAACAAAGCGCCGTTATCCACGCGCACGCTCCATACGCCGTATGGCGTTTCCTCGCGCCGGCTGCGCGTCCAAATACGATAACTCCCGGCCGTGGTGATGTTGAAGGTCAGCTTGACATTGGCATCCAATGAGGCCGAGTTGGGATAAGAGACGTAACTCCCGCGCGAGGCCTCATTATCGGGGCGCGTTTCTATCGGGCCGGTGATTACACCAGATTCCGCTTCCACGCGAATGCCGCCGTCGCTCGCCCGCGGCGTTTCCACGGTGGCAGTCCCTTTGGTGACGGTGTAGATAACCGGTTTGCCCGTCACCGGATTGTTGTCGGCGTCGATCAGTTTCACCACCAGCTCGTTTTCCAGCCGCTGTTCCACCGAGCCGATTTGATTGTCGCCGGAGATTTTGCTGAGATTGCTGGCTTCTTTGATGGGCACGGCAACGGTGAATTCTTCTATTGCATTTTCGGTGGGATTGACCAGGCCCTCGAGCATGAATCCGGCGAATTTGCCGTTTTCGAGTTTGGGAACATCTTCAAATATGCGATCTATCTCTCCATTTATATAAACCGTCAGGACGTACGTATCTGCTGCGAGGCCGGGGCTGTATTCCACAGAGATCACCGCACCCGCTTGAGGCGCGATTTGGGATACCGAGTTTCTGTTTTCAATCTGATTCGTGATGACGCCATTCTGAACCAGGAAAAGCCCGATTTTGTCAAATCCACCTTCGGGCGACAATCGCCGAATCAAATAACCCGTCGGTGTTGCGGAGGTATCTGCCATCACCAGAATTCCGAGATCGCGGCCGCCGGGAATGGTGACTTCCGGGCCCAATTTCATCGAAATTTCCTGCACATTCTGTCGCGTTTTGAGCACGGCGAATTGCGTGCTGGTGCCCGGGTTCTGCGCCGTGCCCGCGGCCGCGCGTATGCTCGGTCCCGTGACCCAATCCTTGCCCAAGCCGGCGGTAGAAGTGCGTTCGAATTTGTCCGTCTTCACCGCGAGCGCGGCGGTTTTGAACGGCGTCGCGCCGCCGGCGATTTTGGAGGCATTACCCACTTCATCCATCGCCTTGACCGCGACATAGTATTCCGTATTGCCTTCCAACCCGGTAATGGTAATTGTTTCTTCACTGCCCGCGGAGCTGGGTGTTTTGATGCCGGCCGCACGTGGCGCCGCGCCGAAATTATTGGCCGTGATCGGCGCTTGCGAATAACGCACGTCGTATGAGCTGGCAGCGCCGATGTTGCCGTCGTCGCCAGGAGCCGTAAACGTGATGGTAAGAGCAGACGAAGATGAGGCTTTGAGCTGCACATTGGTGATATCCCCGGGCGAAACCAGGTCGCTTTCAGTCGTGGCCACAAATTGATCAACGCCGTTGTTGGTAGCGCCGTTGATCATGACGCCGCTATACAACTTCGCGCCGCGGCCTTGCACACGATTGGGATCGCGCAGCGTGCTGGAATAAATGCCGTTGTTGGTATTGACCGTCACGGTAAATTTGTGACCTTGCTCATCGCGCGTGATCTCGACCTGGAATTGATCTCCCGGCTCCGGCGGGGGCGCGAGCGATTCGGTTTGGTCGATCAGGTTGCTTCCGGTCGTGCCATTGGTAACTTCATAAAGCCGGAGTAATCCGGGATTTTGATCGGACTTGAAAAAGATCAGATACCCGCTCGCATCCGGCAGGTCCTTGTCCAGCATGACCGCCAGCCCGGTGAAAGCTCGACCGATGGCATCGGAATTCGAACCATATTCGAAACTGATCACGCGCGGATTGATGAGAGTCTTGGCGACAGCCATGAAATCGAAACTGTCTTCCGCAGAAGTATTCACCATCTGATTAGCTTGAATCATGATGGCAGCGTGGGCAGCCCAGGTGGTTGTTCCCAGGCTGGCACGTTGAAAGTCATCGGTGAATTTTACCGGTGAAGGCGAGTGCCGCGCTTCGAGCGCGCTGAACCAAGACAAGGCGATTTCCTGATACCCGCGATCGGTGGGATGAATTTTGTCGTCCGGATCAACTTTGTCCGCCGACAAATCCATGTCCACCAAGGTGACATCATAGCCGTTCGTTTTTTTCCCCGATACCAGGCCGATGAGCGCGTTGTTCAATTCCACGACTTGCGGCTGTTTGTTGTCGGTGCGGGAAGACACCTCGCCCAGATAAATCTCAATCTGGCTATTGTAGTTGTAGATGTTGTCAAGAATGGCGCCAATGGTGTTACGAATGGTTCCCGGCAGTACGCCGTCGGTGATGTCATTGGTGCCGATCATCAAAAACACGACTTGGGGCGGGTTGCTTTCCAAAAAGCGGCGCACGTTATCGCGAATGAATGCGGCATTTTGGCCGGGCCAGCCTTCATGTTGTTTGTCAACCATGGAGTCGGGACCGGTGCTCAAGCTGCCCACGAAATCGCACTGGAGATTATCGCTGGGATTGCCCGGTTGACCTGGAAAATAGAGATCCGTCAGCCAGGAGCGATAGCCGGCGTTGTCGGATGATTTCGCGCCTTCGGTAATGGAATCGCCTAAAGGCATGATGCGCAATTGCGCTTGGGCTTCACTCTGTATAAAAAGGCCAGCCCACAAGATCATCAGCCCGGTCGCGCGCCGGCTCAGCTTTTTTCCTGCCTGAAAAATTTTGCCAATCATGCTCGTCCCGCACGCTGCGTGCCCTCTTGCTTTCACGGTGCTGTGCTCCATGGTGTGATTCGCTTGCGAAAGTGAACTCATGCCCTGTCATCTCGGTTCATGCCGCCCCGACGACTTGCCAGTCGCTGTTTCAAGCCGGAATCAATGCTTCAGAAAAGCCGCCCACAAACGGCGGCGGCTCCCTGAGCGGTTTTTCTCAAATGAAAAGACGCCACAACATTGACGCAATCGCTATGCCATTGAAATAAATGCCAAATCGTAAAATCTTGCTGGCAGATTTCCGCATTCGGGCTGGTATTTTCACTTGTAATTACAGCCCGCGCGTTTCATTGCGGACATTGTTTCAGCCGCAAACAGGAGGTTTGAAAATGTTGGGGGAAGCAGACGGTTGAAGGAGGATAGAGGTGAGACGAGTGATGTGTGTCGCGAGAAAGGGGAAGAGAGAAAGGAGAAAGTGGAGTGGGTAGAGGGTCGGGCAGCAAGGGTTTTGAAAACCGCCGTTGCCTCAGAGTTATTCTATTTTCTCATGGAAACAATACTCGATAGATTGAAAGAAGCTTGGCTCCGGTACTACCCCTAAATGCGAGTGCTGAATCTACTGAAAAGATGTGATTGAAGTGAGACGTGGAATCATATCCCAACAGTTCACGCTCATGAAACGCATCGGCAAGAGATAGTTTTGTGGTTAAGAGTCAGCAGTATTTTCGATAAATAATTGCAATGAAAACTGCTGTTTGCATATTTCTCGCAGACCCTCCTCTTCAATTTTACCGGCAAAACCCTTCTACTTGGCGCGCTTCTTGCTCTTAATTTCGATTAGCACGTTTCACAGCAAGCCTCGTTACAGCGACAGACAAGAAGTTGAAAAGTGTAGTCCAATCGTCGCAACTGTAGCCAGGAGGTCTGCGCGACTATTCGTAGCTTACGACTGCATCATTCGTGCCCACCCTTTCTTTCGCTGAATTCAAAATACCTAGCAGCGCTGTCACAGATCACGAGAAAAGCTTCCCGGGAATTGTAAGAAAAGACTATCAATTTTATACAGCGGCGTACTTTTCTCGCACCTAATCTTTGATGCTTCCTTTTGGCGTGCAAAAATAGCCTGCGCACCTGCCAATATTACGCAGTCGCTATGGAATGAAAGTAATTGAACCAGGAGAGAAGCGCCAGGCAGTTTTGCTCCGGCGCATGAGAATGTCGCATTCGATGCCAGTCCGGCACATGCAAGGGTCTCCTCTCCAAAAGCATGTTAGGAGGAGATTCTTCCTACGGTATCGCTTTCTACTCCGAGCGAAGAGCCAACAAAAGGAACCTGCCATGAGCAAGCCCAATCACCAGGGACGGCAGGAAAATCGCAACGGAATGCACCAGCCCCGGCACGAGGCTGCCGCCCAACCGGGCTTTGCCGCCGCGAAGCCGGACATTTCCTTTTTCTTTCCCGCGTTCGACGACGCCGGCACGGTGGAAAAACTCGCCCTCGCCGCGAGCGCGGTGCTGCGCGAAGTCGCGAACCAGTGGGAAGTGATCATCGTCAACGACGGCAGCTTCGACAACACCGGCGAAGTGGCCGACGCTTGCGCGCGGAAGTATGAAAACATCGTGGTCAAGCATCACCGGTACAATCAAGGCTATGGCGCCGCGCTCAAAACCGGCTTCAAAACGGCGCGCTACGATTTGATTTTTTACACCGACGGCGACATGCAGTACGATCCGGAAGAATTGAAATTGCTGCTGCCGCTGTTGCGCGACGACGTCGCCATCGTCAGCGGCATCAAGTCCAAGCGTGCGGACCCTTGGGACCGCGTGGTGAGCGCGAAGATTTACAACTATGTCGTGCGTCTGTTCTTCCGCATCCACGTGCGCGACGTGGATGCGGCGTTCAAATTGATCCGCCACGAGGTGCTGCAAAATATGGAGCTGACCTCCAACGGCGGTTTCATTTGCGCCGAGCTGTTCGCCAAGGCGCGCCAACTGGGCTATCAGGTGGTACAGCATCCGGTGAGCCATTACCAGCGCACCTACGGCCGCTCCTCCGCGTTCAATCTGCTGTTTATCCTCCGCTCCACGCTCGAGCTCATGGACTTATGGTGGACGATCATGGCACGCGACAAATTCTTTGCCGCAAGACAGAACTTTTGGAGACGCATCCTTTGGAGAAAACCCTCGCCCTTGCCGGAGGCCAGCCCGTCCGCCCCGAATTCCTGGTCTTCGGCAAACCCCGCCTCGAAGCAGCAGAAATCGACGAAGTCGTCGCCTGTCTGAAATCCGGCTGGATTTCCACCGGCCCGCGCGTGGCCAAGTTTGCCGCGCAGTTTCGCGATTACATCGGTTGCCAGCATGCCGTGCCGCTAAACTCGTGCACCGCGGGCTTGCACCTGGCGATGCTGGTGGCCGGCATCCAGCCCGGGGACGAAGTGATCACTTCGCCGCTCACTTTTGCCGCTTCCGCCAATACCGTCATTCATTGCGGGGCCAAACCCGTATTCGTCGATGTCGATCCGCACACCTGCTTGATCAAAGCGGAAGAAATTGAAGCTCGGATCACCAGAAAAACGAAGGCGATCCTCCCCGTGCATTTCGCCGGCCGCGCATGCGACATGGACACGATCATGGCGATCGCACGCAAACACCATCTCACCGTGATCGACGATGCCGCGCATGCGATCGAAACGGCCTATCACGGCACAAAGGTTGGGAACATCGCGGATCTCACGGCATTCAGTTTCTACGTCACGAAAAACATCATCACCGGCGAAGGCGGGATGGTGACCACGAACAACGCGGAATGGGCGGAGAAGATTCAGATTTATGGCTTGCACGGCATGAGCAAAGACGCGTGGAAGCGCTACTCCAGTGATGGCTTCAAGCATTATCAAATCGTATATCCCGGTTACAAGTACAATATGATGGATTTGCAGGCCGCACTGGGGATACACCAATTGGCGCACGTGCACGAGTATCTCAAAATCCGCGAACAAGTGTGGAAGGCATACGACGAGGCTTTTCGAGATCTACCGCTGTACACGCCGCCTCCCGCCGAAAAAGACACGCTGCATGCGCGGCATTTGTACACGCCCATGATCGATTTGTCCCGTTTGCAGGTGGACCGCGACACGGTGATGCAAGCACTGATCAAAGAGAACATTGGCACGGGCATTCACTTCATCTCGCTGCACCTGCACGATTACTATCGCCGCACCTTTGGCTTCCAGCGCGACGATTTCCCCAATGCGCGCTGGGTTTCCGAGCGCACGATTTCATTGCCGCTGTCGGCAGCGTTGACGGACCAGGACGTGAATGACGTGATTACGGCAGTGCGGAAGGTGCTGCGGGCTTATCAGCGGTGAGCGGGAATAAGGCCAAAGAGTGGGTGGATAATCAATGATATACCTGTTTCAAGCAGTGGGTTTGAAGGAAGCGCGCAGCGGGGCGTTGACGTATGCGAAATAAACTGCTTTATGGCGACAATTTGGACGTTCTGCGAAAGGACTGATCGGAAAAGCGGTAAGGTTTATCGCTACTATTTAGACGAAGGAAAGATCGCCGAGGATTACTGGATAGATATTGAAACCCTGAATCGAGAAGATAGAGAGCGTCTTGGATATCAAACTCAAAAGCCCGAAGCTTTGCTGGAACGTATTATCAAATCCAGCAGCAATGACGGCGATTTTGTCTTAGATGCTTATTGCGGCTGTGGCACGACCGTTGCAGTTGCTGAGAGACTAAAACGCAACTGGATTGAAATTGATATAGCCTATCAAAGCATTAGCCTAATCTTGAAAGGATGAGACCGAAAAGGTGATTTCTCAAGTCAAGTCAGGCAGCGTCAATCGCGGAACGATAGCCACCTTGCGCGGTGACATGGAGCGCGAGAAAGCACAAATCGGTATAAGGAATCAAAACATCACTGCAAAGGTCAACTCGCCTTGTATAAATCGGCGGGATCTCCGGCGAGTATCAGCGCAATAATCTCTCTTTCACCGGGAAACTCCTGCGCAAATAGCCAATCCACACGCAGCCAGAAGCCAGGAATAACCGTGGAACGAACCACGCCCATATGGTCGAGAGGAATGTCTTTCCAACTACCACCACTGTTCTTCCAGAAGCTTGCGGTTTGCCGAAAGGCATCAATGACCCAGTATTCACGCACGCCGAACTTGGCGTACAGCTCTTTTTTCTCCATCAAATCCAAACGCCGGCTACCAGGCGAGACGAGCTCGATGACAAGATCGGCGGGACCCTCCAAGGCTTTGCCTTTGCTTTGCGGCAGTTTGGCGTTGCTGATAAACATAATATCCGGCTCGGGTGCGTCGATTTCGGATAATTTCATGGCGGCGCGCGAACCCAACACGTGCCCGATTTTTTTCTCTCGAACGTAACCGCGCAAAAGCATTAGCAGGAACCCAAACAAATCTTCGTGCTCAAAGGTGGGTGGAGCAGCCATATAAATAACCCCATTGATAAGATCGGCTTTTTGATCCTCACGAATGATCGTGCAAAACTCGTCGAAAGTGATCAGTTCTGGCGGCGGCGTTTGTCGCGGCAGAGGGCGAGTCAAAATACCAACATCGATAGCCATTTGTCTATGCTCTGTATTGAGTCCGTATTTTATTAAAAAGCCCCATTGCTAAAATAGCAATAAATTTCAAACAAACAAGCTGTACTTCAATACGAAGCCGGCACCGATTTAAGTGCCGTTGTTTCCTCGAAAAATCCCCACCATCTCTCTTCCTCCCGGAATAAAAAAAAATTTTTGAAATGCGGGAAAAGTTTTGAATACTTGTGCCAGCGATTCTTCGCGGAAGCGCTCGCCGGAATAGGAGGAATCTTCTTTTGTTGGATGCGTCAATATCTGGCTGAGCTTGGCGAGCCAGGCCAGGCGCGAATCGGAAAGGTTGCGCACGGGCTCGGCGATGATCACTTTACGGCGCGCGGCGGCGAGCATTTTGGCCACAATCTCTTCGGCACGCGGCAGGAACTGATAAAGGCTGGCCTGCATCAGCACGATGTCCGCGCGCGGAATTTCATCCTGCCAGACATTGAAAACGCGCGCATTCACCCCGTGTTTTTGCGCCGCACGCACGAACGCTGGCGACAAGTCCAGACCGAGATACTTCACGGATTTCGCGCACAAATGCTGGCGATAAAGATAGCAATCCCCCGCGCACAGATCCACCACGGAAGATCCTTCCGGAATCTCGCTGGCAAGGGCACGATAACGTGCTGCAAAGTGGCGGCCGTATAACACGCGCATGAGCGCGCGATAGAGGCGTTCATTGGAATAGATGAGCGAAACCGATGGCGACATGGTTGATCCATTCTAAAGCAATCGAAACAAGGCTTACTGAAAAAGCAAAGATTTCACGCTTAGATTGAAAGGCGAAGCGCCTATTGCGTTCCCCCTGCTTGCACCACGGAGGGATCCCGAATATCGTAAATGCTAATAGTCGGGCGCTCTAGGAAGCCCATGCCCCAGGGATGCTGGTGCGCCGCGGGCGGCACGAATTCCTGCACTAGCCGGCCCTGCTCTTCTAGCTCGCTGTAAAACTCCTGCCACGATTTGGCCATTTCTGGATACTTGGCGCACGTGGCGGCGTCGAAGAACCTTCTCTTCAACAAACTGGAGCTGATCACAAAGTGCACCCCGCGCTCGCGGTAATATGCCAGCGGGCGGGCGCGCCATGTGGAAAAGTCAGGCAAGTTCTGCAAAACAGCGCGCATCGAATCCAGCGCGGCGAAGTCGAGCTGATAGTCGAACCCGTGGCGCAGAATCCAGGCACTCAGAGGATTTTGCAGCAGCGCCAGTTTCATGGACAGCTTTTTCCTGCTGGATTCCTCCGTGATGAGTTCCATTTGTGAGATGCTGAGTTGGCCCGGCGGTACCGGCGGCAGCATCCACGAGCCCGCGCGCATGGCGACGTTCGTTTCCCGGGGAATGTGGGCTTTGATCCAATCCGCCGCCTGTACGCGCGTGTCTTCCTGCATTGCGATCCAGCACCACTGGCCGGCGTAATAAATCGACGGCGCAGAGAAGAGCAATGCCAGCGCGGTCGCAGCCCATGCTGTGGGCCATCTAAAGCGCGTGATCATTTCCGATGCGCGCGTGATAAAAATGCCGGCATAAATGCACCAAAACGGCAGTACCGGAATGAGATAGCGGTCAACTTTGAGTGTGGCATTACCCATCAACAAATAAAAAAAGAACGGGAAACAGAGGAGCAGGAGGTCTCGGGTGCGGTGTTTCCACAGCGAGTACAGCATGCCGGCAAAAACTGCGCTCACCAACATCAATCCCAGCCCGCCGCTCGGCGTGACCGCGGTGAAATAGCCCCAGAAACCGGATTCTGGCACGCCGAGATGGCCGGATTTGGAATGAAAGATCTGGGACAGCAAGCCGCTGGCGAAGCTTTTGAAATCGAGCAAGGCATACGGTGTTCCCACCAAAAAGCCCGCGGCCGCGCACAGGGAGAGGATAGGAATCGCACGAGAAAAAATCGCACGGCGCCAGGAGGCACCGGCCGCGCGCTGCCGCAGGACATGGGCGGCGAGCACCGTCAACAGAATCAGGCCCACGGGATATTTCGCCGACGCCGCCAAGCCGGCCACGAAGGCCGCCCAGTGAAGGCCGCCGGGCTTTCGGGTTTGATAAGCGCGCACACAGAGATAATAAGCCCAGACGGCGAAAAAAGCGGAGGGCACATCCGTGGCGAGAAAATGCGAGTCCGTGAAATGCACGTAAGCGAAAGTCAAAAACCAGGCGGCGACCAGCGCGACCGTTGCGTTCCAACATCGCCGCGCGGAAAGATAAGTGAAATACACGGTGGCGGCACCGAGCGTCGCCGCCAGCAGGCGGCCGAGCAAGTGAAAATAAAAAATGTTTTGTACAGCGTAATCATAAAATTGCGACAGACTTCCGATGCTGCCGCACGCGTGCAGCGCCATTCCTGTCATCAAATAAAGAAACGCCGTGAGGTATATGCAGAGCGAAGGATACTCAAAAAAATGAGGATTCAAATCGTACGCCGGGCTTTTGAGCATGTCCAAGGCTTTTTGCGCGATGAATTGCTCGTCGGGATGCAACACGTAAGGATGGCCGAACCAGGTTCCCCACACACGAATAGCGAGAGCCAGAGCCAGAATCACGAACAGTGCTCTGGGAGATTTTTTCGGCAACAAGGCAACTGCCGGTGCGGTGGCGGTGGCGTGAGCTTTAGGTAGAATCATGGTAAGAAACATGAATGAGCAGAGCAGGGCGCGCGCGAAGCCCCAAGGATCAGAACGGACGTGTGCCCGGACAAATTTTAGCCGGGCCGTGCGGACTTTTCTTGCGGAAGCCCCGCCTTACCTAGTGATGATTTTTGCTACCGCCCCTCAGCGCGCGATCGGAAGAATGTTTGCCCGGTTGGGCGAAGAATTCTCTCAAAGAAATACCGGCGTTAAACCCCGACTGCGTAAAACTTGAGCTTTGCAGGAACGACATGAACGAGGCCGCACGTTGATCGAAAACACACTCCTCCCAAAGCGACAAAGATTCCACGTGGGTGTTTTTGTTCGTGGGGGCTTTTGCAAAAAGTCAATAAATCCGGCGTCACTGCTGCAGACTATCCAATAATTTTCGGGCGGATTGATGGTAGAAATCGTGCGGCGGGCGGTGGAGGAGTTCTAACAAGGCGCCTCTGGCCTCTTCGAGGTGCCGCTGCTGCAGATGAGCGTGTGCCAGAAACCAAAAGACTTCGGCGGGCGCCTCCTCCTTGGCCAAGGGGGACAATCGCTGCACCGCTTTTTCAAACTTGCGATTTTGCAGCAGGACGATTCCCCACAGCATTTGGATTTGAGGCTCCTGCGGATAGTGGTTCGCGAAAAGCTCGAGCGAATCCGCGACGGCGGCAAACTGTGCTTTGCGATAGAGCGGGTAGAGCGTGTTGAGCCGTTGCCGCAAACGCGCATCGCTGATCGCGGGAAAATCATCCGGCCAATCGAACGCCGGTGGAATGGGGGCGGAGCCGCCTTTCCCGGCGAGAAAAGCCTTGAAATTTGCGTCGTCGCCCGATTCGTGCAACGTTTTCTCGGCTTCGTGAAAGAGCCAGACAACAGTGGTCACGATCAAAATCAACGCGGCATAATTGAACGCGGGCCGCCACTTTCCCAAGCTCCAAGACAGCCTTTCGAAACCGTGCGCGAAACGATCGGCATACCTGGCCAGAATGCCGGCGTCGGGCGCATAGGCGGGCGCAAAAATATATTGGCCGTGCCGCTCCATCAGCAGCGCGGTTTTTTGCACCCACAGAACGTTATGCGCGCATTCGTCACAGCCTAAAAAATGAGCTTCAAAAGCTTCCTGTTCTTCGGGCGGCAGTTCTTCACGAACATAGGCCACGATTTTATCAAACTGGTTGCGATATGGGCACTTCATGAGAGTTTCAACTCCAGTTGTCGCTCAGCCATACAGACTTCTCAGGACGGGGTCTTTTAAACAGAGCTTGCGCAGCCGCTTCAGGGCATCGGATTTCAGGCTATACACCTTGTCCGGCGGCAGATTCAGTTGCTGCGCTACCTCTCCTTCCTTATACCCTTTGTAGAACACCAATTCCAAAACCTGGACATATTTCTTCGGCAGCAGCTTGAGTTTTTCGCGCAGATAGTATTTAAGCTCCCCGGCCTCGGCCTCGTCGCGAAACAGGGAGTCCATGCCCTCCGCATAGGTGAGCGGTGCGGTGCGGCGTTGCTGCCGGCCTTTTTTGCGGAAATGCGTTTGCGCCACCTTGGTGGCGATGCCGCATAGAAACGTGCTGGGCTCGGCTTCGTTGCGGCCTTCGTAGTTCTGGAAGCTGCGCAAAGCTGCCACCATCGTGTCCTGCGTCACTTCCTCCAAATCGTGGCCCTCCAGGCCCCATTTTTTTTGCAGAAAGAATTTTATGAATGGCCGGCGGCCGGCGATCCAATCGGGGTCGATATTTTTACCGGGCTTGGCGATAGCTCCTCCCACCTCCAGTTTACATTGAGACTCGCGCAGCGCACAGATGCAGGCTTTTGTATAATTTTGAAAAAAATATGTGAGAAATCAACCTCTGTTTTCGTCTATATGAGCAGAGAGAAGAAACAGGCGACACTCAGGGGCCCAGATTTGGCGCTTCGCCTTCCTTCACGGAATCGGGAAGAACAGGAGTGCACACGAGTGTCGATCTGATTTAGCTCGGCAATTTCAATCTATCACGACGCGCCGAGCTGCAGTCGGCCGGCTGTTCTGCATGTCAGGCAATTCAACTCTTATCCGGAAAGGATAACAAACATGCGAACAGTCATGTCTTTCTTGCTGGTGTTGTTGTTTGCGCTGCTGGCCGGGTGTGAAACTTACGCGCCCACCGCGCCGAACAACGAGAAGAAACCTGCTGTGCAAAGCGACAGGATCAATGAAGAATGCGGTACGTGCGGCAATCCTCCTCCTCCGGGCAGCGGTGGTGGTGGAGGTGGTTGATTCCCGTCACAACTCGTCGGCTTCATTATTGGTGATTGGTTTCTTCATGCGACTCCGCCGTTTATCCCGGCGGAGTCGTATTTTACTAACTTGCTTCTCATATTATTGCTTGCCTTCAGAATTCTTTTTCATAATCTTGCGCCAACTTATTCTCTTCCTCCGGGCGGCGGTGGTTGATGCCGTTAACGCACTCGCTGCGGGCATTCGCAGTACTTCACTTCGTCGAGCGACTCTGCTGCTGAAAATGGCGGAATCGAGTTTTTACAGCGGTTGTCATTCTGGGAGAAGCTTCTCTCAGCTAGGGCATAAAGGCCCGTTGCGCAGATAGTGCCCGGTACTTGGGAAGATTCTTTCTGAGAATGACAGGACGCGGGCCACGATGGCATTACCCTTGTAACAATTTTGCTTTTCTATTTTTTCGCCCAAACAGCATACTACCCGCCATCAGCAAAATCGCTATAATCGCGGCCAGCGCTATCCAATCTCTTGCACCCCACGGCAGGGGCAGTTCTACGCGCCAATCGCGGCCGTAATAAGCAAATGCGGCCCAATCGGTGAAATCATAATTGGGGTGATTCAGTATTTCGAGCTTCGCGGTTTGCAGGGCAGCCACGGTTGATTGTCCAGCGCGCAATGCTTGGTAGTAGGCTTTGAAAAACTCCGCTGTGGAATAATCATCGACTTTCCACAAGCTGGCGATCATGCTCGGCGTGCCGGCGGCGCGAAAAGCCTGCACAAAACCCTCAAAGCCCTCGCTTTCCACGAATGTGCCGCGCACAGTTTCGCATCCGCTCAAAACCGCTATTTTCACCGGCAAGCTCATTTGAAAAATCTCAAACGCAAAAAGCCTTTCCGGCTCACTCATACCGCGTGGCGTGGACAAAAGGATTTCGCCGAACAAGGGCTCGGCCGACTGCCAAAAACTATGGCTGGCAATGTGCAGCCAGTCGCTTTGATGCATAGCGGGCAGCAGGGATTTGCGTGTGAGCTTAGCGCCGGTCAAATCCGTCTGGCACTTCACCAAACGGCGTATCATTTCGGCTTCCAATTCACCTACCGTTCCTCTCGGCCAACGCGCATTGCGTGGATTTGAACCGTTGGAGTTTTCGGACTGCAATACCGGTGCGGCTGCCAGCAAGAATGATTGTACCCGCAAATCATCCTGCTCTTCTTGTTGCAAATCAGCAAGCGTGCTGCCGTAGCGCACTGCAAAGCGTTCAATCAAAAAGAACGCATCGCTCCGCTCTGTCGAGGTGAGCGGCAAGATTTCAAAAGGCAGAGCATGCAAAACGCCGTCTGGCACGAGGGACAAAGTGGTTTCCTTGCGTTCCGCCAGAAAATCTTGCAGCAGCAGGCGATAGAGACGGCGCGCCGCAACGGTATCAAATTTAGCCACGCTTTCCCTAATGGCGTCGGCATTCTTGGTGTTCATGCCTTTGTGAATATCCAGCAGTTGTTGCTCCAGCGCATGACGGCCTACAGCAACGGAAGCTGCGCGCAGCGTATCCGCCGCGATGAAAAAGACCAAAGTCGAGGAATCACCCACAAAGAAGGTGAGCACCATTTCTCGGCGCGCGCGTAGATTCCGGCGAAAATCATGAATGGGAAAGGGAGGTGCGTCCAGCCAAAGCGCGGCATTCATGCCGAGCACACTGTCTTGCAAAGCTGCATGCTGGCGCTCCCAGGTCGCAATTTTTGTGGCCAAACCAATTTGGAATTCCGGCGAATCCGCAACTGCTTTTTGCACACGCGCCTTTTGTAGAAGAGAATCCAACATCGCGAGCTGGCAGGCTTTTGCGCTGTCTGTTGGCGCGTGACGAAGCTGTTGCACCTGCCAGCGCCTGCGCTTGACAATCAAATCGCGCGCCCGTTCGGTTTCAGCCAAAGCCCGCTCGACCTGACCATTCTTCACATAAGCCTGGCTTAGGCCGAAAAAGATTTCGCGTTCGACACTTGATAAGGAAGACAGATGCTGGGGGCCGAAGCGGTGCGTTTGCGTCATGGTGGTTCTTGCAGCGTCTTCATATATTTTAATGGCTTCTGCACGTTGCCCGGTTTGCCAGGCAATCTCCGCAAGCAATGAGAGAATTCTTAAATTCGTTTCATACGCTGGTGTCTCTCGTATGGTTGCCAGTGCGTGGGCTAATCTATGTTTGGCTTGGCCATACTGTTGCGCGCCCATTTCGATTTGCGCGAGCAATATTTGCGCGAGCATAAATGGCGTCATCAGGTTGGCATTTTTCGCTGCAATAGTTGATTCTGACAACAACGCATGCGCTCGGTGAGCTTGACCGAGACGCATCGCAATTTCACCACGCAAAAGCTTCAACTTCAGCAACTGCTCGAAATTAGGTTTTTTTTGTGCGAGCTCCTGTGCCTGTTCGCAATAGTTTAGTGCTTCGGAGTACCTTCCTAGTGCAGTTAAGAAGGAAGCGAGATTCTGACAGCCGAAAGAGAAATACGAATCCAAATTTCGACTACGCACATAGGTCATGGCTTTCTGCGCAATTTCGAGCGCTTGAATTTTGCGGTCTGCCTCAAATTCAATTAGGGCGAGATCAAACAAAAGGGAGGCTGCGCTATCTTTTAGGCCCACAGAATCAGCGATCTCAAAAGCCCTATGTGCATAAGCCAGCGCATCGTTCCTTTTCCCTCTCTCAAGAGCCAATTCTGAAAGATAATCGTAGGCGTGAAACAACAACTCGCCATCGAGATATTGTCTGGCACGCTGAGCAGCAGTCGTCAAAGTTTGCTCCGCTTTCGACCATTGGTGCTGCTGAAGCTGGATCTGGCCCAGAAGCAACATCAGCCGGCCTTCCCATACCCGATTACCAATCCTATGCGCCGATTCGAAACCTTGCTCAAGCGTTGCAATTGCTTTCTGCCATTTCCCCAGCTTAAGTTCAGCCTGAGCACGGCCATGCAACAAACGCGCTCTACCTTCTTCATCCTTTGCGACTTGGCAATGGGCGAGGCCATCTTCATGTACATTCTTCGCTTCCTGCCAGGATTCTAGATTTCCAAGGTTATATCCAAGAGCATAGTATATGCGCCAATGACGGTCGTTGTTTGCGAGCAGAGCGCGCAGAGTATCACGGGCCAATTTGAAATCGTTATTTTTAGAATGGCACAACGCCAAGGCAAAAACCTGCCGCCAATTTCTATGATGCTGTTGGTACTGCCGCCGCAGCAGCTCGAACGCGGCCGCGCTGTCCTTGAGCTCAAAGCTTTTATTGACGAAGATTTCGTAGGGATAGACGCAGTGGCTGTTTTCAACCACGGCCAGCCGTGCGTATCGCAAGCTGCTATCGGGTCTTTGCTGCGATTCCCACAGAATGGCATGGCCGCCCGCTATGTCGCCTTGCCAATGCTTCGCCGCCAGCAAAGAATCAAAAAACACATGTCCCGCCGCAAATCTCCTTTCATAAACAAAAACATAAGCTGCGGTTTCGTACAAGGGTGGATATATTTCTTCTTTGCGAAGCAGGCTGTCAATGCGCGCATGCGCCTCGGCGAAATCGCCCCGGCCCATGGCATAACGGACTTCCAAATAGTCGCGCGGCACCTGCAGGTCTTTCGCCGGACCTTCTTGCTTCGCCTGGCCCAAGTCTGCCAGCAGCAAAAGAATGATCACGGCGGTGCATGCCGGTCCGGGGAGGCCATGGGCGCGGCTGCGAACGGGCAGTGATTTTTTGACAAGGATGAGAGTCATTCTGCGGCAAATACATCTTCGCTTTCCGAGCAGCGCCCTAGGGAGAGGCAAGACTGCAAAACCTAACACGACTATTTATTATGAAATTTGATTTCGTGTTTTCTTAGTCTGACAGCCACTTGCCAACCGGCCAAAAACAGAACCACAATCATTCCCGCCAGCACCAGCGCTTCCTTTATGCCCCACGGCGCCGGCAGCTGCACACGCCAGTCGCGGCCATAATAAGCAAACGCGGCCCAATGCGTGAAATCATAATTGGGGTTAGCCAGCATCTCGAGCTTCGCGGTTTGCAGCGCGCGCATGGTGGATTGCCCGGCGCGCAAAGCTTTATAGTAAGCTCTGAAGAATTCTGAAGTGGGAAAGTCATCGACCTTCCACAAGCTGGCGATCACACTGGGCGCGCCCGCGGCGCGAAATGCCTGCACAAAGCCTTCAAAGCCCTCACTGTCCACGAACGTGCCGCGCACGGTCTCGCATCCGCTCAATACCGCCATTTGCACCGGCAGCGCCATTTGAAAAATTTCAAAAGCAAAAAGCCGTTGCGGCTCGCTCCTTCCCGGCGGCGTGACCAAATCGATCTCGCCGAACAGAGGCTCGGCCGGCCGCCAGGTGCAGTGGCTGGCAATATGCAGCCAATCGCTCTGCTGCATTGCCAGCAACAAAGAGTCACGCGTGAGATTTGCGCCGGCCAGATCCGTTTTGCATTGCACCATACTGCGAATGATTTCGGCTTCCAAATGGCCCACGGTTCCCGCCCGCCGGTCGGCATCGCGCTGTGCGATCAAGCCATTTGTCTCCGCCGGCGGCGCGGCCGGCGCGGCCGCCAGCAAGAACGATTTCACCGGCAAATAATCCTGCCCGTCTTGTTGCAAATCCGTTAGCGTGCTGCCGTAGCGCACGGCAAAACGCTCGACCAAGAATGGCGCGCGGCCTTGTCCTGAACTGAGCGTCAGGATTTCAAACGGCAGGGCATGCAAAGCGCCATCCGGAACGATGGCCAGCGCGGTTTCAGGCCGCTGCTCGAGAAAGTCTTGCAGCAGCAGACGATAAAGATCATGGGCCGCTGCCGTATTGAGCTGCATTTTTCCCCGCGCCAGCGGTTCGGCATGTCCGGTACTCATGCCTGCATGAATGCGCAGCAACCCCTGCTCCAAGCTTCGGCGTCCAATGGCAATGGCTGCGAACTGCAGGGTGTCGGGCGCGAGAAAAAAGACCAGAGTAGAAGAGTCTCCCACAAAAAAGCTGAGCGCGATCTCCTGGCGGGAATTCAGGCTGCGGCGAAAGTGGCTGAGGTCAAAAGGAAGCGTCTCAAGCCAGGGCTTCACGGCACCTTGCACGGCCTGTTGCTGGCGCTCCCCTTCTGCAATTTTCGCCGCCCAATCGAGCTGGAGCGAAGTCGAATTCGTGGCCGCTCTCTGCAAGCGTGCTTCTTGCAGCATGGCATCGAGGCTGGCGAGCTTGCGGATTATCGTGCTATCCCTTGAGGCATGAGCGAGCTGCTGCGCATGCCAGCGTTTGCGCTTGACGATCAGATCACGCGCCCGCTCGGTCTCGACCAAGGCGCGTGCAATCTGCCCCATCTCGGCATAGGCACGGCTCAAACTAAAAAAGACTTCACGCTCGACTCGCGACAAGGAAGACAGATGCTCCGACCCAAAGCCCGGCATTTGCGCAAGGATGATTTTGAGCGCATCTTCATATACTTTGAGTGCCTGCGGCCGTTCTCCGGTCCGCCACGCGATCTCAGCAAACAACGCGAGCATTCTCAGGTTCGTTTCATAGGCCGGTGTTTCAGGCAATGCCGCCAAGGTGCCGGCCAATCTTTGTTTCGCCTGGCGGTATTGTCCGGCACCCATCTCTCTTTGTGCAAATAGTATTTGTGCTTCGGTAAACGCCGCCATCAGCCCGGCATGCCGTGCTGACTCGGCCGCTTCGGCCAAGAGCGCGCGCGCTTCGCGCGTGCGTTTCAGAGGAAATAAAATTTTGGCGCGCAGCAATTTCAAATTCAACAATTGTTCGGCATTATTTCTTTTTCCCGCCAAACGCTGTGCTGCTTCGCAATGCAACAAGGCTTCTGGGTGTTTTCCCAGCAGATCCAAATTGCAGGCCAGATTTTGATGAAGATAAGGCAATTGCCAATCCAGCCCGTGGGCCAGTGCATATTGCAAGGCTTCTTGCAAGAGCTCGAGCGCTTGCGCTTCGCGGCCGGCGGACAATTCAATGAGCGCGACACGTTGTATGAGCGATCCGGCGTAGGTCTTCATGCCCAGAGAATCGGCAACGTGATAGGCCATATACGTATATTGGAGCGCTTCGCTCCTCTTGCCAATATTGTCGGCCAATTGCGACAAGTAATAATAGGCATGCAGCAAGAGATCGCCCAGGGCATAGTTCCGGGCGCACTGGACGACGGCCTCGAAAGTTTGCCGCGCCTGCAACCATTGCTGCTGCTTGAGTTGAATCTCGCCCAGCAAAGAAAGCAGCCAGCCTTCACGCAAACGATTGCCGATGCGGCGCGTCAAATCCAAGCCCTGCTGCAAAGTCGCCACCGCCGCTTGCCACTGTCCCAATGCCTGTTCTGCCTGGGCGCGGCCGTATAACAACCGCACCTTCCCCTCCTCGTCATTCACCTGGTCACAATAAGCAAGGCCTTCATCATAAGCCCTCTTTGCTTCCTGCCAAGAGGCGGTGAGCCACAAGCCCTGTCCCAAAGAAAAATAAATTCGCCAATGCCTGATATTGCTCGCAAGCAGAGCACGCAAGGTATCCACTGCTACTTTGTGCTGGCTGTGCAGGGAATACCATGAAGCGATGGCATAAGCCAGCCGCCAGTTTTCCGGACGCTGCGGGCGCCATCGCTGCAGGAGCTCAAGTGCCGCCTGGTTACTTTTACACTCGAAACTCTTCTCCACAAAGATTTCGTAGGGATAGACACACTGGCTGTTTTCGAGCACGGCCAGCCTGGCGTACTTCACGGTGCTGTCTGGCCGCTGCTGCGTGAGCCAAAGAATGGCGTGACCGCCAGCGACATTGCCTTGATGGTGCCCGGCCGCCAGTAATGAATCAAAGAACGCATGCCCGGCGACGAATCTTCGTTGGTAAACGTAAATATAAGCCGTAGTCTCGTAGAGAGGGGGATAGACATCTTTTTCCTGGAGCAGGCGCACCGTCAGTCGATGCGCTTCGGCGTAGTCGCCTCTTCCCATGGCTAAACGAACCTGGGGGTAGGTTTGGGGCATTTGCTGCTCCCGCGCCGCGCTGGGGCTGCCGGCGGACAAAGCGCAAACCGCGAGGGCAATGGCTGCCGGTTGGCGCAGAAACAGGATACACCTCGCCCTGGGGTTAGGTGCGCTGGTAGAATCGGAAATCCTTGGGGAAATGGCACTGATCATGTTTTTCGATTTTAAACAATAGTTTCCTCGTCACCCGGAAGCCCTCCTGGCCGGCGTTGCGGAAGAGAGACAACGCTTCGATAGACCTTGCCAAATTCACCAAGATTCTCTCAGACTGTCATCAGGCTGAAGCGGCCGTAAATTATCGCCACTCCTCCATGATTTCCTCGAACGCCGCACGACCGGGGCGTACGCGCGACTCCGGCAGGGTGGCCAGCGGCGCGTCGATCATGTTCAAGACCTCGATGAAATCCGGCGAGGTCGTGGTGATATAGACCACACCGGTAAGCACCTCGCCTTTTTCACGGGCCTCGGCCAGGCGGCGCAGGGCATCGAACTTTTGCGAGGGATCGTAATTTTCCGGCAGCTTGCTGAGCAGCAAGCGCGAGCCGTCGTGCAATTCCACTTCTTTCGTCGTACCCGGCTCATACTCGACGGTAATGTCCTCAAAAAACGGCACGAACCCGAGATCGCTCAATTTTTCTTCGTGATCCTTTACGTAGCTGTAGCTTTTGGTCGAGCCTTCGTGATCGTTGAAGGTGACACAGGGCGAAATGATGTCGAGCAGCGCCGTGCCGCGGTGTGAGATGGCCGCTTTCAAAATAGTGGTCAATTGCTTCTTGTCGCCGGAAAACGCGCGCGCCACGAACGTGGCGCCGAGATCGATGGCCATAGCGCAGGTATCCACGCCCGGCAGATCGTTGATCACCCCGGTTTTTAGTTTCGAGCCGCGCTCGGCCGTGGCGGAAAACTGGCCCTTGGTCAAGCCATACACGCCGTTGTCTTCAATAATATAGATCATGGGCAGATTGCGGCGCATCAAATGCACGAACTGCCCCATGCCGATGGAGGCGGTGTCGCCGTCGCCGCTCACTCCTAGAATGAACAGATCGCGATTGGCCAGTGCCGCGCCGGTGGCCACCGCCGGCATGCGGCCATGCACGGCGTTGAAGCCGTGCGAAGGCTCGAGAAAATACGCCGGCGATTTGCTGGAGCAGCCGATGCCGGAAAACTTGGCGACGTGATACGGATCGACACCCATTTCATAAAACGCATCGATGATGCGCTCGGAAATCGCATTGTGGCCGCAGCCGGCGCACAGCGTGGTTTTGCCGCCGCGATATACGCTTTGTTCTAAACCCAGGCGGTTGACCTTGGGCTTGGGCGCGGAGGGGGGCAGTGTTTCAGTGGCGAGAGCCATTGGTATTCTCCTGGGATAAAATGTCGTTGACGAGGGCGCGCGCTGTGACCGGCAGGCCGGTATAGTAGCGCACGCTGCGCAGCCTGGGCCCGAGCTCGGCGGCGAGCTCCAAGCGCAACAGGCTGTGCATTTGGCCGTCGCGATTTTGGTCGATGACGTAAATGCGCTCGTGCCGTTTGATGAAGTCCGAGACTTCGCCGTTGAAGGGAAAAGCGCGCAGGCGCAGATAGCTGGTTTCCAATTGCAATTCGTTCTCCATCATTTCGCGTGCTTCTTGAATCGCGTAATGGCTGGTGCCGTAGCCGATGATGCCGATTTCGGCAGTGGGTTGCATTTCAATCTCCGGCCGCGGCACATGCGCGCGCGCGGTGTCGAATTTCTTCGCGAGGCGATCCACGTTTTTGCGATAATCGCCCGGCCGCTCGGAATATTGCGCGCGCTCGTTGTGGCCGCTGCCGCGCGTGAAATACGGCGCCAGGCGGTGTTTGGTCAGCGGCAGCGTGCGATATGGAATGCCGTCGCCGTCGGCGTCGCGGTAGCGCGCAAACTCGCCGGCCTTTTCCAAATCTGCGGCGGACAAGACTTTGCCGCGCGCGATCGGCTTCTCCGGATATTCGAAAGCATCGGACATCCACAAATTCATGCCCAGATCCAAATCACTCATCACGAATACCGGCGTTTGAAATTTTTCGGCGAGATCGAAAGCTTCGATGGCCATGGCGAAACATTCGGCCACGGAATTGGGCAGCAACATGAGGTGTTTGGTGTCGCCGTGCGAAAGATACGCGGTCGATAAAATGTCGCCTTGCATGGTGCGCGTGGGCAAGCCGGTCGAAGGACCGACGCGCTGGATGTCGAAAATGACCACGGGTATTTCCGCGTAATAACCCAGGCCCACGAATTCCGACATCAAGGAAATGCCCGGCCCGGAGGTGGAGGTCATGGCGCGTGCGCCGGCCCAGCCCGCGCCCAGAGCCATGCCCACCGCGGCCAGTTCATCCTCCGCCTGCACGATGGCAAACGTGGCCTTCTTGGTTTCAGGATCCAAACGATAGCGCTTGGCATAGTCGATGAACGTTTCGCACAAGGACGAAGAAGGCGTGATCGGATACCAGGTGGCCACCGTCGCGCCTGCGAACATACAACCGAGCGCCGCTGCGGCATTGCCATCGATAATGAGCTTGCCCGCGGTCTTGTTCAAACGCTCGACGCGATAAGGGTCCCTTTTGACGAGATTTTTCTCCGCGTAAGCGTAGCCGGCTTTGGCCGCATCCATGTTCATGGCCGCGGCCTTGGCCTTGCTCTTGAATTGTTTGAGCAGGGCCTTTTCGATTTCCGCCATGTCAATGCCGAGCAAATACGCCAGCACGCCGTCGTAAATCATGTTGCGTACGAGCTTGCGCAATTTCGGCACGGGACATACGGGCGCGACGAGCTTGTCGAACGGCACGGGATAAAAAATGACGTCCTGGCGCAGCTTGTCGGAGGCGAGCGGCTCATCAAAAACCACGACGGCACCGGCTTCCGCCGTCATCACGTCTTCGTGCGCAGTGTCGGAATTCATCACCACCAGAATCTCATTGCGCTCGCGCCGCGCGATGTGACCGTCTTTATTGACGCGTATGGTGAACCAGGTCGGCAAGCCTTGAATATTGGAAGGAAATAAGTTTTTGCCCGAGACCGGAATGCCCATCTGAAAGATGGCGCGCAGCAGCACCAAGTTCGAGCTTTGGCTGCCGGTGCCGTTGGCGGTGGCGACGTGGATGCTGAAGTCATTGATGCAGGGATGGCCATTCCGCGAAAGCGTGCTGGGCGCAGGTGCAGCAGCAACAGGTTCCACGATGTTCCTCTCCGAAGATAAACAAGCAATTGAGGTGATTTATACCCAAAAACCGCAATGGCAAATCCGCACGGCGAAAGCCATGGCGCTTGCGGCGCGTGTTGCATTTGCAAGAGCAGGTTTTGCAGATGTTCAACAAAGAATTATAAAATATAGCGAGGGAAGAGGCGAAAATCAATTCCTTTCTTGAAACATTTCCATTTGATCGGAGCGGGGTCCGGCGGCGATCGCTTCCAATACCGGGAAACGCCGGCGCAAGTTCTCCGGGATGCGATGGCGCTTGCCCAGCAAGGCGAATTGCAGCTGCAGCGCATTGGCTAGGGACTGGCCTTGGGGGTAATTGTGGAAAACAATGTAGCACGACCCGGCCCGGTTACTCAAGCTGCGCACCGTGGCGGAAAGATGGGCAATCTCTTCGGGCCCGTAGGCGTAATCATAACGCTCGTCGCGGCCGGCGCTTTGTGCCAGCCATTTCTGTTGATTGCGGCCGTTCAACCGCAGGTACGCGACATTTTTCTGAACGGCTTCGCGCGGCTCGGGCTGATCTGCGTATTGCGGCTGATCCACAAAAGCCACGGCCACGCCGAGCGAAGGCAAGCGCGGCAACAGCGCCGACTGCCGCCAGGAAGCGTGCAACACTTCCACCACCACCGGAAATCCCACGAACGCATCCAGCAAGCGCCACAGCCATTCCTCGTTGCTGTTGGTATTTTGGAAGGAAGCGGAGAAGGGCAGGACCAATGCGCCGAGACGCCGGGATTCTTGCAGAGGCAGCAAACCGCGCTTGACGGTCTCGACGTCCGTTTTCCACGAAGAGGAGCGTTCGCGCACCAGCTTTTCCCACACGCGCACGGCAAAATGCAAATGCGGGTTTGCCTGTGTTTGCGCCAGCCAGTATTGCGTGGTTTTGGCGTCGGGAGGATGATAATAGGAAGAAGTGATTTCGATCACATCGAACAGCCTGCTCAGCGCGGCGATCTCGGAAGGCGCTTCCGGCGCGTTGAGCAAATTCTGCCAATCTGGGTGCGACCAGCCCGCCACACCGATGAACAGATTTGGAGCAATCATGAAGGCGGCGCCCATGAAGAATCAATAAAACGCGCTTATCATCCTTCTGGTTTTCATTCCTCTTGCCCGCTAAGGTGGCGGAATATAACAGAAAACCCTGCGCGGCACAAGCGCTTTCTCCCTAAAGTTGCTCTGATTGCGCCACCTCAAATTTCTTGGATTTTGGATGCCTGCCTTGGCAGGCATGACATTAAGAAGGAGTTTTTCGGCAACCCGTTGAACCGCGCCGGTGTTCGTCGCAGACTCACCGCAACTTGAAATGAAATGGCAATACCACCCAAACCGCCACCGGCGTATCCTGCTGCAAGGCGGGAATGAAAAGCCACTGCCGCGCAGCTGCAAGCGCCAGTTTTTGAAATCGGAATTTAATCGTGGTTGCATTTTGCAGGCCGGCGCTAGCACAGGCCATATCATTGCTTCAGAAGCAAGTGTTCACGAATGAGATTGCACGCTCGCCGTCATGGTCGTCCGTCATCGCAACAAGATGAGTTTTCTGGATTGGGATAATTTTGCGCCAGCCAGAAACGGGTGGGTGATGGTGTTTCTTTGCGGAGCAAATGCTAGCGAGCATGAAGGCCTTTGTGGGCAAGCATTAGTACAACGCCGAAGAAAACTTGCGGCGATAATTCTGTGTCAGCGCGTGTTCGCTTCCCAAAAATGTGAACAATGCCACGCAGGCGCGGCGCGCGCCGTCGTCATCCAACTGGCGATTGGTCAGCATGGTTTCGATCCAGGCTTCGAACGCGGCGGCAAAATCGCCGCGGCGCAGAGCTTCGATGCCCTGCCAGTATAATTCCCACCCTGGCGCATTCCCGGCCGGCGGGGTGTTTTCCATTTGCAGCAAACGATGCAAAGTCCGCAGCGCTTGCACACGATCATACAGCGGGCTGGATTCATCGAGGCCTTCGATAGCAGCCAGCGCTTGCTCAGCATTCTCCAAAAAAACCTGCTCGGCCAGCAATACGCGCGCTTCGAGATTCTGGCCGTCTGCTTGGATCGCGCTGTGCAAGAGCTTCCTGGCTTTTTCTCCTTCGCCGCGCGCGAGCGCTGCCTTGGCCTCTTGCAGCTTTGATTTCGAAGCACTCGGCAAATGCGTCTCCAGCCAGCGTCGCACTTGCGTCTCCGGCAATGCGCCGGTAAATTCCGCGATCATTTCACCCTGATGGAACATTTTCACCGCGGGGATGCCGCGAATGCCCCAGGCGGCCGAGAGCTCGGGATTGGCATCGGTGTTGATTTTGACCAAACGCCATTGACCCGAGGCCTGTTTCTCTAATTTCTCCAAGACTGGCCCGAGAATCAGACAGGGCTGGCACCATGGCGCCCAGAAATCGACGAGCACCGGCTGTTGCCGGCTGGCCGCAAGGACGTCTTTTTCAAAGTTTTGCACTTCCATATCAACATCCGCTTTTTACGAACTTCCTCATTCCACTTGGTGGCCCTCAACGAGGGCTGTGGTTTTCGGCGGAAGGCAATTCTCCTGATCTATGGCCGCCTTGTCACTGACCAATGTTTGGGCCAGTTCCAAATGCGATTTGAATTCTTCGCCATAAATGTCGAGCATGGTCAAAAACAGCGCCGCAATCACCGGCCCGACGATGAAGCCCATGACGCCAAATAAAGAAATGCCACCCAAGGTCGCGAAGAAAATCATGAGATCGTGCATGCCGCTGTCGCGGCCGACCAATTTGGGGCGCAGCAGATTGTCGATGTTGCCTATGATCAATGCGCCGATCAAAAGAATCGCCACGCCCTGCCAGGTTTGGCCGATGATGATCAGATAAATCGCGACCGGGTATAACACCAGCCACGCCCCCACCATGGGAATGATGGAGAGCAGCACCATCACCATGCCCCACAAAATCGGCGAGCGCACGCCGAAAGCCCACAACGTCAGCCCGCCGAGCACGCCCTGCAGCAGCGCGATCACCAGCGTGCCCTTGATGGTCGCGCGCGACACCGATACAAAGCGCAAAATCAAGGCTTCTTCATAGACTTCATCCAGCGGGATGAGGAATTTCAAGCGCTGAATCAGGGCGGCGCCGTCTTTGAAGAAATAGTACATCGTGAACAGGGTCACGAACAAATTGGTGATGAGATCGAAGGTGCCTTGCGAGGTTTTGTTGATCACACTCGCCAGAAAAGCGCCGGCGCTGGTGGCAATTTCTTGCAAGGTCGCCTGCCAATCGACAGTGCTCAGGCCCAGGCGCTGTCCCCAGGTCGAATTCGCGAGCTCGTCCCAGGCGCCGCTGTTTGCTCTGGCCACGATGTCGCGCACCCATTGCTCGGCATTTTGGTAAAATGCAATCGCCTCCGTGGCCACGAGATCGGCCAAGAAATACACCGGGATCAGCAAGCCCAACAGCAAAACCACGCAGCATGCCAGTGCGCTCAGGCTGGCGCGACCGCGGGTGATGGTCATGAAGCGCGCATACAAGGGATAAAATATCGCGGTAAACACCGCGGCCATCAGTACGGGAACCAAAAACATGCTGATCATCTTAAAGAAGACGATAGTGACGATGATGACCGCCACCAATAAAAACCAGCGGCTGAAGCGTGCCGCTTCCTGGCGCCGCAATTCTTGCACTTGCGTACCGGGGACCGCCGGTGGCCGCGGAGAATCATTCATGGTCTTCTCATTCTTTTCAAATCTCCTCTCCCAAACAGCACGAGACGCTGGCCTTGCTCACTGTGCACAAAATAGGCGGCGCGCGCAAAAAAGTCAATAGCGCAGCATTTGCCGGCATGAGGCCAGCGGAAATCTGCTCGGATCTGCACATTTAGATTCTTTGTGACTATTCAGCTTAAAAATTGCCACAGAAGCACACTGAATCTGATCGATTTTTGAAAATGCTGCCGACACTCACGACTATTTTTCCTGGTATTCCTTGTGGTTCTGTGGCCAGAAATAGTTGAAATCCTTGAGCACGAAGCAGCTTTACAAACAGAGCAAGTTTCTTCCAGCGTCCGCAAATCGCGCGGGAAGCTGCCGGGAAAATCCCGCCGAAACCGCCCGCTTCGAGTGTGAGCGGCACGAGCAGAAATTTTAACACAATTCAAATGATGCCTGCGAAGCCATGCTTGACTTTGGCCCCAAAAGAGTTATTTTAAAGCAAGAAAGCGGAACGGGCTTGCGCGCAAGCGGCCAAGAACTTTGCAGAATCTTTCGGCGCAAATCCGGCTGCATAGAAACCGGAGAAGGAAACGATGGATAAGTTGACGATCGACGACATTGTTTTGAATGAAAAGCGAGTCCTGACGCGAGTGGATTTCAATGTGCCCGTGGAAAACGGCGTGGTGACGGACGACACGCGCATTCGCGCCACCCTGCCCACGCTGCAAAAAATTTTCAAAGAAAAAGGCAAGGCGATCTTGATGTCGCATTTCGGCCGGCCCAAAGGGAAACCTGAGGCCAAATACTCTCTTGCGCCCACCGCAAAAAAACTATCGGAATTGCTCGGGCGCGAAGTGAAAATGGCGCCGGATTGCATCGGCGATGAGGTTGAGGCCATAGTGAATGCGATGCAGCCCGGTGAGATGGTCTTGCTGGAAAACGTGCGCTTTCATGCCGAAGAAGAAAAGAACGATCCGGAATTTTCCAAAAAACTCGCGGCCTTGGGTGAAGTTTATGTGAATGACGCCTTCGGCTCGGCGCATCGCGCCCATGCTTCCACGCAGGGTGTGGCGAAAATTCATAAGGACGCAGCCGTGGCCGGATATTTAATGAAAGCGGAATTGACCGCGCTGGGCAAATTGCTGGGCGAAGCGCCGCGGCCTTATGTCGTCATCCTGGGTGGCGCAAAGGTTTCTGATAAGATCGAAGTGATTCACAATTTGATCACCAAAATCTCTCATTTGCTGATTGGCGGCGGCATGGCTTACACCTTTCTCAAAGCCTTGGGCCATGAAATCGGAAATTCCCTGGTGGAAGAGGACAAAATTAGCGTGGCGTTGAACATTATGAAAGTCGCGGAGTTCTCCAATCCGCGCAAGCCGGTGAAGCTGGAACTGCCGGTGGATCACGTGATCGCGAGCTCGACGGCAGGAACGGATGCGGCTGTTCACAAGGAACGTCTTGTCCCCGCGGGCAAACTTGCCGGCGATATCGGACCCAAGACCCTCGAGCATTTTCGCGCGATCATCTTGCAAGCCAAAACCATTTTTTGGAACGGCCCCATGGGCATTTTCGAGAAAGAAGCTTTTGCGGCGGGCACGATGAAAATCGCGGAGGCGGTTGCCGAAGTCACTGGCCGCGGCGCGTTTAGCGTGGTGGGCGGCGGTGATTCGGTGGCTGCACTTGGCCGCTCGGGGCTGACTTCGAAGATTTCCCATGTCTCCACCGGTGGCGGCGCTTCGCTGGAGTTTTTGGGCGGACGTGAACTGCCAGGAGTGGAAGCGTTGACCAAAGCGCCGAAAAAATGATTTGACAGTTTCAGCTTACGTGAAAAACTTCCCTCCTGCAATTGGGTATTTCGGTAAATTTTACATGACGCGCTTGGTATGCTCTGCGGCTCGTGGCGAGAGCTGTTTTTGCCAACGCCGCTAAAATCATACGATTATCCAACCTCCCTTCGCCGCATCGCCGGCTGGCATTGCCCTTGCTTGTTTTCCGGCATGATCAACCCCGAACGCTACATTGGCAAAGTCATTCTGTTTCGGAATGGCGAGCATTTGCCGACTCATTTTTTCATGCAATATCGCAATGGCCGGTTCTCGTACGTCGCGGAAACCGAGATACTGACGTGCCCGGGCAAACCGCGGCACGGGAGAAAGATCGTTTCTTCCGCCGATCGCTTGATAGAGCTCATACGCGCGCATCGCCAAAATGTGGAATCTTTTGCAGTGAGGTCATGACTCATGAAACGAACGGGAATACTCGTAACGATGGCCGCCTTCGTCTTTTTCTTGGTGGCAGGAGCTTATAGCAATCAGGAAGAGCTGGCCGTGCGGCAGCAACAAGAGCAAATGGAAAAAATAGGGAGGAAGCTCGAAGAGTTGACCACTCGAGCAAACCAATTGGCTAAACGGATTCGACAGGCAGAGACTATCGTGGAACAGGGGAGATAGAATCTTCGACCGGACAGATGAAGCTCATCACAGGCGATTGTGCCTTGCTCCTGAGCTATGCGGGGTATGCCGCTGCCGCGGTGGCTTCGCGTGAATTGCTGAGTAGAACGGCAGCAACCGCCGCGTGCATCAAGAATACCATTGTCCGCGTCACGAAACGCTCGGCCGGGCCATTCCCAAGGACGATGCCGTCGTCTGAGCTGGGGCCGAATGTGGCGGTTTGATACTTCAGCACGGCGCGCAGCGTGCGTTCGCCAAAACCGCCATCCCCAATGCCTTCATAAAAAAGTTTGTCCTGCAATGCTTGCTGCAATTCCTTTGATCAATTCGCCGGAGGAGCCGAAACGCACACGAACCGACAGCGGCATACCCTCGTTCAAGGCCACTTGCAAGGCATCGCGCCCATCCAATAGCACATCAGGAAAACTGTTTTGTGCCAGTTTACAAGCATTTTCTTTGAAGGCCTTCCAGGGTCCTTCATCAGGAAGATGATGGCGGTCCGCGGTTTGATTGCGAACTATCAGCACAAGAGTATCCCCAATTCTTCGGATGCGAATTGTGGAATTTCATCCAAAGAATGAACCAATCGACGTTGTTTGAGTCGTTTCTGAGACATAGAATCCCCTACTTCTTCTGATACTGGCGGCGCTGGCTCGCGTTCATTTCAACGGCACTGATCGGCCTGATCAAGAAATCGCCATCAATGCTTTCTTTTAAAACATAGACGATTCTCAAATACTTTCCCGAAGTCGAAGTACGTCCCAACAGGATAAACCGCTTTTCCGATTGCAAAGAATTTAACCAGGCCTTTGATCCGATCCTTGACACAATGCACACTCGCACAACCCCCGCAAGCGCGCAAAAGTGTAAATGCCCGTGCTATGACCGTCCGACCATTCGAAGCTCACGCCGTACCGTCCCACGGGCCGCATTTCTCTCGGCTTGATGTCCGGCGCAATGTCTTTGAGCTCAATCAACCGCTCGCCGGTGATTTCGCTGACACAATGCGCACATTGGCACGCCAGCCGCAGATGAACAGGATCATAAACGCTCGCGTGCCCGTCGCTCCAAGTGATCGACAAACGGCCGGCATCGAAGGCCGCCTCCGTCGGAATGGTAGGTTCAGGCATGAAGTTTTCTCACTCACAATTCCTTCAGCGCGCTCAGGGAAAGATACCAAGCTCCATATAGCTGCGTGCAACCTTATTGATGGCACTGATGAACGCCGCCGTGCGCAAGTCGACCTTGTCGCCGTGCCGCTTTTTGATCTCGCGCATCTCATTGTATGCCGTGATCATGGTTTCCTCCAGGCCGGAATTGACCAGATCCTCTTCATCCGCGCCGTGCGCGATTTGCTTGAAAATCTCTGTCGGGATTTTTTTGCCGGTGAGTTCTTCCACCGCCTGCAGGATTTGGCGGTTGACGTTCTCCTCGAAGCGCTTGCCCATACGGCCGAAGCGCACATGCGAAAGGTTCTTCAGCCATTCGAAATAAGAAACGGTGACACCGCCGGCGTTGAGAAACATGTCGGGAATGATCAGCACGCCGCGTTGCAGCAGCATTTCATTGGCGTCCGCGGTCAACGGCCCGTTGGCGCCTTCGGCGATGATTTTGGCTTTGATCCGCGGCGCATTTTCCGAGCTGATTTGATTCTCCAGTGCGGCCGGAACGATAATGTCGGCTGCCAATTCCAGGGCCGCGGCATTGCTCGGCAAATTTGCCGCCCCGGGGAAATTCAAAATCGATTTCGTCTCCGTGCGATGCGCCATCACTTTCTCAAGATCGAGGCCCTTGGGATTGTAAATTGCACCTTCATATTCTGCCAGGCCCACCAGCTCCGCTCCGCCTTCGCGCAAAAATTTGGCGGTATAGTACCCCACGTTGCCCAGGCCCTGGACCACCACGGTTTTGGCCGCCAGCCCCGGCGCGAGACCGAGCCTTTTCATGTCTTCGGCGTTGTTGCACGCCTCCCGGATCCCGAAATAGACACCACGCCCCGTGGCTTCGGTGCGGCCGCGCACGCCGCCCTGCGTGAGCGGCTTGCCGGTGACGCTGGCCAGGGAATCGAGCTCGGAATGGATGGCGCTGTAGGTGTCCATCATCCACGCCATCTCGCGCGGGCCGGTGCCATAATCCGGAGCGGGCACATCGATGCCCGGCCCGATAAAATTCTTTTTCACCAGTTCATAGGCATAACGCCGCGTCAGCCGTTCCAATTCCGCGTCGGAATAATTTCTCTTTTCGATTTTGATCGCGCCTTTCGCGCCGCCGAAGGGAATATCGACGATCGCGCACTTGTACGTCATCAACGCGGCCAGGGCCATCACCTCGTCTTCGCTGGCGTTGGGGCTGTAACGCACGCCGCCTTTCACCGGCAATTTGTGATGGCTGTGCTCCGCGCGCCAGCCATCGATGGCCTCGATCGAGCCATCGTCGCGCTTGAGCGGAAAAGTGATGTGATACACGCTGTTGCAAATCTTGATCTGTTTCAACAAACCGGCGGGATATTGGGTGTAAGCTGCTGCTTTGTCAAAATTGCGGTTGACTTGCTCGAAGAATTTGATCTTTTCCGACATAAGCGCTCCCTTGCTCGTTTGCGGCCAGGCGTTCGTTCACAAAATCGGCCGGCGTTCCCGCGCCATGTTTTCTTGCAAGGCGGCCAGAGCCTGCTCGACATATTCCGGCGCGATGCCGAAAACTTCGTGAATGGTTTGATGCAAATTTCGCTTGAGGTTGACACGGCGTTTGCCCGTGCGCGAAGTGATGCGCATGTAATCCTTCAAAATAAAAACCAGCTCGTCCTCCTGCACCCGCGTCAGGCACAGGCCGTGCATGCTGTTGCGGTGAAAAGAAGCCTGCCAATGCGTGAGAAATTCCTGCGCGGGCACGGGCCGGTCAACAAAACGATAGCGCCATTTTACGCCCGCGGGAGTGAACGTGAATAAATCATAGCTGTGCGCGAGCGGGTCGAAGCGCAGCTCCACGCCGTTATGCTCGTTGTGATAGAGCCGCGGCTGGGCGGGATCGAGCGCCATGGGCCGGCGCAGCACGTAGCCCGGATCGACCAAATACTTTATGCCGTCCAGCATCACGACCAGCGCGCAATGGATGTTGCGCCCGGCCTTCATATCGCCCATGACGACATAGCAGGAGAAGCCGTGCTGCAGCAAAATGCTTTGCAGGAAGAACGTCAACGAGAAACAGGTGCCGCCGGTGCGATAATGCAGATGATCCTCCATCACCTCCTCGGGCAAGCGCAAGCGGCTGTGCTGATCTTCGGCGTGGCGATTGAATTTGAGAATCTTGCTGAGATTTTCATAGGGCAGATGCGAAAAAGCGGCAAGGATTTGCTGCAGAGAAACCAGCGCCGGCCGGGCCGGCGCCAAGGAAAAATGCGTGAGAAAGCGCCGGCCGCCCGCCGTATGGCGGAGGGGGTCGATCTCGAAACTTCCGGACACGCTAATTTGAGGCATCATGATCATGGCCGAGCGCTTTAGGCGTTTAGCTCATCGCGGAGGGATCTTTTTCTGCACTTGATGCCGTGCTTATGCTGAAAAAGCTCCTTCCGGGGTGACAAAAAGTGCTTGCGACACCCAACTCAACATTGTCGAGCCAAGCGTGACGTTGAATATAAAGTCCGCACGGCAAAGGGGCAATGGGATTTTTGCCATCGCCATTTTTCCGCACCGTGAAAAGGCTTGTCCAGAGGCGGATTTTTGGCTACTATTTGGCATGATTCTCACCGTCACTCCCAACCCCATGCTCGACAAGACGCTGTGGCTCGAGGAGCTGCGCACCGGCGAAACTCATCGCGCGCAACGCCTGGAAGTCATTGCCGGCGGCAAGGGCATCAACGTGGCGCGTGCACTGCGGGGCTTGGGTGAAAATACCTTGGCAACCGGGTTTCTCGGCGGCCCCGCCGGCACGACCATGCGCGCCTTGCTGGATAGCGATAGCATTCCGCACGAGTTCATTGAGACTGCCGGCACCACGCGCGAAGGCTTCACCGTGGTTGAGAATAAATCCGGCAGGCGTACGGCCGTATTCGAGCCCGGACCGCAATTGTACCCAAAGGAAGTGGAAGCTTTGCTGGCATTTGTGCAAAGGCGCTTGCCTGAATCTCGTGCGCTTGCCCTGTGCGGCAGCATGCCCAGTCCGGGCTATGACGAGTTGTATGCCGAAATGATTCACCTGGCGCATGCCGCGCACGTGCCGGTTTTTCTGGACAGCTATCTGGAGCCATTGAAATTGGGATTGGCGGCGCGGCCGCAATTTCTCAAGCCCAATCGTGAAGAAGCCTTGCAGACTTTCGGCATCGATACGCGCGCTGCCGGCGGCATGCAAAAAGTCATGCACCGGCTGGCGAGTTTTGGCACGCAATGCTTCTTCCTCACGGACGCCGATCGCCCCATAGGCGTGGGGCTGCATGGCAAACAATATCTCGCCACCCCGCCACCCGTCGCCTGCCGCAACCCGCTCGGCAGCGGCGATGCCATGGTGGCCGGTTTCTTATATGCCTGGCTGCAGGGCTGGCCGGCGGAGGAATTGATCCGCTTTGCGGTAGCCGCCGGCAGCGTGAATGCCCGGCACACGATGCCCGGCTATGCGAATTTGGAAGAAATCAAAGCGCTGGCAGTGCAGGTAAAGATAGAGTCTTCGTAACGATTCGAATGCCATTCGCATGACTTGTTGTTTATCAACCTCAACCTTCACAGGAGGGCTTATGAGAAGAACTCTTATGGCAGTTGTTTTTTGCCTGCTTCCCGGATTGGCGGCCGCACAGGTGACGCCGAAATTCCAACGCGGCGGGAAGGCCTTGTTGTTTTCCTTTGCCGGTCTGGACAATCTGAACGCGAATAGCTTCAATGGCGGCTTTGGGGGAAAGTATTATCTTTCGCCGACCAAGGCACTGCGCGGGGGAATACAGCTTGCCACAGCAAGCCGTGACATTCCGTCAAATGCATCTGCCGGCGTCGAAGCGCAAGACGGCAAAATATCGGGAACAACCATTGGCCTCAGCGGCGCCATCGAGGTGCACAGCGGGTCCGGTCGCGTGAGTCCATTTATTGGCGCCGGTGCCGCCTTTGCAACGACGTCAACGGAAAACAAAGAGGCGAATATCGGTGCCCCCTCCGGGCAAACGACCGTCAAAAACAATCCTGCTGGCGAAACGATCGGCGGTATCACTTTTGTGCCGGGGAATCGATTTGACATTTTTGCCCTGTTGGGTGTTGAGTTTTTTATCGTCAAAGAACTGAGTCTGGCCGCCGAGTACCGACTTGGTTTCAGCAATGTCTCCGGCAAAGACGTCGAGGTGACGCAGGGTACCTCTTCAACTATCTCCAAGGTGGGCGACGCCAGCGGTATGGGCATCGCCACGGCCGGGGTGCTGACCTTGGCTTTCTATTTTTAGATCCCACGAGCCCAATGACATGGTAAGAGGCGAGCCTGCGATCGTGCCGCCGGTCGATTGGATTTACAACTGGCCGAGGCCTCCGTAGGAAAATGCGCGCTTACCATGAGCATAGGCAATCAGGACACGTGTGAATGGCTTGCATAATCCGCGGAGCGCTGCTCTGCCACAGCATAGCGGCGCTCCGCTCTCCATTGAAAGGAATGAAAGAATTCGTTTCTTCAAACGCCCACCATCAATAATCATAAGCTAATCGCATAACCCAGGACAGGCCGGAAACACAAAATTCAAAACACAAAATCCAAAACTGGTTTTGAATTTTGAGCTTTGGATTTTGAATTTTTCCCAAAAAGGCACAGACTTCACCTGTAATCCGCATAACCCAATCGTCATTCGGTGCTTTTTTATTTTGGATTTTTCACTTACGTTGCCGCGGTATATTTCACTCACCAGGGAAAGACGAATGAAACTGACCTTAAGACTCGCCGCACTGCCGTTGCTCGTTTTTTCATATTCTGTCCTCGCCCAGAACACTCCCAACTTGCGCTTGTTGCAGGCGATCGACCCTGTGCCCACGCCCGGCAATCCGTTTCGCTATGGCGAAGTCACGGGCTGTGGCGATATCGCCGTGATCGCCGGATGGAGCTTCGACGGCACGGGCAGAAATGTGTATCTGTACGACGTCAGTGCGCCGCAGTCGCCTCGGCAGCTCGCGGTGGTGCCCAGCCCCATCTCGGTTTATGACGTGCAAATTCACGGCCGCTATCTCTATTTCGCCGTGCAAAATCAAGGCTACATCGACGTTGTCGATATCATCGATCCCACTGCGCCCGTGCTGGTCAATCGTTTTCAGCCCTCCAATCCGGCGATCAGCCCGCACACGTTTTTTGTGGCAGGCAAGGGTCTTTACATTGCGAATAATTACGCGCCAGGCGTCACCGTCTTCGACCTCACCGACAAGAATAATATTGTTTATAGAGGCCTTTTCAATACCGATTTTGGCACTCCCCACGACAACACGGTCATTCACAACACGCTGTATGCCGCGTTTATTTTCTCCCCCGCCGGACTTTGGCTGGCAGACGTCAGCGATCTCTCCTCGCCGAAATCCCTCGCCGAAGCGAAATATCCCGGCGCCGGCACACACAACGCCTGGCCCACGGAAGACGAGCGTTACGTGCTCACCACGGATGAAATCGGCACCACCTCGCACAACATTAAGATCTGGGACACGCAGGGCGCAGCGCCGGAACTGGTGGCCGAATACGCCGCCAATCCCAGCGCGATCGTACACAATGTTTACGTGCGCGGCCGTTACGCTTACATGAGCTATTATTGCGAGGGCATCCGCATCATCGATATTCAGGATCCCCGCAATCCCGTGGAAGTGGCGGCTTATGACCTCAACGGCAATGAGCCGTGCTCGAGCTACCGTTCGACCTGGGGCATGTATCCTTTTTCAAAGTACATTTACGCCAGCGACATGAACCTGGGACTTCATATCTTCGAATTCGATCAACACCCGCCCGCAAATCTCACCGGCACGGTGAAAGATGCGCAAACCGGCACCGCGATTCCCGGCGCGTATGTTTATTTTCCGGATGAATACGCCACGACGAGAAGCAACACGAACGGCGAATATGAAATTCCATGGTTCAAAAACGATCGCGTGCGCGTGGCCGCGGATGCGCTCGGGTATCAAGCGGATACGTTGGAGACCAATACCACTGCCACCGGCAGCATACAACTCAATTTCACTCTACGTAAGAGCGGCACCGCCGTTGACGAAGAGCCCGCCAACCGGCCGCAGGAATTCGCTCTGCATGCAAACTATCCCAACCCTTTTAATCCCGCTACTACGATCTCATATGATGTGCCGCGCGCCTCTCAGCTAACGTTGAAGATTTACAACATGCTTGGCGTGGAGGTGCGTACGTTGGTTGAGGCCTGGCAAGAACCCGGATACAAAACCCTGCAATGGGATGGCCGCGACAATGCTGGACAGATTCTGCCCAGCGGTATTTACTTCTATCGCCTGCAGGCGGACGGTTTTGCGCAGACCAAGAAGCTGGCGGTGGTCAGGTAGTGACCAGCAGCATGTGCTGATTCCATGATTCAACTCACACCGCAAAAATTGGCGACTTTGAGCGGCTGGTTCGCGCTGCGCCGTCCCGGGCCGCAGATAGGCCTGCATATCTTGCGAACGGGAAATGGCGCATGTTTCGTTGACCGTTGGCCGAACCCGCGTTCATTGCTCATGGGTACTGCAGGAAACTATTCCCTCGCAGGCGATCCGGAAGCGCTGAGTCCGGTTGATTTGCGACCTCGCATTGCTGGCTTCGTTGAGGCAGAGGAACAATTTGTACCGGTTTTGCTGGCGGCGTTTACCAAGGTGAATCCCTGGGAGCGCATAATCTTTGAATTGCAGGCAAAACCACGTTTCTCATTGCCGCAGGCGCAAATTATTCGCCGTCTCGAACCGGCTGACGCATTCAATCTTTGGGGATTGAGCCCCGATGTGAATTGGATCTGCAAGACCTGGGGCGGTCCTGCCGGCTTAGCGGCGAGCGGCTGCGCGTGGGGAGCGTTTGCAGAAGAACGGCTCGTCGCAGTGGCGTGTTCATTTTACGTCGGCGAACACTACGAGGACATTGGCGTCGTGACCGAGCCGGAATTTCGCGGCTTGGGGCTCAGCCGTGCTTGCGCTGGCGCGCTTTGTGAAGATATTCAGAGCAGAGGACGCCGGCCAAGCTGGACCACCTCGCCTGACAACATCGCCAGCATGCGAGTGGCGGAGAAGCTGGGTTTCGCGCTGCAAAGAAGCGATTTGCTTTATGCGATCGGTGTTCCGATCCCCGCGCCGCCTCGGCGAGAGTAATACAGATGACGAATTGCTGGTCAACCCACGCCGCAACGGCGAAAACGGAGAATCGACCATGAAAACCATTGGCGTTCTCGGCGGGCTTGGCCCGCAAGCGACCATGGACTTTGAGGCGCGTGTGCATCGAGTTGCCCAACGCCTCCTCCCGCAGCATCAAAACAGCGGCTATCCGCCGATGATCGTCTTTTACTATCGCCATCCACCCATTCTCCTGCATGAAGACCATTCACCGCGGTTGCCGATACAACCCGATCCTCGCTTGCTCGAGGTTGCCAAACGGGCGGGAGCTGTGGCCGATTTTCTGGTCATTACTTCCAACACTCCACACCTGATTCAAAAAGAAATCGAGCAAGCCGCCGGTTGCAAAGTGTTGAGCATGATCGCAGCAACCTTGGAAGAAACCCAGCGGCGCCAATGGCGCAAGATAGGAGTCTTGGGGTACGGCGAACCCATCGTCTATACCCAACCGATGGCAGAATTGAATATCGCCTACGAAACGATAGACCCCGGGCTGCGCACCAAACTTGACGGAGTGATCATGAAACTGATGGAAGGCCGCAATGATGCCGCCTCAACCGCGATCGCGCGCGAGGCGATCGCCGTGCTGCGCGCCAAGAAGGTAGAGGGAATTATTCTCGGCTGCACGGAAATACCGTTGATGCTTCATGAGCATGGAGAGGCGCCTGATCTGGTTAACCCTGCTCAGTTGCTGGCGGAAGCAACGGTGAGGTCTGCTTTGGCTTAAGCGCAGTACTGCTTTGTTGATATCCCCTTAGCCATGTCATCCCGCCGTTGCGGGATCTTGGTAGAATCAAGCACTGTGATTATGCTGCACAAGATTCCTTCTGAATGATATCGTCAAGTTCCTACAAGAATTACGGTGACATTACACTAATGGATGATCGCAATGAGAAAGATTGTCTATCACGTGGGCATGACGCTCGACAATTATATAGCTCACGAAGATGGCTCCATTGGCGGTTTCTCGAATTTCGCGGAAGGGGAGCACGTGACGGAGTATCTTGAAAGTCTCAAGGCGTACGATACGGTGTTGATGGGCAGAGCGACGTATGAGTTTGGTTATCAATATGGCCTAAAACCGGGGCAGCCCGCCTATCCTCACATGCAGCACTATATCTTCTCCAAGACTTTGCGATTCGACGCGACGCCCGGGGCCCGCGTCAAGATCGTCGCCAAAGACTTATCAAAACGGAGCAGTGTTATTGACCTACAAGTTGAACTATGGCTAGAAACCCTCTCAAGGCGGCGGGCAACGACCTCGTTCCCAACACCTCATGAACGAACGGGAGCATGACTTGCGGTGAAATGATTTTTGTTTGCATTTAGCCCAGAATATGCGCTCATTTTATCGCGCTTTGTGTTGTGTCTGCCTGAATTTTGCAACGAAAGGAGAACCGCAACGAAAAAAGCCTTTAGAACCGCGATCTTCATCGAGCATGCTTAAAAACACCAAGCCACCCATTGGGTGAGTTTCGATAAAGCTTTCGAATTGAAAACCTTCTTTCGTTGCGGTTCCTTTTTCGTTGCAGGCAATTTTTTGAGTGCACAATTCAGGTTCCAGCTACTCTTCTCACGACATAAATGGAGTCTTTTATTTCGCCGCCATTCATGGAACACCAACTTTCAAAGCCCGGCTGGTTGCTGCAAATCGAGAGCATCTTCGACGCCATGAGCGAGGGCGTGGCCGTTCTGGAAGCGGGCCGCGTCCTGTTCGTCAATGAGGCGATGCTGCATATGACCGGCTTTCAGCGCCGGGACATGATTGGCCGTGCCAGCACCGACTTCTTCGCGCCGGAAGACTTGCCATTCATTCAGCAGCAAGTTGAGCTCCGCGAACGCAAAGGGCACGTTCGTTTTGAGTATTACGTGCTGGGCAAGAACGGCGCGAAGGTGCCGACCATCATCAGCAGCCGCACCTTCCGCGGCCCAGAGCAGCGCCAGTTCGCCATCGTCACCTGTGCCGACATCCGCGAGCAGAAGCTGGCGGAGGCGAGATTGCGCGAGGTCAACGCGCACCTGCAGGAGAGTGAGGCCCGCAAGGATGCGATGATGCAATCCGCGCTCGATTGCATCATCTCCATCGATCATCAAGGCAAGATTATAGAGTTCAACCCCGCAGCCGAGAAAACTTTTGGCTACAAGCGCGCACGGGTTTTGGGCAAAGAACTGGCGGCAACCATTGTTCCTCCTGCTCTGCGAGAAGCGCACCGGCGCGGGCTGGCACATTATCTCGCCACCGGCCAGGGTCCGGTTCTGGGCAAACGTATTGAGATCACTGGCATGCGCGCGGATGGTGCTGAGTTTCCCGTGGAGCTGGCCATCGTGTCAATTCATTTGGGAGATCATCCCATATTTACCGCTTATCTTCGCGATATTACCGCACGCAAGCGCGCGGAGAAAGAATTGCGCCAGGCCAAAGAAGTGGCGGAGACGGCCAACCATGTCAAAGGCGAATTGCTGGCCGAGCTGAAAGCGAGGCACGATGAGCTTGAAACAACTTTGCACCAGCTCAAAATCATTCAGCACAAATTAGAGACAGAAAACGCGCGCAAGGCCCGTGAGCTGGAAGAAGCGCGCCGGCTGCAGCTTGCCCTGTTGCCCAAGACCATTCCGAAACTGCCGCACCTTGACATCGCAGTCTTCATGCAAACGGCCACTGAAGTCGGCGGCGACTACTATGACTTCAATGTGAATGCCGAGGGGGTCCTGACCGTGGCCATCGGAGATGCGACCGGCCACGGCTTGCAAGCCGGAACGATCGTCGCTTCCACCAAAAGCCTGTTCAAGGCTTTGGTGGATGAGCCGCATCCTGCTCAAGTTTTAAGAAAGATGTCGCTCGCCTTGAAATCCATGGGATTTCGCAAAATGTTCATGGCGATGACCGTGGCGAAATTTCATGATCATCGCCTGACCGTATCGGCTGCGGGCATGCCTTTTACATTGGTGCACCGGGCGTCGACCGGCCACACTGAAAAAGTGATTCTAAAAGCCGTGCCCCTGGGAAGTTTTCCTGATTTCGAATATCAGCAAAAGGTTTTGAAATTGCGGCCCGGGGACACGGTGCTTTTTGTGAGTGATGGTCTGCATGAAACGTTCAATAGGCGAGAGGAGATGCTGGGGGAAAGCCGAGTGATTAAATTGTTTACTGAAATTGCCCAAAAGCGACCCGACCGGATCGTCGCGCATTTGAGCCAGGCGGCAAAGGCCTGGGCCAACGGACGAATGCAGCATGACGATATGACGATTCTGGCTATGAAAATTCGGTAGAGACGTCCCGGCGGGACGTCTCTACTCGTTCCACCGCTCTGCGGTGGAATGCATGCGGTGACGCTCTGCGTCCTGAAAAGTTAGGCTTTAAAAAGTATTGCGAAAACAAATTGTGGTCGAACAAAAAGCTGGAAGGCAGAGCGTTTCAACAAGCATCACGACCCCGACGGTTCTGGGTCGTGACGAGAGCGCGTTTTTACACAGGCTGATTCTTTCAGCATGACAAATGACAACGACAGGGCGGTTTAGCTGAATACGAAAATAAGAACGATATAATCAGTACAAATAATATCTGCGTTCATCCGCGCCATCCGCGAAAGTGGATTTCCCGGAACTTGCGCCTTCAATTCGCCTTCACCGGCCGGCTCAATTTGATCGCGCGCCGCGCGATCTTGTGGTACAAGCCCGCAGGCACGATTTGCGCCACGCGATACAGTATCTTCATCGGCAGCGGATAAATCACCACGCGCTGGCGCTTGGCCACGGCCTTAATCATCAACTGCGCCGCCTGCGGCGGCTGCATGAGCCAGATGCGATTGGGATTGCCCTGATTGATGGGCGTGTCCACGAAACCGGGATGAATGATGGTGAATTGAATCTCCGGCAGCTCCACGGCCATGCTTTCCAGAAAATAATGCAGCCCAATTTTAGTGAGACTGTAAACCCCGCGCGCACCCAGGCCGCGCATCGAAGAAGCCGAGCCGATGCCGATAATCGTTCCCGCCTTCTGAGGCACCATCACTTCCAAGCATGCCATGGTCGTGTAAATCGCGCCGTGGAGATTGGTGGCGATGAGATTCTCGTAATTTTCCCACTTCCATTTGCGAAAAGAAGTATCTCCCCCCACACCGCTGTTGATCCATGCGGCATCGAGGCGGCCGGCGGCCCGATGGAAATCCCGCACGGCGGCATAAACTTCCTCGCGATTGCGCACGTCGCACGAGCGCATCCAAAACACACTGCCCTGGTTCGCAAGCCGGTCCGCCAGTTCTTTCATTTTCTCTTCGCGGCGGCTCAATAAACCGAATTTGACCGCAAACGGCGCCAGCGCTGCCGTGATCGCCGCACCCAGGCCCGAAGACGCGCCCGTGATGAGAACCGCTTTGCCATGCCAGTAAGATTTTAAGAGACTGCTCACTTTTCATCCTCACATATTTTGTAAGCGGATTGAACGGATCGAGCGGATGATTTTGCCGCATATACACACGGCCAATCCACTTGCTTCAAAAATAGTGAGAATATACAGATGAGTCAAGCCGGCGTGGCGTCCGCTTGACGCCACCGGTAAACTGGCGCTTGCGTCTATCCCATGGAATTCTATTCTTCATGCAACGATGCTCAGAGATTTTGAATCTTCTGGTGCGGAAAAATGTTTCCGAAAATTGCTCCGGAGTCACCTCAAACACTTTCGAACAAAATGCTTCGCAATTTTGTGACTACTTTGCACTGCGTGGTGTGCGAACGTGACTATCCGGCAGATGACATTTATACCTGTCCGCCGTGTGGCGAGGCTGGTATCCTCGAGGTGCGATACGACTATACTGCCCTTGCGACACGAATCGCACAAGCAGATTTTTCCCAGCGATCACATGATCTTTGGCGCTATTGCGAGTTTCTGCCCATCAACCCAGAAACCTCTCGCCCACATTTGCAAACCGGCTGGACCCCCATTTACAAAACGCCCAGCCTCGCGCCGGAAATCGGCATAGCTGAAATTTTTGTCAAAGACGAAGGCCGCAATCCCACCGGTTCTTTCAAGGATCGCGCGAGCGCCATCGGAGCCATCAAAGCCAAAGAATTTGGCTATCATGAAATCGCCTGCGCCTCTGCCGGCAATGCCGCTGCCTCGATGGCAGGCATGGCGGCGGCACTGGGTTTGCGCAGCTTCATTTTCGTGCCGGCGCGCACGCCCGAGCCCAAGCTCGCGCAACTGCTCGCTTTCGGCGCGACGGTGTTCAAAGTCAACGGCAGTTATGATGAAGCTTATGATCTTTGCATGCTAGCCTGCGCACAGTTCGGCTGGTATAATCGCAATGCCGCCATCAACGCTTATCTCGTCGAAGGCAAGAAAACTGCCGGCCTCGAGATCGCGGAGCAAATGGCGGGCAACATGCCGGATTGGGTGAGTGTGGCCGTGGGTGATGGCTGCACCATAGCCGGAATCTGGAGAGGATTGCAGGAAATGCACCAACTTGGCTTCATCCAAAAGCTGCCGCATATGCTCGGCGTGCAAGCAGAAGGAGCGGCGCCGTTGGTGCCGGCCTTTCATACAAATCGCGATCCGCAAGCTGTCGTCGCGGAAACTTTGGCCGACAGCATTTGTGTGGGCCGGCCGCGCAATTGGCGCAAAGCGTTGGGTGCCATTCGCGCTTCGGGAGGGACGATCCTTGCCGTGAGTGATGATGAAATCCTGCTCGCCCAGCGCCTGCTCGGGCAAAAAGCGGCGGTGTTCAGCGAGCCTGCGGGCGCGGCTGCGCTGGCGGGATTGCAAAAAGCAGCGACGATGGGCGAGATTTCAAAGCATTCGCGCGCACTGGCCGTGATTACCGGAAACGGATTGAAAGATGTGCAATCCGTGATACGCACGAACATACACGCTCACACTATTACGCCGAATCTCAAGAGTCTAGAGCAAGCGTTGGGGCAGAATAAACACAAAACGCAAACCTCGTTTTAAACCATCGCCTTGCGCAGCGCCTTCTTCAGATTCTTGATCTGCATGCGCACTGCTTTGAGCTGGTTGTGGTCGTGCGCTGCCAGGGCCTGGTCCCGTTCTTTTTTCAAGGCGCGGATTTTCATTTTGATACTGGTCTTGTCGAGGCCTTTCACCTCATGATGTTCGTGCATTTCAATGCCGAGCGCGGTGCAAAGGGCTTTCAAGAGATGCTCTTTGTTCAACTGCGTATAGCCTTGCACAGCCTCGTGCTGAATGCCTTTCGCAATCTCGCGCAGCTCGGCCAGGGTTTTGTGCTTGAGGTCTTTGAACGTGTACGTCATAGTTTATATCCTCTCGTTAAGAGATACTTTCCAAACAGCTCGAACTGCTTTGTGATCCCTGCTTCAGATCCTGGTCAGACTTGGCCTCGAAGGAAGAAAAGAGTGTGCTATAGTTAGTGTAAAGTCCTGCAAAAAGTCAAGAGCATTTCGCCATTCGCGTTTTTGGGCTTGATTTTAGAAGCAGAACTTGCAATTGTTACTGCCATACCAAATGGTCATACAGAAATCATATAATGCGTGAAGAACTTCGGGAATATTGCTAACTGCTCAAGGAGTATGCTTATGCCGCACGGGTTGAAACTCGAGCTCGTTGGCGCCGCCATGCTGATGCTTATTCCTTTTTTCGTTTTGCTCGCGGGCACGCTGCCGCAAGTGATTTCCATTCAACCTGCCGCGCATAGCACCACACCGGTCTTGTCGCCGGAAATCGTCATCCGCTTCGATGCACCTATCGATCCCACTAGCATCGTGGCGCGCTCATTCTCGGTGTTCGGCCGCTGGACCGGCGTATGCCCGGGGCAGTACGCTTTCGAAGACGGGAATCAGCAAATTCGTTTCACGCCGGCCCGCGCTTTTTCAGCAGGCGAATGGATTACGGTGTCGCTTTCCAAAAACGTCAAAAGCGCGAGTGGCGAAAGCATGGCCAAGGGCTATGCTTGGAATTTCATGACGGCGGCGCAGCCCGGCTCATTCGAGATGGCGGAAAGCAAGCGCCTTCCGGTGCGGCGCGCCGGCGAAGGCCCGATACGAACCTACGGCGCTTATGCCGGGGATCTCAATGCCGACGGCTTTCATGATTTTACCATGCCCAACGAGGAGGCCAACGATATTCGCGTGTTCTTGAATGACGGTGCCGGCAGCTATTCGACCGATTTCAACATTTTCGCTTTGCCCGTCAATTCCACACCCAGCACCAACGAGGGCGCGGATTTCAACGGCGACGGGTTGCTTGATTTCGCGGTGGGTAATATTCGAGGCGGAAACGCCGGCGTCTTTCTCGGCGATGGCCAGGGCGGGTTTGCGGCGGCGCAGGTCTATGCCACCGGCGCCGGGACGCGCGGGCTGGGTGTCTTGGATTTGAACGGCGATGGCACGCCGGACCTGGTTACTGCCAACCGCAGCGCGAGCAACGTCACCAGCTTGCTCAATCGAGGGGACGGCAGCTTCGCGCCGCGGGTAATATTGGATTCCGGCGTGCAGGGCGAAACTTCATGCGTGATCGCGGATGCTAATGAAGACGGCGTGATGGACGTGTTCGTGGGCGGTTATGACAGTGATGAGATCGCAGTGTTGCTGGGCGATGGCAATGGCAATTTGAGTTTTTCAACAAAAGTTAGTTGCCAGGGCGACGCCTGGATGATTGCTGCCGGCGACGTTGATGGAGATCACCATGTCGACGTCGTTTCTGCCAATGCCGGCCAGCGCACTTTTTCCGTGCTGCGCGGCAATGGCGCCGGTCAGCTCGGTGTGGCGCAAGTTTTCAATACCGGCATTTTCTCCCTGGCGATCGATCTCGGTGATCTCGACGGCGACGGCGATCTGGATTTGGCCACCAGTAATTATTCTTCGCGCGATTTCATTCTTTACGAAAATGACGGCGCCGGGCAATTTACCGAACGCAAAAAACTCTTCGCCACCGTTGCCGCTTCGTGCGCGGTATTGCACGACCGTGACCGCGACGGTGATCTCGACATGACCGGGATCGATGAGGAAGCCGACTTGCTCTTCCTGTTCGAGAATCCGGGAACGGGCAATCGCGTAGACCAGCCCCTGGCCTTGATGCCGCCCGGCGATTTTGAGCTGTTGCAGAGCTATCCGAATCCGTTCGTCGCCGGCTTGCCGCAAGACCAGCAGCATGCCGGCCGCATCGTCATTCCCTTTGTGCTGCGGCAAGCGGCGGAAGTTCGATTGGAAATCGTCAACCTGCGCGGCGAAGTCATGACGGTTTTGTTGCACGGCCCTCGGCCCGCCGGCATGCATCGCACCGAGTTTTCCTTCAGAAATCTGACGGCCGGAGTTTATTTTTATCGCCTGCGGGCGGGCGGGCTGTCTACCACGCGCAAGCTCCTGGTGTTGCACAGATGATGCCTGCTGCCTGGTTTGAGCTTGAACAACTTGAAGCAAGAGGGCTGAAATTGAAGCTTCTTCAGCAACACTAAAATTCCACTTGACGAAAACCAAATTCATTGCTTTATTAAATGCGAGACGCGGCTCTCGCCAGATCCACTTGGATGTTTTTCATTTCACCTCAAGGAGGCTGTTATGCGAAAGAATGTCTTGCTCAGCGTGGCCTGTATCTTGTTGCTCGCCATGTCTGCGCTCGCACAGGACAAAGAGGTGGCGAAAGATGCCATGCCTGCGCCACCGGCACCGCTCGCCGACGACCTGTTCCAATGGATGGTCGGCGAATGGGAAGGTTCTTCCACTACCGCCATGGGAAAATCCCAAGATTGGCAAAAAGTCGAGATGAGCCTGGACAATCAATGGGTCACCACGCATTACACTGCCAACATGGGCGCCATGAAATACAAAGGCATGGGCCCAATGACCATTAATCCGGCGACCAATGAAGTCACCGGCTACTGGTTCGACAATTTTCGCGGTGTCTACAAAGGCATGGGCAAGCGCGACGGCAACAAAATCACCATGACGTGGGAAGGTCCGATGGGCACCAGAACCGACACCACGGAAAAAGTGAGCCAGGACAAAATGGTCGTGACTTACACCAACAAAGAACCCGACGGCAAAGTGTCGGAAGGCCGCACGGAATTGACGCGCAAAAAAATGGCGGGCAAAACTTGATCGCACCGGTACGAACTCCGCCGCGGGCCAGCTTGGGACCGGCCCTTTAATTCCTCATGGCGAATGAGCCGTCTTCAGTAAAAAGAGAATCCCGCTGCTCCTGCATGAGCGGGATTCTAATTCTTTCCGTATGAAGCCCGGGACACATTGCAAGGACAAAACATGAAAACACGCATGCTGCTTCTGTTCATTGTGGCGGTATTTTTTTCATTGCCTGCGATAGCGCAATCGCAAAACGCGCCGCCGGCGCCCCAGGCGCTCGAGGACGCCTTGTGGCAATCCCTGGTCGGTGAATGGCAAGGCTGGTCTGAAAACGCCGCGGGGCGCTCGGAGGTCGAGATGGAAATCGAGTGGGAATTGCACAAGCAATTTCTCCGCACCAAAGTCACGGTCAAAAACCAAAGCCAGGAATACAAAGTTGTCGGCTACGCCACGAAAGATCCGGCCACGGGCGCGATGACGAGCCATTGGTTCGATAGCTTTCGCGGCGTTTATCGCGGCACGGAAACACGCAGCGGCAACAAATTCACACTTAAAATGGAAGGCCCGGCGACGGTCGAGCGCACGTTTGAGTTGAGCGACAACAAATTGGCTGGAACTTACAAAGTCGTCCAGCCGGATGGTCAAATTGTCGAAGGCAAATCGGAGTTCATACGTAAGGTTAAAGCGCCGAAGAAATCCTAAGCGCGGTGTGGGGGGAAGGCGTATTTTCGGAAGAAGTATTGACGGTCGCGGTCAGCAACCTGCGCCATGCCTTGCGGGACGACGCGCGGGCCCCGAAGTTCCTTAAGACCATCCCGCGCTTTGGTTATTGCATGCTGGCTGCAGAGGCCCCGGCTTCGGCCAGGGAACAGCGCAAGAGTTTTCTGGAAATTCTCGACGATCGCGTTGGCCTGCGTTTTCTCCTCGTTGCTTTTATTGTTATTCTATTTTTGATCGTTCTGCTCACCCGCCGGCACTTTGGCCCCTTGCATTGATCTTTCCTTGAGGGCGCCGCTCACACTTCCGGCAAGCCGTCGATTGCAACGGCCTTGGCGCATTTCCTGTTATGAAAAAGTGCTGGAGCTGCTGCCGCAAAATGTGCATGACAGCACGGAATTCAACAGAGGGCTGGCGGAGAATGCGCGCGAGAAACTCAAACTGCTGGAGCCTTAGCGGGCATTTCGGGTGAAGAACATTGCTCGCGTTAGGCAGAACCGCCGAGCCGCAAGCACACGGCCTCGATGGAGAAGTTGCAGCGGCGAGGTTCGCGCGCCAAGATTTTTCACCTTGCCTGGCCACGTCGAGATCAGTATATTGCTGTATGCAGGTTAGCGACTTTTCCCAATCGGTGCAAAGCCTTTTTGAGTCGGCGCAGCGCGGCGAGCGGCATTCGCTCGATCAATTCTTGACGCATCTACGCCCCCAAATTTTGATGACGTGCTATCGCATGCTCGGCAACGTCGAGGACGCAGAAGATGCGGCGCAAGAAGCCTTGATTTCGATCTTGGCCGGCATCAATCCCGCGGCGCCCTCGGGGAATTGGCGGCCGCTCGTATTCGGCAGCGCCGTCGAAGCCAGCTTGCTCGCCATTTCCGAGCGCGCCGAGAGCCAAAACCCTGCGGAGAGCCCTCCCGAATCCGTGGAGGCATCGCGTACGCACGCTCGGCAGACGGAGCCCTTGCTCACGGGAGAAATGCCGCTGCAAGAAATAGATGATCTGGAATATTTTTCCGAGCGCGCGATTTCGACGCGTGAGAGTTTGGCGCTGATCTTCATCCAACTGCTCCAGCTTCTGAAACCCGAAGCGCGCGCCGCTTATCTGCTCGCCGATATTTTGAATTGCGACCCCGAGACAGTCATACGGGCCACACACTTGCGACCGCCGCAAGTCCAGGAGCATTTGGCGTTCGTGCGTCGCGTTATGCAGGCGGCGCGCGCCAAGCTTCCTGCTCAAGTGCTCCCGCCGGCTCATCCGATGGCAAAGAAAATTCTGCAGCGGCTGGGAAAAAGCCTGATCGCACAGAATGCCATGCGCGCCGCCGGTTTGTTCGATTTGGACGCGGTGCTGGCGATTCCGGGCTTGGGCTCATTCACCGGCCCTGAGGCGATTGCCACACAATTCGCGCGCATGTTCACGGTGGGGCTCACGCCGCAGGCCATATCCCTCATCGAAATCAACGGCCAGCCCGGGCTGGTTTGTTTTCAGAAGAAGGAAGAACGGCATAAGTTGCGCTACTTTGCCAATCTCGTCATGGCCGTGACCATTTCCGCGCACGCGCCGGAGGCCAACAAGATTGTGCGCGTGGATGTGGTGACCGACAGCAAGATGGTGAAGAAGACCGGCGCGGCGGCGCGGCGGGTGAAGAAAGGTTAGCGCAACACAGTACGGAGTAGAATTCGAACATGGCCGCCATGATGCAAGCATTCTACTGGGACTGTCCCCGCGAAGAGCATTGCGAAGGCCAGTGGTGGAACCACGTGCGCACCAAAATCGCCGGCTTGACGCACGAAGGTTTTCCCTGCGTCTTTTGGCAAAATTTTTACAATCGGGGCTTGGCAATGGAGAACACGCCGCACGGCATTGCCGCGCTGGTGCAGGCGCACCACCAATACGCCGGCGGCGGAACGCAAGTACTGTCGGTGGATGATGATTTGTACGTCATGCAGCGCGGCGGCCACGCGGAACAGCCGGGTTTGATTTATGTTTGAACAACCGCGGCGACGCTTGGAACGGCAATTGGGTGGCGACGCAATGGCAGAATACCGCATTCCGGCCGGTGGCATGGTGGAGCAAAGCCGGACTGCCTCCGCCCGAGGTGCAGCGCTCTTCTGCCAACGGCCGCGCGCAGTTTTGGGCACCGCCGCGAGGATACGCCGTGTACGTGCCGCAGATCTAAAGCTTGCGACGAGAAAAATCGTCCACGAAGAATGAATAAACTTATTGTTGCCGATTTTTTCCCGCCGCCGATCTCGTCCAATAAAAATAAAACGGCAGCCCCAACAGCAGCAGCCCGATCCCAATCAGCGCATTCCTCGTGTCTTCCACCAGCGTGTTATAAACGAACCAGCCGGCAATTCCCACGAACAATAAAGTAGCATACGGATAACCCCAAGCCTTGTAAGGCCGTTCGGCGTTGGGCATTTTGCGGCGCAAGACGATCACGCTGATCGCCGTCATGGCGTAAAATCCCCAGGAGCCGAACACGACGTAGGAAGTAATTTGATCGTACGTGCCGCTGAGCGTCAAAATCGCGCCCCAAAGGCCGAGCGAGAGGATGGCGACGTACGGCGTATGGAACCGCGGATGGACTTTGCTGAATTTTTTGGCGAAGGTGCCGTCGGCGCCGCCGGCATAAAGTGAGCGCGGACCGGCGAGCAGCATGCCGTTGGTCGAACCAAAGGTCGAACACATGATCCCGAAAACGATCAACGAAGCGCCGATCGGCCCGAGCACGGCCTGCGCCACGTCTGCCGCAATGCGTTTGGAGCCCGCCATCTCATGCAGCGGAATCACGGCGGCATACGCCAGATTCGCGGCGAGATAGATGGCAATGATCGCCACGGTGCCGAGCAGTAACGACAAGGGCACGTTGCGCTGGGGATTCTTGAATTCACCGGCAATCGTAGTGACGTCGATCCAGCCATCGTAAGCCCACAATGCGGAGATCATGGCCAGGCCGAACGCCGCCGTCATGCCACTGGTCCAATCCTCCGGCCACCACGGCAAAAAGTTGGTGCTGTTGGTCTTGCCGGAAAAGAGAACAACCAAAATCAGGCCCACCAACGCCACGACTTTGGCGGTGGTGAAAACGTTCATGACCATGCCTCCGAATTTGACGCCGCGCATGTTGATGTACGTGACCAGGGCGATCACCAGCATCGCCACGATCTGGTTCCATCCAAAGGCGAATTCCAGGTGCTCGCCCAAAAGCGACCATTCCTGGCGATAGAATACATTCTCCGGGCTGACCGCGGGAATGAAATGGCCCAAATACGTGGCAAAGCCGACGGAGATCGCGGCCGCCGAACCGGCCTTATTGATGAAGAAATCATTCCAGCTAAATAAAAAGGCCCAAATACGCCCGAAGCTATGGCGCAAGTAAACATACGGCCCGCCGGTTTGCGGCAGCACGGCGCTCAGTTCCGCGAGCGTGAGCGCACCGAAGAAAGTGAGCAGGCCGGCGACGACCCACACCAGCAAGATCGGGCCCATGGCGCCCAGGCGCCCGGCAATGGTCGCGGGCACCAAAAAAATTCCGGAACCGATGATGACACCCATGTGAATGGCGATGCCTTCGCGCAGGCCCAGCGCGCGCAGCAATTCGGGTTGGTGGGTGGACGGCGTGTGCGAGGTTGTCATGAGATTGGGGAGGTGATTAAAAGTGGTAAGTGACAATGGCTCAGGGATTTCTTCGCGTGTCGATTCAAAAATACAACACCATGCCCGCGCGGCTCGGCAGTGCGCGGTAGATGGCCTTGGCGTCCTCCTGCGCCAATTCCAGTTCGATCAGCACACGGTGCTGGGGCAGCTCACCATGGGCCATGCTTTCGACGGCTTCGCGCGCGGCAGCCAGCAGGCGGCGCGACTGGTACCATACTTTTTCCCACCAGCCTGTGAAAGAAGATGCTTGCGTTTGTTCGATGGCGAGCACTAAATCGCGATCGAAGGCGAGCATGTAATGCACGTCGCGTTTTTCGAGAGCAACCTCGGAGGCGGGGCGCTTTTGCGCTTCGATCGTATCTGCCGGCGCTTCGATCACGCGGACTGGTGCTCTGGGCAAAGTCGCCAGGTGTCCCTGCAAGGTGAACGGTGTTGCCAGCCAGCTCTGCAAACGCCCTTGTGCGCGCAAGCGTCGAAATGCGCTGCCGATATGAAAGCGTTGAATGCGGCATACACGCAGCGGCACGCCTTTCACTTCGAGGCTGGCCAGGCTATCTTTCAAATTCACCACCAGGCCAATGGAATCACCTTGGGCGAGCTGCAGGCGTGCTTGCCAAAATGCCGCGGTGGTTTCCAGATGAATGAGTGCTTGGCGCAAATCCGCATGCTTCGCGCTATCTGCGGGCGCCACGAATTCAGCCGGCGCTTTGGGTTCCTCCTCCGCGTCCACCGTGGTAATTTCGTCGTAGGGATTTTTGACGACCGGCAAGATAACCGCAACCGCCAGCAAGATCAGGGAGGGCAACAAAATAAAAAGGAGAAGAAAAGTGCCGGCAACGGGATGCCGGCGAAGTTTGGCAAAATAGCGCACGAATGGCTGCGCGAGCTTGTTCCCGAGGTGCTTGAGAAAAGTGGCAGGTGAGCAGGGCATCAGTTGAGATTAGAATACGTTGTGGCGTACGGCCCCCGTTTAAGCCAGTCGGGGGGGAATCCGCAAGCCGCCAAAAGAATATGGTTGGTTGCGCCTTGATCGTGTGGGTCAATAGATGAAAATACGCGAGCCCAGCTGCAGGTTTTTGTACACGACTTCGAGCTCTGGGTCGTCCAGCCGCACGCACCCATGCGTGACCGGCATGCCAAGCATGCGTTTGTAGAGTGTGCCGTGAATGAGATAGCCGTTGCCGAAAGCGAGGGCGTAGTCGCCCAGCACGCCGGTTTCGTAGCGTTCCGGCGATTCGGGCGGCGGCACCGGCCGGCCCTCTTCGATGAAGGCCCAATCCGGCATGCGCCACACTGGCGATTTGACTTTGCCGATGACGCGAAACATGCCGCGCGGCGTGGCGAACATCCATTCGCGATTGTCGGAAGCCTTGAGCAATACATTGCTGCCGGTCGAGCACAGGCCTTCGTGAATCAGTTTGTTCCCGGCCTTTACGTAAATTTTGTTTTCGGAGGAATTGACGATCAAGTAGGATTCGCGCGGCATCAGCCGTTCGAATTTGGCGCGCCGGGCGGCCAGATTTTTTTCCATCTGGCGCACGGTTTTGCGCAGATTTTCCGTACTGGCCAAATGAATCGCCTGCAAATGCTCGGAGGCCGGCAGCAAGGCGAAAGCCCATTCGCGCAATTTCGGCGCCGCAAACAGCGTCGCCAGCGCCAGGGAAATGCCGAACAACAAACCCCACCAAACAGATTTATAAGTAAACCGGTCTTGGCGCAGACCTGCTTTTGCCTTTGCACCAGCAGCGGGCGGGGTTTTTTGCACTTTGCCGTTTTCGGCAATTTCCGGCGGCGGGAGCGCTTGCGCCGTTTTTTCATCCGGCGGAAAAGTGCCTCTGCGCGGCAGTTCCATTGCTGCACCCTATTGTTTCACAGTCCAACTACATTGCCAAAAGTAAATTTCCTTTTGGCGAGAAATACTTGCCAGACCAGTCGCGCCATCAGTTTATTTGCAGTCCTTATGCGCTTGCTTTCAGCTCTTTTTGCGATTTACCGCGCCATTGGTGGCGGTTCGGGCCACACCGTTCGTTTTCAATTCCTGTACCAGCAATCCGTTCAAGGAGCCGACGATGGTAACGGGAGTCCCAACTTTGGCGAACTCGAAAACCTCGTCCATATCGTGATTGCGCAAGGCCACGCAACCGGCAGTCCAGTTCGCGCCCTTGCCGCCTTCGCCATGAATTTCGATCAACCCGCCGATGTGTGCTCCGCGTGGGAGCTCGCCGCGCGCGATCGCCTGGCGAAAAGCCTCTTGATCGTTTTCATTGGGATAGTTGATTTCGAGCGCTTTATGATAAATCGTGCGAGAGGGGTCTTTTTTTCGAATGACGCGATACTGCCCCTCGGGCGTCGCGCCGTCGCCACGGCGCCGTTTATGGCCGACCCAACGCGGGCCCAGCTCCGCGGTATATTCCACTTGCAGAACGCCGGCTTTGTAAATTCGAACATTGGCTGCCATTTTGTCGACAACAATGGCGATATCCTGTTGCTGCTTGGACCATTCTATTGTTTCGGCCACCCAACTGCGCCATTTGGGAAGATTGGCAAGATAGGCCTGCATGGTTTTGCTGGCTTGCTCGCCGGCGCTGCCGATATCTGTTGCGGCTTGTTGATACTTCGCCAAGGCGCGGAAGTAGTCCCTGCGATTGAAGGCGAATTCGCTTTCGAGAATTGCCAATTCGCCGGCCAGAAACTTCTGGCGCAGTGCGGCTTGCACCGGCAAATGATCGAACTGCGCCTTGAAGGAGTCGATCTTGTCTTTTACCAAGGTGATTCCGGTGGCGGACAGCCAGTGCAAAGAATCGCGAATCGCCCGGGCGCGCGTCGAGGCTTGCTGCGCCGTGGCGGTCGCGATTTTTATGGAATCAATCACACCCTGATAATCGCGGCGAAAACGCCAGCGTTGATTCTCGTAGTGCCAGCTGATCCGCGCTCTTTCCCAGCGGGATTCCGCCGTTTGCAGCAGCTTGGGCGTGTAGATTTTGGCTCCGGCCTGGCGCGCTTCGCCCAAAGCCAGGTTTGCTTCTGCAAAGGCTGAATAAGGATGGGTTGGGTTTGGCCACATCGCCCACAGCGATAAACTCGACGCCAACACTCCACCACCGGCAACGGCCAATATCCTTTTCTGCTGTTGCGCGAGCTGCCACATCTGCGCCCATGGGATGCTCGCCAAGCGCGTCCGGGTTGTGGCCGAAATAGTCCGGAGCTGCTGCGCGAGCTTCGCGCCTTTCGCCAGTCTGATCTGGGCGAGGTGTCCGGCTATGCTGGCAAAGAATCGTCTGAGTTTCTGAGCTCGGCGCGCCAGCTCGAGGCGCGCGAAGGTCTCCCGTGCCTGCGCCGAGATCCTCTGGCGCTCCTGCACGAACTTCGGCCCGAGCGTCCGCCGGATTTTTGTCCAGAAATCTTGCATGTTGACCAAAGTCCTTTTGAGCTCCTGCGCGAGCTTCCGTTCCTGCACCCGCTTGATTTGCGCCAAGAATTCCTGAGTTTTCATAGGCGGTAAAACCGTTCGTCTTCAAACAGAAAACCTCGGCGCACGCCTGCGCCTCTCTACAGCGTAGCATGTGCCGAGGTTTTATTTAAGAGCAAAATGCCTCGTTTGCGGATAGCCGGGTGGCTATCTCGACTTTTTGGCGATGGCCTGATTGAGCTCTTCGACGATGGAATTGATCTTGGCCAGGCTGGCTTTCGCCTTGTCGCGTGCAGCGATGAAATCGCCACTGGCCATGGTCGTGTTGATTTCGGCGACCGAAGCTTCGACCGCATTGATGTCGTTTTGAATCATTTCCAGCGCTGCTTTGCCTTCTTTGCCGCGCGGCGCTTTGGTCATCAGCTTCTTTGCGGTTTCAATGCCAGCCACCAATGCCTTTGCCAGGGTATCGGCTTCCACGCGAACCGCTTCCTTGTTGGCAGCAGCCGCGTCTTTTGCGCTGTTGAAAGAGCCCACGGCGCTGTCCAACAATTGCTGCGCGTGGCCGTAATTGCGCATCAGTGCGAACTTGGCGTTTTGATTCTCCACTTCGGCCATCGCCGAATTCAATGAATCTTTCGCCGCGTTGAACAAGTCCGGCGAATAGCGGTCGGCTTCCGCGGCCTTGGCCGCTTCCATCGCGGCGTTTGCCGCATCAATCGCCTGCTTGGGCGCTTCAGCGCAGCCAGCCAAGAATGCCAACAGCAACATCGCGCACATCGTTTTCACTAAACCTCTGGCGTTCATAAAAACTTGCCTCCTTCAGAATTTTGGATTTGAAATGTGATAAAGAAATCCGGCGTCACGCGCGCATGATCATGCGTAAGAGAAAGTTGCAATGCGCATGGCGTGACTTATGCATCGCACATGTTTTCCGATATTCAGTCCAAAAAAAAAGCACAACCGAATTGCGGGCCATGCTTCCTTTGCCGTCAAGATTTTTCTGCGTCAATCCGTCCGCGGCTCTGGCTCTGATTATTCAGCAAAAGTGCAACAAATATAACGATGCGCCTCCCCCCAGTCAAGTAAAATCTTTAGCACTTTTGGACACTCCTCCACCCCTTGTCTGCCAGCGAGTGCCCCACGCAGATTGACCCACAGTACATTGTTTCCAAGTTTTGGCTTAAAACTGCAAGCGCCTCGTGCTTGCATATCGCCAAGATTTTGCTATTTTGTTCACGCATTATTGTGCAAGCTGCAGCAACACTCCGATTTGCCCCAACACTTCTCGTAACCGACGCCGCAGGAAGGAAAATGATGAAGCGACGCTGGCTGCAAGGCACCCCTGGGTTTATTACTGTTCTGCTCTGGTCTTCCCTATCTACAATTGATGCGCGTGCAGAAGTCCCGCAACGCTTGTCAGGTTTTTCGTCTCCCGTGGCGGCAACGTTAGCCGCGCCCGATACCGTGGCACAGGAACACTCGGCAGGGACCGGGCACGGCGGCGATCTTGGCCGTATGCTGCCGTTGTGGAGCGGTTTTCCATTTGCCGGCATTTTACTGTCGATTGCGCTGTTTCCCTTGTTGGCGCCGCAGTTTTGGCACCATCACTTCGGCAAGGTGAGCGCGGCGTGGGCCCTGGTTTTCGCAGTGCCGTTCTTGTGGGCATTCAAAGACGAAGCCTGGCATGAGATCTTGCACATCTTTTTGAAGGATTATATTCCTTTCATTGTGCTTTTGTGGGCGCTTTATACGGTGGCCGGCGGCATTTTGATCGAAGGCGCATGGGCCGGCACGCCGCGCGCCAATATGCTCATGCTTGCCATCGGCACCCTGATCGCCTCGTGGGTGGGCACCACCGGGGCCTCGATGCTGTTGATCCGGCCAGTGCTGCGCATGAACAAAGCGCGCAAGCACAAAGTGCACGTGGTCATCTTTTTCATCTTTTTGGTCAGCAATCTGGGCGGCTCGCTCACGCCGCTCGGCGATCCACCGCTGTTCCTCGGTTTTCTGCACGGCGTGCCGTTTTTTTGGACTTTCAATCTGCTGCCGGAAATGCTGCTCGTTTCCATCGTGGTGCTGGCTTGCTTTTTTGTTTTTGACACGATCATGTTTCGCCGCGAATCGTCCGGCGCCGCCACCGCGCACCAAGCACCTGGGCCGCACACTGCTGCGGGCAGCACCTTTCGCCTGCGCGGCCTGCACAATTTGTTCTTCCTGGCCGGCATTGTCGGCGGCGTGCTCATGAGCGGATTTGTCAAACTGGGTGAGTTCGATTTTCTCGGCATTCATCTTGCCGTGCAGGATGAAATCCGCGACTTCATTTTGATTGCGATGGGTTTGCTCAGCTTGAAATCCACGGATGAAAGCATTCGCCAGGGCAACGGCTTCACTTGGGGACCAATTCAAGAAGTGGCGATTTTATTTGCCGGTATTTTCATGACCATCATTCCCATGCTCGCCATGTTGCGCGCGGGCACACAGGGGGCCCTGGCCTTCATCATCATTCTGCAGCGCGAGCCGGTGCATTATTTCTGGGCCACGGGCGGACTCTCCAGTTTTTTGGACAACGCGCCGACTTATCTCACTTTTTTGAGTACCGTGCTCGGCAGGCTGTATCCCGGCATGCCGGAATTGGAAGCCATACACAGATTGATCGCTGAAAACCCGATATATTTGAAAGCGATTTCCTGTGGCGCGGTGTTCATGGGCGCCAACACCTACATCGGCAACGCGCCGAATTTCATGGTCAAATCCATTGCCGAAGAAAACGGCGTCAATATGCCGAGCTTTTTCGGGTACATGGTTTACGCCCTGCTGATTTTAGTTCCGAGTTTTGTGTTGGTGACGTTCATCTTTTTCTGAGCCTTTTCATGCTTTACAAATTACACATTACACGTTACACTTTACACGTGTAAAGTGTAACGTGTAACGTGTTTCCAAACCCCATATTAAAGCGGAAATACAGAGTAAAAACTCTTTGTGAAACTCTGTGAAGCTTCGTACCTTTCCCTCTGAATGAATGCTACACTGGTTCCGGTCATTTCGCAATCACCACATGATGTGCCATGATCAGCCTGCGCTATAAAATCGGCATCGGGTACGCCGTGTTGGTGTGCCTGCTCATCGCCATCAGCATTTTCGCGCTCTACAACTTCGGGCGATTGAGCCACACCGTCAGCCGTATTCTCAAGGAGGGTTATCAGAGCATGCTGGCGGCGGATTATATGATCAAAGCCGTCGAGCGGCAGGAAAATGCCCAGGTGCTGATGCTCCGGGAAAACATCGAGCCCCATTACGAAACCTTCAAAAAGAACCGCGATCTGTTCCTGGAGTGGTACCAAACTGCGAATGAGGGCCTGGCCCTGCCCATCAAGCCGGTGATTCTCGACAGCATCATCGCCAGATATCGCTTCTACATTCAATCTTCCGATTCGCTCTATCGCCTGCTGCAATCCCCCGGCGCGCGGCCGGCAGCGACGGCTTATCAATTCAGCGTGGTGCGCGCGCATATTTACAAACTCAAAGAGCACCTGTTTCAACTGCTCGAAGTGAATCAAAACGCGGTGTTATACGCCGATCGCCGCGCGGAAGAGTTCTCGAAAAAAGCCACTTTGGCGCTCATGACCGCGGCCGTGCTGGCCATCGCACTCAGCATCGTCGCGAGCATCCAGTTCACCAAAAGCCTGCTGCGGCCGGTGATGAAATTGACACAAACCGTGCGCCGCATCCAGCGCGGGCATCTGCACCAAAAAATAGACGTCACCGCCGAGGACGAAATGGGCGGCTTGTTGCGGGAATTCAACAAGATGACCGAGCGCCTGCGCGAATACGAAGAACTGAACGTGCACCGCCTGATTTCGGAAAAGAAAAAATCGGAGGCCATCGTCACCAGTATTCCCGAGCCGGTGATTGTCACGGATCGAACACAGGGGCTGGTCTTGATGAATCATGCCGCGGCCGAACTCATGCAAGTAACCGGTGAGAACTGGCAGGGCAAATCATTGCCCGAAGTCGTGCAAAATGAGAAATGGCTGAAGTTGTTCGGCGAAAACGGCGGGGTGGCGGGCGGGCACATGCTGCACGACGATCTGTTGAGCTATGCGCAGGACAATAATGTATTGTATTTCCGCCCGCGACAAACGCAAATTGCCGACGAGCATGGCCGGGTGGAATGGGTGGTGACCCTGCTCGAAGACGTCACGCGCTTCAAGCAGCTCGATCAAATGAAATCGGAATTCATCGCCACGGTTTCACACGAATTTCGCACGCCTTTGACTTCGATCAAAATGGTCGTCGGCATTTTGCTGGAAGAGGTGCTGGGCCGCCTGAACGAAAAGCAGTACGATTTGCTCAAGTCCGCGCGCGAAGATTGCGAGCGGCTGACCAAGCTGGTGAAAGAGTTGCTGGATTTCGCCAAGATCGAAGCGGGCACCTATCAACGCAAAAACGAGCCGATCCGCCTGTACACACTCGTGACGGAAGCGCTGGCGCCTTTGCGGCTGTTGTTCCAACAGCAAGATATCGAGCTGCGCGCGGAGGTTCCGCCGGATTTGCCGCAAGTCTGGGGCGATCCGCAACAACTTTCCTGGGTCATCAACAACCTGGTGAATAATGCCCTGCGCTACACGCCTCCCCGAGGCAAAGTCAATATCAGGGCCGAGCAAGAAAACGGTGCACTGAAAGTCTTCGTATCCGACACCGGCCGCGGGATACCGGCGGAGGCGCTGGAAACGATCTTCGAAAAATTCGTGCAGGTGAAAGACGCGAATGAAACGACGCCCGGCAGCGTGGGTTTGGGATTGGCCATCGCCAAAGAAGTGGTCGAAGCGCATGGCGGAAAAATCGGGGTCACCAGCACAGTGGGCAGCGGCAGCACTTTCTTTTTCACGATACCGTTGGGGCAAAACAGCATCGGCCACGGCGACGCCCCGGATCTTCCGGCAAATGGAGAAGCCTGAGCGCTCGCGCGCGAGGGCTCGGTGAAGCGCATCCTCATGAATACCACTCCGCGACCGAAAGTGATCGTCGTCGACGACGAGATTAACATCCTGAAGACCATGGGAATCTGTTTTGATTCCGTGGGCTTTGAGACCCGCCTGTTCTCCAAATCACTGGAAGCGCAGGAAGTATTACGGCGTGAAAAATTCGATCTCGCGTTTTTTGACTTGAAGATGGCGCCGCTGGACGGCATGGCGCTGCTGGCTGAGATCAAAAAAGTCTCCCCGGACACCACGGTGATCATCATTACCGCCCACGGCTCGATCGACAGCGCCATCGAGGCGGTGAAAAAAGGCGCGTATCATTACCTGCAAAAGCCGTTTGACTTCAGGGAACTGCAATTGTTTGCGCTCAAGGCCTGGGAGCATCACGCGCTCTCGGCCGAAGTGCGCGGGCTGCGCTTGCGCCTGGCGGAAAGGAAGGAAGAAGATTGGGGCGGATTCCTGACGCGCAACCGCGACACGCAGGCGCTGCTCGAATTGGCCGCAACCGTGGCGGAAAGCGACATCAGCGTGCTGATCGAAGGTGAGAGCGGCACCGGCAAGGAATTGGTGGCGCAATTCATTCACCAAAAAAGCTCGCGCAGCGCCAAACCCTTTGTGAAGGTCAATTGCGCCGCGATTCCGGAAAATCTGCTGGAGAGCGAATTGTTCGGCCACGTCAAGGGGGCGTTCACGGGCGCATTGAAAGATCGCGAGGGCAGATTCGAGCTGGCGGGCGACGGCACGATTTTTTTGGATGAAATCGGCGAGTTGCCGCCCATCATTCAAGCGAAGCTGCTGCGGGTGCTGCAAAATCGCGAATTCGAGCGCGTGGGCGAAAGCAAAACCATGCAAGTGGACGTGCGCGTGATTGCCGCCACGAACAAAAACTTGGACGAGGCCTTGAAGGAAGGCACGTTTCGCGAGGATTTGTTTTATCGCCTCAACGGCGTGCGCTTGAAGCTCGCTCCGCTGCGCGAGCGGCCGGAAGACATTCCTCTTTTGATCGAGCACTCCATCAATAAATTTGCCAAAGACACGCCGGTTGAGCTTTCGCCCGATGCCATGAAAGCACTGCGCGCTTATCGCTGGAGCGGCAACGTGCGCGAGTTGGAAAATGTCATGCAGCGCGCCGTGTTGCTCGCGCGCGCCGGCGTGATCGACGCTTCGCACCTGCCCGAGGAATTTCTTTCCGCCTCCTCGCCCCGTTCAGACGTCGCGCTTTCGTTGGAAGAAGTCGAAAAACTGCACATCAAGCGCGTGCTGCACCAAGTCAAAGACTACCAACAAGCGGCGGAAATGCTCGGCATTGACCCAGCGACGCTGTGGCGCAAGCGGAAGAAGTATGGGCTGTAGGCAGCCGCCAAACAAAAACGCAGGTGCGAAATCTGCTCTTTCAAATATTGCAGTACCGGGCCACTCATGGCTTCGACACACCGAGGGGGAATGACCATACCCTGGGATTCTAGTCAATGCCCTTTTCTTTACGAGAGTTGCGCGCCGGCCGGAAAACCTACGCGCAATGCTTTTTGATGTGCTGTGCCTTCGCGCTGTGCAGCCCGCCGGACCGGGAGGCGCGCGCGCAGGAAGATGCGGGAGAAGCCGCGCCCAACGGAGAAAATTCTCCGAAGGCCGACAGCGCGGCAGCGCAACAACCCAAAGCCGCGGTGCAAGATCCTTTGGATATGCGCGTGCGGCGGCTGTATCAGAAACTCGAATCGGAATTCGCCTTTTTGCTGCCGGAAGGCGAGTTTGATGTCACGCTGGAGAAAAAACTCGGTTACTGGCTCGCCGATGCGCATGCGCATTACAATTTTCTGCGCGGTGAAATGGGTTTCAGCGTGCGCAGTTTTTACAATCGTTTCGGACTTTTGCCGCAAGTGCAGTTTCACGACCGGCTGATGTTCGTACCGTTGTTTTCCAGCGACCGTGTCTGGCGCCGCGAGCAAAATGTGAGTCTGAGCGGCAGCATTTTTTTCAAACGGTCATTCTACACCACGACCAATTTCGCCGGCCAGCGCATTTCTTTTCCCTCGAGCGTCAACATACGTGAGTTGGATTCCCAGCAAATCAACAGCATCGGCCAGACTTTCGGCGCACGGCTGGATTCTTTGCGCGGCTGGAGCTTTCGCCATACCGGAAACCTCGAGACCGAAGTGATTCGTGCGGTACGCGCGGGCGGCGGTAAGACGCGCTTCACACAGTTGCGGCTGGCCTCACGTGGCGCTTCGGAAAATCATATCATGCGTCTCTCCGGGCAATTTGCTTTCCTGTCCTTGCTGGGCGGCAGGGGCGCGCCGCTGGTTTTTCTCGGCGGCCGCGACAAGCTCTCTGGTTTCGAGACCAACGAGTTCTCCGGCATTGACATGGTTTATCTGGCCCAGCGCTATTCCTTCTTTATCAAGAGAAACCCTTCGAAATTGATGAGCAATTTTGCACTTGCCACTTTCAATTGGATGGTGCATGCTGAGGTCGGCCAGGTCGGCGCCGACAAGGAGCTGCGCGATTTGTCAACGTATCATCTTTCATTGGGAGCGGGTTGGGACGGCATGATCACCTATCGCGGCCAGTCCGCCTTTCAATTTTTTCTATATTTTTATAAGGGCCTCGAGCACCACCGGACTCCGCGTTACTATTTCGGCGTAAAGATTTAGATTTATTCTGTGTTTATTTCGCTAAGCGCTTACACATATGCCAGAAGGCCGAATTGGTGCGAGCAGAAAACTAAATTCCAGCAACCGTAAAGCGATGGCCAAGTTTTCCAGAGGCACAAGGACGGCGATCATGATGTTGATCCTGACAGGTTGCGTGAGCACTCTGCAAGTCCGCGACCTGATCGATTTGCCGCCGCCGCAAAATGTGCGCGCGATGCGCCAGCATCATGACATTACCGTGACTTGGCAGGCGCCGGCGGCGGGCAAGCAGCTGGCTTTTAGCGGTTATCTTTTGTATTTTGCGCCGCGCAGCTTGGCAACCACTCCTCTGGCGCAGTTGCCGTCACCACTCGAGCTCGCGCCGCAACTTTCGCAGTTCACTTTTGCCGTGGCGGATTCTTCTGCGATTTTCATTCACCTGCGCACGCGCGCCGGTCGCAAGCACGTCAGCTTGCCTTCGCTGCCGGAAGTGATCGTGCCGGCATGGCGTGAGCACGCCGACGTGATGCGCTAATACCCGGCAGCTTTTGGGAGTCTCAAGTCAGGTAGATCGTGGATGGTTGATCGTAGATGGTGGGTTGATGGTGGCTTTGACTTAGCGTTGTAGTATTAACTCGACAATGTTAACTTATCTGGCCTCCCCGATTCATGTCATCCCGGAGGGATCTTTTTCTGCACTTGGCACTGTGCTTACGCTTCACAAGATTCAGACTGTGTGAATACGCTTGGTTTCAACGCCGGCTGAGCTTGTCGAAGCGGGATTTCTTGAGCTTAGCACCCTTCGACAAGCTCAGGGTGCGGCCTTCCCAAGTTTTCACACAGTCTGATACCTTCTGAATGACATCGTGAAGAGCTTACTAAGAATTAATGTATCAGTACATTACCCTCTACAATCCACGATCCACGATTCTCGATCCACGATTCCACGATGCGACCAACATGTTCATCGATACCGCAAAAATCTATGTCGAGGCCGGCCGCGGGGGTAGCGGCTGCGTGAGCTTTCGCCGCGAAAAATATGTGCCCAAAGGCGGCCCGGACGGCGGCAATGGCGGCCACGGGGGCAGCGTGTATCTCGAGGTCGAGAGTAACATGCGTACGCTGCTCGATTTTCAAGCGCGCAAACATTTTCGCGCCGAACGCGGAGAGCACGGCAAGGGCGCCAACCAAACCGGCCGTGATGGGAAAGACATCGTCATTCACCTTCCCTCCGGCACCGTGATTCACGACGCGGAAACTTCGGAAGTGATTGTGGATATGGTGGTCGCCGGTGAGCGCTTCCTGATCGCGCGTGGCGGCCGCGGCGGCCGCGGCAACGCCAGTTACACCACCTCCACGCATCAAGCCCCGCGTGAATGGGAGCCGGGTGGGCTCGGTGAGGCGCGCTGGATTCTGCTCGAGCTCAAATTGTTGGCGGACGTCGGTTTGGTGGGTTTGCCCAATGCCGGAAAATCCACCTTGCTTTCACGCATTTCCGCCGCGCGCCCGAAGATCGCCGATTATCCCTTCACCACACTCACGCCGCATCTCGGCGTGGTCCGCCATGGCGACACGCACAGCTTTGCCGTGGCCGACATTCCCGGTTTGATCGAAGGCGCGCACGCCGGCCGCGGCCTGGGTATTGAATTTCTCCGGCACCTCGAGCGCACGCGTGTGCTGGTGATTTTGATCGAAGCCACTTCTCCAGATCTCTCCGCCACCTATCAGACTTTATTGGAAGAATTGCGTGGCTACGATCCACGCCTGCTGGAAAAACCGCGCATCGTCGCGCTCTCAAAAACCGATCTCATTGCGGAAAAAGATATCGACAAGGCATTTTTGGAAAAGCTCGAGTGCCCAACCTGCAAGTTTTCAGCCGTCACGGGCGAAGGCTTGCGGGGATTGTTGGATTTGATGTGGCGAGCGGTGGAAGGTCGAGGATAGAAGATTGAGGATCGAAGATAGAGAATCGAGGATCGAAAACTGGAATTGAAAGTGGGCGAACTTCGATTCTCAGAAGAAACAAAGGGGGTTGTTTTTGAAGCAATACGAACTTCACGCGCTGTTGCGCTTGTTGCAGACACCCGGCATCGGTTCAGCGCGCATCCGTGCGCTGGTGAGCCATTTTCGCACGGCACAATCTGCCATGTCTGCTTCTCTGCCGGAACTGTGCCAAGTGCCCGGCATCGATCGCACCCTCGCGGAAAATATTTTGCATGAGGACTCCGCCGATTTTGCGCACCGCCAGCTGGAGATGCTCGCGCGCACGCCCGCGCAGGTTTTGACTTTTTGGGATCGCCTATATCCCGCTCTCTTGAAAAAGATTCCGGACCCGCCCATTTTGCTTTTTTCCCGGGGCAAGTTGCAAGCAGGAGATCAAAATGCGCTCGCGATCGTGGGCACGCGCGGGCCGACACAATACGGCAAAATGGCCACCGAACGTCTCGCCATGGAACTGAGTGCGCATGGGTTTGCGATCGTGAGCGGCTTGGCGCGTGGTGTGGATACCATTGCGCATCGCACGGCCCTCAAGCACGGCGGGCGTACCATTGCGATTCTGGGTTCGGGCCTGGACGTTTTCTATCCACCTGAAAACGAAAAGCTGTTTCACGAAATTTGCGAATCCGGAGCGATCCTGACGGAATATCCCTTCGGCGCGAAGCCCGATGCCGTTAATTTTCCGCGCCGCAATCGCATCATCAGCGGTATGGCCCTGGGTGTGTTGGTAATCGAAGCCGGCCTGGAGAGCGGCGCGATGATCACGGCGCATTTGGCGCTCGACCAGAACCGCGAGGTCTTCGCCGTGCCCGGCAGCATCTTCAATCCCAAAAGCGCCGGCCCGCATCAGCTCATACAAGAAGGCGCGAAATTGGTACACTGCATCGACGATATTGTCGTCGAGCTGCACGCCCAGCTCAATCTATTCGAGGCCTCAGAGCTTGAAGCCAAAGCCCCCATCGAGCTGGATGAGCCGAGCCGGAAAGTTTTCGACGCGCTGTCTTCCGAGGCACGGCACATCGACGAGCTCACGCGCCAACTGCAAATGAATCTCACGCAATTGATGGCGATTTTGCTGGATCTCGAATTCAAAGATCTGATCAAACAATTGCCCGGGAAGCTTTTTGTGAAGATGTAAGGAGAAATAACCATGAGCTCCAATCAAGAACAAGGCATTACCGCTCTGAATCAGGATTTTAGCCGCTACGATCAGGTCAAAAAAGAACAAACCTACCATCTGGCAGAAAGCGCAACGGAGGATCAATTTGACGAGGATTATGAGATCAAAACCTGTGACCTGCGCCAATTCTTTGCGGGCGGCGAGGAAGGCAAGCAGAAATTCGCTCGAGAGCTGGGCGCAGCACTGGAGGGAATCGGCTTCGCCATTTTGAGCGGCCACGGCGTTGATCCCAAACTGTATGCGGAAGCCAGGGAGAAAACCTGCGAGCTCTTTGCCAAAACCACTCGTGACGAGAGAATGAAATACCGTGCGCAAAGGTTCGGCTCGGTGAATCAAGGTTATTTCCCCATGAAGGAGACCACCATCATTCATCCCGATCTCGTCGAAGGCTGGGTGTTTTGTCGCAGAGCCTTTAATCTCGATGTTGATGCGGATTACCAGGAAGAGCGTTTTTGGCCCTTGCCTGGCTTCGAACCATTTTTCCGGCAGATCTGCTTCCATCACGAAAAGCTCATTCTCCCGATCATGCAGAGCATTCTCCGCTACCTCGGCTGCGATCCGCATCTCTACGACCGAAAATTAACGCGCACGAATTTTGGATTTCGCCTAAACTACTATCCGCCCATCGGTCAAGATGATGCGGCCTCCGGCGCCGGCCGCATGTTGGGCCACGAAGACGTCGATCTCTTTACTTTCCTGCCCTCGCAGGAAGTCGATGGCCTGCAAGTGCTGAATCGGGAAAATATGAAATGGATTCGCTTGAACCCGCCAGTGGGAACGATTATCCTGAATACCGGCGATTATATGCAGCGGATCACCAATGACCGTTTGCCTTCCACCACCCATCGCGTGAGCAAGCCAATGCAGGCCAGGCTTTATGATCAACCGCGTGTCACCTTTCCCATGGCCATCTACGTTTGGGAAGAAGAAATTCTGGAAGTCCTTCCCGGTTTGGGCACGCCGAAATATGAACCGATTTCTGCGATCAAGTTTCATACCAAGATCACCAGCAAGTATTATGGGGATGATTATGCGGTGAAGTGAGACGGGAGACGTGAGAGGTGAGCCGTGAAACGTGAGAGTCGAAAAGCGCAATGCACCCTGGTCTATATACCACAATTACGCCTTCCGTTTCTCACGTTTCACGTTTCACGTCTCACCTCTTACCTGTTAAATTAGGGAGCGAACCATGTCAACCTCAAAACCAGCGCTACAACCAGGTCTCGAACACCACGATGGCATTGCTGTCATTCGCGGCGGCGGAAACAATCGAGAATGGAACGGGATCCATTACAAGCAGGGCATGTCTGCAAAGAACGTGAGCGCGAAAGCGCTTTCGATCAATGTTGCCACCATTCCGCCTGGGGGAGTTGCCGGTGCGCACATTCATGTTGGTTTTGAAGTCATGCTTTATATCGTGCAGGGACGTGTCCGGCACGAGTATGGCCCGGGCTTGACCCAATCCGTGGAAAACGAAGCCGGTGACTTCATCTTTATTGAGCCAGGCGTGCCTCACGAAGTCTTCAACATGAGCAATAGCGAGCCAGTCGTCGCATTTGTCGCGCGCTCCAGCGCCGAGGAATGGGATAATATTATTCCTTATGATCGAAATTGCAGTTGATGAGTACGTAAGCCGAAATGCGACTTTGGCCCTTGGGCAGCTTCAAATCAAACACCTGTGAACACGGATGACGCGGATCGTCACGAATTTTAATATTTATGCCTTTAAAGAATCTAACATAGAATAAAATTCTGAAAGTTCAGCCCACGGAAATGGAACTCCCACGGAAAGAAGCTTTTCATTTCAGTGGGAATTCCATTTCCGTGGGCTAAAGCTTTGCTGCTCGAAGAGCTTCAGTTTTCATCCCGACCCTTCGGGATGAAAACCTGGCGTAGGTTTTATCCGTGTTAATCCGCACCACCCGTGTCATCCGCGTGCAAAGAAATTTTCAGATTTCTTCTTTCAAGTTTTGCGCTTTTTGGTCTGACTGGAGGCGAATTGAGCAACAGCCCACGCGAGACTTTTACTTCCAAGTTCGCTGTCCTCATGACCATGATCGGAGTTGCGGTTGGCCTGGGAAATTTCTGGCGCTTTCCTTACCTGGACTTTATCCAAAATGTTCTTTGTCAAGCCGCGTAACAAAGCGTATCGGCGATGCGCTGGAGCAGAACTTCCGATACTTTTTGCACGTCCATCTGCGGCAACGACAATTGAAAACCCGATTGCT
>JBIOXB010000035.1:0-12461 GCA_044869275.1 bacterium
GCGGGAACTTGGTTGAATCGAGCACTGTGAAACAGAATCAAGTGGATGCAAGAATTATGGTAACAGTGCAGTACTGGGATCTTCAATCTGATTTGCGGCCGCCGTCTCAAATCTGCAATTCCAGCCCTTCATATCCCATGACAATGCGAAGCGCGTCGGGCGATTTTGCCGGCCAGTTTTGTTGCAGCGTCTCCCGCTTGAAAGCTTCGGTTCTCTCCAAAATGTCCGTCATCTTATCGTCGCTGTAAGCCGGGTCGTGATGTGTGAGCACCAAAGTGGAAACCTCCGCCAGCAGGGAGATATCCACCCCGATGAAAGAAGAACTGTGCCCCCAATCTACTTTTTGGAACACGTCCCTTAAAGTGTATTGCGCATCAAAAACCAGCACCTGCGCGTTGCGATAAAAATCGACGTAGGGCCGCAGGGATTCGGCGTCGAGCTTTTTGTACTCGGCATCGGTGGCAATCACGAGGCTTTTGTCTCCCTCAGCAATGCGGTAGGCATAACTGATGCCGGGGTGATCCAACTTTTTACAGCTGATTTCGAAATCGTCAATCAGCAGCTTCTCCCCTTCCCGCATCTGGCGGAAACCGAAGCTCGCGTGCATCTTTTCCCAGGGCACTGGAAAAGATTGGGGATGCGCCTGCCGCCGCAGGGCTTCTTCGAGATAGTCGTGCCCGCCGTAAAAATTGATGCGATTGCCGGCGGTGTAAGCCGGCATGAAAAAGGGAAAGCCCATGACGTGATCCCAATGGCAGTGCGTGAGCAAAACGTGCAATTCCGCTTTGCCCTCGCCCGCCGGGCCTTGCATCATTCCCTGGCCGAGCTTGCGCGCGCCGGTGCCCATGTCGACAATCACCCGGCTGCCGCTCGTGGAAAAGATCTCGAAACAGGTGGTGTTGCCGCCGGTGGTGTGCGTGAGGGGAAAAGGCAGTTCGTCGATGAATTGTTGCAGCTCATCTTCATGCGCAAGAGCTCTGCCTCTTGTGCGGCGCAAGACCTCCTTGATTTTCTCTTGCAGCAGCGTGCTCGACAAGGGATTGGGAATCGATCCCTGCACGCCCCAGAAGCGGATTTTCATTTCCGGTTCCTATCTCAAGACTTCATTGCAACTGACGCAGCGCCTCCTCCCGGCTGGGGAGAATCAGGAATTCGCTGGAAAGATCGACGATATCGAAAACGCGTTGGATGTTCTCGTTCACGGCGCAAAAGACCATTTTGCCGGCGGTTTCTTCCAGGCGATTCGCGGCGAGATAAAAAATACGCAGGCCGGCGCTGCTGACGTATTCCAATTGTGCACAATCCAGCACCAGCTTTGTATGTCCCGCCTCGATCAGCGCCAGCAATTTTTCCTCAAAGCTTTTTGCGCTGAAAGAATCCAGCTTGCCGTGCAGCGCGAGCACGGTGAGGCCTTTCTCTGTGGTAACGAGGCATTTCATAAACGAAGTCCACGCACAATAACAAATGTCGAGCGGAATGCTAGGCCAGTTTTTTCTTCAGCGTCACGATGTTTTTTTGCCGGTAGCGCCGGTATTTGAATTCGTCCATCAATTCTTTCACCAAAAGCAGGCCGTGGCCGCCCCCGGCTTTGTCTCGTATTTTTTTTCCGCCGGCGGGGCCCATGTGTTCCAGAGGATTGAAGCGCGCAGCATCGTCTTCGATATGCAGCGTCAATGCACGCGCATCGAGCGCGAGGCGGATGACGATCGCATGTCCGGCATTTTGCGGAGAAGCATATTTCAGCAAATTTGTGATGATTTCTTCCAAGGCCAAGCGGGCACAATACCACACCGGCGCCGGCATGGCGTGCGCCGCGCTGAAATCATCGACGCGGCGCAACAGCCGGCGTAATTCCGTGCGGCGGCCGGAGATCACGAGAGACTCGTGTATGTTTGTTTTGCGAGAGACGGACATGGCGCCGCACCGTTTACGCGGCGCGATACTTCACCGCGAGCACGGCGATGTCGTCGTGCTGCGGCGTGGCGCCGGAAAATTTTTTTGTTTCAACCAGAATTTGTTCCGTCATTTGCGCGAGCGGAGCGTTCTGGTGTTGCTTTAGAAATCCCGCCAAGCGCGCGTCCGAATAGAGCTGGCCCTCCCCGTTCATCGCCTCGATGACGCCGTCGGTGTAAAAAAACAACCCCTCGCCGGGACGCATGGCCAGACGTGTCGTCTGATAACGCGTTGCCGGCTTCACCCCGAGCGGCGCGCTGTGCCGATGTTGCAAAGGCAGAACGCCGTGTTCCGCCGAGAGGAAAAACGGCGGATGGTGCCCGCCACTGCTGTATTGCAGCTCGCCGTTTTTCGTATTCAGCACGCCGAAAAAAATCGTCACGAACAGAAACAGATCGTTATCCCGGCACAATTCGCGATTGACTAGCTGCAAGACCTCATGCGGCTGCAAATGATCCGCGGCATTGCCGGGCGCGAGCAGGGCGACGGCGCGCAGCAATGTTTTGCTCAAGACCATAAACAACGCCGCCGGCAGGCTCTTGTCGGAAACATCGCCAATGACCAGGCCGGCGCGATCGGCGTCCAGCATGAAAAAATCGTAAAAATCGCCGCCCACCTCTTCGGCCGGTGCGATCGCGGCCGCAATCTCCAAAGCTTTGCCATTGGTTAATTCCGGCGTGAGATGAGGCAGCATGCTCATTTGAATGTGCCGCGCGATGCGCAGCTCGCTTTGAATTTTTTCATTGGCACGCGTGGTTTCCGCCAGGTCGCGCAAATGGATTTGCAACTGCCGCTCCATTTGCAGAAACGAATCGGCCAGCGCGCCGATCTCATCGTGCGTGCGCGCGGCCAGGCGTGCGAGCGTCTCCTCGCCCTGGGGTATGAAATGATTTGATGACAGTTGCCGCGCATGGTGGATGAGGTGATGCAAGGGTTGCGTCATTTTGTTGGCGACGGCTGCCAATAAAACGGCAAAGGTGAGGAACAGCGCACCCACAATCGCCAAAATCAAGCCGGTGAGCTTGTTCAAGTCGCGCTGCAAGAACGCCACGGGAAAGAGCACGGCATACTGCAGGCGGCGGCTGCCGTATTCCCGGCTGCGCGCCTGCCCTTTGTACTCCTCGCTCTGCAGGATTAAATCACTCATCTTTTTTTTCGCCGGCGCCGCCAATGCGTCAGGCAGATCGGAGAGCACCGGCTCGCCGTCGACCCACAGGGCAAAATTCTTCAGCCCCTTTTCATGCAGATAAGACGCAACCCTGCGGTCGTTCAAATGCAGCCCGCCGGCCAGGTAGCCCAGCACCTCACCGCTTTTTTTCACCGGGGTCATGTACGTCAAATAATACGCGCTGTCGCTGGCGCTGATTTGAAACCGGTCGAGCATGGAAAAATCCAGCGCGAGATTTTTGCTTTTGAACCTGGAGGCAGCCCGCAATTGCCGGTCGAGATCGAAAAGCGCGAGCCAGTCCACGCCCAAAATCTTTCTTTGCGCGGTGATTTTCCTTCGCATCAACGAATCGGCGGCCGGTCGGTAGGATTCATCCAAATGCAAACGCGTCTCGATTTCCTTGTCGTCGGCCAGGCGATCCAAACTGTTCGCCAGCTCTTCTTCCCACCGGGCCAGCAGCAACTCGATGGTCTCCAGCGCGACTTGCAGCTCGCCCTTGAAAGAAGCATAAACACGCTGTTGCAGAATGTTGCCCAAGATCATCCCAGCCGCCAACAGAGGAAGCAGAATCGCGATGGTGACCAGCAGCAGAAGTTTGGCCTTGAATGAGGAAAAAAACCGCCGCACGCTCATACCTCAAGTTATTGCTTGCCAGCCAGCGATGCAAGTGGAATTTATCGGGCCACCCATTCTGGTGCGGCGAACCATGCGGATTGAAAATAAAAAAGCCCCCAGCTTGCGCCAGGGGCCCGGAGGGAGGAAAAAAATGAGGTATTAGAGGAAACGATAACCTGTGCCGTGAATCGTTTCGATATATTGAGAAGGATACTTATATTCGCCAAGCTTCTCCCTGAGCCTCTTGATGTGCACGTCCACGGTGCGGTTGGTGACATATACTTTCTTGCCCCAAACGCGCTCGAGGATTTCCTTGCGGCTAAACACATTATTCCTGCGCGAGGCCAGCAGGTAGAGAAGCTTGAACTGGATGTATGTTAAATCGATCGGCTTGCCCGCTTTTTTCACACGGTGCTCGTCCAGATCGATTTCTATATCCTTCACGCAAATCTTTTTTGAATCCGAGGTCGTCATGCGGCGGCCGATGGCTTTGATGCGGGCGGCCATTTCGCGCGCACCCACCGGCTTGGTGATCACATCGTCCGCGCCGCTTTCCAGCGCCTTCACTCGTAGATTTTCATCATCGCTGGAAGATACCAATATCAAAGCCGTTTTGCGGAGAGCAAGATCATCTTTTATGTCCATGCACATGGACCACACCCGGTCACCAAACTCGTCCAGATCGATGATGATGACCGCCGGTTTGTCCTGCAGCGCCACTTCCTGCAGGCTGTCGAGATTGTCCTGACTGTAAAGCGAATATCCTTCGCTTTCTAAAAGATGCTCCAGTTGGAGAGAAATTAAGTTGCCGTTGCCGTAGTGCTGAATGATGCTTTTGTCCATTAATTCCTCCGGGGGAGATTGAACGTCCTGTACATTTACCCGCTGGGATGTTTGATTCGTCCTGTAAAACATTTGGTTTATTAGCAAGCCATATGCCAAGAACGCCTTGTGACTTTTCATATTTATATTTTTAAAGTTCGACGCAAAAATGCTCAAAATTTTAAAGGAATTACAGCATCTAAATCTTGATCCAAGCGCTAGCTTCATAGTGGCAACAGGGCCTCCAACCTACTACCGGTGGTAAAATCTGCGAACAATTATCAGCCAGATGGCGAAAATTGTCCAATTTGAAATATTTTGAGAGGATAAGCCGTTAAATTACTGTATCAAGTCGGACATTCAACTTCAAAATCGTGTTTGGCTTCCCCGTCAAATAAAAAAAGCCCATTCTGCGCTTGGAATGAGCTCAAACTGACACAATCAGATACATCTGTCACAAGTCAGCCAGGGTCAAAACCGACTGATGAGAAGCTCTTGAGCAGTATTGCCTGAGATTAGTTTCCGCTCTCTGGAGCTGTTGCGATCATGAGTTTCTTTACACCCGCTTGCCGTGCTGCGTCCATGGCCTTGACGACTTGGCCGTGCTGCACCTTTCGGTCGGCAAACAAGCTCAGCGCACCATCGGTCATCTTCGGCACCACCGCTTTCAAAGATTCGCTGAGATCTTCAAAAGACACCTGCTGATCATTCAACCGCAGCACGCCATCTTCGGCGATAAACAACGTATAGGCTTGCGTTTCTTTGGAGTCCGCAGTTCGAGAAGCTGGTAGCTCCAGCTTCATGCTTTGTTGGTCGAGAAACGTGGTGCTGATGACGAAGAACAGTAACAGCATGAAAATGACGTCGATCAACGAAGTGATATTGATGAACACGCGTCGCCCGGATTTTGTGCGCGCGGAAAACAGGGTGCGGCTGGAATCATGAAATTGCATAGTCTTTTTCAGAAAAGTTGTTTTGAAAACCGCGAATTTTCATCAGCAGCGTGGTGGTATGCTTCTCGATGTCCATGACGAAATTCTCGGCGCGATTGGTGAGATAATTGTACGCCACCAGCGCTGGAATCGCAACGGCCAGGCCCGCGATGGTGGTGATCAAAGCCTCTCCGATACCGGCCGAGAGCATTTTTGCCTGGCCCACACCGATTTCGCTAATGACGCCGAAAATTTTGAAAATGCCGATCACCGTGCCGAACAGTCCAAGCAAAGGCGTGATTGCGGCGATGGTCTCCAGGGCCACCAGACCGCGCTCCAAGACACGAATTTCCTGCCGGCCTTGATCACCGATGATTTCTTTCAATTCTTCCGGCGGCAGGTGGCGGTGCTGTAGCGCGGTGCGAAAAATAATGGCGAGCGGGCCCTCGTGTTTTTCACAAACCGCCAGCACCAGGGAAACATCCTGGGGCGCACGAATGCTCTCCACCACCGACACCAATTCAGGAATCAAGATGCGCTTGCGCCGCAATGCCATGCTTCTTTCCAGCACAATCGCCAAACCGAGCAGGGAGCACACACCGAGCGGAATCATGGTAATGCCCCCAGCTTGCAGGAATGCCCAGATTTGTTGCATAGAATTCTCTATTCCATTCTCTCGATGATCAGCTTCAGATCTAATAACTTTCAGGTTACGCCGGGCATGGTCTCGCGATCGCTATAAAACGCAGTGCCGACGCCCTGGGCACGATCCTTTGTTGCTTATTCGATCAAGGACGATCCGGCCGTATGATGGTATAATCGAATTGCGCCGTGATTTCCAAAAATTCTTTGGGAAAATCATCCGGGAGCTTTTTCAGCGGAACTGAAACTTGCACCGCGCGCACGCTGGTTTGCATCAGGCTGATGTGACCATTGTATTCCAGGAGCTCGGGGCCCTCCAGGGTGCCGTCGCGGTGAATGCGAAAGCGCAGACGTGTCTGGCCGCTAATCAAGCCCATGTGCGTGAACGCGGGAGGCGGATAAATGTTGCCTTGAATCCGATTCTTGAGCCAGCGCAAATAGGGTGCAAATTCCCAATCGTAGGTGTTGAGTGAAAAACTGCCAAGCTCGGGCGCACGGCTTTCGAGTTGTTCGCGGCCAGGCGAGGATTCCGGCGAGGCGGGCGTGCTGCCGGTCAAATACTCCCGCCGAAAGCTCGAGGTATTGAGGCTCGTGCGCTGGGACGAGGCCAAGGTTTGCGCCGGCTCATTCGTTTCTGCCGGCGCCGGGTCAGTTTTTTGGGCTGCAGTGGCAGAGGACGAGTTCCCATCCGAAGCTCGCGGAGAACCGGAAGGCGACTTTAATTGCGGCGGCATGTCGGCCTCCGCCAAGGCGCCGTTCGAGTAGGCTTCGCCCACCGGCAAATCTTGCGGCGCGTCGGGGTTTTGCGCCTGCGCATTCTTATCGGAGATGTATTTGGAATCAGAGTTCTGTTTTTCGATTCGTGCCGATTCCGGCGTGTCTGCAAAAGTGAAGACGATGGGTGCTTTCTCTTGCTCCGCCTGGGCCTGGGCCGGCACCGGGCGGAACAGTTGCAGCAGATCCACGCTCAGTCCCAAAATAACGAAGCCCAGCACGTGCAATAGCAGAGAGAGGGCCAAGGCCCATTTCAAAGCGTTTTTTTTGATTTTCGCTAGCATGCTGGAATTGGCAAAGGACCAGGGAACAAACACCGTCAAATCATTAGACGCATAAGGTCCTGCGCAAGTTCTGCCTTTCCGTGAAAAAATTCGTGCGCCTGGGCAGCCGGATCCGCGGCCAAACATGCGGGATAAAAATGCGTCAACAGCAGCTTCTTACACTGCGCCTCTGCGGCGATTTGTCCGGCTTGTCCGGCAGCCAAATGCGTGGGCATCTCCATCCCGTTCGGGAATGAGCATTCGCAAATAAACAAGTCTGCATGGCGCGCAAGTGCAATCACCTCCGGGCACGGACCGGTGTCACCGGTATAAGCGAGGATTTTGCCCTCGCTTTCCAAACGATATCCATTCGCAGGAATGCCGTGTTGCATTGGCAACGTGCGCACGTGCCACGGGCCGGCTTCAAATTCTTCCTGCAAAACTTCACGCACCAGGATCGGCACAGGAATTTCATGCATCCAATCACCGTACAGACTGCTGAGGCCGTCAAAGAATTTTTGGAATCCCGGCGGGCCGAAGAGGTGCAATGGCCTATGCCCGCGGCGCTGGCCCTCGCCGTGCAACGCCCACAACAACGGCGGCAAATCTGCGACGTGATCGAGATGCTGGTGTGAAAACAGAATGGCGTCGATTTCAAGCAGCGGCAATCCCGCCGCCAGGGCGCGGCGAATCACGCCGTCGCCGCAATCCAACAACAGCAAGAAATTCTCGCGGCGCACGGCATAACCAGACATGCTGCGCTCGGGCAGAAACACACGCGTCCCGGAACCGAGAACGGCGATTTCGATATCCATGAATCGGCTCAAAAGGAGGGCTGGCCGGACAATTTGAGCCTCGGTTCGGTCTCTGCCGCCAGCCAGTGCAAATACTTTTCAGAGCCTTCCAGCACCGGCAGCGCGAGGATTTCCGGCACCTGGTAGGAATGATGGGCCTGCACCGCTTCCATCAGCTCGCGTAGCACCGGCTCAGTCGTTTTGAGGATGAGCAAAACTTCGTGCTGTTCGTCGATCTTGCCTTCCCACCAAAAAAAGGAGCGGATCTTTGGAACCAAATTGGCGCAGGCCGCCAATCTTTTTTCGACCAAAATGCGCGCGAGCTTTTCGGCTTCTTGCTCATGCGGCGCCGTCACCAAGACCACGCGGTAAACGTTTTTATTTTCCACGATTCTATTCTTCCATCTTGCTTTTTTTCCATTTCAGTATAGCTTACCTCTGTCAAAGAAGCAAGGTCTACTTTGCCGGCGCACGGAACAACCTCACCAGTCAAGCGGTTAAAATTGCGCCTCGAGATGCCATCGCGGAAAGCAAAAAACAGTTCAGGATCATGCCAAAAACCAGCCATACTTTTTTGCTCGGATTCCTCTGGATAGGACATCTTACCACCCTTTCCGCGCAGAGCTTTGAGCACCCAGAAGACTCCACGGCAGCAAGCACTGGGGCACTCGTCATCTCCAGCGTTTCACCTGCCGACAGCACCCTCTCTGCAGCCGCGTTTTTGCGGGGAGAAACAAGAGAAGCTCGCCTGCAATGGCTGCGCCGGAAAGCCTTTGTGGAGAGCATCCTCTCGCAATCGGCGCACGACCTTTCCGATAGCGTGATGATGATGAGTTTCGCGCTCACCGCGGGCGCGCTGGCGCTTACGCCGGAACAACTAGCCCAAATTCCTCCCGCGACCGATCCCATTGGAGCGCGCCTGCAACAGGAAAACCTCGGCATCCCTTCTTTACTGAACGTGGGAAACTTGATCGGACAAGCCTTGAAATCTTTGGCCGGCCAGTCGGGCGGCGGGCAGAATCCCCCAGAGCTTTGGACCGCGATTCCCACCGAAACCGAGGCGCGCGTGATGAATTCCCTGTGGGCTGCGCGCGCGGCGACTTCGTCTGAAGTCTATTCCCACCTCGACAGCGTTGCCCTAACCTTCAAAGATCTGCAAACCGTGCTCGACAACATGGTCGCGCGCGGATTAGTGGAGCGTGAGCAAATCTCTCCGAAAAGCGAATTCACGATCTTGGGCGCCTTCGCCATTGAAATGAGCCGAAAAAACGCCAAGAATCGTGAATATGTTTATCGCCCGCGAACGAGCCGGAGAATGTTTTATACTTTTGTGGACGCACTCGCTTTCTCGCGCCACTCCAGCTTGAAGTCAGAGGACATTGCGCTGCGTGATCATTTATCCAGACTGTTGATGCTGATGGCGCCCAACGGGCTTCAGAATTAGTGGCAGTACTTCTGCCAAATGCGCAAGCAGGACGGTCTGGGAGATGTTTCTCCAAAGGCTCGAGCCAAAACCGCCCGCGCGGTTGGCACCGCATGCAAACTTGTGCTGGGGGTTTCCATCAATTTCCGTAAATACTGAGTTTAACTTAGGAGGTCCCGATCAGGGCTAAGGTTAAAGAAATTGCTTGATAATTATGATTTGCCGATTTATGTTATGAATATTACAGTGGTGTAAATATTCCACTCGCGATTCCGTCATCCGGAATCAGCCTTAGTTCTTCATTAACAATGCGGAGGAGGAGTTATGGCTAAGCAACGTGCGACCAGCTTATTGATCCTTTTCGCGCTCTTGGCGCCAGTGGCCGCAATGTCTCAAGTCTTGAACGGCACTGTGACCAGCGAAGGGGAGCCCCTTGTTCAAGCAAATGTCGTGGTGCGAGGGACAAAGCAGGGGACTCTGACGGATGCGAACGGAAGATACACGCTTAGACTGGCGGCCGGAACATACGAAATTGCTTTCTCATATCTCGGTTATGCTACAAAAACTGAGACAATTTCGTTGAAAGAAAATGAAGAACGAGAACTGAACGTTGCTCTGCTGTCGCAGGCTCTGGAAAGCAAACAAGCTATCGTTGTCGTTGGGACCAGGGCCTACGCCAGAACCGTTACAGATTCTCCCTTGCCAATTGATATCGTTCCATTTCGAGAAATTGCTCGCACTGGGCAGAACTCCTTTGATAAAACTCTGCAATATCGCGTCCCCTCATTCAACACTGTCCAAACTCCTGTGAATGATGCTACGGCATTGTTAGATCCTTGGGAAATCAGAAATATGGGAGTGAGTAGAACGCTCATTCTCATTAACGGTAAACGGAAAAATCTGAGCTCATTGGTGTACACCCAAACCTCACCCAGCCGCGGTGAAACAGGCGTCGATATATCGGCTATTCCAATGGATGCAATTGAGCGTGTGGAAATCTTGAGAGATGGCGCCTCCGCTCAATACGGATCAGATGCGATTGCCGGTGTCATAAACATCGTATTAAAAGACGACGCTCAAGGCGGATACCTCACCTTAAATACTGGCGTAACGCAAGAGGGCGACGGCGAGAGAGTTGGCGTATCTTTGAATAATGGCAGCTCCATTTTTGACAATAAGGGATTTGTAAACTACACGGTTGAGTTTTCAAGAGTCGATGAAGCGAGGCGTTCCGGTATTGTTGACGCTGCAGGCGATGCCGGAGACTTTGGGGCCAATATCAATGATGTCACGAATTTTCTGGCATATGATAAATATGCAGGAAATAGAAACTCCTCACCCGCAACAACCGCCGGAAAATTCTTGATCAACACCGGCGTTAATCTTTCTGGAGCTACTGAATTGTACGGCAATGGCGCTTACTTCTATAAGAAAGTGAACTCGTTTGCAAACTACAGAACGCCGTATTGGAGAACGCTCGCAGATTTTCCATATTTAGCCGACTTTTTCCCGAATGGACCCAATGGTTCTTATGTAGGGTATGTTCCAACATTTGACGGAGACCTCGTTGATTACAACGCCACGATCGGCCTCCGCTCAAAGGAAAGAGAATGGAGCTATGATGCCAGTCTGACGCTTGGGCATAACAGCCAAGATTACACGGTATTTAATTCCCACAATCGCTCCGCTGACACCACCGCAAATGGAGCACATGTTTATCAAGAGAACAGCCCAATCAATTTCAAGCCGGGCGGCACGAAATTCTCACATCAAGTTGGGAATATTGATATCTCAAGAGCCGTAACAGATAAACTGAGTGTTGGTTTGGGTACGGAATTTCGCAGTGAAACTTTTGAAATTACCGAAGGTGATCAAGCCTCTTGGGATGGACTGGGAGCCGACTCGTTTGCCGGGAATCGGCCGGAAAACTCTGGTCTCTTCAACCGTTATAATTTTGGCGGTTACTTTGACGCAAATCTTGACATCACGCCGAGTTTTCTGATCTCTGGCACGATCCGAAATGAATATTACAGTGACTTCGGCAATGCCTTCGTATATAAGGTCAGTTCGCGGTACAAGGCTCTCAAAGATCGGCTCACTTTAAGGGGTTCCTATTCCACCGGATTCAAGGCCCCGACACTGCATCAGATCTATACACAAAGGGTGCAATATAGCTTTGTGGCAGGGGGCGGAATTCAAGGTATTGGCTTGATAAACAATGTTTCTCCGCAAGCGAGAAAGTTGGGTGTTAAACCGCTGACTCCAGAGGAATCGAAAAACCTGACGTTGGGCTTTGGTGCAAGGGTTACGGACAATCTCAATGTCACGTTTGACTATTACGATATTTCCATTACCGATAGAATTGTTATCAGCAATAGAGTCACGGTGTCCGACGGTAGTCAATTGGAGTTTTTTACGAACTCCATTGACACAAAAACTGCCGGTATTGACCTCGTTTTCGATTACACCAATATCAGTGTCGGTTCTGGCTCATTAGCTCTTTCACTTGCGGGAAATGTCAACCTGCAGAACGAGAGAGATGGCGCTATACCGCAAGTGAATGGAACGGATGTGATTGACGCGACACAAGAGGCCTTGTTCTTTACTTCCAGGCCCAAGCAGAAGTTCGTTCTCGGCGCGGCGTTTGACATGAAAAAGATGAACGTGTCCCTCAATGGCACTTATTTTGGCAAAACAGAGTTCAGACAGGCAGGCATGAGTTCAAATCTGAAGACCGTATTCGATGCAAAAGTTGTTACCGATTTAGCGGTTTCGTATGATATCGTTGGTAATATAAGCCTTGCCGCGAACATCAATAACATTTTGGATGTAACGCCAAAATGGAACTTTGAAGCGCTCAATGACGCGGGCACGGCGATTCTAAACAATCCTGCTCAAACACAGGTGCAAAGGAACCTGATTACATTTAACGGACGTTACGACGTCATGACGTATGATGGTTTTCATTTCAGTCAGCTCGGCAGGATTTATAATTTAACCCTGGCTTACAAATTCTAGCACACTTGGTGAGCCAGCAAAAAGCCGTCTGAAAAATCAGACGGCTTTTTTTTATTT
>JBIOXB010000036.1:0-89620 GCA_044869275.1 bacterium
GCCGGCTGAGCTTGTCGAAGCCGGATTTTTGAACTTAGCACCCTTCGACAAGCTCAGGGTGCGGCATTCGCAAGTTTTCACACAGTCTGATTCTTCTAGAATAACAAATCTGCGCAGCCCACGAGCATCACCTATTTTGTAGGGGAGCACATGAAACTGCCTTCGCTCAAACACGTTTTCCACGAATCCGCACACACCTTCAAGCGCTTCCCTTTTGTTTTATTGAGTGCGGCCCTGGGATCGATCGTCGCGATTTTGCTGGTGGCCCACGACCGGCATGAACCTCAAGCCGTTTTGCACAATCTCTTGAGCACAGCCGCGCTGGGCCTGCCGCTGTTCACCGCGCTCACGGTGGTGGCCGAAAAACAAAAATGGCGCAGACCCGCCAACATTCTCCTCCAGCTCGCGGGCGCGGGCGTGCTGGCGCTGTATTATTTTTCTATACGCGTACGAGGCGAAAATCATGCTCGCGTGGAGCTGGCCCAAGGGCTGGGTCGCGAATCTGGTGCTGGGCTTTGCCGTGACCGGCATACTTTCTTTGTTGCTGGTCTATCCCATCCAACAGCAAGAGGAAAACCGGTGGATCAGAATATTTTCAAAATGGTATTACGTCGCTTTGATCCCGCTGGTGATCATGTTGTTGCTCGCCATTGGCAGAAGAATTTCGGAGTACGGCGTTACTGAGAACCGTTATTTTGTTTTGGCGATGGGATTGGCGTTGGCGGGCATCGTGCTGTATTTTTTTTTCAGCCCAGCCCAGAACCTCAAAATCGTCCCCATTGTGCTTTGTATTCTGGCGTTCTTTTCCGCCTTCGGCCCGTGGGGCGCGTTTCGCGTTTCGGAAAACAGCCAAGCGCAGCGACAGGATTCGCTGCGGCTCAATTACTATCCCGATGCGCCCGGCCGGATATTGGATTTGATGGGCATCGATTTTGTGAATCCATGGCAAAAAGACAGCAGCGCGGCGAAGGATTTCAACTTCACGGCCCTATGGCAAAATGGCATCGACATCGCCGGTTATGATTGTTTAATATCCAATCGTGAATTCTCCACCCTCAATCCGCGGCAAGAGGCGGTTTGCAGCACGGGGCAATTTGTTTTGCGCCTCGATGCTTCTTTTCTAGTTTTGGTTCCCGCAGCGCAACCCGCGGATTCCGTGCGCATTGCCCTGGAGCCGTTGTTGCGCAATATCATGCAGGAATACGGCCATGAGCCAAGCTCGGTTCCTGCCGAAGCAATGACGGCAGCAGCGGTTTCAAAAAGCTTGAAAGCCAAAGTCGTCTTAGTTATGGTGCAAGGAGGAAGAGACCACGGCGAGTTGACAGTCAGTCACGTGCAGGCGGACGTTTTGATTGGAAAAACTTCCGAGGGCAGATGATCGATGATTGAGAATCGAGGATCGAGAATAGCACGCTGTCGATCTTCAACTCACACCCCATCTTCCACCATCATCGCCCCGATTTCCTCTGCCGGCTTGTGCGAGGAAACTCGCAGCGTGATCAGAAATGCGAGCACCGCCATGCCGGCGCAGGCCAGAAAAACCGTGCGCAACCCCGCCGACAAGCCGTTTTGCAACTGCGCTGCCAGCTCGCGTGAAATTTGCTCGCGCGATTCAGGCAGCAGCAGGCCGCGTATTTCGGACATTGCTTGTGCACTGGCTTCCGGAAATACATTCTTCAGCTCGTGGGCGACGCGCTGCGACAATACTGCACCGAGAACACTCACGCCAATTGCTGCGCCCAGAGCGCGCGAAAAAATTGTCGAGGCGGTAGCCACACCCAGCTCCTGCGGTGCGACATTGTTTTGCACAGCCACGGTGACGGCCGTCGTCACCAGGCCCATGCCGAGTCCTGCGGCCAAACAAACGCTTGAAACTTGCAGCAGCGTAGCCAGCGTGCCGAGAGTGACTTGATACCAAAAGCTCAAGATCATCAAGACCGCGCCCGCCATCGCCAAATTGCGATAGCCGAAACGATTCACCCCATGCCCGGAAGCCAGGCTGCCGCCGGCCCAGCCGAAGCTGAACGGCAGCAAGACCAGCCCGACCTGCGTGGCCGGACGCAGCATCACGCCTTGTACGAACAAGGGGGCGAAGAGAATCAGAGAGAAGGCGCAAACACCGGTGGTGAGCGTGGTCAAATTCGCTGCGGCAATTTCCGGCCGGCGCAGCAAGTGCAGCGGCACGATGGGCGCGGCGGCTCTGCGCTCAATACGGAGGAGCAACATGCCCCCGGCTGCGAGGGTCAGCAGAACGACGGCCAGAAACAGCGGCGGCAGAAGATCGAGATTGGTCACCACGAGCAACAGGCCGACGGCCAGGAGCGACAACACCGCGGCGCCCGCGTAGTCTATCACCTGCCGCACGGGAGCATGCCCGGTTTCATGGAAAAAGCGGCTGAAGAACACGATTGCGATTAGACCCAAGGGCAGGTTCAAATAAAAAGTCCAGCGCCAGGAAAAATGCTGCACCACGTAGCCGCCCAAGGGCGGGCCGATGATGCTCGCAATCGCCCACAGCGAGCTGATCATGCCCTGGATCTTCCCGCGCTGCTGCGGCGGATAGAGCACTCCAATCAACCCCAGCGACAAAGAGAACATGGTGCCGCCGGCCAGACCCTGCAGCGCGCGGCAGACGATGAGCCAGATCATGCTGGAGGACAGACCACAGAGCATGGAGGCCGCCACAAATCCGCCTATGCTGGCGAGATACATGCCCTTGCGGTTGAATTGGTCCGAGAGTTTGCCGGCAATGGGCGTGGCGATGGTGCTCGCGATCATGTAAGCGGAAAACACCCAGCTATACCAGCGCAAGCCGCCGAGCGCGGCCACCACCGTGGGCATGGCCGTGCTCACGATGGTCATATCCACGGCCGCGAGAAAAACCTGCAGAAAAATCGCGAGTGTGACCAGTTCCCGGCCGCGGCCGTCTGTATTGGTTGTATGATTTTGAGAAGTATTCAGCCTCAGTATCTCCCACAGTATGATATGCGCTGAATCATACGCTGCCCAGGCGTGGCATGAGAATGTCAGGCGTCGTTTTGAGACTGCGAATGGGAAGCGGGGCGCGAAGTTGTCGAACGTTTGAAAGAATGGGAAGAGGAGGAAGCGTCTATCGCGGGTGAGGAATTGCCGCCGTCTCCTTCCGCGCTGGTCATGGCTTCACGGAAATTGACCTGCTGCTTGTAGTAGTAATAAAAGCCCACCAGCGTGACCGGTATGAAGTTGGAAATGTGCAGGATGACGGCAAAACTGAGCGATTCACTTTCCGACACGTTGAAAAGCCCGAGGGCTTTCATGCACGCCCAATGAAACGGCCCGATGCCGCTGGGTGCGGAAGGCAGCATGATGCCGAGACTTACCATCACCAGCACGACAAACATTGCCCCCGCGGGCAAATCGTATTTCTCATTGAAATTGAAAGCTTCCAATGCGAAGTAGACCGTGAAGGCGTAAAATACCCAAATGACCACTGATTGCCACGCGATGTTGAAGAAATGCTCTGATCGTTTGAAGATGCCGAAGCCTTCCAGAAACGAAACCAGCAGTTTTTGAACGAGCTCGCGCACGCGTTGCGGGAATGGGCGGCTCATGCGATCGAGCAAACGCAAGGTTTGCTCCGTGCGCTGCATCAAGAAGATCATGAAGATCGTGCCCAGGACCGTGACCGCAAAAACGCCCCACGCCCCGGTCTCAAGGATCATCCAGCCTTCCTTCTCCTTCGCGCCCGGCGTCTGATGAAACGCGATCGAAAATGCCAGCAGCAAGAGCAACGAAAACGTATCGATCAAGCGCTCTACAAAAATAGTGGCAAAAGAGGACATGCGCGACACGCCGGCAGCTTTGCCGATGGAGTACGCGCGCAGCACTTCGCCCGCACGCAACGGAAAAACATTGTTGCCATAATATCCGATCATCGTGGCGGCAAAGAGCGTGGGCGTGTCCACCCGTTTGATCGGTTCCATGAAATAACGCCAGCGCACGGCACGCAGCCAATGGCTGGCAAACATGAAAATGATGCCGGGCAGGAGAAACAAATAATTGGCTTGGCGAAACGACTCGATCATCAAAGGATAATCGATCTTCTGAAACGCCCAATAGATAAAGATGCCGCTGATGAGCAGGCTGATCACAAACTTGATGCGCATACCGGTAGACTTTCAATGCCTCTTTGCTTCAAAAGAGCCTTGAAAGCTCTTCACGTCGTTTGGCATTCTTCGCGGTTAAGCCCGGGACGGTCCTTCAAACGGTTCATTCACCAACAAAAAACCCCACCCTTCTTCACTTTCTCGCCTTTACATAAAGAAGGGCGGGGCCTCATTATGGCGCAAAAAAAACAAATAAGAATCAGGCTCACGTTCCAGAAGGTTTCGGCTGGGAGGCGCAACAACTCGGCGTGCTGCCTTCCGGCGGCGAGCATTTGGCGTTATTGGAATCGAAAGAAATCTTTTTGGCAAAATGAGGAGTACTGTATCCCAGGGAGCTGATGGCCTTTTCAATGGCAAGAAGATCCGTGGCTTGAGCATCGTACCGCACTTTCGCTTCGGCTTTTTGCAGGCTGACTTCGGCCGCCGCCACGCCTTCCAGGTTCTCGAGCGTGCTCGTGATTTTTTCGGCGCAATGGTCGTTGCACATGCCTTCAATCGGAATCACCGCGCTTTGCGCCGTGTTGTTGCTGGTCAGCAGAATAACGGCGGCACCGGTCAACAAAACCGCCATCGCCGCCATGATCGCTTTTTTCATAGGGGTCTCCTGTTCCTGATTCAGCGCCTCAAACATGAAAATAACAAGGCAATATAGAATTTCATCCGGCGAGAGTCAAGCAGGATTTTGGCTTGACAATGCCGCAACCCGGCCTTATTTTATTTTTGTAAAAATTGACGAGGTGAGGTTTGACGATCCCCAAGCACGACTTGAAGGCGCGCGGGCAGATGCTGCTGGCTGGTTTTGTGTTTTGGCTCAGCGCCTGCGGGCCGGGCAATGATCCGCGCGAGATCGCGGATGCTTTTTGCTACCACTATTTCATCGAACTCAATCAGCCCGGCGCGCTTGAAATCGCCAGCGGCCTGGCGGCGCAAAAATTGCGCAAGGAAATCGAGCTGCTCAAAGGCACGGCGCGCACGTTCGAAGGTGGCGAGCAGGAATTTCACCGCGCCAAGCCATTCATTGATTACAAAATGACGCAGCGCACGGAGCAAGATGCCGAACACGTGATGTTCATCTATCAGGTCTCCATCGAAGCGCGGCAGGGCAACGAAAAAATGGAACGCGAAATCGTGCTCAGCACGGTGCGGGAGAACGGCCGCTGGCGGGTGAATAACTTTGATATTGAGACGAAAAACTAAAAAGCCGCGACGCGTTGTGTGCTTTTTGTCTGTTCGTCAAGATCTGGTTGCGGCTGATGCTCGTTAGACGATTAACTTTTCAAACTCAGAATTAAATTCCAACTTTTTATCGCCAACGGATAGATTAAGACCAACGGATGAAAAGACTAAGAGTTTTATCCGTTGGAATTAATCTATCAGTTGGAGCCACCCGCAGGGCTACGGATTTCAGCTGGTCTGAAAATCCGTTGTAGGCGCTTAAGCAATCAAACATAGAATAAAATTCTGAAAGTTCAGCCCACGGAAAGAAGCTTTTCATTTCAGTGGGAATTCCATTTCCGTGGGCCAAAGCGTTGTTGCTCGAAGAGCTTCAATTTTCAGCTTGTCTGAAAATCTGGCATAGAGCCTTAACAGTCAGATTTGTGCAGAAAATGTAAAGATTTTTGTGCTTTTGGGTTGCGGTTCGCGCTATGGTTTGGCCACGCCGATAACCCCGCAAGCAATACGGCCGCCGGCGTTCCCCGTGGGTTGCGTCTTGAAATCATCGGGTTGCGCATGCAAAATCAGACCGCGTCCAATGATCGTATGCGGCCCGTTCAAGCTCAAACGCGGATCGAGCAGATTGAGCGTGACGTTGCCCTCCGCGTCCGCGGTCACATTGCCCAAGTCGCCCACATGGCGCGCTGTTGCATGCTGTGCGCCATGCGTCATGTTGTCGGGATTGAAGTGCCCGCCTGCGGAAGTGCCGTCTGGCGCACTGCAATCGCCGAATTCATGAATGTGAAAACCGTGCTCGCCCGCAGGCACGCCCGTGAGCTTCGCCACCACGCGCACGCCCCCTTCTTCCGCCGTGAAGGACACGGTGCCCTGTGCCGTGTTGCCGGTGGTGGGATGCAGCACCGCGACTGCTTTTTGAACCGTCATGGCATTTTGGGTGGCATCTTTCGCGGTGGAAGGCTTTGTCATTTTTGAAACGGTTTTCGCTTGCTGCGGCAGCGGTTGCGTTTGTTCTTGCGCCTCAGCCTGCCCAAACGCGCCGGCGCATGAAATCAATCCCGCCGTGGCCAGCGTGCGCGCCATTTTACTTGCAAAGCCCTGTCTCATCTTTAGATTCTCCTGGATTAAGACTTGCTCTAAGTTGCTCGAGATTATTCCTCGAGGTGAATCCCGCAACGCAACATACAGAGATTTGTTTCGAATGTCAAGAATCGGCGTGTCCTCAGGGACCGGCCCGCTGCGAAACTGGCAAGGGTGAGCTTTTTACCGCTGGCACAAATCCCGGAGGCCGGTCGCCGATGGACAACGCCCCAGCGATTCTCAAAGCGACTTGATCCAGCGCCACACAAGCTTCAACCCCGCGGTGTCTATTCTGCTCGTTCCCAGCGGCGGCATGAAAATCGTCGTATCCGGAAACGTGTGTGCCATCAACTGAAATAACAAGCTTTGATCGGGATGGCCGGGCTTGAGGCGAAGAATACTCGAATCACTGCCGGCAAATTTTTGCGGCACGACGTTGACCGTGCTTGCTTTCGCCTTCTCGTAACGCAAATCCAAATTCGTCGAAAAGAAAATGGGCGAGGCCGGGTTGTGACAATGTGCGCAATTGCCGTGCAAATAACCCAGCGCCTCTTTTTCCAAATCCGAGCCCGGAATCTCGGCGGGCAACACCTTTTCCGGGTGCAAGAAAATATTCTTGTCGAGCAAAGCGGCTAGTTGCTGCCGGTTGCCGGCCGCCGGCACACCGCTCAATCGAATCGCTTCAAAGCCGATCACGAAGTTCGGCTGGGGCTGGTGGCAGGCACGGCAAGAGAATTGTCCGGGAATCGTATACACATAATTTCCCAGGGGCAGCGCAAAAGGAAGCGTGATGTCATTGCCATCGGTGAGAAAGGCTTCGCTGCCGGTGGCATTCCATTGATATGTCCCCACATTCCAGCCTTCCCGCCGCCGCTGCAAGACACGCGTTTCGATCTTGCGCGGCGATAGGGGCCTGCCACCCATCGTGGTCAAATAAAACGTTTTGACCAGCAAAGCGCCTTCGGGGAATTGCCATTGCTGCGGATCGCTGTTGTCGATTTTACTGCCGGGCGGCAAAAACAAGTAGCGGCGTTTGTCGTTATCATCGGAATACAATCTGTAGCGTATGTCATAGGGCAGCACCCGGTCAGAGGGAATATCCTGGAGGGGATCAAGAAACACTCCAGTTTGCGATATTTTTCCGGGCAATGCGCCGGTAGGATTATCGAGCAAATTTGGCTCAGGAGGCGCTTCGAGCGGGGTGCCCCGCTGGGCACAGGCGGCGAAATATAAACTCAGAATGAAGGCGAGTGGCGTGAATCCCTTAAAACTGAAATCTGTGCTTTTTAGGCAAAGAAATTCAAAATCCAAAGTACAAAGCACAAAACTACTTTTGGATTTTGTGCTTTGACTTTTGGGTTTCCGACCCGTTCGGGCTAAGTATATCAATCGGCACACAACACGCGCCTTCGCTTCTCGTGAGGATCAATATTTGTGACAAATGAGAATCAAGTTCGCAACAAATAAAGTACTATTTCCAAAACCATTATTCAATGCCGATTTTTATCAAGAATTTATTTGATTCTTGTCCGTGTGCTTGCTTTATTTTCAGGCGCGACACGTCGGCTTCGACTCATCCACTCATGCTCCATCAACTTTACCATTGCACCATACGAAGGAACATACTCTATGGCAGTTGCCGAACAAAGGGCCCAAACCAGACAACCTTCGTCACCAACTTCCGCGCCGGAAAGCTACGCGGAGAAATTCCTCGCCATTCTCCACAATCGCGCCAAGCTTGAAAAAAGCGGTGGACGGGCGGTCAGGCGTCAGGGATTCGTCGTTTTGGTGCGAGGTGGTGAAAACTTAAAGCTCATACAAAATCTCTGCTTTGACACGCGGCAAAGTTACAATACCTGTTTGACTGCGCGCTATCGCTTGCAATCCCCCCGGGCATCCTCGGGGCACGGCGCAGTTTTCGGAACTTTGATTGCGGCTTTCGTAAGCGACCTGCGCATGCGCGGCAGCACCCGCCTTAAAACACGCGGGGATTTTTTCCCCGAACTCGACAAAGATGAGTGGAAACGTTTTTTGGAAGGCCCCTTCGGAAGTTGGATGGCATCCTGGCAAACCGCAGGCGAGGGCATTCTGTCTTCGGAGAGCGTGCAGGGTTTATGGGAGGCTTTGCGCAACGACCGTACCCTGCCGACCGGCAAGCGGCTGCTGTTCTTTGCAGAAATCGAAGCTGCAAACGAGAACAAAGCGGAATGGGAGCTGGCGCAGTCGGGCTTGTTCGCCAACCTCCCGGAACGCGCCGGCCTGGTGCTTTCCGGCGCGCCGGCGGATTTTCACCTGCCGCCGGACGATCCGCATTTTCTGGAGATCGCATTGCCCGAGAGCGGGAAGACGGAGGCGAAACCGGCCGGCGAGCTGTACTTCCGCTTTAAAACCGCAGCATTGCGCAACGACCGCGCCGCGCGCGAGGATCATCTTGGCGTCAATCGTTTCGCCGAAGCCATGGCGCGCTTCCTCCTGCATCCGCAAACGCATCCGCCGCTGACGCTCGGGATTCACGGCCATTGGGGCAAAGGCAAATCTTCCTTCATGGCGATGGTGGACATGGCCTTGATCAAATTTGCCCGGGTAAATTATGGCACACGGCCGCAACAATTGGCGGATTTGTATCGCGAAATTGCCGCGCTCGAAGCCAAGCTGGAAAGTGCAACAGAAGCCGAGGGTGAAAACTTATTCCACGAAAAAGAGCGCAAAACCGCGGTACACGAACGCATTTGGCATCAAATCAAACGCTTGGCGGAAAAGCGCATCATTACCGTGAGCTTCAATGCCTGGCAATTTCAGGATGCGCAACAAATCTGGGCGGGCCTGGCGAGCGTGATCAGCGACCGCGTCGAGCGTTCGCTGTCGTGGTGGCAGCACGTGCACATGCGTGCGCTGTACACGTGGAAAAAACGCCGCACGGAGGTTTTTCTGCAAATTCTCTTGCCCGTGGCGGTGGCCGTGCTGGTGGGACTCGCGCTTTTCTTGGGCCGCGAAACAACATTCCAGGGCTGGCTGGCAAAACAGGCTGAAAGCGAGAAGCTTTCCGTGCTCGGCGCGTTGCTGCAGTTCTTTTTGCCGGCCGGCTCCTTGTTGTTTTTGTTTTGGTTTTTCTCCGGGCGTTTGCTGAAGGTGGCACAGCCCGTGAGCGAGCGCGTGCTTGGTTACGTGCAAATGCCCAAATATCGCGAGCAGATGGGCTTTCAGCATCGCGTGATGGAAGACCTGCAATTTGTGTATCAATTTCTGAAGAAGCAGCGGCCGGAATGCAAGGTGGTGGTCTATATCGACGATCTCGACCGGTGTTCAGACGAGAAGATCATGGAAATGCTGCAGGCGATCAATCTTATCCTCGGCAACAGCGAGCTGTTCGTGTTTTTGGGCATGGATACCGACATGATTTATCGCGCCATTCGCAGCCACTATCACCAGCGCCGGCAGGAAGAATTCATGCCCGAGAATTTCGCCGACGAGTATTTGCGCAAAATCGTGCAGCTTTCGTTCTATTTGCCGGAAACCAAAGTCGAGCAGCGTTTTGATTACGTGCGCACGCTGTTCAGCGCCAGCACGCGGCAGGCCTTTGCGGCACAAAAAGCGCCGCCGGCTAAATCCCCGCGGGAGGGCGGGCAAGCAGCAGCGGGAGAACTGTACTACAATCTGCAATGGGTGCAAGATTTGACGATTTCTTCCTGGCAGGAGGTTCTGGATACGGTCGAGGAGCTGCAAGCTTTTGAAAACCTCCGCTACTACTTAAAGGACAATCCGCGCGAGATCAAGCGTGTGGTGAACGTGCACCGGCTGGTCAAAATTCTCTTGCAAGGCGCGGAATCGAATTGGCCGCCGGACCGGCAGCGCAAGCTGGTGAAGTGGCTGGTCTTCTGCGCCACCTGGCCGTTTTTGATCGACGATCTGCTGGAAGAATTGTCGGCGCTGCCGGCAGGCTGCAATTGCCTGAGAGAATTCCATGGCAAGCTGGACGTAGCGCAGAATAACAATCAGGATTTGACTGCACTGAAGGAGTTTGCGGAAAAGCCGGAAATTTTGTGCGCAGAGGATATCGACGAAGATTTCAAACTGGCTGCACGCTTGGCGCACCTGATTGACCATGAGAGTGCGCCGCGCAAGCGAGAGCAGAAACGGTTCGGCTATCATGGAGCAAAACCATAGCCCGGACAAGCCGGAACCGCAAAAATCAAAACACAAAATCCAAGAGTGGTTTTGAGTTTTGAGCATTGGATTTTGAATTTCTTTGCTCAAAAAACAAAGATTTCACTTGTAATGGACCATGGCGGATTTTCAGACAAGCAGAAAACTGAAGCCCCTGGCAGGGCAGCTCCAAAGCAAAAGCTTCCGAACACGGATGACGCGGATGAAACGGATTTTCGCGGATTTTTTATTTTTGCCTTATCCGTGTGAATCCGTCTAATCGGTGTGATCCGTGTTCAAAAAATGGCTAAAAAACTTTTGGAGTTTTATTCTATGCTTGGTTCTTTGAGCGCCTACAACTTTTAGCCGATGGCGCGACTACACGTTTGAGGCCCGAGACATGCCCTTGCCGGCGAGGATGTGGTTGAGATTTTCTCGCTGCGGCATGGGGAGGTTCAATTGCACCACGGTTTTATAAACGCGCAGGGCGGCCACGCCCTGCGCATACGTTTTTTCCACCTCCTGTATTTTTGCTCCTCGAACGACCTCGGAAGGCGCGCCCGGGCTCGTTTGACTGCTTCTTTCCGCCGTGGCTATTGTGTCTGGGCGTGAATGGAAATTCACTTCTTGGGCGCGTGTCACTTTGACCGCCAGACAATTGCACAAGACCACCAAGGCCGCCAGGCTTTTGCGCGGCCAGCAGCGGTGGGCAAAACTTATGAACATTTTCGATCTCATAAAACTTAATTTGGTGCAGAACAGTCCAAGATTATTGCAGAGTTGCACAGCAACTCCCCGGGAGGGAGAATTATTCCTTAAAAGAGCGGGCAGCAGTCTGGGTTTGTCGAGAATGCGAGCAACCGGAAAGGAGAGATGTTGGAGGTGGCGCGTGAGATTCAAAACCTTTGTACGTTGTATGCAGAAACGCCGCGGAAAGGTGAAAACGAACGCCGGCAGAAAACGCTTGCAAAATTTGGATAGAATGTTATACTTTTCGGTTTGTCACCGACATTTTTGTCAGTTCTCCTCTACATTTTGGACTCACATCGACCTTTCATCGCAGCCCAGCGCCGAGTGCAGCACGACTCGAGGCCGCGAATTCAGGGTACGGCAAAGCGGGACTGCGTAAATCTGAATCATCAATGAGGGAGAAGTAATGAGTAAAAGTTCACCCCAAATCATGATCGAGGCGAAGGGCCTGAGCAAATTCTATGGCCCTTTTGTCGCGATCAAAGACATTACGTTCGCGATTCCTGAAGGCCAGATCGTCGCGTTTCTCGGACCCAACGGCGCCGGCAAGACCACGACCATGAAAATCCTTAGTGGTTATCTCGCCGCCAGCGAAGGCCATTCCGCGATTGCCGGCCTCGATGTCGCGAAAAACCGTCTCGCCGCGGCGCAAAAGCTCGGCTATCTACCCGAGAATGGCCCGCTCTATCAAGACATGACGCCGATCGAAATGCTGACGTTCTGCGGTGAAGCGCGCGCATTGTCAGCGCCCGATTTGCCCAAACGCATCGAGAAAGTCAGCAAGCAATGCGCGCTGGAAGACGTGCTGGAAAAACCGATCAACAAGCTCTCGCGCGGCTATCGCCAGCGCGTGGGCCTGGCCGTGGCGCTGTTGCACGATCCTCCGGTGCTGATCATGGACGAACCCACTGCCGGACTCGATCCCAATCAAATCCGGGATTTCCGCAAGAATATTCGCGAGCTCGGCCGTGCCAAAACCATTCTGCTCTCCACCCACATCCTGCAAGAAGTGGAAGCCGTGGCCGATCGCGTGCTGCTGGTGCATCGCGGTAAATTGGTTTTTGACGGCGCTCCCAAGCAATTGCTGGAAAACGGCAGCCTGGAAGAACCGTTCTACCGGCTTACGGAATTTGGACGCAAAGTAGTGGAGGAGGGCGCGACCGCATGAAGCTCAAGCTCAATTTGAACTGGAACGCGATCAAAGCGATCGCCCGGCGCGATCTGCGCATCTACTTCAGCAACCCCACGGGCTACGTGTTCATTACGCTGTTCATTTTCCTTAGTGCCGTGGCCGCGTTTTGGCAGGAACGTTTTTTCATGAACAATCTTGCCAACCTCGATCAGCTCAATAATCTTTTTCCGCTCTTGTTGCTGTTTTTTATCCCTGCACTTACCATGAGCGTCTGGGCGGAGGAGAAGAAAGAAGGCACGGACGAGCTGCTGCTCACGCTGCCGGCCACGGACCTCGAAATCGTGCTGGGAAAGTATTTCGCGACGCTTGGGATCTACACGGCCTCGTTGGTGCTGTCGCTCATCGGCCAGGTGCTGGTGTTGTTCTGGCTGGGCAATCCTGATCTCGGCTTGATGTTCGGCAACTACCTGGGCTATTGGTTCATCGGCGGGGCGATGATCGCGGTGGGCATGCTCGCCTCGCTGCTCACCGGCAATATCACCATCGCTTTTATTTTGGGCGCGATTTTTTGCGCATTTTTCGTGTTCATCGACGCCCTTGGCGGGTTGTTGGGCGACGGCGTGCAAAGATTCCTGGCGCCGCTGGGCGTGGAAGGCCACTTCGGCGATTTTGCGCGCGGCATCGTCAGCCTTTCCGGCTTGCTGTATTTCATATCGCTGGCGGGCATGATGGTGTATCTCAACGTGATTCTCATCAGCCGGCGGCACTGGCCTCTCGCGGCCGACGGCTACAAAATGTCGTGGCATCATACCGCGCGCGCGGTGGCATTGGTGATTGGGATGATCAGCTTTAACGCCATCGTGAGCCGCGCAAGCTTGCGCCTGGACGTTACCGCCGAACAACTGCATTCGCTCTCGAGCCAAACCGAAAAATTGCTCAACGAATTGCCGGAAAATCGCCCGGTGCTGCTGCAGGCTTTCATCAGCAAAGACGTGCCGCAGGCCTACGTGCAAACGCGCGAGAATCTGCTGGGCTTTTTGCAGGAGATGGACGCGACCGGCGGCAATCGCGTGCAGGTGTTGATTCACGACACCGAGCCGTACACCCCACATGCGCGTGATGCGCGCGAGAAATTCGGCATCACGCCCGTGGAAGTGCCGAACCAGGCCAGTGCGCGCGCCAGCACGGCGCAGGTGTTCCTGGGCGTGGCCGTCACCTGCGGCGCGGAGGAGCAGGTGATCCCGTTTTTCGATCGCGGCCTGCCCGTGGAATATGAATTGGCGCGCAGCATCCGCATCGTCGCCAAAACCGAGCGCAAAAAAATCGGTGTGGTCAACAGCGAAGCCAAGCTGTTCGGCGGGTTCGATTTTCAAAGCATGCGCAGCACGCCCCCTTGGTCCGTGGTAGATGAATTGAAGAAACAATATGAGGTCGTGCAAATCAACGCCGCCAGCCCGATCACGGACAAGGTTGACGGTTTGCTGGCCGTGCTGCCTTCCTCTTTGCCGCAAGAAGAAATGGACAATCTTCTGAGATATATCGAAGCCGGCAATCCCGCCCTGCTCATTGACGATCCGCTGCCGATCGTGGATATCGGCCTGGCGCCTTCGGAGCGCAGCGGCGGCAACCAGAATCCCTTCATGCGCAATCAAGGCCCGCCGCCGAAACCCAAGGGCAACATTCAAGCTTTCGTGGCCAAACTGGGCGTGAATTGGAACTCGGCGGCGATCACGTGGGACTCTTACAACCCGCATCCCGATCTCGCGCAGATTCCACCGGAAATCGTGTTCGTAGGCGAAGGCAATGAAAATAACCAGGCCTTCAATTCCGAAAACAAGGCAACCTCGGGCCTGCAGGAAGTGGTGCTGCTGTATCCCGGTGCGATCGAAAACGCCACCAACAGCACGAACGAATTCACGCCGTTATTGAAGAGCGGCCGCGCCTCCGGCGTGCTGCAATACGGGCAGCTCGTGCAGCGCAGCTTTTTCGGCACGCAGCTGGTACAGCGCGGCCATCGCCGCATTCCCGGCGGCCAGGACTACACACTGGCGGCGTGGATTCACGGCAAAAGCAGCAATGGCGACACCACCGGCGCGGGCAAGCACCTCAACGTGATTTTCGTCGCCGACATGGATTTTATCAGCGAACAGTTTTTCGAATTGCGCAAACGCGGCTTCGAGAATCTGAATTTCGACAACGTCACTTTCTTCTTGAATTGCATGGATATGCTTGTGGGCGACGAATCGTTCATTGATTTGCGCAAGCGCCGCGCCCGGCATCGCACGCTCGAAACCGTGGAAGCGCGCACGCGCGCCTACATTGAGCGCCGCACGCAGGAAGAACAGGAAGCCGAAGCCGAAGCGCAACGTTCTCTCGACGAAGCCCAGCGCCGCTTGAATGAAAAAGTCGCGGAGGTGCGGCAGCGCACCGATCTCGATGAGCAAACCATGCAGATCATGGCGAAGAGCATTCAAGAAACGGAACAACGCCGCTTCGATGTGCAAAAAGCCAACATTGAAGCCGCCAAGGAAGCTCGCATCGCGCGCAGTAAAGAGGATATGGAAGAACAGATTCGCAAGATTCAAAGCAACATCAAGACCCTGGCCGTGTTACTGCCGCCGATTCCGGTGCTGGTCATGGGTGTGCTGATTTTCGTGCGCCGGCGCAATCGCGAGCTGGAAGGCGCGGATGCCGCGCGTCGATTGCGAAGTTGATTTGGTGGAGTTGAATTATTCGACGAAACATTAAAGCACCCCACTCAAAGTGTCATTCTGGAAGAATCTTCCCATGCCTTTGGCGCCATGCCCAAACTGACGGTCGTGCGGGAACGCGGGAAGATTGCTGCGGCATGACAGACGTGGTGGGACATTTAAAGCAGGCGGAATTCATGTTTGGAGCAATTTAATGGACTGGAAGAATTTCAGTGAATTGAAGAAAACGGCGGTCTTCGGGGGTGTGGCGCTGGGGCTCGCGCTGCTGGCATTCGCCACCGCGCCGCGCCGCATCACGCCGAAAGATTTCGTCGAAGTCGGCGAAGCTTTCTTCCCGGAATTCAAAGACCCCACGGCGGCCACTTCGCTCGAGGTGGTGAGCTTCGATGAAGCCACCGCGAGTGCCGTGCCGTTTAAAGTGGTCTTGAAGGACGGCAAGTGGTCGATTCCTTCGCATTATGATTATCCCGCCGACGGCAAGGAGCGCCTGGCAAAAACCGCTGCCTCTGTGATCGACATCAAGAAAGACGATCTGCGTTCGGACAACGTCGCGGACCACCAAGCCTGCGGCGTCATCGATCCCCTCGATGACAAAGCCACGAGCCTGCAGGGCCGCGGCACGCGTGTGACACTCAAGGGCGCGAACGACAACCCGCTGGCTGATTTCATTATCGGCAAGCCGGTGAAAGACCGGGAGGGCTTCCGCTTCGTGCGCGTGCCCGGGCAAAAGCGCGTGTATGCCGTGCGCCTGAACATCGATCTCTCCACGAAGTTCGGCGACTGGATCGAATCCGACTTGCTGCTGGTGAACAAGGACGATGTCAATCAAGTCGTGCTCAGAGACTATTCGATTGACGAACGGCGGGGCACGCTCAATCAGCGCGACGAGGTCACCTTGGACAAGAAAGACGGAAAATGGACGATGGCCAAGACCCCCGGCGGCCAGGAGATGGATGAATCCAAGGTGAACACTTTTCTCACGGCGCTGGATGAGTTGTCCATTGTCGGTGTGCGCCCCAAGCCCGCAGGCTTGACGCAGAGTCTGGAGAAATCGACTTTCGGCATCAACATGGAAGATATGCAGTCACTGCAAGGCAAAGGCTATTATTTCGCACAAAACGGCCAGTTGTTTTCGAATGAAGGAGAGATGCAGGCGCGCACGAAGGACGGGGTGATCTACACCTTGCGCTTCGGCGAAGTGGCATATGGCACGGGCATGGCCGTCAGCTCTGGCCTCGCCGACAGTAGCAGAGCGGGGGCGCAAGGCCCCGGCGAGAATCGGTATCTCTTCATTTCCACCGCTTTCGAGCCCAAGATTCTGCCGCCGGCGCCGCCGCAGCCTAAGAACACGGATTTCATGAACAAGCCCGACAGCTTGTGGAGCGACGCCGATCGCGCCAACAAAGAAGTGCAGAACAAGTACGACGAATGGAAGAAGACTTTCGACAAAGGACAAAAAGACTCACAAGACCTCAACAAGAGGTTCGCGAAGTGGTATTACGTCATCTCGCAGAGCAGCTTTGACAAGGTGCATCTGACGCGCAAGGATTTTCTGAAAACAAAAACCTGACTTCTATTTCCGGCCTTCCAAGCTTCAAAACTTGGAAGGCCTTTTCAATTGAGCAAATCGAACAACCGGCTGTATTTGACGATGAAGCTGCGGTCACGCAGTCCCAGTGCGTCGTCCTCGGTGTCGCGCGTTTCGTTATAGACCACAAAAAGCCCGGTGTTTGCGGTTTGCAGCCAGCCCAGACGCAGATTCGTCGCCCAGAGGTTGTCTCTGTCGTTGTATTGCAACAGGCCTTGCAGGAAGATTCTGGGTGTGAAGGAATACGAAAGCCGCGCCCGTGCCAGGTTGGTTACGAAACTGCCGCCGGGAAGAACAATATCATTGCGATTCCAGCCCAGCTCGACGTTGAAGATCTCACGATAGCGCATGCGCAATGACTGGCTGAGCGCCATGCGCTCACCTCCGAAAAAACCGCCCGTGGTGAAAGTTGTTTCATAATCCCACCATGCGCCCTTGTTTGTAATGAACACGAGCTGAACTTCCGCATGATCGTAAGTTCCCGGCGGCACGACCACACCGGGATAAATCTCAAACGAGTCCGTCAAACCCTCCCTCGTAAAATTTACGCCGGTGTGGAACTCGTATCCGCTTTTCCATTCCCAATGATTATCGAGGTGCAGGAAGCCGGTTTCCTGGAAACCTTGAAAATTCCAGAAGCCGCGATAGGAGACGTGCGGCCTGAGCTCGTGCAGTTTCAGGAAATTTGCCGGCCGGTAACGATGCATGATGAGCGCATCCGGTTTGCGATAGCCGCTGGCAACCAAAACGCCAGCTTGCGGTCTGCGTCGGCTGAGAAATCCGACTTCGGGATTAAAGTAATCGCCCACTTCCGTATAATTCGCTTGCAGCAACCAAGCCTCGGAATCATAGCTCGTAGCAAGCCTAAAAGCGTGCTGGTCACCGCTAATACCGGGAGTTGCGGTGCGCGCCGCATACCCCGAAACCAGACCGTACCTGCCGATGCCCAGACGGCCATCGGCGGCAAACGTACGATTGTAATTATTGTCCGGAGACAGGTCGCCGGTGCCTTGGCGATTGACAAACATCACGCCCACGGCCGAGCGATTGGGCAGCTCGCGGTTCACACGGACAACAGCGAAATTGTTGGCCTGGGTCACGTCCTGCACCGCATCGGTTTGCATGTCGAGCAGGCCAATATCCGTGCCCGCGATCTTGCCTGAAAGACGAGCGCCGCCTATGATCGGAACGGTGGTGCCATTCGGAGCGATGCCAATGCGGCGGCTGAAAAACATCTCGACTTCTCCCGGGCTGCCGACAGAAGACACGCCAGCGTTCTCCAGAAAAAACGGCCGTTTCTCCGGATAGAAGAGATTGAAGCGATCCAAATTGATCTGCAGCTCGTCCACTTCCACCTGCGCGAAGTCGGTGTTAATCGTCAAATCCAAAGTCAGGCTGGGCGTGAGGCTGTATTTGAGATCGCCGCCGATTTCCCCATGCCAGTCAGTGCCGTTAGCTTGCGCGATGACGCGATCGCCCTGACCCAGCGCGTAAGGCGTCAGTTTCAAATTGCGTTGCTGAGGAATTTCGATGCCGGTGAGCGCACCGGCTTGCGAAAGACGGTAGAGATTGAATTGACGCGGAAGCGACGCCCAAAAAGAAGTTTCGTTCCGCCGCCGGATGTTGCGCTGAAAATTTACGCCCCAGGTTTGAGAGCTGCCTTTGGCATAGCGCAGCGTCCGAAATGGAATTGCAAACTCCGCGCTCCAGCCAATTTCTGACGTTTGAGTTCGAACTTCCCACGAGCCATCCCAATTGATATTGAAGCCGCCCCCCGAGCCCACTTGCTGGCTTCCGGGCCCGGTGCCGCTGCCTTCGCCTTCCTTGGTGACTTGACCGTCGTATTCAATGCCAGCCGGATTGGTGCCAAAGACGAAACCATTCTGTCGATCGAGATACGTGTCCATGATAATCTGGAAACAATCAGTTTCGTCCAACGGAGAATCACGGCGGCTGCCGGACACGATGATTTGTTTGGGATTGCGATCGTAGCAGACGATTCCAAAATAGAGAGTGTCGGCGGTAAAGTTGATGCGCACTTCTGTCTTTTCCGTAGCGGGTTGTCCTTCATCTGGCGTCGTTTGCCAGAATGCGGTCAAAGGAGTGACACTGGCCCAGGCCGAATCGCCGAGCACATCGCCATCGAGCCGCGGCGAGCGCTCAACTCGCACCGCCGTTGCCGCTAAAGGGGCGGCAGCGGCATTGCCGTCAGTATTGGCAGAGCGCTCATGCTGCATATCTTGTTGCCGAGCCACGGCCATGCGGGCCTCGCTCACCAACAGGCAAACCAACAACATGCCGATCACGGCCCGAATGACTGGGACCATGTTCTTCCTCCTCTCGTCTTTTCATAAGGCCTCACAAGATCTCAACAAGAGGTTTGCGAAGTGGTATTACGTCATCTCGCAGGACAGCTTTGACCAGGTGCATCTGACGCGCCAGGATTTTCTCAAGAGGAAAACTTGATTTTGGCTCAGCCACGAAGGCCGGCGGAATGATCTCGAAACGATGGCGGAATTCCGCATGCCGCCGTGGCGAGCTTTTGTGCGTACCCTTCCCGACTACCGATTCTCCGCCGCCTGCTTCAACTCCCGGCTGCGCTGATAGAATTCCTCCAAATTCATTTCCTTCAAGAAAACCAGACCGCGTGTGGCGCGAATCATCGGGCTGGGATGATTGTGAAACCATTCCCGCCCCAGGCAGATTTTAATTCTGTGGTATTGCTCCACCTGAATTTTTTGCGCCAGCTGCGAGAATGGGCCATCGTGCTCATAGCTCGGAAACGAAGCGTCTCTCTGCGAGACGAAGGCATTCATGAACGCTTCCTGCATCACCGTGAACATGTTCAACGACACCGGAACATAGATATTGGCCTCGCTGGGATGAAAGCGAAACCAGACGTTGCGATAGCCCCACACCTTGAGGTCGGGCCGGCCCGCTTTGCTCTCGTGCCGTTTCAACGCTTCGGTGATGGCTTGCAGAACTTTATAGTGCGTATCCGGCCCGCTGGCTTCGGGATCCAGCGCCACGGTCACAATGTCCGGATTCACTTTTTCCAGCAGGCGCTGCACCGGCAGAACGTCGCGCGCCACGGTCGGCTCCTCGGTGAAAATATCACCGGTGTAAAATCCCAGGCGCAAATGCGGCACATATTCGCAGCTCCAGCCGAAATAGCCCCACAAGCATTCCGCCTCCCATTCGCGGCACATGCCTTTCAAGCGTTGAATATAATCCGGGTCTTTCTTGCCGGGATATTGCGTCTCGAAATAATGGTGCAGCTCGGTCAAACGATGCTTCAAATTGCCCAAATCATGCTCGTCGAAAGTGACCATGAGATTGCGCAACAACCGTCGCGCCGCGCCCTCGTCCTTGGTTTTTTGCTCGGCGGCGGCCACGCCGTCAAGGTATTGCCACACGTCGCGATTGCGGCCTTCCAAATTGTCTTCATCGAAATAGCCGCTGTGCAGCAGGTCGGCAAAAGACTTGGTATCGATAAATCTGTCCAGACGAGCGAGGTGCTGCAACATGTAGTGATTGGTCACGGCCGTGAAGCCGCTGGTCAAGCAGGCAAAGTAATGTGTGTTGCTGGCGACGCGAACGTGGCGCACTACATAGGGCAGATAACCCAGCATGATATCGTCATGATGCGGCTCGGTGTGCAAGAAACGCGTGTGCTGCAGGGCCTGCGCGCCCTTTTCGATTTTGGCCACGAGCTTATGGTGCACTTGGTGCGCGAGTTCCTTCCAATTCCCGCCCCACCTTTCCAGCAGGATGGCGCCGGCTTTGTCGCTTTTGAAATCTTCCGCACGCAATTGCACGAGGCGCGTGCGTTTTTTGAACGCAAGATCGATAACGACCTTCTCGATTTCTTCCTCGCTGAGCTCCGGCGCTTGCCTTAAAAGCTGCAACTGGCGCTCGACCAGCAGCTTGGCCGCGCCGCGCGTGATGTAGAAACGCGCGTGCGCCAGCGGTTGCAGCGCAGTCGCCGGATAGAGCACGTGCTTGTCGCTTTGCACGGCTGCGGCCACAATACCGGCTTTGGCTTCACCCGCGGCAATGATGATCGCCGTGCAATTCGGATTGTGCGTGATCGTGCCCAAACCGATGGTGATCACCAGGCGTTTGCGCGACACTTCGATGCCGCCGAGATCGGCGGCTGCCGAGGCCTGGGTTTCGTAATTCGTCGGCGTCAGGCGCGTCGTGGAATGATGATCCGAGCCGCTGACGTTGAACCCGATGTGGCCGTCCGGCCCGATGCCGCCCAGAAAGAAACCGATACCACCCCATTCCCGAATGCGATCCTCGTATCCCTGGCACCATTGGTCGAGGTTCTCCAAAACGCGTTTCTGCATACGCTCGAGATCGTTTGCCGCCTGGCGGTAGCGCAGACTCAAATCGACTTCTTGATTAGGCCAAACGCTGCTGAGTGTTTCGTTTTTGCCCAGCCCGATTTTGGAGCAATCGATGAGCAACGCTTTTTTGAGGTCGAGGCCGAAGCCCTCCACATAAAACTCATTGACGTAAGAATAAAAGCTGTTGTGTTGCTGGGGATTGATGGGATAGAATTCATCGATCTGCACGAAATGCAGGCTCTCCATATCCGGTTTGTTCGCGGGATCCACGCCATGGCGCTCCAGCTCGGCGCGCACCTCGGGCGCCGAGAAGTTTTGCAGAAAATGATTCACCCACTTGATGAAATGCTCCGGGGTCTTGCCGGTGGGCAGTGCAATCACGCCCCCGGGATTGGCCTGCGTCCACTCCAAGAAACGCAAAGCCGCCAGCTTGCCCAGGGCGGGAAAATTGTCAACAACAATAACGGGGATTTTTTCGGTGGGAGAATACAACGCCTGAAACGAGGAAGATTTCAATGCAATTTGCTCGACTGCACTCATGGCCAGATTTTTCCCTTCAATCGTTCGCAGCATGGCGAGAAGAAACATAATAATGTATATTTCTCTTCCTTAGAAAGCAAGCCTGTTTGGGAGAGATTGTTACGTGGACGTCAAATAGTTTGCAGAATTGTGGCCGCGCCCGCAAAACTGGTTCTGCTGCTTGACTTTGCCGTGCACATTCAATATCTTGGCCGTCCTCAAAAAATGGATTGAGGCAATTGATCAAGGAGTGATTCATGCGTTCCAACAAAAGCGAAACAAGCAAGAAAGTTATTAGCGCTGTTCTGCTCCCCTTTTGCGCGATGGGAATCGCGGGATTCGCCAAATTTGGCGAAGATTTGCAGACGAAAAACCTTGCGGCGCACAGTACGTTTCATTATGAACTGACTCGCACGCTGGCGCGTGCAGCTGGTTTTACCGCTGCAGAGGCCGAGTCCCTCGCGGTCATCAATGCAGCCACGGACACCGAACTGTTCACGGGCGAGACCGGCATCACGATTCAACTGAATGGCACTGAGCGCGTGAGCAACACCGGCCAGTATTGGCACTTCGCGCGGCGCGACAGCGCCAACGCCACGGGCGAATACCTTTATCCGGGCGCGCGCAACACCTGCGCCTATTTCACGCGCCAATTTACGCGTTCTTGTCCGGGTGAGGCGCCGGAAATGAACGAAATCGAGAAATGGGCGGTTTATGCCTCGGACGCGCCCAGCCTCGGTGCGCCACAAATTTCATACGATCGCGGCCAGACATTGCAAACCGTGCCGGGAAAAAGCTTGCCGGCATTGGCGATTTATTTGCATGCGCTCGCGGATTCTTATTCGCACGAAGCATGCATGGCCTCGTCGCAAGTGCGCACGCACAAATCCCGGCCATCTGAATGCTCGGCCGTGCATTGGCATACGCAAGCGGAATTCGGCGATCATGCCGAGATCGACAAAGGTGTAAGTTACACGCGCGAGGCGGCGCAAGCGGCCTGGCTGGCTTTGAAATGGTTTCGCCAGCAAAACGGCCGCAACGAGCCGGCGTTATGGACGGAGGAACAAGCCCTGGAATTTATTCAGAATTGGGTGAAATTGGACAAAGCGCAAGAGCGCCGGGATTCGGCGGTACAGGCCTTGTCAGCGCTGCCACTATGAAATCCACCCTGGTCTGATTCGCAGGCGTGGCGTGAAAAGCGTTCCCATGCAATGTTCGGCAATGACCCGCTCCGCAAAATGCAAGCGTGCGTGGTAAATTAGCGCATGCCAATTCGGCTATGAAATGTCGACGAAGTGCAGGTCGAAGCAAGGCCTGCCACTTTGTTGACCAGATTGTACAAGCCGGTTCTGCCGCTCTCGGCCAGAACCGGCAGCTCTCCCAAGCGCGAATCCAACTTTTGCAATGGCGCGTCCAATTGCGCCGTGCTGCAAAGCATTCAAACTTGCTTCACCTCTATCCACCTCGTGGTCGTTTTCAAGAACGATACGCACTTCGTGCGCGACCATCCGTTGCCCTCTTGCGGACGCAATGATATCAGGAGAAAACGAGCAATGGGTATAGAGCGTCATCCCACATCTGCGGCCCATCGTATTGTGAATAAAAGATGCACCGGAAAGGCGTTGCCTGCCATCATGGTTCAAACCATCTGGCTGGTGATGGCGGGGTTCGTGTGTTACACCGCCACCGGACTGGGCCGCGCTTCTTCCCGCGACCGAACACCGCAATTCGCTGTGCGCAATTCCATCGCCAGGCCGGATTCTGGCATCGTCATCGTCGCGAAGAATCGCGCCGCTCGGCACAACCAGCCGTTGAACATTGAATATGAAGGCATAATGCTGCAGAGGGCCGCACCTCTTTTGTCGAAAGAAAACGGCGAGTTCCGCTGGCACTTCAAGCCGTCTGAACTTCATGTGCCGGCTGCGCTTCTTCGCGATGGCGTGCATGAGTTGCGCGTGTGCCCTCCCGGTGGAGCCTGGTCAAAGCCTTTGCAAGTCGTCTGGCACACGCAGCCGCCCGTTGTCACTGCGGAAGCCGTAAAAATTGCGGGTTCCGAGAAGGTGGTGATTGCGGGCAGGGTCGCGACCAAAATACCGCGTGAAGATTATCAAATTGCCGTCGAGCTTCTTCTTCAAGTCGCGCCGGAAGCTATCTGCGTCGCCCTGCCGGTGCAGCGCGGCGCGGATTCGGCCGGCATGGCAGTTTTCACATTTCGCACCGCTGTGCACGGTTTGCCCAACATCCTTCCGGGCGAGATTGGCTTCACTCAACCTTTTTTTGCGTTGTCGGTGACCGACCCCGCGGGCAATAGCTTTTATCATGAAGAAAGCTATGCCTGGTTCAATGCTCCCGGTCACAAACGCCTCGGAACGGAATCTGCCGTCGCGCAAAGTCCCCGGCCTGCGCTTCCCCCGCCCGCCGGCCGCCGCGAGAGCGTTTTTATCCTCGCTGCGCGAGCGCCAAGTGCCAACCCGGCTCGCATCCCTCAAACCGCCTTACGGCTGGAGGTGGAAAATCTCTCGCCGCAACCACATCAACTGCGATGGACGAACGGTGCCAAATCCTCTCATGACGGCCAAGCCCTGGCCTTGGTTTGGCGGGACGAACAGCCCGTGGCCATTTGCTTCACCCATCAGTATCGTGATGAAGAAGTGCCTTTCGGGAAAGGCTGTGGCTACCGCGTGGAACAAATCACGCACGACGGGCGGGTTGTCAGCAGCAATGTGGTACACTTGGAGAGCACGCCGGGAGCGGGCAAATCCGCGACTGAGGCAAATCCATTGTTGATGCAAACATTCGGCCCGAGCGAAGCCGCGGCCTCCACCGGGACGACAAACTTGCGTGACCAAACCGCGATCGCTGCCGTGGTCGGCAAGCACAAGTCCGCCATTCAGGATTGCTTTCAACTCGGACTGCGCCGTGACCAGAGTTTGAAAGGTAAAGTCGTGGTGCGTTTTGTCGTCACGCCGCAGGGTGCGGTGTTGAACGCCGAGGTGGTCTCCTCGACTTTGAGCAATGACATTGTCGAAGATTGCATGCTGAATCGCATCAAGCGGTGGAATGATTTCGGTGCGGCGCCGAAACAAGGCGAGGTGACGTTCAAACAGACTTATCTATTTGGGTATTGATCCATCCCGTTGCAATGAAATCCTTCCGGCCGCGAAACTATAGCACGATCCTCATCGTGGTCCCTTCCCCCAGGCGGGACTCTTTGACAAATAATTTGCCGTGATGATATTCCTGCACGATGCGCTTGGCCAGGCTGAGCCCCAAGCCCCATCCGCGCTTTTTGGTGCTGAATCCCGGCCGGAAAATGTTCTTGCGGTTGGCCGGCTCGATGCCGCGGCCGTTGTCCTGCACGTCGATGATCACCCGCGCCGATTTCTCCGGCGCAGACTGAAGGGCGATGCGAATTTCGCCTTTCGGCGATTCGATGGCGTCCAGTGCATTGCGCACCAAATTCTCCAGGACCCACTCGAAGAGATCGCGATTCATCGGCACCGGCGGCACCTCGCCATGTTGCACGGTGATCTTCACCTCGCGCCGCATTTGCGGCAGGCGGCTGCGAAAATATCTCGCCACTTCCTCCGCCAGCGCCACCACGTCCTGCTCCTTCAAATCCGTGCGCGAGCCGATTTGTGAAAAACGGGATGCGACTTTGCTCAAGCGCTCGACGTCGCGCTGCATTTCGGTGATGGTCTCGTGCGCGCTGTTGGTCCCCGCTTGCTCGTGCAGCAACTCAATCCAACCTAGCAAAGAAGATATCGGGGTGCCGAGCTGATGCGCGGTTTCTTTGGCCATGCCGACCCAAATGTATTGTTGCTCGCCGCGGCGAATGCTGTTGAGGCCGAAGAAGCCAATGAAGACGAACAAGCCCACGACGCTGATCTCGATGTAAGGCAGCCTTTGCAGTTGTTTGATGCGCGTGGAATCGCCGTAATAGAGATAATTCAGTGTATCGCTTTTGCCGCTGATGGGATTTTGGTAAGTAATGGGAATGGGAGCGATCTCGCGTTTCATGGAAGCCATGATTTCACGCACTTCCTGGCGGGCTTGTGGAGAATGGATCGAATCCGAGGCCACGTAAATGCCCTTCCAGCCCACGGGCTCGCCGTCGGCGCTGGCGAGAATGATGGGAAATTCCGTGCGCTTGATGATTTGCTCGAAGATGAAATTGAGCGAGCTGTCATCGGCTTCGTTGGCGGCGCGCGCGTAAAACTGCGCATAGAACAGCAAGATATTACGCGCCTCCGCCCGCAAACCGGTAACGATTTGATGAGAATGCCACAACAACCCCAGAATGATGGCGACCGCCGTGACGAACAAAAAAATTTTCAGGCGGCCAGCGTAACGATAGGGCAAGAATTTCATGGGCGTTTATAAGGATACGCTTGCGCGCGACATTTCGTAACCCGCTTGCGTGATCTCCTGGAGCAATGCGTGCACTTTGCCATTGCTGGCGAGAATATTGCCGCTGTGCCAAAAATCATCATCTGCGGAAAAACCCGTGACCAGCCCGCCGGCTTCGTGCACCAGCAATACCCCGGCGGCAAAATCCCAAAGATTCAGATGATATTCCCAGAAGGCATCGAAACGGCCCGCGGCGACAAAGGCCAAGTCAAGACTGGCAGCGCCCAACCGGCGCAGATCGCGCACGCGGCCGAAGAAGGATTTGAACATCCATGAATAAGCTTCGAGCAGAGTTTTCGCACGAAACGGAAAACCGGTGCCGAGCAGGCATTGATCCAGTGCCGTGCTTGCCGTGACTTGAAGGCGCGTGCCGTTCAGAAACGTCCCGCCGTTGCAAGTGGCGGTATACAGCTCGCCGCGCAGGGGATCGAGCACCACGCCGGCGACGATCTGCCCCTGTGCGCGCGCGGCAATGGACACGGCGAATTGCGGCACGCCGTGGATGAAGTTCGCCGTGCCATCGAGCGGGTCGATGATCCATTGCACTTCGCTTTCATTTCCGCCCGAGGCGCCGCTCTCTTCCGCGAGAATGGCGTGCTGTGGGAAATGCCGGCGCAGGCAGGCGACGATGGCCGCTTCCGACTCGCGGTCCACGGCGGTGACGAAATCGAATTCTGCTTTGTGGTCCACTTGCAGCGTATGCCGCTGTGCGAACCTCTCGCGCAGAATCTTGCCGCCGATTTGTGCCGCTTCTATCGCCGCCGTGAGAAAGTCGTGATGTTTTGAGAGCATGGTTTGATACTTTCGAACACGGATCTGCAACTTAAACAGGTTGCACACCTCACAACAGCTCATCCTCCATCATTCTGCAAGACCGGCGGATTGAAGATTTCCATCCAGATCTCGGGAGATTTTATTTCAGCCCAGCCGAATTGCCGGTAAAATTCGTGCGCGTCACGCGTGGCCAAGCTCCAGCGCCGCAACCCTTGCAAGTCCGGATGAGACATAACCGCGGAAATCAGCCATTTCCCCAAGCCCTTGCCTCGGCAACTCTCGTCGACGAAGACGTCACACAAATAAGCGAATGTGGCGCAATCGCTGATCACGCGAGCGAAACCAATTTGCTGGTTGCCGGAATACAGGCCGAAGCAGATCGAACTTTTGAGGGAATGCTCGATCGTTTCACGCGTTCTGCCCTGGGCCCAATAGGCGCGCGCTAAAAAAGCCGACACCGCCTCTAGATCGAGGCGTGATTTATCCGTGCTGATCGTGTAGCCGCCCTGGCAGCATTCGTAGCTGTCCATTTGGCTCACCGCAGCTCGACCACGGTGACACCATAATCTCCTTCGCCCAGGGGCGCGTCACCGAAACGGCTGACGCCGGGATAGGTTTTGAGGTAGTCGGTAATGCCTTTGCGCAGCGCGCCCGTGCCTTTGCCGTGAATGAGGCGCACCTGTTGCCAGCCGGCGAGCAGGGCTTCATCCAAAAATTTGTCGACCGCGGCCACGGCTTCATCATAGCGCATGCCGCGCAAGTCGATTTCCGGCTGAGTATTCGCGGCGGCGTGTGAAATTTTTGGAAGGGAAGAAGCGGGCTTATGCACCGGCGCGGCGGTGCCGCGCAGTTCTTCCTTGGGCACACGCGCGCGCAAAATACCGGCTCCGATCAGGACCTTGTTCGTGGCATCCGGAGGTTCCAAAACCGTGACCACGGAGTTTTGTGTCGACCACAACACTTGCGCGCCCGGCTGCAAATCGAGCGAAGTTCCGGATGCGGCGGGCGGCGCCGCAAGCAAATTTTCCTTTTCCGTCGCGACTTGCTCGCGCAGTGCCTGTACGTTTTCTTTCACTTCCCGAATCGCCTCACGCGAAGCGTTTTGCTCCCGCAATGTACGAATGGCATTCTCAATGGTGGCATTGGCGTTGTGCAGCAGCGCTTCGGCTGCCGCCACGGCATCTTGTTTCAGCTTTTGTTCCTGCGCTTTGAAACGTGCGTAACGGTCTTCGTAGTGCTCGCGTTTCTCACGCAGCTGGCTTTCCTCTTCCTGCAAATTCGCAGTCAACTGTTTTTGGTGTGAAAGCTGCGCTTGCAGCTCCGCTAATAGAGCCTCGACGCTGCTCTTCTCGCTGCCGGTGAAGTCGCGCGCGGTTTCGATCAAACGATCTTCCAAACCCATGCGTGCGGCGATCTCGAAGGCGTAGCTCGCGCCGGGCAATCCCGCTCGAAATTTGTATGTGGGAGTCAATGACGCTTGATCGAAATCCATGGAACCGTTGCGCATGCCGGGCTCGGTCTGCGCGAAATGCTTCAACGCGCCGTGATGCGTCGTCGCCATCGTCAAGCAGTGGCGGTGGTGCAACTCTCTGAGAATCGCCATGGACAACGCCGCGCCCGCTTCAGGATCGGTGCCGACGCCGATTTCATCCAATAACACCAAATCGCCGGGCTGGGCGCCGCGCAAGATCTCCACCAGCCGCGACATGTGCGAAGTGAAAGTCGAGAGATCGTCCTCGATCGACTGCCGGTCGCCGATATCGACAAAGATATTCTTGAACAACGGCATCTCGCTGTCCGGCTCGGCAGGAATATGCAGGCCGCAGCGCACCATCAGGGCCAGCAAGCCCGCCGTTTTCAGCGCCACGGTTTTGCCGCCGGCATTGGGGCCGCTGATGATCAGGGTGTTGAACGTCAGGTTCTGCTGCGCCGCAGGCACGCCGAGCTCCAGATCGAGCGGTACGACGGTGGGACGCTCGCGCGGGCTTTCGACGCGCAGCAAGAGCAGAGGGTGCCGCGCGCCGATGAGCCTGAGCTGCGGTGCCGTCTGCAAAGCGGGCGCATGCGCGCCCCAGCGTTGCGAGGCCACGGTTTTGGCGTGAATCATGTCGATCTGAATCATGCGCTCGTGGTTGCCTTGCAGCGCGGGCAATACCCGGCGAAAGCGATTGGACAGCTCCAGCAAGATTCTCTCTATCTCTTCGCGCTCGGCGCTGTACAGTTGGCGGATGCGATTGTTGGCTGCCACGGATTCCATCGGTTCGATGAACACGGTTTTACCGCTGGCGGATTCATCGTGAATCAGTCCGGAAACGCGGCTGCGAAATTCATCTTTCAACATCAACACCAGGCGGCCCTCGCGCAAGGTGATCATGTGCTCTTGCAACATCTCCCGCTCGGCCAGATTCTTGGCAATGCGCTGCAGCGTCTCGCGCGCTGCGGCAGTGGCGCGCGTGATTTCCTTGCGCAGCCGTTGCAGCGCCGGGCTGGCGGAATCCTTGACCGAGCCCTCAGTGAAGCTGAGTGCCGCTTCGACCGCGTGTTCCTCGGCCGGCAAATTCAAAATGCCCTGCGCGATCGCCTGCAACAGCGGCACGCGCTCGCGGTGCGCCATCAGAAAGCCGCGCACGCGCCGGGCTGAAGCCAAAAAAATTGCCAAGTCGATCAACTCGCGCGGTTCCAACGCGCGGCCCTCGAGCTGAAGTTGTTCCAGGGCCGAACGAAGATCAGGGAAAGAGGAGATGGGCAGATTTTCGCCGGCGTCGAGCAAACCGCGCATTTCGGTGATTTCGTCGAGACGGGTTTGCGCTTCGGCAAGGGTAGGCAACGGAGATAATTGCAGCAAACGCTCGGCGCCCGGAGCGGAATGCGCATAAGCCGCCAACTGCTGGAGAATCTTGGCAAGTTCTAAAGCGTGCGCGGCGGAAGCGAAGCTGTCATGTGCAGGCCCAGCCGTCATGGGTACATTTCTTCAAGCTGCTCGGGCGTGAGCGTGCACACGCCCAGTCTTTGCCAAAGCAGAAGGATTCGGTCTTCCGGCCCGCCAACGCCGCGCAGCGCGGTGATGATGTTTTGTTCGAAGGTGGGTGTGACCGGGATCAATCTGCGCACGTAATTGTACTGCAGCGGCAAAAAGCATCTCACCTGCCGGTACAGCAGGCTGTAGGTTTCGGTGTAGGTCACGGTTTGCGTCAAGGGCAGGATGGAAAAGCCCAGCGCCAACAGGCTCACGAGCAAGAACCCGCGATACGCTCCCAGCAAGGCGCCGGCGATGCGATCGAACCACTCCACCACCTGCATTTTGATGAGATTGTGAATCCATTGCGCGAAAAACACCCACAACAGCGTGAGCAGACCAAAGAGAAACGCCGCGCCGAACAGCAAGCTCATGTCCGGAGGCAATTGCAGCACAAACCCGAAAAAGCCCACGGTGTAGCGCATCAACAGCAGCATCAACCCCAGCGCAAAATGGAAACCCATGAGCCTGAGCAGACTGTCATAGAAACCACTGCGATAACCGACGTAGCTGAAGAGAAAGATGAAAGTGATGATGGTAACATCGGCAAAGGTGATTACGAGGGACATGCGGGGGTTATCCTCTCGGCTTCATCCCAAACGTTCGCGCACGAGTTGCTGCACCATCTTGCCGTCCGCGCGGCCTTTGATTTGCGGCATGATTTTGCCCATGACTTTGCCGAGGTCGCTGGCGCTTTTCGCGCCGGTTTCTTGCAGTGCCGCCATCACGATCGCCTCGATCTCCGCGGGCGACAGGGCTTGGGGTAAATAAGAGGAAAGCACCTCCAGCTCGGCGGCCTCCTTTTCCGCCAAGTCAGCACGGTCGGCGTTGCGATAGGCTGCGATGGCTTCGCGGCGCTTCTTGGCCGCGCTCAGCAAGACTTCCATCTCTTCTTCCGGGCTGGGCGCGTGCTGTTTGTTGATCTGAAAATCTTTCAATTGGCCGCGCAGCAGGCGTATGGTTTCCGTGCGAACCTTGTCGCCACTTTTCATTGCCGCCTTTAAATCATCGTTGAGCTTGTCCAACAGGGCCATGAGTTTTTCCTCCACTCGCGCGGGAATGAAACGGGGATGTGTTTGCTGCGAAAGCTTATTGGTTTTCCAGCAACTGCATGCGGCGTTGCTTGCGCTGCGCGAGCTTGAGCTTGCGTTTTTTCTTCTCGCTGGGCTTTTCAAAGTGTTTGCGTTTTCTCAGCTCCGACATGAGCCCTGCTTTTTCACATGCTTTGGTGAAGCGCCGCAGCGCTTTTTCGAAGCTTTCATGATCGCGCACTTTGATACCGGTAGGCATAACGGCTTCAAACCTCTTGATAAGTTGTGAGTAATGGTAAAAAATACTGTTTCAAAAAGAACCGCAGAGAACGCGAAGCTCGAAGAGCAATTCCCAAAGTCGAACCGTCATGCTCTTGTGGTTGGCGCACTCTGCGGTCTTCACCAGTTCTCGGGGCTTTCAGGAATCATAAGCGGGAAAATTAAACAAGAATACCCCAGATAAGCAAGAACTTTTTCCGCCATTTAACCTAATTGTCCAAATGCAGTGAAAGTTTTGATGATGGCTGCCAGCGCGGCGGTGTCAGCACGCAGCCGGCGCGGGCCCAGGCTGAACATGTGGCATCCCTTTTGTGTTGCCAATTGAACTTCACGCTCTGTGAAGCCGCCTTCCGGACCAATAATCAGAAGAATTTTGCGTGGGGGAGAGCCCTCGGCAAAATATCGCAGCGGATCACCGCTGCCTTCATGCGCCAGCAGGCAAAAGTCATATTCGCGGGCCACCTCGCAGGTTTCCACAAAAGACCGCGGCTCGCCGATTTCAGGCCAGACGGAACGGCAGCATTGTTTCATGGCGGCCAAAGCCAGACGCCGCCAGCGTTCCACCTTCGCCGCCTTCGCTTCGACCTCGGTGCGTTCCGTCAGCATGGGAATAATTTCAGCCACGCCCAATTCCGTGGCTTTTTCCACGATCCAGTCGAAACGATTTCCTTTGGGCACGGCTGGCGCCAGGGTGAGGTGGGTAAAAGATTCGCCGTAGCGCCGCATTTTCTTGATCACGCGCGCGATGGTCTTTTCACGCTGGAGAGAGATAATTTCCGCGTCCGCCGCGAGACCGGCGCCATCCACGACGATAATGCGCTCGCCCACGCGATGATGCAGCACGCGCGACAAATGGCGATGCTCTTCGCCGGTCAAAAAGATTTCTTCGTTTTGAAATTGTTCGGGTGGAGCGTAAAAGACTTCGCGGCGGGACATACTATTGGCCACCGAATTTCACGGAAACAGGGCAAAAAAGCCGACATACAAGATAGGCACGTGCTCTTAGACCACGGGTTGAGGCATCGTTTCCATCATATTCGGCGCAGACATAATGGTAATATGATAGCCGTAAACCATCAAAATGTCGGTCGAAATCTGACTAGCTAATTCCTGTATGGCGATTTCGCGGTCTTCGTCGCCCGGCATGATCACATTGACCCAGAATTGATCGGTGCTTTCCATGCTCTCCGTGATGCTGACCAATTCAAGCTCTGGAAACTGCTGCTTCAGCTTGTTGAAAAGCATCAAACCAAGTTCGCGTTCTTTGAAGTTCACTTGCACGGCTTGAATATTTCTTTTGGCTTTGGCGAGAAAAATGATCTGCATTTCTGCCCCCCCTTCGCATGTCAAAGTACGGCATGACGACCTAAAGCGCAAGAAGAGTTTTCATCCGGGTGACACAATGATTTGTCAAGCGTATAGTCAAGTGACTATTCCGTTGGTGTGACAAAAGTAAAGCGCACTGATTTTTTGGAAGTGAATGCAATTCTCAATTGATAATTGCCAATTGATAATTGGCGTGTTCTCAAAACGCCACACCCATGTCGAAAATCCCCTGCAACCTGCCCTTGTCATCGCTGGCCACTTCCAGCCGCACCAGGCCGAGGACGGGCACATGAAAATGCAAGCCGGCGCCGAAGCCGCTGAGGCCGGTTTTCAAATCGGGAATCTCGTTCTTCGACCACGCGATGCCGTAATCATAAAAGAGCGCGAGGTTCATCCCGAATTTGACGTTGCTCATATAGGGCAGCAAGAAACCCGGCACCGTTTGCCGCAGCAGGCTGCTATTTGCCGCGCTGAGATAGCGCATGGGCAGAAGCGGCAACCGCGCTTCCACGCTGCCGAGCGCCACATGCCGGCCTGAAACGCGATCGAAGAACCGGCCGCGCACGCGATTCGAGTAACCCAAATACACCAAATCATAAACCGGAATTTTGTTGCGGCCGAGGTCGGCCATGCCGTAGGCCGCCAGGGTCAAGTGTGTGTTGATTTTTTGATAGCGCCGCACATCCACGCCGTAACGCTGATAGTTGATTTTTTCCTGCTTGAAACCCACGCGGCGAGCGGACAGCCGCACGTACGTGCCTTCCAAGGGATATTCGTAAAAGTCGCGCGCATCGTACGTGTAGGTCAATCCGAGGGAAGGCAGCTCATCCTTGCCGGAGCGGTTGAGCGTTTGTCCGGAGACGTAGGGATCCATCTCCAACTCGGAATAACCCAGGTTCACGCTGAGGTAGTTGAAATACCCGAAGCGCCGGCCCAAGGAGAAACTGCCGCCGATGCGTTTCTCAGTGACTTCCTGTTGATTCTGTTCAAAGAAGCGGTTTTGTGTGCGCGAGCTGAAGAAACGCCAGCGCCCGAACAAATTGGCTTTGCCGAACATCCAGGGGTTGGCGTAATCGAGCTGTACGGAGGGGTTGTAGCCGGCCCAGCCCGAGGCGGAGATGGTTTCATTACGGCCGCGAAAGTTCAGGTGCAAGAGTCCCGCGCCATAGGAAAGCTTGTTCCAATTCCACTCGCGATCGTTTAAAAAGACGATGGGATAGGGATAAAGAAACCAGCTTTCGAAAACCGTGACAATGATCTCCACACCGGTGGCGGCGCGATAGCCTTCAATGTCGACACGGCTGAAAATGCCGAGATTCAGAATGCGCTTGCGGTCGCGCGCCAAAACTTCAGAGTCGGCAATGGCGCCGACCTTGGATTGCATCTCGCGCAGAATTACGTGCGGTTTGGTGCGGCGGTTGCCCGCAATAATAATTGCGCAGATGCGCGATGGGGAGGAAGCGGAGGAGACTGCCGTCGAATCACTCGCGGTTGGCGCTTCCTGCGGCCACGCTGTGCCGGCGAGCCCAGGCACGAGCGCAAAAAACAAAATCCAGGTGATCGCTTTCATCATCCACTACGAGGTTAGCTCAAAACTTATCAAGAATCCGGAATGTGATCCGCCATTTGTCGTCGCCGCGGTCCAGACGGCTGGCGAAATCGACGCGCATCAGATTTTCGGCAAAATAAATCGAAAAACCCGCGTCGCTGCGCAAATCATTCAACTGGAAACTGCCGAAATCAAACAGGCTGGCATCAGGATTTTGTGGATCGGCGAACCAGGCATAGCCGGTCTCGGCGAAAACACCCACGGAAATCGATTCCCAGAAAGGCAGAATATTCAAAGGCACGTGATGCAGCCATTGCTGGCCGATGACGTAATTCGCACTCAAATACAGCAAACGGTCGCCCACAAATTCTTTTTCGCGATAGCCGCGCAAATTGCCCAAGCCGCCGAGCGGCAGCAAGTGTTGAAATCCGCGGCTGCCGGAGCGCGATCCCGCCAGCAATTTGATTTGAAACTTTTGATCGCCGAAAGTGGGCTGGTAGCGCTTGAGCGTCAGCAGCAGCGCTTCGGTTTCGAAATCTTGCTGTGTGACTTCGAACTGCGCGTCGGCGTACCAGCCGGAAAGCGGAAAGACGGGATTGTCACGGCCATCGAGCACGGTGGAGAGGCGCACCGACAATTCTTCGCCGGGCAATACCGGCTGGCTCGTGCGCACGTTGGGGGGATATTTCTTGTCCCGCCCGAACACGCTCCACTCGGAATTCTTTTGCAGCACTTCGTAGCGATGACCGCTGACCTCCAGCCGCAAGGAATGCGTTTGCTGGAAACGGTAATCGAGATAACCGCGCGCGCCGCGGCGCTCGAAATAATCCATGAAATCTTCGTGCAGAAAAATGCCGGCGAGGGTGTTCTCCAGCGCGCTGATCAGCCAGCGATCGTTGCTCTCGACTTTGTTGAAATAATCGGCGCCCACGGCGAACTGCTGTGGCAGGAAGAATATTTTTTGCACGCCGGTTTGCCAGCGCCAGCGGCGCCCGTCTTCATTCTTGAAGCCGTAGCCCGCGTCGCCGTACAGCGTGAAGCCTTCCCATTTCTGCGGGTGAAGTTTGACGCCGAGATTGAGTTGCAGCGCTTCGACGCGGTTGAAGTGCGTATTCGTGTAAAACGAAAAATTACGGCCACGCTGAAAAAATTGGTTTTCGCTCACGCGCTCGATCTTGAATTGCGCCCCGAGGGGCAAGGCAAAAAACAAAAGACAAAAAGCAAAAAAGAAATAACCATGGACCGATGGCAAACTTTTACGCATGCAAAACCCCTGTGCAAGTCATCCTCATGTTGCCTCAGATTTTGGAAAAAGAAAAAGCGGGTCAAACAGATTCAACGGAGGAACCTCGTTGTGCCAGCAGCAATAGAAACTTGATCCGTTTGATCTGCTCCACCCGCTTGCGTGATGGGATTGAACAATAGCATGTCCTCATGAAATCATTCACGCAAAGTAGCAAAAGGAGCGGGAAATATGCAAGCGATCTTTTGAGAGAATAAGGGCGGGACACACACGCGCCAGCCGTGCCCGGGGAGATGGACCCCCCAACGCCGATCGCAGGCGGTAACGGAAGCGAAGGTGACCACGCCGCCCAGCACGAGCGCGGACACCGGCGCGACCGGGGTCAAAATGTGCGCCGGGCGTTCAGCCGCCAAAGTTTTCGGCGCATTGTTCCCAGTTGACAACTTGCCAAAAATTCGCGACGTACTCCGCGCGCTTGTTTTGATAACGCAGATAATACGCGTGTTCCCAAACGTCGAGGCCGAGCACGGGCTTCTTGCCGCTGGCGAGAGGGGAGTCCTGATTGAGCGTCTGCATAATGCTCAGCTCGCCCGTACGGTTGACCACCAGCCACGCCCACCCGCTACCGAACAAAGTCGAGGCTGCTTTCACGAATTTTTCCTGGAACGCCTCGAACGACCCGAAATCGCGTTTGATCGCGTCGCCCAAGCTTCCTGCCGGCTTTTGGCCGCCCGGCGGGCTCATCATGCGCCAGAACAAGCAGTGATTGACATAGCCGCCGCCGCTGTTGCGGATCACGGTGCGCACCTCGGAGGGCAACACTTCAAGGTTGGCGAGGAGATCGACGATCGTGATACCGTGCAAATCCGTGCGGTTTTTCAGCGCGTTGTTGAGATTGTCAACGAACGTCTGATGATGGCGGCCGTGATGAATCTGCATGGTTTGCTCGTCGATGGCGGCCGCCAGGGCGTTGAACGCATAGGGTAATTCCGGCAGCGCGAAGGGATATTCCGCCGCCGCTCCAGGCGCGAGCCTGGCAAAATCGATGCGGGCCGGTGCCGCCGGCGCTGTAGGCGTGGCGTGCCCGCTCCCAGGCAGAAGCCAGGCCCCCATTGCTGCGCCAACCATTTTACCCAAGGCTTCCCGTCGTGTTTGCAAAAATTGTCTTTCATTCATGTTGCTGTTCTCGTCATTGCGGAGTTCGCAGAAAGGCGCTTCGTGTAATTCAAAAGTGTAACCCGGCGAACAACCTCTGGCATTCGTGCCGTTGCCTTTGTTCGTTGAGAGCCTCTCTCCGAATCCAGTTTCATTGAAAAGGGTTGCCCGCTTCATTCCGCCACGGCGGGGCGAGCATACCCATGAAGATGGTCTTGGGATAGGCTCTGCGCAATTGGCATGCCAGCGTGAAACTCCTGGTCGCTACATTGGCTAGGGTCAAAGTTCCCGAAAAATGAGAAGAGCTGTGGGGAGGAGCTTCTTCATTGCAGAAAGGCATCGTTGCTCATGAGGAGAAAACGTTGTAGAATTATCTCAGCCCGGAAAAGGCTTCACTATAGGCTTTGCCAACGATGAAGAGAAGAACTGTAGTGCCGAGAATCAGCACGAACACTGCGATTTCCTTTTCCTGGCTGGCTAAAACGCGAATCATTCTGATTTCGTATGCCGGCAATCGCAGCGGCATTTGCTGGTTTCTTTTACGATAAAGCACGACCGTGTCCACGGTTGCCTCGTGAAAATATCCTATTGCCATGCGGTCGTCTTGATAATGCACTTCTACGCGCTTGCCGCGCAAATTTTGCTGCAACCGCTCATCGCCTTGCATTTGCGTGAGCGTGTAAACCGGACTGGCGCAACTGGAGAAGGCGAAGGCCGCAACCAACAACAGAATGCCGGCGGGTTTAAAACGAGGTACGTCCATTTTTTTGATCAAGAGGCTCAGCGTGATTTGAAGAGATTGCAGCAGAATGATAAATGCAGAAGACAAGCGCCGTGCAACTGATGCAGGTCTGCCGCCGCCAGGAAGCCAGTACCAGGAAAATCGCCAACAAAATAAGCGGACGGCAATTTGCTAAAGGTTTCATGACTCTCGTCGCCTTCCTGAAAATAGCAGCCTTTGATTGAAAAATCAAGCGTCCCCTGCAGCCAACACTCCCGCCATATTTCCGCCCACTTCTTTTCGCCATAAATCCGTTTTTAGAATCCCCTCGTATCGTCGGTGTGAATTGCAAGCAGACTCGTTCCCGGTATTCTCCAGAATCAAAAGAGTTTCGGCTTCGCACTCAATATACCGCTGCAGCGCCACCATGGGCACTGGGAGGGAAAGAGGCAGACAAAGCCCGGCATGGACAATTCCCCATGCGCTTTGATTCGCCTCCGTGCCCGTGGTGGCGCGGTGGCAGAACAAATCATTTTTATCAATTTTTTAAGGAGAGTGGTTATGCGTAAACTGTTTTTGATCGGTGCTTTGGCGCTCGCCGCTTTGGGCCTGTTTTTGTCGATGCCCTCGCCGTACCTCGACGCTTCAAGCCATCGCGAAGCACCATTGATCAGCAACGACCCGCTGGCCGACAATACGGATCTGTACGCCTTCCGTTCGCCGGACCGGCCGGAATGGGTGACGATCGTGGCGTGCTACGTGCCTCTGGAACTGCCGGAGGGCGGCCCGAACTATTCCACCTTTGGCGAGGGCATACGCTACGAGATTCACGTCAAGAACCAACCCTCGGCCGCGGCGCTGGGCGCGGCGAAGGATGACATCACCTATCGTTTCACTTTCTCGCAGATGAATGAGGACCCGAACACCTTCTTCAATATCCGGCTGGGGCAAAATTTGAAAACCAACTATACCTGCGAGAAGAGCACCGACGGCGGCAATTCCTTCACCACCATCGTCGCCAACGGCATCGTGCCGCCGAATAATATCGGACCGCGTTCCACCACGTTCGCCGGCGGCGCCGGCGGCAATTACGAAGCGTTGGTAACGCCCGCCATTGCCACGGCTGCGACCGGTGAAGTCGTTTTTTGCGGCCCACGCGACGATCCATTCTTCGTTGACTTGGGCGGCGTGTTCGATTTGGGCGCTACGCGCAGCAATTACGGCAACAATCCCGGCGATCCCGGAAATGCCCGCGACGCCGTGGCCGGCTTCAATTGCCACGCCATTTGCCTGCAAATTCCCATTGCTACGCTGCAAAGAAACGGCTACGGCCCGAATCAAGCCGAAGGCATACTCGACCCCACCTATGTCATCGGTGTATGGGCTTCGGCCAGCCGCCAGCAAGTGACGACGCTTTCTGCTGTCGGCGCGAAGCCGCAGCACAGCGGCCCGTGGGTGCAAGTGTCGCGGCTCGGCATGCCGCTTACCAACGAGGCGGTGATTCCGATCAAAGATAAGGATTATTGGAACGCGGTCACGCCGTACAGTCAGGATGAGCAATACTTCGTGCAGTATTTTGCGAACCTCGAGCTTTCACTTTACATGCAAGATGGCAGCGACCCCGCGAATCCGACGGTGGGCTTGGGCGGTCTTGTCCCTTCGTTGGCGCCGTTGCGCGTGCAAAGCCGTTCTTATCCTGCGCTCGTTATTCCTGGTTATCCCACGCCGGGTTTGGATTTTCGTTATGGCAAGGACGGTGCGTTTGCGGTAACGAAAGTCATTTCCGATTTTACCGGAACTGCTTTCGCCGTGCCCACTCGTCCCGCGCAAACCGGCTTGCCGACGGCATTGGTCGGCGCCGGTGAGCCTCGCCGCGTTGATATTTTCCCGATCTTTTATTTCGGCGTGCCCAATGCCATTCCTTATCAACTGCTCACTTTGAAAACCGGCCCGCTGGATGCCGGCAAGCCGTTTATTCACAACTTCCTGCCCGTCACGCAAACACCGGACGGTGCTTTGTGGGGCGGCGATATGTTGCGTTTGAACATGGCAACGCCGACCACCGAGCGCAGCACCTCGGAGTTCACACAAAACGCTGCTCAAGGTTTGGTGCGCGCCGCAGTGTTGGGTTTGACCGCAACGCCTTATAACACCAGCAAGAATCTCGAATTCATTCCGCACATGGACGGTTTTCCGAACGGCCGCCGTCTCGAAGATGATGTGACGACGATTGAGCTGCAAGCCGTCGGCGGTTTGGTGCTCGCCGCAGTCGGTCTGCCATTCGACGACGCGGTTGCACCGGATTATGCCGACGTGCTCTCGCCCAGTTTGGTGGCCGAACTGACGTATTCCGCCGGCCCGAGCAAAAACGATTTGCCGCTGTTGGCGGAGTTTCCGTATCTGGCCTCGCCGCATCGCGGTTATGATTACGTCAAGCAGCTCACCTCCGGCCCCAAAACCGGCGTGTCGGAGCGCGGCATGGGCATCGGCGTGCCGAAAGGATTCCAGCTGCAACAGAATTATCCGAATCCCTTCAACCCCTCGACGGAAATCAAGTATGCCCTGGCGCGCAACGATCGCGTACGGTTGAGAATCTTCAACGAGCTCGGACAGGAAGTGGCAACGCTCGTGGATCAGCCGCAAACTGCGGGCACGCATACGGTGAAATGGAATGCCAGTAACGTGGCCAGCGGCACTTATTTTTACCGCCTGGAAGTTGGCGACGAAGTGATGCCGGCGAAAAAGGCCATTTTAATCAAGTAGTTCATCCCATTTCGAGATCATACCAGCTCCGGCAATCTTTTGAAAATTGCCGGAGCTGAAAATGTCATGCCGGACATTATTCCCCAAGCACATGATACTCAGAGGCCAATATGCGCAAGAGTCGAAAGAATTTTTTGTTGATCGCCGGTTTTGTCGTCGCCTGGCTGGGCGCTTATTTTTTGCTGCAGAAACCCGAGGCGGCGAAGCCAATTCCCGATCTGAGCAAACGCACGAACGCCGTGAGCCTGGGCGCGGAATATGCCAACGTGCAGAAGGCGGTCGAATTTTATCGTGGGGAAATTCGCAAAGACCCAGCAGTGGTGAAGAATTATGTGCTGCTGGCGCAACTCTTTATGCAGGAAGCGCGTGTGACCAGCCGCCATCATGAATACATTCCCAAGGCAAAGGAATTGCTTGTTGAAGCACTCAAACGCGACGGTAATGATTTCGAAGCCAACACCACCCAGGCTTCCTTGCTGATGACGCTGCATCAATTCGAGAAAGCCAAAATGCTCGCGGAAAAGGCAATTGCGCAAAGCCCATACAGTGCTTTTTCGCACGGCATTTTGGTGGATGCTCTGGTGGAGTTGGGCGACTACGAAGGCGCAGTAAAAACTTGCGACAAGATGCTCAGCCTGCGCCCGGATTTGCGCTCTTATGCGCGCGCGGCTTATTTACGCGAGTTGCACGGTGACGCGCGTGGCGCGCAACAAGTTATGAAGATGGCTTGCGACGCCGGCCTGGCCGGACAGGAGAATCGCGCCTGGGCACTCTGTCAACTTGGGAAATTGTTTTTCAATGCAGGCAAGCTCGATACCGCCAAATTTATCTATGAGGGGATTTTACAGGAACGGCCGGGCTACGCTTATGCGCTGAGCGGTTTGGCGCAAATCCTGAGCAGCCGCGGTGACTATCACGGCGCCATTGACTTATTGAAACAGATTTACAGGGATACGCCGGATCATGCTTTTCTCGAGCAGCTGGTGGAGGTTTATACGGTGGCTGGACAAAAAGCAGAAGCGCAGAAAATGACGCAGCTCGTGTTGGCATCCTATGACCAGCATGAGCAGGAAGGCTGGGAGGTTGATTTGGAGTATGCGCGCTTTTGCGCGGACAATGATCTGAATCTCGCCGCAGCCTTGCAGCGCGCGGAACGCGAATATCATCGCCGCCCGAAAAATATTGAGGTGTTGGAAACCTATGCCTGGGCGCTTTACAAAAACGGCCAGCCGGGAAAAGCCGAGCCAATCTTGCAGCAAGCGCTGCGTTTAGAAACACAACGCGCCTCGCTGCATTATCGCGCCGGCATGATTGCCAAGGCTTTGCACGATACGCGCAAAGCGCAGGATTTTCTCGCGCGGGCATTGGCGCTCAATCCCAACTTCTCCTTTCGCGATGCGCAAACGGCACGTCTGGCGCTAGCGGATTTGCGTGCCAAAGGCAAAATGAGCTGAGGTTTTGCAGTCTCTGCTTGAATAACCGCGACGGGTTTTCGGTTCGCGCGGACGGTGGAGCGAAGGCATGATGCTTACAGTCGGGAGATTCCAGCGTTTGTCTTGATTCTTCTTTGTCCCATAAACCGAAGTGCCGAACGGCACTGGGCAACGTTCGGCACCTCGGTGGACTGTATGCTGCTTCCTACGGCATATGCAGCATGAGAGTGGTTCGTGCTTACAAAACAAGGCTGCTGAAATCCGGCACGCGCCGCAGCTCGCGCTCGATCTCCTGATGAAATTGATGCCTGATTTCACGATCCGAAGGCGAGCGCATCTCGTCTGGCATGAAAATATCGAAGTCCTGCGGCGGGGCGTCGAGGTACACTTCGTTCCAATCGCTCGAGCCAAATGGATGCACGCGCATGCCCCCGCCTCCAGGCGTGAAAAAGCGATAGCCGGACTCGCTGGCTTGATCGATTTCCACGGTCGCGGTTTCACGCCGGCCTTGGCGCACATATTCGATCTTCACTTGATCGCCTTCCTCATAATCCTGCAAGCTTTCCATCAGATCTTCCGCACTGCGCACGGCTTCGCTGTCCACTTTGCCAATGACGTCGCCCGATTTCAACCCCGCTTTCGCCGCCGGGGAATCTTCGTTGACTTCCAGAACCAGCACGCCGCTTCCCGGCTCGACTTTGAAATAAGCGGCCAGATTCTCATCCAGCTCGTGCACCTGCACGCCCAGGCGCGGGCGGTTCCCCCAAATCATCATCCCTTTTCCTGGGCCGAAACCGTGGGAAAATCCCGTCGCATAACTCGGAGTGCGGCGCTTGGCGAGCATGACTTCTATCGTTTTGCGCTCACCATGACGCAGGACGAGTAATGTAACCTTCTTGTCCGCACCGGCGTTGCGAACCAAGCGCGAGAAATCTCCGGCCTGCTCGACTTTCGAGCCCTCGAATTGCATGATAACATCTTCTGTTTTGAGGCCGGCGTCATCCGCCGGGCTGTCTCGCACGACCTCGGTGATCAACAGGCCGGTTTCATTGCCGAGCTTCATTTTCTCGCGGAGGGAAGGCGTCAATTCTTGTACGCCCACACCCAGCCAGCCCTTCGCAGGTTTCTCGCTGGCGCGGCTGTCCTGAAACGCCCAAACCACCGTCATGCCGGCCGCCGCCGTGATCGCCAGACCGGCCGCCCAGCGCTGCAATGATCGTCGCGAAAACATTTGCTGCCTCCAGAATTTTAATGCACCAACCTCGTTAAATTCTCGCTGCCGGCCGTTCAAAAAGACTTGGGCCGCCGGCAAAAAGTTTTACGTTTTGCAGCGATTATTTCTTATATTCAGCTAAACAGATTGTCCCGGCTGCCGTCTATTCTGTTAGAACGAAAGGGCGTCGGTTCTAACCCGGCAAGAGCTTCAGTGAAATTGATTTCGTCACCGCAATGCCCCTTGGTTGCAGCGGAGGCCGGCTGGAGGTTGCAAGATCAACCAATGCGTATTGAGCACAAAGCGATCGCGAAAACATGAGAGTGGCTCTGAAATCTTCTGAAGCTGCGGTGACGCATCCGGCGCCAGCAGAGCGCGGCGAAGTGGAGTTGGTAGCGCGCGCCCAGCACGGCGAGGAGGCTGCGTTCGAGCAATTATACAAACGCTATTCCCGCGCGTTGTATTCGCTGGCGTATCAAATGCTCGGCACGCATCAAGACGCCGATGAAGTCTTGCAGGAAACCTTCGTGCGCGTGTTCAAAAATCTATCGCGCTTGCGCAGCCCGGAAGCTTTCACCTCGTGGGTTTATCAGATTACGGTTAATCTCTGCATGGATTACCGCAAAATGCGGGCGCGGGCGCGCTGGCAGCCGCTCGAAGATGAAAACCACGAAGGCGCTGCCTCGCATTTCGAATTGGCCACGGCAAAATGGGTGCGCACGCCGCATCAAGTTCTGGAAAACAACGAGCTGCTGGGAAATATCACCGCGGCGATCGAAGCGCTGCCCGAGCAGCAGAAGGCCGTGGTGATCATGCACGAGATCGAGGGCATGTCTAAAAAGATGATCTCCAAAGTGCTGGAATGTTCGCTGGTCACCGTACGCACGAATTTGCATCACGCACGCAAGAAGCTGCGCCGGAAATTGATGCTGTATTTGAAGGCTTGAAAAAGCGATCACGGCTTACGCCTTACGTGATCCGTAATACGTAAGCGCGCCGCGTTGGTCCGAGCGAGAACTGGAATTCTTCATTTTCATGCTTTGTGCAGTATGATTATCAAAACTTTCGCCCCAAGGGTTTCAATTTCGATGTTTGGGAGATTTGACCATGTTATGTGAACACGCACGCGATTATTTGCTGGATTACATGGATAACGAGTTGCCGGCCGTGTTGCAGCAAGAACTGGCCGAGCATCTGCGCGCGTGCGCAGAATGCCAGGAAGAAGCAGAGGCTTTGCGCAAGACTGGCCTGCTGCTGCAGCTCCGCGCCGTACCCGAGCCTGCCGCAGAATACTGGGAAAAGGCCTGGTCGGGAATTCGCAGCCGTACTGCGGCCACGGTTTTACCGCTTTCACCGCGCACCATTTTCCAAAATCCTTCATGGTTGGGCGCGTACGCCACGGGCTGGCGCGCACGCCTCGCCATTGCCGCTTTGTTGATCGCGGGGATTGCCGGCGCTCTGCTGTCTTGGCGCTCGGCGCCGCAGCCATGGGCGGATCACCCTCTCCCCCCGCCGCTGGTGCAGCCGGCTGCCGGCGATTTGACGGCAGAAATGGAACGCCAGATGGAAATCCTCAACTACACGACCTCGGTCGCCGGCTCGCCGGATCCCATTTCCAAAAGCATGCGCTTTGCCAAGTTGGAGACGGCGCCCAGATGAAACGCGGCTTTCACATCTGGCGCGCGCTCACGTGGCCGCTGCTGATGTTCCTTCTCTCGGGCTGTCGCGAGAAGCTCTCTTCTTCCGGCCCGATTTTTTTTGAATTCAAGCAGCAACCAGGCGACAAATACGTTTATAAGGTTTTCGACGAGGTGGTGCTGACCGTTCGCGATTCGACCGGAAAGATCTATGACACGGTGCAACACCTGCAGGAGCAGAAGTCGATCATGAAATTCACCAGCATCGATTCGAATGCGCTGCGCGACATTGATTTGACGTTCATCATCACCATGGACACTTTGATGAACGTGTCGGAAACCTCACGCTGGAAGAAGCGGAAATCGCCGCTCGGCGAAAAATACGAATTCCAATTGCGCATGCAGCCCAACGGAGGCATCGTCTCTGTTGCCAGCGCACGGCCGGGACTGACGTTGTTTTATGAAACCGCGTATCGCCCCAGCCAGCCTATTTTTCCCGCGACCGCGATTCCTTTGGGATATACCTGGTCGCAAAGCTTCAACGTCAACGTCCCCAAGGGCGAACCCGGCATGGTTGAAGCCGAATACAAATTCAGCGCGCTGGAAAAAGTCGGCGACTTCGATTGCGCCGTGATCGAATTCAAAAGTGAAGTGAATTACGTCGAGCCTTTCAATCCCAAGGACAAGTGCGCCAATACGCCGGATTGCCGCGGCGAGTATCATTCGCAGACGGTGAGCCAGGGCAAGCTCTATTTCGCCTATCGGGAAGGCATCATGGTGAAAAAAGTCAATTTGCTCACGGCCAATGCCGAAGCCACGATCATGCAGAGCGGCGCCGCCAAAACGCTTTCCCGCACGGAACAGCGTGATCAGGAAACGATCACATTGGTGGCGATCTATCGCAGCGGCGGGGAGAAGCTGGCATTTGACATTAAATAAATGTAATTTCTGCCGATCGGAATTCTATTGCGCGAATAGCCTCCACCGGCTATATTCGCGGTGAAACTGCTTTTCCGGGAGAGCGCGGTATATGTCCGCTGGCTGGCAATTTACCTTTCGCCCACGCTTGACGACTGGTTGCGAAGTTTATTTGCGAGGCGCGGTCCGTGAGAAGAAGAACCCGACCCATCCTGCCGCCGTTGCTGTTTTATCTCGCCTGCTTTTCCTGCCCTGGTGCCGCGCAAAGTTCACTCTCACAAGCCTGGTCCTCTTTTTATCGCGGTGACTACGCGGTCTCGGTGCGCGCGTTTCAACAAGCCGCTGAAAACTCTTCATCCAATATAGAGGCGATCGTCGGCCAAAGCCTGGCACTGCAGGAGTTGGGGGAATACCAGGAGTGCCGCGCGCTTTTGACCGGGGCGAAAATGAAAACTCCCGACGCGCGGCTGTTGCAGCGCCTGGGGGAATTGGAATTGTTCCTCGGCCGCATCAAAATCGCGCAAGGCTATTTTGACGAAGCCATGGCACGCGACCCCGGATTCCGGCTCGCGCAGTTTTATCAAGCGCTGGCGCGCTGGCACTTGGGCGAGCGCACCGCTGCCAACCAGGCTTTTCTTGCCTTTCTTAGTTTTTATCGCACCGCCTCGGAATTGACGCCGCAAGATATCCATCTCGTCGCGCGTGCGTGTGTTTATTTGGAACGATTTCACGACGCCAATCGTTTGTTCGGTGAAGCCGTCAAGCAAAAACCACAGGATTGGAGGCTCTATATTCCCTGGGGAGACTTGTTCCTTGAAAAATACAATCTCGCCGACGCGCGCTCGATCTTTGACGACGCTTTGGAACAGAATCCCAATTGCGCACCGGCATTGCTCGGGTTGGCACGCGTGCAAGTGACGGAAGATTTCGAGCAGGCGTGGCGCACCACGGAACAGGCTTTGCAGCTCAATCCGTATTCTCCCGCCACCGGCACGCTCCGGGTCGAGCTTCAGCTTTTCGCCAGCCGGGAAAAAGCGGCGCAGGAACAGCTCGCCAAAATTCTGCTGGAATTTCCCGATTATGTTCCCGCGCTTGCGCTGCAGGCGATCATGGCCGATCGCCGGCAAGATCAGGAGCAAGTCGAACAAGTGGCCGCGCGTGCCGCGGCCCTCAATCCGCACGACGCTTCCGTCTTCATTCGCCTGGGTGAAGACGCCGCACGCCGCTACCTTTTTCAAGAATCGGCTGTTTTTTTTCGCCGCGCGCTCGCGCTCGATGCCGAGAATTGGACCGCCGTCGCCGGGTTGGGCACGAGCCTCTCGCGCTTGGGGCAAAAAGACGAAGCTGAAACGCATCTCGATAGGGCCTTTGCGCACGATCCTTTCAATGTCGTGGTGGGAAACCTGCTTAATTTGTTCGACGCGATGGCGAAGTACGACACCATCCACACGCGCCATTTTCTTATTCGCATGCGGCCGGAAGACAAAACGGTGATCGGACCGGCCGCCGCGGAGCTGTGTGAAGCCGCATATCAAAACATGTCGCCGCGTTATCGCGTTCATTTCACGGCGCCGGTCACCGTGGAGATTTTCCCCAAGCACGATGAATTCGCCGTGCGCTGTTTCGGCTTGCCCGGCGCGGAATATTTTCTTGGCATTTGCTTCGGCCCGTTGATCGCGATGAACTCGCCGCGCGCGCGCGAACGCGGCGCGTTCAATTGGCAGGAGACTTTGTGGCATGAGATCGCCCACGTCGTGCATTTGCAATTGACCGCCAACCGTATTCCGCGCTGGTTCGCCGAAGGGCTCGCGGTTTATGAAGCGGCACATGCGCGCAGCGAATGGAGCATGAACATAGACTTGGCCATGATTCGCGCGCTGCAAAACAACGAACTTTTGCCCCTGCGGGAATTGGACGAGGGTTTCACGCGCCAGCCGGAACGGATTGCGCTGGTCTATTATCAAGCCTCGCAAATCATCGAATTCATCCAGGCGCGCGACGGCTTTGACCGGGTGCTGGCGCTGCTACCGCATTTCAAAAAAGGCAAAAAAACCGAGGAGGCGATCCAGCTCGTCTTCGCGCAGTCGCCGGATGAATTCGACCGTGCCTTTCACGATTTCCTGCGCCGGCGCTTTCGCCCGGAAACCGTGGAGCTGGACGGGCAGAAGAATTCGCCACTGGACAGATTTTTGGGCAGCCTGTCTTCGGCGCCGGCGAAAGGCGAAGACGGTGATATGCGCCAGCGTGCTGAGAACGAGCCGAAAAATTTTCCCGCCGCGCTGCGCTATGGCAAAAAGCTGGCCGGCAACGGCCAGGCAGCGGAGGCGGAAGTCTATCTCAAGCGGGCGAAAGGCTTGCTGCCGGCTTATGTCGACGAGGGCAATCCTTACGCCGCACTCGCGGAATTATATTGGCAACAAGGCCGCAAGCGAGAAGCAGCGGAAGAATTGGAATTCTTGACGGCACACAATGGCCGTGCCGTCGACGAAGCGCTGAAATTAGGTGAATGGCAACTGGCCTTGCGTGATAGCGCGGCCGCGGCACGAGCGTGGTCACGCGCCCTGGCCATTCATCCCTACGATGCCGGCCTGCAGCGCCGCACCGGCGAGCTCAAACTGGCACTCAAACAACCGGGCGCGGCGGAACAAAACTTACTTGTCGCGCTGGGACTCAACCCCGCTGATCGCGCGGCCATTTATTGTCTGCTGGCTGAAGCTTACCTGGCTCAAGGACGGCGCGCGCAGGCCAAAAAGCAAGCATTGGCGGCGCTGGAAATTGCGCCCCATTTCGAGCGGGCCCAGGAAATTCTATTGCAAACGGTGGAATAGCATGCGGCGTGGCTGTGATTGCAAGTGCATCTTTCTTGTGCTGGCGCTCATTCCGGTTTTGTTGCGGGCACAAGAATCTCCCTTCGTTGCCGGGGGCGAAAACGGCATTCCCCACACCCCCGGCGCGCAGGGCTTCACCTTTGTACGTATTGAATGGTCGGGCGAAGGCCACGGTATTTTCGCGCGCGGCAACGGGCCGTTGTGGGCGCATGACTACCCCACTGCGGAGCAGAATTTTTACACGGCCCTGAATGCGCTAACGGCCGTTCCCATGACCTTTGAAAACAAAATACTCACTTTAGCCGACGACGCCATTTTCGATTTTCCCCTGCTGTACATCTGTGAAGTGGGCTACTGGATTCCTGCCGCAGCGGAAGCTGACCGTTTGCAGGAATACTTGCAGCGCGGCGGGTTTCTCATCGTCGATGATTTTCGCGGCGGTTTTGAGTGGCGGAATTTTCGCGACCAGATACAGCGCGTCGTACCCGATCCGCCGCAGCCGCTGTCGCTCGATCATCCGGTGTTTCATTGCTATTTCGAATTCGAGCACGTCGGTGATCATGCGCCCTACGGCGGAGTTCTGCCGATCTTCTACGGCCTGTATGATCAAAAGAAACGCCTCACCGGCATCGTCAATTACAACAATGATATCGGCGACGGCTGGGAATGGCCCGAGACCGATCAGGAGTTTTCCACGGAGGCGTTCAAATTAGGCATCAACTATCTGATCTACGCGATGACGCATTGATGAGGAGATGAGCCTGGCGGCGCCCCATGCAACACCAAATTCAGATCACAAAACTCAAAATCCAGACCAATGAGAGAATCCAAGTTCGCATGTGCAAACCTCGGGTCATGGCCAAGCCGCGGCGGCGCGCCCTGCTGTTCGCGGTGATGAGCGGATGGGCGCTGGCGCAAGCCTCATGGGCGCAAACGCTGCAAAACGATGTTTTCACCTTCACGCGCTTGAAATACAGCTCGGGCAAGTTTACCTATGCCTTTCGCATGCGCTTCCGTTCGGATAGCTGGGAAGTGGATTATCCCACGGCCGAGGAAAATTTCATCCGCGGATTGAAGGAAATCACGCGCGTGCCGGTGAACGATGAGGCCATCGTGCTCAGCATGACTGATCCACAATTGTTCGATTATCCTTTTGCCTACACTCTCGAACTCGGCTTCGCGCAGTTCTCACCGGAAGAGGCGAAGGCATTGCGCGAGTGGTGTTTGCGCGGCGGCTTTTTGATGATCGACGATTTTCATGGCAGCGCGCAGTGGGAAAATTTTGCCTATGAATTCAGCAAAGTTTTTCCCGACCGCGAGCCCGTCGAGCTGAAGCCCGAGCATCCCATTTTTCATTGCTACTTCGATTTCGATCATTATCCGCAAGTGCCGGGCATGGCCGCGATCTACCAGGGCACGACGTTCGAGTACGACGGCCGTTATGCGCATTGCCGTGGTATTTTCGACGACGACGGGCGTTTGATGGTGCTGATCAATTTCAACGTCGATCTCGGCGACAGTTGGGAGCACGCCGCAGATCCCAGGTATCCGGAATTTTATTCGATGCTGGGCTACCGCCTCGGCATCAATTACGTGATCTATGCCATGACGCACTAGCGCCAGGCGGGCAAAAATCTTGCAAAAATGCGAAGACGGCGCGAAGCCTCGGGATCACGGTTCACTTCGTCTGTGCTTCGCAGCACGCCAGGCATGCAGAGCGAAACATAAACCGTCAGCCTAATGCAGGAAAGCATCATGAATTTCGATCCCCCCTCTCCGCCTCTTGACGACAACGCTTTATATGAGCGCCTGCAGCAGGCGCGCGATACTTTGCTGGCAGAATTGCGCAAAATCATCGTGGGTCAGGACGAAACCATCGAATTGGTTCTCATCGCGCTGTTTACGGGCGGGCATTGCTTGATCACCGGCGTGCCGGGCCTGGCCAAAACGCTGCTCATTCGCACGCTGGCAACGGTTCTCGACTTAAATTTCAAGCGCATCCAGTTCACGCCCGACTTGATGCCTTCGGACATCACCGGCATCGAAATCATCGAGGAGGATCGCACCACGGGCAAGCGTGTGATGAAATTCATCAAAGGACCGTTGTTCGCGAACATCATTCTGGCCGATGAAATCAACCGCACGCCTCCCAAAACACAGGCGGCGCTGCTGGAAGCCATGCAGGAACATCACGTGACCGCCGGCGGCATCACCTATCATTTGGAAGAACCGTTTTTCGTGCTGGCCACACAAAATCCCATCGAATTGGAAGGCACGTATCCTTTGCCCGAGGCGCAACTCGATCGTTTCATGTTCAACATTGTGATGGATTATCTGCCGGAAGAGCAGGAAGTCGAGGTCGTCACCGCCACCACGAGCAGCCTCAAACCGGATTTGCAGCGTGTGATGAGCGGCAGGGATATTTTGGCGTACCAGTCTTTGGTGCGCAAGGTTTTCGTCTCACAGGAGGTGGCAAAATACGCCGTGCAACTGTCGCGCGCCACGCGGCCGGGCACCGGTGCCGCGCCGGATTTCGTGAAGAATTGGGTGAGCTGGGGCGCGGGCTTGCGCGCCTCGCAATACTTGATTCTCGGCGGTAAAGCGCGGGCGCTGCTGCGCGGCCGCGCGAACGTTTCCATTAAAGACATACACGCGCTCGCCTTGCCGGTCTTGCGCCATCGCGTCTTGACCAACTTTTACGCGGAATCGGAAAAAGTGAAGCCCGCGGACGTCGTGCGCCGGCTGCTGGAATTCGTGCCCACACCCAAGTCGGGATTGTGAGGGCAGAGGACACCACGCGGCTCCGGGGCACGCTGGAAAATTTCTCTCACTGTCAGTTGCACGGAGCCATAGCCGCGCGGTGAATCGGCCATGCGAAAAAAAATAGCGCTTATATTGCCGCTCGCTGCCCAAATGTTGAGCTCTGCTTTCTCGGGATGCAGCCCGGCAAGCGAGAAGCGCCAAGCCATCGAAAGCGCCCTGGCTGCAGAAATGGCGCGTTATCCACAAGCCACGCTGATTGACATTTACAAGTTCTTCTTTCAAGGCGCCTTCGGTCCGGGGCACATGATTCCCGATGCCGCCGCGGCCCGCCAGTATCTGGAAAACGAGTTGCAGCAAGCGACGAGCTTCGATTCTACACGGTGGTATCCGGTCGGCTACCAGCAAGAATTCTATCGTGTCCACCTCAGCATGATCAAGGACGGTGAAATTTCCTCCGGAGATTTGTTGCAGGCTTTTGTCGAAAGCGCGAATGCCGTGGTCGGCCCTTCGTTGCGGGAGTGGCAGGAAGAATGGGCGATGATTTTGAAGGTTGTGGAAAAGCATCGCGGGCAGTTGGCAGACTTTGACGCGGACAAAGTGCGACTGGCCGAAATGCTCGGCCGCGATGAGATCGTCGCGCACCACAGCCCGATATTCGAAGAGAAGTACCATCCGCATTATCGTGTGGTGCATCGCAGCCATATGGAGCGGCTCAGAAGCGCCAGGCACGACGACTGAACATGTGCAAAGTGCATTTAACGCGTCGATAAACCATGTCTTACACGCCCCGGCCCCAATTGCGCTTCATCGATCCCGCAATCCTGTCCCGCATTTCGGGCATGGAATTGCGTGCGCGCACCGTGGTGGAAGGCTTTTTAAGCGGCTTGCATCGCAGCCCGTTTCGCGGCTTCAGCATCGAGTTCGCTGAATATCGCCAGTATACACCCGGTGATGACACGCGCCGCATCGATTGGAAAGTATACGGCCGCACCGATCGTTATTTCGTGAAGCAATACGAAGATGAAACCAATTTGCAGTGCCATCTCCTGCTCGATCTTTCCGGCAGCATGGCGGGCACGAGCGGCAAGCATCTCACCCCCTCCCGGGTGAGCAAATTCGATTACGCGCGCTATCTCACCTCCGCGCTGGCGTATTTCATCTTTCAACAGCGCGACGCGGTGGGCTTCGTGGCTTTTGATGATGACCTCCGCTTGGAGGTTCCAGCCAAATTCCGGCCGGGACATCTCTACAGCCTGCTGCTCGAACTGGAAAACTTGCGGCCCGGCGCGGGCCAGGCGTTTAACGTGGACCGCCTGCATCGCTTCGCCGAAAGCATCCGGCGCAAGGGCATGATCATTTTGATCAGTGATTTCTTTTGCGAGCTCGAGCCTTTGATCGACGCACTCAAACATCTGCGCTTTCGCGGCCACGACGTGATCGCTTTTCAAATCATGGACGAGCGCGAGCTCGATTTCGACTTCGATCGCCTAACACGCTTTGTCGGTTTGGAAGGTGAGACGATGACGCTGGGCATGCCACAAGACATGAGACAGCACTATCTCGGCAAGCTCAACGCGCATCTCGCCGACTTGCGCACGGCCTGCGGCGTGCATCGCGTCGATTACAATTTGTTGCGCACCTCGCAACCGCTCGATTTCGCGCTGCAAGCATATCTTGCCGCGCGCAGCGGGAAGGCGTGAGATGTGAAGCCGTGGATCGTGATCAGTAGATCGTGAATGGTGCACGATCAATCGATCCACGATCTACTATCTGCAATTCACAAATGAACCATCAATAACACGAACGTGCTCGATTTTCTAACATCCCCCTTTTTGCTGTTGGGCGCGGCCGCGGCGGCGATACCCGTCATTTTGCATTTGATTCTGCGCAATCGTCCGGAAACCGTTTATTTTGCCGCGATGCGTTTTCTGGTGACGACGCCCAAGCATCTGTTGCGCCGGCAGAAGCTCAAACAAATTCTTTTGCTGCTCATGCGCATCCTGGCGCTGTTGCTGCTGGGGCTGGCTTTCGCGCGGCCGCTGCTGGTGGGCAAACAACTGCCCACGGTGCTCAGCCGGGAGTCGCGCGCCATGGCTTTGATCATCGATGTCTCCGCGAGCATGGCCGCCTCCAACCATTTGCAACACGCGCGCGCGCGCGCGGCCGAATTGATTCAGAATGCTTCGGACGCGGATCGCATCTCCGTGCTGGCCGCCGCCACGCGCATCGAAGTGCTGGTGGAGAACGCCAAGCCGGCGCAGGCCCTGGCGGCGCTGGCCAATGTGGCACAAAAACAGACCGCCGGCAATTTGCGCGAGGCGGCGCAATTCGCCGACAATCTGCTGGCGCAATCGCCGTTGCGCCGCCGCGAGCTCTACGTGCTGTCGGATTTTCAGACGAGCAATTTCAGTGCAGGGCAGCTCAAGCTGAACAGCTCCGCTGCATGCATTCCGCTCGCTTTGGACCAGCCCTGGCAAAACCTCGCGATCATTGGCGGCGAGCGCCTCGTGCGGGACGGCCAGATCACTTATGTCTGCCAAGTGCGCAGCTTTGCGATAACGGATCAGGAAATCAACCTCAAGCTGAATCTTGATACCCGAGACGCCCGCCCGCCCGCACCACAACGCCTCACGGTGCCGGCTCAGGAAGAAAGAACCGTGCGCTTTTCGAACGCCGCAGCAACGGCGAAAAACGAGCGCGCCATGTATGGCGCATATTTTGAAATGGAGGTGCGAGATGATTTTGCCGCGGACAACCGTTATTATCTCGCGGCAGAGGCCGGCCGTGACACGCGCGTTTTGCTGGTGAGCGGCGATGCGGAGGCGGAATTTTATCTGCGCCAGGCCCTGGGATTGCCGGGCTTTCCTTATCGCCTGCACCAAGTCTCGGCGAACGAGCTCGAGCAAACGCCGTTGGAAGCTTATGCCGCCGTGCTTTTTGCCGGCACGAGCGGCATCAACCGGCTGGCGGCGGAAAAATTGCGCGCCTACGTGCACGCCGGCGGCGGGTTGATCATCACCTTGCGCGAGAATACCTCCGCCGAGACTTTCAACTATTTTCTCGCTGAATTGCTGCCCGGAAAAATCGAGGAAACGATCGAAGTGGCGCGCGGCCAGCGCGAGCATGTCGCGCTTACCGAAATCGATTTCACCCATCCGGTCTTCAAGGTTTTTCGCGATCCGGCACACGGCGATCCCAGCGCCGTGCAGATTACCAAATACCATCGCGTCACACCCAAGCCCGAAGCCGTGCGCATTGCCGGCTTTGATGACGGCAGCGCAGCCTTGCTGGAGCTCGGTGTGGGCAAGGGCAAAACCTTGATGTGGACTTCGGCGCTCAATACGCGCAGTGGCAATTTTCCCGTGCGCGGCATTTTTGTACCGGTGCTCCATCAATGGCTGGATTATGTGGGCCGCACCGATCTCACGCCCGCCAAGACGCACACCGGCCAGCCGGTCTTTCTCAGCGAGGAATTTATGCCGGATCAACCCGTGGTGCTGACACGCCCGGACGGCACCGAACAAACCCTGCCTCCGATTGGCACCGCGGCATTCACTGGAACCGAGGACCCCGGCCTGTATCGCTTCCGGCAGGGAGGTGCGGCCCTCGTGCAAGCGGTCAATCTCGATCCGCGTGAATCCGATCCTGCGGCCCTCTCGCCGGATGATTTTGCCGCGAGTATGATGCGCGAGTTGGATCAGGTAGGAATTGCGAGTGTCTTCGGCAACGCGGCGCCGGTGTTGCTGGAGCAAGAACGCCAGCAAAAGTTGTGGCGATATGCGCTCTGGGCTTTACTCGCGTTGTTGATAGGGGAATGCTGGCTGTCGAATCGCACGCCGAGATAACTCGAAATAGGCGCGCTTTGAGCAAAGCATAGGCACGAGAATGATAAAGATGGATTATTGGATCGTTGGATTATGGGGTGTTGTGCCTAAGCAACCAGCAATCCAGGTATCCATCAATCCAATAATCCATTGCTTCAACAAACTCGATCATCCGCAGATTTTGGCAGCCATCACGATATGAATCATTCCTACCTGCAACTCGAACGCCGCCTGGAAGAAGCATTGCAAGCCTGGCGGCGCAGCCGCTGGCAACGCGGGCTGAGTGTCGCGCTTTTCGGATTGCTCGCCATTTTGGCCTTCGTTTATTGGGTGGAACCTCACCGGCCAATTTTGTGGTGGGCGACGCTGGCGGCCTTGTCCCTCGGGTGGGTGATGCTCTTGGCGAAGTTTTTTATTCTGCCTTTGCGTAGCCGCCCCACGCTCGCGCAAGTCGCACGCTTTCTGGAAGAACAGCATCCCGAGCTGGAAGATCGCCTGGCAACCGCGGTGGAATTCGGTGCCCGCCGTATCAAAGCAGATGAGCAAACGTGGCTGGACCGCATGATTCGTGAAGCGATCACACGCACCGCCACCATGAATTTCCCGCAACAGTTGCAGCTTCCCTTTGCCCGTGGCTGGCAATTCCTGGCGGCGGCCGCGGCGATTTTATTCTTCCTGGTGCTGCTCAATTACTCCGGGCCGTTTCAGAGCAGAGTGGCGGGCTATCTCGAAAAGCCGAGCGCGCCGGCGCCCACCGTCAGCCAGTTGCAAATCACGCCCGGGGACGCCAAAGTGGCGCGCGGTGAAACGGTGGAAATCGCTGCGCGCACGCCGCAGCTCGAGCTCACGCAGGCGACCATCTATTTGGAAACCCGCCGCGCTTCCTGGCAGCCGAGCGCCATGAATCTTGCGGCACAACCGGGAGAATTCGCGCACAAAGTCTTTGACGTGCGCGACACCCTGCGCTACTACGTGCGCGCGGGCGACGAGCTTTCACCGATTTATACGCTGTTCCCGCTGGAGGCGCCGGAAATCAAAAGCTTTCGTGTCAGGTATCGTTATCCGGCGGGAATGGGCCTATCGCCCAAGGGCGAAAGCGTGAGCGGCGATATTTACGCGCCCGCCGGCACCACGATCGATTTGGAAGTTGTCGCGACCCAGTCCTTGCGCCGTGCCGAGGTGCGCATGGGCGACACGGCTTTTCAGGAGATGATCGTCGCTGCGGACACGTTGGCGCGCCATGCTTTCAAAGTGGAGAAAGACAGCTATTACGTGCTGCGGCTGACCAATCATGATGGTTTGAAGAATGCGCCGACCGAATATTTCATTCATGCTACGCCGGATCAAGCCCCGCAAATCACCATTCTGCAGCCGGGTCGCGATTTGCGGCCGACGATGCTCGAAGAAGTAACGGTGGAAGTCGAGGTGCGAGAAGATTACGGTCTGCGCCGGTTCGATTTGGTTTATGCGCGCAATAATGGCGGGCAGCTCCGGCAAAACTTGCTGCCGTTGCTCGCGCGCGCCGCGCCGAACTCATTCGGCGCGAGCACGCTGCTTGCTCTTGAAGACCTCGGCGTGCAACCGGGCGATTTCATCTCTTATTATTTCGAAGCGGCAGACGCGGCGCAGCAAGCCAGCAGTGATTTGTATTTTCTTGAAGCCCGCCCGTTCGAGGAAGAATTCTACCGCGCACTCAGCCAGGGCAGCAGCGGCAGCAGCCCGGCAACGAACCTGGCGCTGTCACAAAAAGAAATCATCACCGCAACCTGGAAGCTGGAGCAAATGCGCGGGCATCTCGCCGCGGCCGAGCTGCCGAGCGGCAGCAAGGCGCTGGCGGAAACTCAGGAAGGCTTGCGCGAGTCCATCCAGCAAATGGCCGGGCATGCGAAGCTGCGCTCGCAGTTCGTCGACGAAGGCGCCGCGGGCAATATGGTGCAGTTTCTCGAGCAGGCCGCAGAGGCGATGCGCGAAGCCGTGCCGTTGCTGGAAACGGCCAAACTTGCAGAAGCACTCGATCCCGAGCGCCGCGCTTATCATGCTTTGCTGCAGGCGGAAGCAGAGATTCGCCGGCGCGAGCTGACGCAATCATCGAATGCGGCGAGCTCGTACAACCAGCTGCAAAGCCGCGACGATTTGCAGCGCCTTTTCAAAGACGAATTGGAAAAGATTCAATCCAAGTACGAAACGTTCGAGAACAGCCGCCAGCAGCAACACGACGCGCAAATGAACGAGGCGCAGGAAAAGGTGCGCGAGCTGGCGCAGCGGCAGGAACGGCTCGTCGATCTCAACCGCCGGCTGGCGCGGGAGAACCTGAATGAAGAAAATCGCCGGCAAATCGAGCGTTTGCGCCGCGAGCAGGAGCAAATCAACCGCGATTTGCAACAGCTCCGGCAGCGCATGGAGCCGCTCGACCAGAATGGCGCAAATGCCGGCAACCAAAACACGCAACAGGCATTGCGCGAAACCATCGAAGAAATGCAGCGTGCGAGCGACAGCCTGCGTCGCAACAGCCCGTCGCAGGCGGCGGCAGAGGGCAATCGCGCGCTGGAGCGGCTCAACCGGCTGACCGAACAATTACAGCGCGAACAAACTGGCTCCTTGCGCGAGCAGCTGGCGGAGCTGCAAAACGAATTGCAGCAATTGGGCGTGGCACAATCGCAGCTCAGCGAACGGCTTCCCGACCCGCAAGGGCCGTCGACCGGCGACCCATACGCGGAGGAGGCACAAGCGCAACAGTGGCAGGAACAGCAAAAGGATTTGCGCCAGCGCACGGAGCGCGTCCAGGACAAATTGCGCCAAACGCAAACAGCGGCGCGCAGCAAGCCGGAAGAGAAAGAAATCGCGCGCGATCTTTCCGAGGCTTTGCAAGAAATGGACAAGCGAAAGATCGCACAGCGCATGGACGAGGCTGGACGCGCGCTGGAGCAAAAAGATTGGCAGCAAGCCCGGCAGCGACAGAAAGAAGCCGCACAGGGCTTGCGCCGTGCGGAATCGGCACTGCGGGAAAGCTTGTCGCAATTGGCGGAAACTCCGGAAGAAAAACTCAATGACGCATTTCAGGAAGCGCATCGTTTGCGCGAGCGCCTGGAGGAATCCCTGCAACAAACGCGCCTTGCGCAGGGAGCTGCAGAGGCCGAGCGCGCCGGCGCTCCGCCATCACCAGACGCGGGCAAGCCATCGAAGCCGCAAGGGGCTTCCGGCGAACAGATTTCTGGCAATGAAAAACTGTCGCCGGAAAACATGGATTGGTGGAATGAAAATCTGTGGAACGGCATGCGCCGCCTGGAACGATTACAGCCGTCGGTGCAGGGTGACAGCGCGCTGGGCGGTGACTATCGTGATTTGATGAAAGGCTACCGCGGCTTTCTGCAGTCTTTTCGTGGCGGTGATCCGTTGCGGCTGGAGCACCTCGAAAATCAGCTGCTGGATCCGTTGCGCCGTTTTGAGGCCGAATTGGCGACGCGCCTGGGGACCTTGCAGCAGCAAGAACGCTTGCTCAGCGTGCGCGATGAACAAGTGCCGCCGCAATATCGCCAGATGGTGGAGGAATACTTCAAGCGGCTGGCGCAAAACAAGAAGTGAGCGATTGCCCTATGCTCGCCCGGGATTTCCAATCTCTGGCGTAGCCGAATACGGCAGCATTTAAATATCCGGGTCTACAAAACCTATTGCTGAACCACAGCATCCATGTTCGACATTCTTTTTAAATACAGCCCTGTCGTTTACGAGCAAGGCCAGTGGATTTGGCACAGCCGGCCGGCAAGTCTTGCTTTGTTCGCCCTTACCAGCCTCATCGTTTTCACGCTGCTGCTGGCGTATCGCCGCACCACGACGACGTTGCAGCGCTCGTGGCATGTTGCCCTCATTGTGATACGTGGGGCATGCCTGGCGATTCTGGCTTTTTGTTTGCTGGAACCCGCGCTTTCGGTTTCCACCATCGTGACGCAGAAGAGTTCAGTGTTGGTGTTGGTAGATGATTCGGAAAGCATGTCGATTCCGGATGCCCCCGGCGGGCAGCGGCGCATGCAGCAAGTGGCAGCCTGGCTCGATGGCGACGCGCAAAGGGACGGAGTTCTCCACCGCCTGGAAGAGAATTTTCGCGTTGCCACTTTTCGCTTTGATGCGCGCGTCCAACCTTTGTCCGGCACCGAAGCTCTGAAGGCCGGCGGCAAGAGCACGAATATTGCACAAGCTTTGTCCTTTGCCGCGCAACAAGCGCAGCAGCGCGCGCTTTCCGGTGTGATCCTGGTCACGGATGGCGCGGCCTCTGCCGGCGCCGATCCATTGCACGCGGTGCGTGATTTGATTGCGGGCAATGTGCCGGTCTTTACCGTGGGCGTGGGAACGAAAATCGCTCACGACGTGCAGATCGCCAAAGTCAGCGCCACGCCCGCGGTCCTGGAAAATGACATGGTCGAAGTCAATGCGCTGCTGCAAGCGCGCGGATATGTGGACCAGAAAGCCGAAATTGAGTTGCGCGAAAGCGGCACCGTCTTGCAGCGGCAAAGTGTCACCCTGGATGAAGCGAGCAAGCGCGTGAGCATGTCTTTCGCGCCGCGTGCCGGTTTTGCGCAATATACGCTCGCAGTACAGCCACTGCCGCGTGAAGTGGTGGCCAGCAACAATCAAAAGAGCTTTTTGGTGAACAGCCGCAAGCGCACGGCGCGCATTCTCTACGTCGAGGAAATCTCGCCGTGGGAATTCAAATTCATCCAGCGCGCGCTCGAGGGCGATCCTGCGGTGCAACTGACTGCGCTGTTGAAAACCGGGCAGGAAAAATTTCTGCGTTTGGGGCTGCGCGACGCCAACGAACTCGCGCAAGGGTTTCCCAAAAGCGCAGCGGAATTGTTCGGTTATCAGGCTGTCATTCTGCGCAATGTGCCTGCCGATTTCTTTTCCGCGGAGCAATTGCAGCTTTTGCATGATTTTGTGGACAAACGCGGCGGCGGCTTCATGATGCTGGGCGGCATGAAATCCTTTTCCGAGGGCCGCTATAATAACACGCCCGTGGCAGAGTTGCTCCCGCTGGAATTGCTGCCCCTTTTCGCCGCGGACGGCCGGGCGATTCCTCCACAGTTTCATGAAGAATTCCGTTTCACGCCCATGGCGGAGTATTTGAACACACCGCTGCTGCAGCTCGATCCGGAGCCCCTGGCCAATTTGAAAATGTGGGAAGCTTTGCCGCTGTTGCAAGGTTACAACCCGCTGGGCGGGGCCAAGCCCGGCGCGACGATTCTCGCCGTGCATCCCCTACATCGCGCCGAGTCGCCGCGTATCGTGCTGGCGACGCAGCGTTTTGGCCGCGGCCGCGTGGCGGCGCTCGCCACTGGAACCACTTGGCGCTGGCAAATGCATCGCGAACACACGGACATGACGCACGAGCGCTTTTGGCGCCAGCTGGCGCGCTGGCTGAGCGTGACAGCCCCGGAAGCGGTGGCGGTCGAGCTCGAGCGTGAAAGCTTCTCACCGCACGAAAGTGTCGCGATCCACATTGAAGTGAGAGACAGCGTATTTGCGCCGCAGCTCCAAGCCAACGTCACCGTCAAGATTACGGGGCCGAGACAGCAAGCGACTTCGCTGCAGGCCGCCACCGATCTCACCGGCGAACAAATCGGAGAGGCCGCGAAATATCTGGCCAACTTCGAAACCGCAACAGAGGGGCTTTATCACGTCGAGATCCTGGCGCACGACCGGCAAGGCCGTTATCTCGGCAATGCGGAATCGGCTTTTTTTGTCGAGCCTTCGCAAGCCGAGCTGGCGAATCCCGACGTGCAGTCGCCCTTGCTGCAACGCTTGGCGGAAATGACCAAAGGCCGCTATTTTCCCATTGCCCAGGCGCAGGACTTGCCCGATGCCCTCAAAATCGCGGAGAGCTCTTATTCCAAAATGGCGGAGCACGACGTGTGGGACGCGCCGGTTTTCTTTTTGGCGATGGTTTTGTTGCTGGCGGCGGAATGGTATATCCGGCGCGCACGAGGGTTGTCGTGATAAATTTTTAGAGCCACGACTCCCCATTGCCTAAAAAAGAAAGATTCTTCTGAAATGGCAGTTTACGGAAATCCGCACCAAAAAGCTCCTCATCTGCTATGAAAAAAACTTGCTTCGCCCAATGCCGTCACGCGCTGTTCATTGGTGCGGCAATCATCTTAGCTTGGCATACTGCACTGCTCTCCAATACTCGCGTGTTCATCATCGCCGGCAAAGGCGGCACGCCGGAATACACGGAGAAATTCCATACCTTCGCACAACGTCTGCAAACGGCGCTGGTCAATCACCACAATTTTACACCCGAGCAAATCAAGATTTTATCCGAAACCGGAGACGGTTCACCCTCAAGCCGGCTGCTGTGCAATGCGCAAAATGTGGAACAAGTCCTTGCCGAGCTTGCGGCGGAACTGCAGCCGGACGATCAGCTCGTCATCATTCTTTTTGGGCATGGCAGCTCGGACGGCGTGGTTTCGAAGTTCAATCTGGCCGGGCCGGATTTGCGCGACCTCGATTTCGCGCGTTTATTGGAGCGCGTGCTAACGCCACGGCAAATATTCATTAACACCAGCTCCGCCAGCGCCGGCTTCATTGAAAAGCTGGCGCGCAAAGAGCGGGTGATCATCACCGCCACGCGCAGTCCAGAAGAGAATTTTGCCACAAAATTTCCCGAGTATTTCGTTGAAGCATTTGAAAAGAAGGAGGAGGTCGATCTCAACAAGGACCAGCAGATTTCGTTGCTCGAAATCTTCGACTATACGCGGGATCAAGTAGTGAGATTTTACGAGCAGGCGAACCGCCTGCGGCCCGAGCATCCGCTGCTCGACGACAACGGGGATGGCGTGGGCAGCGAAACTCCCTTGGTCCATGCGAGCGATGCGCCGCCGCACGGCGAGCAAACACAAAACGCCGACGGCGCACTGGCCGCGCGCACCGTTTTGACGGCAGTCGCGCCGTCAGCCAGCCCGGTGTTGACTGCGGCGGAAAGAGCAGACACTCCCGCGGAGAAAAAAAAGACAAAATTGCTTGCCGAAATCGAAGACTTGAAAGCGCAAAAAAGCTCCATGCCCGTGACGGATTACGAACGCAAACTCGAGACGCTGTTTATCGAACTGGCCAAATTGAACCGTGAAATCAAGAAAACTTCTCAATAAACACCCCGCTCTCTTCGAATTCTCTTGCCGACTTGCCGGAATTTCTGCTTGACATTGCGCGCTCGCATAATTACATTGACCGACAATTTTTTTGCGTATGATGCGGGCATGACGCCCATCTTGAAAAACTGCTGTGAGCCGAATTTATTCCGCACGCCAGATTCTCGTTCTGATCTATTGCAGCGCCTTCGGTTGGCTCGGCTGCCGTGGTGATTCCGGTCACGAAGCCGCTTCACCCGCTTCCGGGCATACGCTCACCGCGGCCGAATTCGAGCAGAATGCGACCAGCGCAGTCGCTGGCCACGCTTTTTTCGAGGGCCGGCTCCCGGAACCGAAAGTATGGCGCGTGGCGAGCAGCGATCCTGGCTGCGCGCCAGAAGGCCACGACTTGATTGAATCCGAAGAAATCGTGGTCAACACCAATGGCACGCTCCGCAACGTTTTTATTTACATTTCCAGCGATTTGAGCTCGCTCCAATTTCCGCTCCCTTCCGGGCCGGTGATTTTGGACCAGCGCGGCTGTCGCTATGTGCCGCACGTGTTCGGCCTGCGCGCCGGACAAGAGCTGCAGATTTGGAATGGCGATAGCACCATGCACAACGTGCACGCTGCGCCACGGCGCAACCACGCTTTTAACATTGGCATGACGCGGGTGGTCAAAAAGCTCGCACGCGCATTTGACCGGCCGGAAGTGATGATACCCTTCAACTGCAATGTGCATCCGTGGATGTCAGCTTATGCCGGCGTGTTGGACCACCCCTTTTTCGCCATCACCAATACGGAAGGCAGTTTTCGGCTGGGTTTGTTGCCGCCGGGCGAATACGAAATCACCGCCTGGCACGAGCGGTTTGGCGTTTTGAAGCAGAGCGTGAAGCTGGGGCCAACCGAGGAGCGGCGGGTTGATTTCAGTTTTCTGGCGCGCTGAGGCGCGGCAAGCACATCATGGAACAGTATCATTCCATTTCGACGCTTGGGGACGAAATCTCCTCCAGCGTGACATCCATCGACTGGCTGCAATGAAACTTCTGCATCCGCAGAAGCGACACAATTATGGCGTAACCGACATGCGGCAACATCATCACCCCAAATTTTCGAGGAGAGAGGCGCATGCTTGACTGGCTTCCGGAATCCCTTTCAACGTATAGCGGCGAGATCGATTTTTTCTTCTACGTCATCTATTACATCACTACTGGAGTCTTCGCGATAGTGGCGGGCGCACTGATTTATTTTCTCATCAAATATCGCTTCCGTGAAGGCCGCCGCGCCGTGTATTCACACGGCAACATTACGCTGGAATGGGTATGGACGCTGGCGACCACGGTGGCAATGTTGGTGCTGGCCCTGGCAAGCAAGCCGTTGTGGGGCCGTATCAAACAAGAATTGCCACCACCGGGCGTTATCGTGCAAGTCACTGGCAAGCAATTCAATTGGGAAGTATTGTATCCCGGCCCCGACCAAGCCTTTGGTACGGCGGATGATTACCAGATCGACAATGAAGTGCATGTGCCGGTCAACACGGTCGTGCACGTCCATCTCAAATCCAAAGACGTCATTCACAGTTTCTTTGTCCCCGTGTTGCGTTTGAAGCAAGACGCTCTGCCCGGCCGCGAGATCAAAGCGTGGTTCGAAGCCACGAAAGCCGGCGAATACGAGATTCCCTGCGCCGAGCTGTGCGGCTTTGGCCATTCCGGCATGCTCGGCCATCTGTTCGTGCATGAGCCCGAAGATTATCAAAATTGGGTGCAACAAACCTGGCCCGCGCCCGAAAGTCCCGCCAGCAGCGATAGCACGCAAGCCCCGGCAGAGAATCCTCAACAGTAAAGGGTTGAAAGATGAGCGAGACCACACACGTGCAAGAAGCACATGCGCATCAAGGTTTCATTCGCACATACATTTTTTCCACCGATCACAAAATGATCGGCAAGCAGTTTTTAATAATGGGTTTGTTGATGATGGTTCTCGGTGGCGGCTTGGCGTTGGTGTTTCGCTGGCAACTGGCCTATCCCGACAAACCGCTGCCGCTGATTGGCGCTTCGCAGAAATTCTTGGAATCCGGCGAGCCGCAAACCTTCATGGATCACAAATGGGCGGATTGGATGAGCAAGGAGGAAGCCGAGCAAAACTGGTTCGCGCGCAACCTGCCCATGGGCACGGTCACGCCGGCGTTCTATAACTCGCTCTTTACCATGCACGCCACCATTATGATTTTTTTCGTGGTGATGCCCATTCTCGTTGGTTGCTTCGGAAATTTTCTCATACCTTTGATGATCGGCACGCGCGATATGGCCTTTCCTCTGCTCAATATGCTTTCGTTCTGGGTCGCGTTCATTGCCGGCATCATCATGATGATCGGCTTTGTCGTGCCGGGCGGGCATGCGGCCGCGGGCTGGACCTCGTACGCGCCCTTGAGTGCCGATCCGCAATGGACCGGCGTCGATTGGGGCCAGGGTTTGTGGTGCATTAGCTTGATCGTCATCGGTATTTCCTCCTTGATGGGCTCGATCAATTACATCACCACCATCATCAACATGCGCGCGCCGGGCATGACTTATTTCCGCCTGCCGCTCACCATCTGGTCGCTGTTCATTGTCGCGATTTTGTTGCTGCTCGCGCTGCCGGTGTTGACTTCGGCGCTGGCGATGTTGCTGTTCGATCAATGGGCGGGCACGCATTTCTTTGACGTCGCCGGCGGCGGCGAGCCTTTGCTCTGGCAGCATCTCTTCTGGTTCTTCGGCCATCCCGAAGTTTACGTTTTGATTCTGCCGGCGATGGGCATTGCTTCGGAGATTCTGCCGGTGTTCGCGCGTAAGCCGATTTTCGGCTACCGCGCCATGGTCTACGCCATGATTGCCATCGCCTTTCTCGGCTGGATCGTGTGGGGCCATCACATGTTTCAAAGCGGCATGAACCCCGCGCTCGGCACCACGTTCATGGTTTCGACCATGTTCATTGCCGTGCCCTCCGCCATTAAAACGTTCAACTGGCTGGGGACGCTGTGGGGAGGAAATATTCGCTTCACCACTCCCATGCTCTTCGCCCTCGCGTTCGTGTCCATGTTCGTGATCGGCGGTTTGAGCGGCATCTATATGGCCTCGACGCCGGTTGATATTTTCATTCACGACACCTATTACATCGTCGCGCACATTCACTACGTCGTGTTCGGCGGCAGCATCATGGGTATCTTCGCCGGCCTTTACTACTGGTTCCCGAAAATGTTTGGCCGCAAGCTAAATGAGACTTGGGGCAAGATTCACTTCGGCCTCACGTTCCTAGCCTTTAATTTCACCTTCTTTCCCATGCACATTCTTGGCATCGGCGGTCACATGCGCCGCATCGCCAATCCCATGCAGTATCAGTTCTTGCACGATTTGCAATGGATCAACGTGTTGATCACGCACAGTGCAATCCTGCTGGGCTTCGCGCAATTGATCTTCGCGTTTAATCTCATCGCCAGCCTGGCGCGCCGCAAGAAGGCCGAAGACAATCCCTGGCACGCCAATACCTTGGAATGGGATGCGCCCACGCCGCCGCCGCACGGCAACTTCCTGGAGCAACCCACCGTTCATCGCGGGCCGTATGAATACAGCTCGCCGGAGGTGGAAGATGATTGGCTGCCGCAATCGCGGCGCCTGGGCGCGAGGGCCGGCCGCTCGCACGACGGGCATTGAAAAACGGTTTTTACAAATATGAGCAGCGAGCTTTTCGCCCATGCGGCACAAAACCGGCGCGTGGCCAAAATTTTGATCGGCATTTTGTTGCTGCTCGTTGCCATTACCATTGTCACCGTGCTCATGAAAAACTAATCTCTCTTTGCGCATGATTCCGCTCTTTGCCACCGCCGACCTGCCCGTCGAATTGGAGCACGAGCGTGAAGCCGATCGCGCTCTCCAGATCAAGCACAACGGCAACGGCTCGCCGCCCATCATTCCGGATTTGCCATTTGGCCCGGACGACCACGGCTCCGACGGCGAAGCAAAGCCGCAAACACACGTGCACAATGCACTGCTCGGCATGCTGTTGTTTTTGGGCACGGATTTGATGTTCTTCGTCGCCTTGATCGGAGCGTATTTGGTGTTTCGCCTGGGCAGCGCGGATTGGCCGCCCATGAGCCAGCCGCGCCTGCCGATCGCCGTCACCGGCATTAACACCGCGATCTTGCTGGCCAGCGGTTATACGATGTTTCGTGCGTGGCGCGCGTTGCGCAACGATCATCAGCGCAGCATGATTCGGCTGCTGACACTGACCGCCGTTTTGGGCGCGACGTTTTTAGTGGTGCAAGGCTCGGAATGGGTGCGCCTCGTCAGCTTTGGCTTGACCATGTCCTCCAGCGTTTACGGCGCGATCTTCTACACGCTGATTGGCTGTCACGCCGTGCACGTGCTCGGCGCGGTGGTCTGGCTGTTGATCGTACTGGCCATGGCACGGCGGAAGCGTTTCTCCGCGAAACGGCATGTGGCGCTGCAATTATGTGGCATGTATTGGTTTCTCGTTGTTGCGCTATGGCCGATTTTGTACACGTTGGTTTATGTGAATTAATCTGACTGGACACTTTATGCGAAAATGCACTGCAATCTTCTCGTTCACGCTCGCCACGATCACGCTGCTGCCTCCCGTGCTGGCGCAAGCCTGTCCCGGCTGTAGTAACGCTTTGAACGGTGATCTCGGCTTCGGCCTCAACGCCAGCATTTTGTTCATGATGGCCATGCCATTTACCGTTGCCGGCGGAGTGGCCGCTGGGATCGTCTTGCTGTATCGCAAAACTTCGCAAACACAGGCATCCGCAAAACGCGAACTTCCAAACCCAAAGGAGACGGGAAATTGAGCCAGGTTGCCGCAATGCATCACGCCGTCGAGCCGGCGGAATCGCCCCTCACCCCGGAGAGCTGGGGCAAGCTCGGCATGTGGGTGTTTCTCGCCGGCGACGCCATGTCGTTCGGCGCACTGCTGGCTGGCTACGGCGCCATACGCGCCGGCAGCGTGGACTGGCCGGTGCCGGCGAATGTGCTCGGTATCAGGCTGACCGCGATCATGACCTTTCTGCTCATTTGCAGCAGTGTTACCATGGTCAAGGCCTTGTCCGCCATCCGGCACGGCGATGCCAAGAGAATGCGCATGTTCTTGTCACTGACCATTTTGGGCGGCACCTTGTTTTTGGGGATGCAGGCCTATGAGTGGACGCATCTCATTCACGGCGGCTTGCACTTCACCAGCAATCCCTACGGCAACTATTTGTTTGGCACGACCTTCTTCGCCATCACCGGTTTCCACGGCATGCATGTCACTGGCGGGGTGATTTACCTGACCATCGTCACGCTCAATAGCCTGCGTGGCACTTATTCCGCCGAGAATTTCAACGCCGTTGAAATTCTCGGCTTGTATTGGCATTTTGTCGATCTCGTATGGATTTTGGTGTTCACTTTCGTTTATTTGATTTGAACGAATGGCACAAGGCGAGAATCACCATCAGTAACGAGGAAAACCCCATGTCCACGACGCATCAAGAACCGAACTACATGCATATTTTTTATGCGCTGAGCGTTTTGACGGCGGTCGAAATTGGCGCCGTCTTTTTGCCCATCGACAAAATGATCATCGCCGTCATGCTCGTCACTCTGGCGCTGGCCAAAGCGGTACTGGTCGCGATGTATTTCATGCATCTCAAGTTTGAGAAGCGCACGCTCGGCATTATTGCGCTCACGCCGTTGATTCTGTGCGCGCTGCTGATCATCGCGCTGCTGCCCGATCTCACCAGCACGCCGCACAAATCCACGATCAAAGCGGCAGCACAGGCGGAGCAGCCTCACGAGCAAGCAGCGACGGAATGATTCTCGTTATGATTACTCCATAAATAATCGCGGATCGAAGATCGAGGATGGATGATCGCTCTCATTGCACTATTAGATGGCAAATAGATTCAAGCGATCTTCGACAATCGCTCATCAATCTTCGATTCTCGATCTTCCATCTTCGATTCTCGAATAAATATGCGCATTACCCGCACCAGCAACAACAAATGGCTTCATCGCTTTGCCGTCCTCGTCGCCGGCGCAACTTATATTTTGATCTTCATCGGCGGATTGGTGACCAGCACCGGCTCCGGCTTGGCTGTTCCTGACTGGCCAACGACATACGGCCATTTCATGTTCTCATTTCCGCTTTCGCAGATGGTGGGCGGGATTTTTTATGAACACGGCCATCGTATGGTCGCGAGCGTCGTCGGGATGTTCATGGTCATACTCGCGGTGTGGCTGTGGCTGAAAGAACCACGGCGTTGGGTGCGCCGTTTGGGCTGGCTGGCGTTGGCCACCGTGGTGCTGCAAGGCGTTTTGGGCGGATTGACCGTGCTCTTTTTGCTGCCCACGCCGGTGTCCGTGGGCCACGGCACATTGGCACAAACTTTTTTTTGCCTGACAATTGGCTTGGCGGTGTCTACCTCGCCGGGATGGCAAAAGCCGCGCACCAAACGGGAAGACGCCCATCGCCCTGCTTTGCAGACCTTGACACTGGCCACCACCGGGCTGGTTTTTATCCAGCTCATCATCGGTGCGATCATGCGACACAGCAAAGCCGGCTTGGCCATTCCCGATTTTCCCCTGGCATTCGGCAAAGTTATCCCGCCCCTCGATACGTTCGGTATCGCCATCAATTTTGCGCATCGCACGGGCGCAGTGGTGGTGACCATTTTTATGGTTTGGACGGTGGCGCGAATTTTCCGATATTTTTATAACGAAGCGTTATTGCTGCGGCCGGCCTTGTTGCTGTCGGTCGCCATCCTGGCGCAATTGACTCTGGGCGCTTTTACCGTCTGGACGCAAAAAAATGTTTGGATCACGACCGCGCACGTCGCCTGCGGTGCGTTGCTATTGGGCGCGAGCTTGGTGCTGGCGCTGCGGGCAAATAAATTTTTAACGGATTCCACAGAGGTTTTGGATCGTTTCGAACTTGCGCATGGAATGTCGAAAACAAGGTAAAGGTTGATGGAAACATTCGCTCTCGCTTGACGTTTGCGGCATATGGTCGATGAAGTGGAGTTTCTCCTCGGCGAGAATTGGCAAAATAACCCTAACAGGATGCTGAAAAAGTCTCGGATTGGTCGAATTTGTCATTCCCGCGAAAGCGGGAATCCATGATTTCTTTGGGCTTTCTGGATACCCGCTTTCGCGGGTATGACATCAAAAAGGGTTTTTCAGCATCCTGCTAAAGCAGATTGCGTAGACGCTCTGATGATGAATCAAACAAAATTCTCAGATTATCTTTCCCTCACCAAGCCCCGCGTCACGTTCATGGTGTTGCTCACCATGCTCTTCGGTTTTTATCTGGGCGCGCGCGGGGAGATGGACGCCATGCTGCTTTTTTTCGCCCTGGCGGGAACCGCTCTGGTTGCCGGCGGCACGAGCGCGTTCAATCAATATCTCGAGCGTGACCTCGACGCCAAAATGCTGCGCACGAGAAACCGCCCTTTGCCCGCGGGGAGAATTTCGCCGCGCCGGGCGCTCGCGTTCAGCGCGACCATTTCGATCACCGGGCTCTTGCTTTTGGCATGGCAGGTGAATGCGTTGACGGCTTTGCTGGCGGCGCTGACCCTGGTGAGTTATGTTTTTCTTTATACGCCGCTCAAGCGCAAGAGCCATCTCTCGACGCTGGTGGGAGCGATTCCGGGCGCGCTGCCGCCGATGGGCGGCTGGACCGCCGCGCGCGGCGAGATCGGCATCGAGGCCTGGGTGTTGTTCGCCATTTTGTTTCTCTGGCAGCTTCCGCATTTTCTCGCCATCGCCTGGATGTATCGCGAAGATTATGCACGCGGCGGCTTTCCCATGCTGCCGGTGATCGATCCCGAAGGCCGCAGCACCGGCCGGCAAATCGTGAGCAATTGCCTGGCGCTGCTGCCGGTGAGCCTGCTGCCTTCACTGCTCGGCATTTCCGGAGCAACGTATTTTTTCGGCGCACTGATTTTGGGCTTGATTTTTTTCGCCTGCGGCGCTGCCCTTCATTTTCAACGCAACAATCTCGCCGCGCGGCGCTTGATGCGCGCCTCCCTCGTTTATTTGCCGGTGCTGCTCGCGCTGATGGCATTAGATAAATCTCACTCCCCCAAAGCAGCAGGCTTTGCCCACGAACCCGCCGGGCAAGCTGTGCAAAAAACGGAATGATTTGTTCAGCCGGGGCTATTTGATCCTGGCATTCGATGCGCTATGAAGGAACGATCTGCGTCTCGCCTCTTATGGGTGCTTGCCGGCACCGCGGTGATTGCCGTTTCGGGATTTTCCGCATGGCGCTGGCTGGCGCCGCGGCCTGAGCCTTTGCCGGTGTTCGCCGCGATTCCGGATTTTTCCCTTACCGAACGCAGCGGCGAGCCCTTCGGCCTCGCACAATTACGCGGCCACGTGTGGATTGCCGATTTCATTTTCACCAACTGCGGCGGCACCTGCCCGATCATGACCACCCAGATGACGGAGCTGCAAGAGGCGCTGCAAAAAGAGAAATTCACCGCCGTGAAACTGGTTTCTTTCACGGTCGACCCGGAACGTGACACACCGGAAGTGTTACGCCGCTTTGCGGATGGTTATGGTGCGGCACAGGACAAATGGTACTTTGTCACCGGGCCTGGCCAGAAGATACAAGAACTCGCGCAGGAAGGCTTTATGCTGGCCGCGGCCGCGAGCGGAGGCAATCCCGACGAGGACATTATTCACAGCAACCGTTTTGTGTTGATTGATGCACAAGGCCGCATTCGCAAATACTATTTGGGCACCGAGCCGGGCATTGCGCAACAGATTTTGCAGGACGTCAAAAGCTTGCTCGCCGAGGGGCATTCGTGATTCCGGTCTCCGTTCTTCCCCACCTCAACGCCACGCTCAACGCCGCCAGTGGAATTTTTTTGTTGTTCGGCTATTGGTTCATTCGCCGCAAGCGCATTCGCCAGCACAAATTCTGCATGCTCGGCGCCGTTGCCGTATCGATTCTCTTTTTCACCAGCTACATTATTTATCACTCCCTCGCCGGCTCCCGGCCCTTTCAAGGCCAAGGCTCGATCCGCACCATCTATTTCGCCATCCTGTTCTCGCATACGGTTCTCGCCGTGGTCAACGTGCCCATCGTCATCGTGACGCTGGTGCGCGCCTTCAAAGAAAAATTCGACCAGCATGCCCGCCTCGCCTCGCGCGTGACCTTCCCGCTGTGGATGTACGTTTCGATTACCGGCGTCATCGTTTATTTCATGCTGTATCACTTCTGATCGCCAGCGAATTGCCCCATTGGAGTGATGCGATCGTTTGAGGAATGGAGTGAGGGGATTCTACGCTCAAAGGTTCATCAATTCAGACAAGACGCTCACGCCAGAGTGCCGGTTTTTCTACGCGAAAGCAAAGCCACTGCCAACAGCGCCCAGGTGAACCAGAAGGTCATGGTGAATGAGGATTCAAAAGACGGCAGCAGCATGCCGGCGCGCACGCTGGCGGGATACAAACACTGCCGCAAAGCAGACATGCCATAGGTGAGCGGATTCAAGGCCATCAGCCATTTGAGGGGAAGGGGCGTTCCCGCCGCCGGAAAAAAAGCGCCCGAGAGCAGCCACAGTGGAATCAAAAAGACATTCATCACCACGTGAAAGCCCTGAGTTGATTCCATGCGCCAGGCAATGGCGAATCCCAGCGCGGTGAGTGACAATGCCAGGAGCGCCAGCACGCCCAGAGTGGCGGGCATCGTGCTCATGGAAAGAGGAATTCCGATCGCCGGTGCCAACACTAAAAACAGCAAAGTTTGCAGCCAGGCCAGTGTCGCTCCGCCTAACACTTTGCCCAAAACCAGGACGACCGCAGGAATGGGCGCCACCAGCACGCTCTGCAAAAAACCTTCACGGCGATCTTCGATCACGGAAATGTTGCTGAAGATCGAGCTGAACAGCAGAATCAAGAGAAGCGTGCCTGGGAAAAAATACTCGAGATAGTTGATGTGCGCGGGCATGCCGGCGGGTCGAAAAGAAGGGCCCAAGCCCGCGCCGAGCAGCAGCCAGAACAGCAACGGCTGTCCCAACGCGCCGAAGACACGGCTGCGCTGGCGCACGAAGCGCACGATTTCCCGCTGCCATAAAGTAGCGATGGGTAGGAGCAGAGAAGAAATCATTTTACGGGCAGTTACATTTGACGTTACAAGTGATGTTTCCAGAAACCACCGCTGTCATTCTGCAAGAATCTTCCAACGCTCTGGGTATCTAGCCAAAATCAAACACAGTGCCGTCACTTGGGGAAGATTCCTGCGGAATGACATTTTGCAGGGGCCCACGCTTGATTTCGGAGCAATGATGCATAATTGCGATGATCAAAATCAATCGGGCTTTTCTTGATTCCAAAACTTATGACCAGTCTCTTTGATGAACACATCCTCCAAAGTCGGTTTGCTTACCGAAATGGATTCTATCAAAGGTGAAAAAAGATCGTTCAACTTCGGCACGAGCTCATAGCCGTTCGTATGCTCGATACGGATCATACCGTCGACCGAAGCCGATTTTATTCGCAAAAGCGCATACAACTGCTTTTGAAATTCGGCCGGCGCAGCAGATTTCACCCAGATCACCTCACCGCCAATGCGCGCTTTCAATTCCTCCGGTGAGCCCAGCGCCACCAATCGGCCCTGATCGAGAATCGCAAGGCGGTCGCATTTTTCCGCTTCTTCCAGCAAGTGCGTGGTGAACAAGATCGTTGTGCCTTCGCTTGTGCACTGGGAGTGCAGAATCTGCCACAGTTCCCGGCGCACACCAGGATCAAGGCCGGTGCTGGGCTCGTCGAGCAACAAAATCGGCGGCCGCGACAACAGCACTTTCGCCAATTCGACGCGACGGCGCAAGCCGCCGGACAATTTCTCCGCCCAATCCTGGCGCCGCTCATTCAAATCGAACTGCTGCAAGGCCGCCTCGATGCGGCCTTGTAAATCTGCGCCGCGCAGGCCCCACAAATGGCCGTGATGCAACAGGTTTTCAAACACGGTGAGCTTGACATCCAAGCTGGGGGATTGAAAGACGATGCCGAGCTTTGCGCGCACACGCTTGGCGGCACGCACACAATCAAGTCCCAGTATCTTTGCCTTCCCGCTCGTGGGCGGAAGGAGCGTGGACAAGATTCGAAAAAGCGTGGTCTTGCCGCTGCCGTTGGGGCCAAGGATGCCAAATATTTCCCCGGTAGAAACAGAAAAACCCACTTCATGGAGAGCTTGGCGCTCGCCATACAAGCGGGTCAAGTTTTCGATGACAATCGCGGGCTGCACAGATTTCAATTCAGCATCATCGGAGTCAAAAGATCAATTCGCAGCAGCTGGAAAAGCAAAATTCAACGTCGCGGCCTGGCCAGCGGCGACGGTCACTTGGGCGGTTTTCGTGCCCAACTTTTCCTGCCAAAACTCAACGGTGTACGTTCCGGCGGGAACGTCCGCCAGCTTGAAAGCGCCGTTGGCATCCGTGATCACGTGATAAGGATGATCAACCACCATGATGCTCGCGCCCATCCACCCGTGCACGTCGCATTTCGCCGTCACCATTTCCGCGTTGGCAAAAGTCGCGGTCATTTCCTTTTTGAACTGTGGTTGTGACTTATTGAAGGGGGGATTCTTCTGGCTGTAGGTATGAATGTTGTGCAAAATGCCGTCGGGATTGAGAACTTTCACCGGCGCATTCACCGGCACGATCGAGACATGGGGGGAATACATACAGCCCTTTTGATCCAAAACAAAGGAGGTGCCGAGCGTTTCCAAGCCTTTACCAGATTTGATGCTTTTGATGCTCACGATCACATTTTTCACGCCGCCGTTCGCGCCCACCACCAGGCTTTCATCCAGGTGCTCGACTTTGCCGCACACTTGCGTGTCTTTCGTCACTGCCAGTTTCTTGGGCGCGGGCGCTTTGCCGGAATAGGTCACGGTTCCCGCAATCGATCCGCCATTCTTCACCGCCGCCACCGTGTAAGCCGCAGCTTGCGGAGCAGACCCTGCTGCATTTGTATTGGGTACCGTTTTTTTGCTCTCATCGCCGCCGCTGCCCATGTTGAACAGCGCAGTTGTCGCCGCCAGAAACCACATCAGAACTGCTTGCATCGATACACCTCCCGCTAGCTGGATGACTGATCACATCAGGTTGATTAAAGCCGGATGCCTTATTTCGCATCTCGTGCAAAGAGATTAACAATCCCTCCAAAGAATGTCAAGCATAAATTTCCATCGCCCAAAATGCGGCTCACCCAGTGCGGAGAATGGCCATGATTCCGTAAGCATCAGCCGGCAGAAAAACTGGGATGTCCCAGAAATGAAAAAGTTGAGGTCACGAAAAGGCTGCAATCTGAAAGCCGAGCTCGCGTAATGTTTCGGCAAGAGGCGCCTGGCCTGGGTCGCAACTGAGGGTGTAGCTGCCGAACTCCCGGCGGATGGGATAGGCGCGCCGCAGTTGATCGAAATGCCTGCCGCGTTGCACTGCTGTCCAATCGTCTCGATAAAACCCGGCGCGCAATGCGCGATCGTCCGCAGCGATGTCGTAAGCGTGGCAGACGGCTTCATGCAAAATCTCGAGGTTGCTGCGCGTGCTTGCAGCAATTTTGATGAGGTGCCGAGCTGGAGCGGGAAGATGCCGTGTGGCGTCCCATGCCGGTGCCGCCTTTAGAAAGGCACACAACGCCTCATAAATTTGCCGCGTGCCTTGCAGCTTGCCTTCAAAAGAATAGCCGGCAATATGCGGCGTGGCAAGATGCACGCCGCGCAGTAATTCCAGATCCAGATGCGGTTCGTTTTCCCAAACGTCCAGAATGGCGCCGGCGAGATGGTTCGCCTGCAAGGCTTTTTTTAACGCGAGATTATCGACGACGGCACCGCGTGCGGTATTGAGCAACACACTGCCGCGTTTCATGGCGGATAAACGCGCTTCATTAAAAAGATGATAGGTGGGCTCGGGGCCAGTCGAAGTGAGCGGGGTGTGCAGCGTGATGAAATCCGCCTGCCCCAGATCAGACAAGGGCAAAAACTCGAACGGCGGCGCCTCTCGGGCGTTGCGAAATTTCCTTGCCAAAGGGGGATCGTTGACCAGGACGTTCAGTCCCAGCGCGCGCGCTTTGGGAATCACGCGGCTGCCAACATTGCCCGCGCCAACGACGCCGAGACTTTTTCCTGCCAATTCGAGGTTGTGGGATACCGCCCAGTGCAGCAAGGCCGCGATCACATATTCCGCCACGGAATTGGCGTTGGAGCCGATGGCGCTCGCGAATGCAATGTTGCTGGCCGCCAAGTATTCGCGATCGAGGTGATCGAAGCCGATGGTCGCCGTGCCCACGAATCGAACCGGCGTGCCGCGCAGCAGGGCATCGTTTACGGTCGTGATCGAGCGCACCAAAAGCACTTCAACGTCGAGCAAGACTTCACGCGTAATCGCGCGGCCGGGCAGGAGGCGCACCTCACCCAGAGACCCAAACGCCTCTTTCGCGAAGGGAAGGTTTTCGTCAGCAAGGATTTTGAGCACGATCAAGCGGCGTGAAGGTTCTCAGTTCCAGCAGGAAACAGGAGGGCTGCACAGTGCACCTCGACTAGCAACGCGCACTGTGCAGCAAGAAAAGTTGATTGCATCATTAAGCACAGCAAGATGCTGTGATCGGTGGTGCAGAAGCTGGCGTCTCAACGGGAATCAATAACGCCCGCCGCCTCTGCGCCCGCCGCCACCACCGTAGCCACCACCGCTGCTGCGCCCACCGCCGCTGCGGCCGCCACCGCTGCGACCGCCACCACCACCGCCGCCCGTTCTTTCGCGGCGCTCGCGCGCTTCATTCACAATCAAAGAACGGCCTTGCAGCTCTTTGCCGTTCATTTCACGCATCGCCGTGGTGGCTTGCGCTTTGGCTGGCATTTCCACAAAGGCAAAACCGCGCGACTCGCCGGTGAACTTGTCCTTGATGAGGGTCACGGCAGAGACATCCCCGTACGCGGCAAACGCCTCCTTCAACTCGTCTTCAGTCACCGCATGTGCAAGATTCCCCACATAGATGTTCATGGGTCCATCTCCTTTGAAAGATAATTTGTTTCCGCGTGCTTCCAGCCATCACGCTGGAGCAGCGGAGGGCCCGCGTTTCTGTTTTGCCTCGCGATTTCTCAGATGGAACCTCAACAAAGAAGATCGGGACGAAGGGAAAGCGGGAGTGGATTGAGTGTTATGGTGGATTGCTCATGGCACCAGATACCGCGGCCTGACCAATCGCAAGGTTGTAGCCTCAGCCGGTTTTGCTTATGTCAAGCTATTTTCGCTCGTGGGCGCATCGACAATTTCCACCAGCGCCGCGCCGGTGTGAGCGATGCGTACGGGCACTTCGTATGCGGCTTGCCGTATCAAGCACAGGCCGCGTTGTTTCTCGCAATAATAATACAGCAATTCGAGCCGGAACGCGGACTCCGCCGCCTGGGAGTGCACACGCAAAGGCACGGTGATTTCGGTTCCGGGTGACGCCAGCGTGAGCGCAGCGGAGGGAAAAACCAGCGCGTCATTAAGGCTGCGCATCATGAGCTGCACGGGCGAACCTTCATTCAATTCCGCTTCCTCAGGCAAGAGTATTTTCACATGAATCTCCGCCGCGCCCGGGGCCAACACTCGCGCCGGCAATTTCGTCACGGGCGTATGTTTCGATACCAAGCGCTCGAGGCTGGGCAACGCTTGCGGCTTGAGGCGCAACGTGCCGGTCTCCTGGCTGGGCAGATCGACCACGCGAATGGCGTGATTGTTGGCGTCTGCCACATACATTTTTCCATTGAGAACGGCCAGACCCGACGGTTCGGAGAAACGCGAGGAGAGTCCATCGACGTGCCCGGTTTTGCCCTCGCCGAGCAGCGTCTTGCAGGTGCGCAGATTGGGATCAATAACTTTGATTTTGTGGTTGTAGGTATCGGCGAGATAAAGCCTGCCCTCCTGAAACAACACGCCCAGAGGGTGCTGCAAGCGCACGCTGTCCGCCGTGCCATCCTGATCGCCGTATTGAAACAAATCGCCGCCCACGAGTGTGCTCACGCGGTCGCTGCGCATGTCGATTTGACGCACGCTGGAGATCTCGCTGTCCGCGATGAATAAGCGCGTCAACTGCCCGCCGATGACTTCGCCGGTGATGCCGCTGGGCTGCGCGAACGCGGCTTGCATGCGCTCACCGTCACGCCGCGCTTCGTGGCCCGTGCCGGCGAAAGGCTCGATGCGATTCGTTTTCAAATCAATCGACCAGATTTGATGCGGGCCGGCCATGGCGATATAACCCGTGTGCCCGTGAATGAAGATATCCCACGGCGAATTCAACGGTATTTTCAAGCCAGACCCCCCGCGCTGCACATAACTGCCTTGCTCGCCCGTGCCTGCAATCGTCGTCACGCTGCGTGCAGCCAAATCCACGCGGCGCAAGAGGTGGTTTTCCGTATCGCAAACGATCAAATCGTCGCCATGAAAAGCCATGCCCTGCGGGCGGTTAAAGTGTGCGGTTTCAAAATCGCCGTCGTCGCGTCCGGGCACACCGGCACCGATGATTTCTTTTAACGTACCATCGGGCGTGCACACCAGCAAACGATCGTGATTGGAATCGGCTATGGCGAGCCGTTTATGCTTGAGATCGGCGGTAATTTTACCGGGGAAGCGCAGAAACGAATCGGGCAAATCCGGCGTTTCGAGCCGGGTGGAGAGCGGGGTGTGGTCCAGTTTATGCTCTTGCGCGAAGATCGCCAAGGCTGCTTCGACATAATGATCGATGATTTCGCGATTGCCTTCGCCGGAAAACACACCGAGCAGATAACCTTCGGCGTCGATCAATATCAGGGTCGGCCAGGCACGCACGGTATAAGACTGCCAAATGGCAAATTCGGAATCAACCACCACGGGATGTTCCACCGCCAAGCGCAGCACCGCCTGGCGGATGCTTTGCGTTTCTTTTTCATGCGTAAATTTGGCGGAATGCACACCGATCACCACGAAGGGCTGGCTCGCGTATTTTTTTTCGAGATACTTCAGGTCTGGCACGACGTGCATGCAATTGATGCAGCAAGACGTCCAAAAATCGAGCAACACCATTTTGCCGCGCAACTCCGCCAACTGCACCGGCCGTGGCGTGTTCAGCCAATCCAAGCCTTCAGGAAAAGCCGGCGCTTTGATCTTATGCTTGGTGCGCACTTCGCGGATTTTTTCCTGAATCTGATTCTTCAGCGACAAGCGGTCCGCATCTGTTCTAATCGGTGTCATATGTTGCAGCAGAGCATGATTCGCATGAGAGCGCTCGTTCGACTTGCTTGCAGAGGTGTTCCGCAGGAGTCAGAAAGCGGCTAAAGATAATAGGCAAAACACGGTTGAGATACAAGAGGTATTTTGGGGAAAAACCCAGCGCCAAAAGCCAAATACCAAATTGAAACGTCGCATTTTGCCCTTGGAAACACTATCTTATCTTGGATTCAATGGAGGAAAGAAAATGCCTGAGAAAGTTGCTCTCATCACCGGCGGCAGCCGCGGCATCGGACGTGCCCTGGCTTTGGCGCTTGCCGGAAGCGGCTGGCATGTCGCAATCTGTTATCGCAAAAGCCGTGGGCAAGCGGAAGAGACCGTGCAAGCAATCTTTGCCCAGGGCGCCACCGGCCGCGCCGATCTTTGTGATATTTCCGAGGCGCACGCCGCCGCACACTGGGTGCAAACCGTCGCCACGGCATGGGGCCGCATCGATGCACTGATCAATTGCGCGGGTATGTATCATCGCGTGCCCCTTTTTGAGGAAACGATCGCCGGCTGGCATGAAATGTTCGATCATAACCTCCATCCGGTGTTCTATCTGGCCCGGGCAGCAGCTCCCGGCATGCAAGCGCGGCGGTGGGGCCGCATCATCAATTTCAGCATGGCCGGCGCCGATCAAATGCGCGGCCAGCCCTTCGTCACCGCGCATTATATCGCCAAAGCCGGCGTACTGATTCTGACGCGCACGCTGGCCAAGGTTTTGGCGGCAGACGGCATCACGGTGAACTGCATTTCGCCCGGCTTTATTGACTCCGGCAGCACGCCGGCGGAAGAGTTGCAGCAAATGGCCAAGAGCATTCCCGCGGGTTATATTGGCGCGGTGGATGACGCCGTGGCGATTTGCTGCTTCTTGCTTTCGGAAGAAGCGCGTTACATCAACGGCGCGAATATTCAGGTGAGCGGCGGATGGGGAGTGTGAGGCGATGACTAAGGGGTTTTTTGCAGATACGCCAAAACAAATCGTTCGAATTCTCGAAAATCATCCAGCCGATTGAGCTGGTCGAAGACGATCGCGCGATCGATCTTCAAATAAGCATGCACTAAAATGTTCCGAAAGTTGACCATGCCGGCGATGGTCTCGGCAAAGGCGCGCGGCAGCACGCCTTGATCTCCAAGCTCAATTATAGCGTCGGTATTATCGGCGGGTCGCGGCCAACTCTTTTGGCTAATGAGATAATGCGCGATGTCCAGAACGCACTCGATGCAAAGCTGCAAGCACCGTTCCGCCAGTTTGTGAATCTTGGGATCCTGAACGAATCTCTGAATGGGGTACTGGCGGAGCTCATCGAGAATTTCCAGATTCTTGCCGATTTCTTCCAAACGCTCGTGTACGATAAAATGATTCATGCTTCTACACCCAGGATTCGTCGTTGCCGCGCTGCGATGTGAACGCTCTGAAAGTGACAGTAATCTTCATAGTCACGATATGTCCTGCTCTGAAAATGAAAAATCAATTCAGGGTTGGAGAAATAGCATACGCTTCCGCCTTTCACCACTTCATAGCGCAACAATGGTGGCGCAAAATTCAAAATCGTCACGTCCACTTTGCGCTGCACGCGTTTCCGCAACGCCGATTGCATCAGTGCGGTATGGCGGAATCGTTCCAGCGGCGCAACTTTTTCTTCAAAAAGAACGGCGACATCTACGTCGCTCTCCGGCGCAAAGCGTTCCGAATTGATCGAGCCAAAAAGATAAACCAGGGCAACGCCGTATTTTTGATAGAATGCCGGTTCGAGCTTGGAGATGAGGGCTTTTATTTCTTGATTCGTCATATTTAAATTTACGCACCGTATTTTCACCAAACAAGGAGTTTCATGTGGCCGCCAGGTTGTCCTCCGCATGATATTGCGAAAAACCGTGGTTTTGATTTTGACGCACAGTTGCCCAAATTCTGGGGTCGAACGTTATCTCCGCGAATAGCATACTGAGCGGAGTTATAGTCGCTATCCAGTATCAGCCCAACCTGGTTAGTTCATAAAATTAAACCGCCGAGACACCGAGTTCACATAGAATATCAAGTTGTCGAATAGCTTCGGTTAGTGGCAGCCTCTTTCATGCCTGCAAGCGCTGCTCAATCATCTGCTCCGCCTTATTCCAATCCAATTCCTCCAAACTGGAAATGGCACGGCACAGTTCCTCCAGAATTCCATCCTGAATCGTGCCTTTCTCCAGCGCAAGCGCATAGGGCAGGCGATGGAACGTCACCATCGCGTACTTCGGAATGAATATATCCGGGAATTTTTGCTGCAAGGCTTGTTCGACTTTTTTCTTCAACAGAAACTGCGGATCAGCGACGCGGTCGCGCATCTCGATGAAATTTTCCAAAGCCAAATCAGCAATGGCATCGGTGTTTCTTTTGCGCAAACTTTCGAACCTGCAGAAAGCTTCTTCCCAATCGCCGTCGAAATCGTCCAAAACCGCATTCAATACCGTACAATCTTCGAACGCGCAGTTTACGCCTTGTCCGAAGAACGGCACGATCGCGTGCGCGGCATCGCCGAGCAGCAGGGCTTTGCCGTCTAAGTACCAGGGCTCGCAACGAACGGTCATCATCGCACCCGTGGGATTGGCAAAGTAGCTCTCCAGCAAATTCGGCATCAGCGGCACCACGTCGGAAAATTGTTGCCGGAAAAAGTGCAGCACTTTCTCCCCGGAATCCAGGCTCGCGAAGCTGGGCTCACCTTTGTAGGGAAAGAAGAAAATGCAGGCGAAGCTGCCATCGGTGTTGGGCAGGGCGATGAGCATGTAGGTTTTGCGCGGCCAGATGTGCAAGGCGTTTTTTTCGATCAAAAACTCTCCCGCCGCTCCGGCAGAAATCGTGAGCTCTTTATAGCCGTGCTCCAGGTACTGCTGCGAGAAATTGAAACGTCCGGCTTTCTGCATTTCCGCACGAATGGCAGAGGCCGAGCCGTCCGTGCCGATCACGACCTCGGTTGCGATCTTCGCGGTCTGCTGGCTGGTCTCATCCCATAATTCGATCTCGCCGGTATTGAAATTCATGGCCGTGCAGCGCTGGTTGAAATGGATTCTGACATTGCCATTTCGTTCTGCCTCCGCCAGCAGCGCCTTGTTCAGCTCGCCGCGCAACACCGCGTAGATCACCTCAGAATCGTCCTTGCCGTAGCGTTGAAACGTGAGGCCGCCCTCGAGGGCGTGCATCATGCGGCCTTTCATGGGCACGGCGATTTTCATGATGGCGTCGAACAATCCCACTTGCCGCAAAGCATACAGGCCGCGCGTGGACAAGGCCAGATTGATCGAACGGCCCGCGGCGATCTCCCTGGTGCGCAGGTCCGGGCGGCGCTCGAATACTTCAACCGCGAAGCCGCGGCGCGCCAGATAAATCGCCAGGAGCGCACCGGCCGGGCCGGCGCCGATGAGCGTGATTTTTTTAGCGGGATTCTGCGAGAGCATCTTGATGCAATTGCCGAAAAACCTCCGCGAAGCGAAAAACTTCCATAAACGTGTTGTACAACGGTACAGGGGTGACGCGCAAAACGTCCGGTTCGCGCCAATCGCAAATCACATTTTGCGCGAGCAGGCGTGCACAGATTTTCTTGCCTGCTTCTGTCATTCGCAAAGAAAGCTGCGCGCCACGCTGATTCTCCTCGCGCGGCGTGATAATCTGGAAATTTGTCTGCGCCTGCAGATCGAGCAGATATTCGAGATAATTCGTGAGCAACACGCTTTTCGCGCGCAGGGTTTTCATGCCGGCGGCATCGAATATTTCCATGGATGCACGCAATGCCGCGAGTTGCAATATCGGCGGGTTGCTCAGTTGCCAGCCCTCGGCCCCGGGAATCGGTTGAAAGTCCGGACCCATCAAAAAACGCGTGTGCTGGTCATGCCCCCACCAACCTGCCAGGCGCGGCAAGTCGCCGCGCTGCGCGTGACGTTCGTGCACGAAGCAGCCTGCGATGCTGCCCGGCCCCGCGTTCAAATACTTGTAGGAACACCACGCTGCAAAATCGACATTCCAATCGTGAAGATGCAGCTCCAGGTTGCCCGCCGCATGCGCCAAATCAAACCCAACGATGCAGCCGTGCTCGTGTCCCAGTTGCGTGATGCGCTGCATGTCGAACGCCTGGCCGGTGGCATAATTCACGCCGCCGAGCAAAATCAACGCGAGGTGTTCGCCCTCACGATGCAGCACCTCTTCAATATCCCCGGCGCGAATGAAAAACTCTCCCGGCCGAGGCGTTAATTCCAGCAAGCCGCGAGCGGGGTTGCAACCATGAAAGCGCAATTGGGATTTGACTGCGTATTGGTCGGAAGGAAAAGCGCCGCCTTCGATCAGGACTTTGTAGCGCTGCGGCGTGGGGCGATAGAAGGAAACCATCAAAAGATGCAAATTCACCGTGAGTGAATTCATCACCACCACTTCAATGGGCTGCGCGCCCACCAGGCGCGCGGTTGGTACGGTGAGAGATTCATGATAGGGCAGCCAGGGATTTTTCGCGTGAAAATGCCCTTCCACCCCGAGCTCGGCCCAATCTTTCAGCTCTTGCTCGACGTGCGCGCTCACCGTGCGCGGCTGCAAGCCGAGGGAGTTGCCGCAGAAATAAATGCAGTCGCAGCCGTTCTTGGCAGGTGGATAGTGGAAGCGATCACGATATTGGGCCAGCGGATCGCGCGCATCCAACTCGCGCGCGAATGCCGGGGTGGGTTCGAAGCGATTGGACATAAGCAAAGACTTTTTCCAATTCCTCACACGCAGATCTGGCCGGTTAGTTTTGTATATTTGAACGCACCGGTGGGCCCTCTTTCCTCCCCAGCCATTCCAGCGCCGTTCCCCGGAGCAAACGCGCTTTTGTCGCCTCGCTCAAATCCGGTATCGATTCGATCAGCTTACCCGGCTCTGCTTCACCCAATGGAAAGGGATAGTCCGAGCCAAGCGCTAGGGCGTTTTCACCCATGAGCTCGAGCAGGTAGCGCAGGAGGCGGGCATCGTGCACCAGCGCATCGAGATAAAATTTGCCCAAGTATGTTTTCGGGTGCACGGGATTGTCAAGCGCGCACAAATCGGGGCGCGCTTCGAAGCCGTGCGCGATGCGGCCGATGGTCCCGGGAAAGGAGCCGCCGCCATGTGCGAAGGCCACGCGCAATTTCGGCAAGCGTTCGAACAAGCCGCCGAAGACCATGCTGCAAATCGCCAGGCAGGTTTCCGCGGGCATGCCGACGAGCCACGGCAGCCAGTATTTCTTCATTCTTTCCTGCCCGAGCACGTCCCAAGGATGCACGAAGATCGCCGCGCCCAACTGTTCCGCTGCCTGAAAAAACGGAAAAAGATGTGAATCATCCAGATTCCATTCATTCACATGCGAGCCGATCTGGACGCCGGCCAAGCCGAGCTCTTTGACGCAGCGTTCGAGCTCCTGAACCGCCAAATCCGGCGCCTGCAAGGGCACGGTGCCCAGGCCCGCGAAGCGCGCGGGAAATTCTGCGATTACCCCGGCGATGTGATCGTTGAGAAAGCGTGACAGATCGAGCCCATCTTCCGGCTTTGCCCAGTACGCGAACATGACCGGCACGGTGGAGAGCACCTGCAGCGCCACACCGCAACGATCACAATCGGCCAGGCGCGCGCCCGGCGACCAGGCGTTCTCTTCGATTTCCCGAAACAGCCGGCTGTCGATCATCATGCGCGCGCAGCCCGGTGCATGATGCTCGAGCCGTACGAAACCGCCATAGCCGTACTTCTTTTTCCAGTCCGGCCAGGCAGGCGGCAGGATATGCGTGTGAATATCGATTTTGCCGATGAACGAGGCAGAGCGATCGGAGTGTGAAGGGGAATTCATACTTGTTTCTGAAGCCGGGCCACCACAGTCAGGGCACGCGGCCATTCACTCGCCGTGCAATTGTACCACGATTTCCCGGCGGCGCGGGCGATTGTCAAAATCCACCACCACAATCTGCTGCCAGGTACCCAGCAACAGCTTACCGTGTGCAAAGGGCACGACGAGAGAGGGACCCAGCAGCGCGGCGCGCACATGCGCGAAGCCGTTGCCGTCCCCCCAGGTATCATCGTGCGCATATCGCATTTTCATCGGCGCGATCTTTTCGAAGGCAGCCGGCAGGTCTTGCAGCAGGCCCGGTTCAAATTCAATCGTTGTGATGCCGGCGGTTGATCCGGAAACGAAGATCGTCGCCGTGCCTTGTTGCAAGCCCGAAGCTTGCAAGCGATCTGTCACTTGCGGCGTCAGATCATTGATGTCGGTGAAACCCTGGGTGGAAATTGGGATGTTGGACGTGATGATCATGTGTAAAAACGCCAAAGTGGTTGCGTGTGGCTAGTGAGAGGATTATTTTCGACCTCGTATTCCCGCAAGTGAAGCCTGTGCGGAAGCGACTAGGTTACGCCTCACGTTTTACGTCCTATGGGCCATGGCTTACGCCATTCGTGCAACATGGGCCTCGGCTGTTGCTTCTGTGCATTGCGCTTTTGGTCCTCATTGCAACGGCGTTTCCCGGCGAATTTTGTCGATCGCCTTTTGTGCCTCCAGGCGCACGGCTTCAACGGGGTCATCCATGGCGCGGTACAAGCTCGGCAGCCCGCGCATGTCGCCGAGGTTGCCCAGCGCTTCCGCCGCCTGCTGCCTTAGCCGGGGATTGTCATGATCGACCGCCGCGGCCACGAGATGGACGGTTTGTGGCGCGCCAATATAACCCAACGTGGTGATCGCCAAGCCGCGCAGGAAAACATCATTCGAGGAAACGTTTGCAAAGGCAGCACGATAACCGCTGTCATTGCCAAGTACAGCCAGAATCAATGCAGCCAGCAATTGAGTCGTGAAAGGCGCCGTGGGCCGGTTCAAGATCTGTTCCAGCTTGGGCAGCAATTCCCTGCGAAGATTTGCTTGCAGTCCTGCAATTTGCGCCAGCGAAAACCCGGCGCTCTCCCGCACTTCCGCCGCTTCGGTCGAGTCCACGACCAGATCGAATAACGTGATCGTCACCGCAGGCTGCGGAAAAACAGACAGGGCACGGCAGGCTGATGCGCGTATTGTCGCCTCTCCTGCGCGGGCTTTGGCGAGAAGGGGTTTGACGGCGCGCTCATCCCGAAGCTTGGCCAGCACCTGGGCAACGGCCTGTTGCACGGCGGGATGGGGGTCCTCTTCAAGAATGTCGATGATCGGCCTTACCTCTTCTGCCGTGGCGATTTCGCCGAGCAACTGCACCATGCGCTCGCGCATGTAAGGATCGCTGTCGTCTTGGATTTCGCCGGGCAGCACCGTACGCATGGATGCCGCATTGCGCAGGATGCTTTCATGCATGGCTTGCGCGCGCGGATTGCCGGCGCGTAAATAACAGCGCCACAGCAGCAACGTGCCGTGCGGGTCGTCGTGATTGCGGGCTAAAAAATTTTCCAACAATTGGATCGCCTGGCTGATCGGCTCGGAATACCCCTGCTGCGCCGCTTGGCCGTTGCGGGACTGATCGTACAAAACTGCAGCCCGGTCATAGTCAGTATCACCGCACGCGGCTGCGAGCAGTGCCAGCCCGCACCACAGCCCCCGCAGCCCCGCGCGGAAAGGGTGATTGCTTTTTTCAAAAAGCTTATGTATGATAAAGTGCATGAGTGGATTTTTGGGAGCTCGATTCGCCAGTGGCTTACGAAGGCGATGCTGGGTGTTTAAAAACGTTAATATAGAGCAGCCGCCCTAGAGAAGCAAGCGAAAATCCCTGCATAATCAACCGCCGCGCGGTTTCGCGCGTCTGATTCTTCATCATGTTATGCGAGGTGTATGATGCACAAACACCGGCTGGCCCGGGCATGGCTCGGCGTCGTGCTTGCCAGTCTCTGCGGGCAGGCAGAAGTCCCGCTGCACGCGAACGATAAGATGACCTTGCACTTGGTTTACACCAGCGACACGATCGGCTACGTCGACCCCTGTGGCTGAAGCGGCAGCAGGCGTGGCGGACTGGCCAAGCGCGCAACCATGATTGACAGTTTGCGGGCGAAACATCCCGATCTCGTTCTCATCGACGGCGGTAATTTCGGCGAAACACCGGCCGGGCCGTCGACGTGGAAAACCTACGAGCAGCTCAAGCTGCTGCATAAAATGGGCTACGATGCCGTAGCGCTCGGACAAAATGATCTCTGTCCGGCCCTGGCGGACTCCGCGGCGAAGTGGCACTGCCGCGATTTCTTGTTCAGCGGCTTGCATGCCACCAAAGCGAAGGCGGATTATCCGGCCGCCAAAATCATTACGAAATCCAATTATAAGCTCGGCGTCGTGAATGTGGCCTCGGCGCAATTCAATCGTTTGGAAGATAACACCTCGACTTACGACGCTGAAAAATTTCTGCGGGAGCAATTGAGCAGCCTCCAAAACCAGGCGGATTTTTGGGCGGTGGTGTATCTCGGGCCGCCGCACGAGCTCGTGGCGTTGAGCAAGAAATTCCCTGAAGTGGATTTGTGGCTGCAGGCGAGCGGCAATCATCGACCGCTCAATTTGATTGAATCCTCGAATAATACTTTGATCGTCAGCGCCGGCGACCGAGGCCGCGAAATTGCGTTCATTACCATCGAGAAGGAGAAAGGCGGCAGCCGCGTCGCGGCGAGTTTTAATCAAATCATTTTGACCGATCGCATTGTCGATTCGCCCCAAGCCAAGCCCTGGATTGAGAGCTATCGCAATGCCGGTCAGCGCGGGGTCGCACCTCCGCAAAAAGTCGGTGAAGTGAAAGGGTTGAATCCTTATCTCGGCAGCGCCGCGTGCCAATCGTGCCACCAGGAGATTTTTCAGCGCTGGGAAAAAACGGCGCACGGGCATGCTTTTGCCACGCTCGCCGCAAAACGCGAAGACCGGAATACGGCTTGTCTGGAATGCCATACCACTGGTTATCGCGAAGAGACCGGATATGCCGCCACCACGGCCACAGCCCACCTCGTACAGGTGGGCTGTGAATCCTGCCACGGTCGCGGCGGCTTTCACGTGCGCATGAACGGACGCATTGCCAATTTCATGGAGATTTCCGAAGCCGCTTGCCTACGCTGCCACGACGCGAAGAATTCTCCCAGTTTTGCCTTCGCGGCAGCGGTCAAAATCGTTCATTGAGTCACTTTCTCCCCGCCCGTTCTCACCCTTTCATGCATATTGCTTTCAGCGCCAAAGTCAATCGAATTTTTCATTGCCCTCCCCATTGTCGCAGGCCATGGTATTTTCCCTCTTGTATTTTTCACCGGCTCTGCTAAATTCCGCTTTCGCTTACGGAGTGGCGTGGGCGGAGGCGGTGGAGTGAATCATACCACAAAACATACAATACTTTCGAGGCTGAAACGTGACGGAACAAGATTTCTTCAAACTGATCGCGGCGGAAGAAAAAATAGGAGTCGCGCAGGTGCAGGCCACGGCGGCGCTGCTCGACGAGGAGAACACGGTGCCGTTCATCGCGCGCTATCGCAAGGAAGTGACCGGCGGCTTGGACGAAACCAAAATCATCGCGATTCAGGACCGCATGCGCTACCTGCGCATGCTGGAAGAGCGCAAGCAGACTGTGCTCAAATCCATTGAGGAACAGGGCAAGCTCACCGAGGAGCTGCGCGAGAAGATCCAAGCTGCACTGAAACTGCAGGAAGTCGAAGATTTGTACTTGCCTTATAAGCCCAAGAAGCGCACGCGCGCCACCATTGCCAAAGAAAAGGGCCTGGAGCCGTTGGCGCAGCGCATGTGGGAGCAGACTGATATCACGGGCAATATCGAAGAAATCGCCTCGGCCTTTGTGCAGGAGGAGAAGGGTGTGGCCACTGCCGCGGAAGCCCTGGCCGGCGCGTGCGACATCATCGCGGAATGGGTGAGCGACGAGGCCGAGGTGCGCAAACTCGTGCGCCTCGCCACCTGGGAAAAAGGCAGCCTGCGCTCCGAAGCGAAAGATCCCCAGAACGTCGATGTGTATGAAATCTACAAAGACTATCGTGATGCGTTGAAAAAGGTCGTGCCGCACCGCACGCTCGCCATCAACCGCGGCGAGAAAGAAGGGTTTCTGAAGGTTTCCATCGAAGCACCGGTGGAAGAAATTTTATCCGTGTTGAACGCAAAATTCATCACAAATCCTGCCGCCCTCTTTCGCGAGCACGATCAAGCCGCCATCAAAGATGCCTATGAACGTTTGATTGCACCGGCGATCGAACGCGAATTGCGCGGCCAGCTCACGGAGGGCGCAGATGCGCACGCCATCGAAATTTTCGCCGCCAACCTGCGCAATTTGTTGATGCAGCCGCCCACCAAGGGCCACATCATCATGGGCATTGATCCCGGCTTTCGCACGGGCTGCAAAGTTGCCGTCATCGATGAGACCGGAAAATACCTCGAAGGCGAAACCATCTATCCGCACGAGCCCAAGAAGCGCTGGGATTATTCCAAAGAACAACTGCGCGCCCTGATCAGGAAGCATCGCGTCACGATCATTGCCATCGGCAATGGCACGGCCAGCCGTGAAACCGAACAATTGGCGGCGGAATTAATTCAAGAAGCCAAAAGCGCCAATGACCCTGACCTTCCGGAATTGTTGTGTTATGCGATTGTAAGCGAAGCCGGCGCTTCGGTGTATTCCGCCTCGGAGCTGGCACGCCAGGAATTTCCCGATCTCGAAGCGGCGCAGCGCGGCAACATTTCCATCGCACGGCGCCTGCTCGACCCGCTCTCGGAGCTGGTCAAGATCGATCCCAAATCCATCGGCGTCGGCTTGTACCAGCATGACGTCAATCAAACGCAATTGGCGGAGTCATTGGATCGCGTGGTGCAGTTGTGCGTGAACAACGTCGGGGTCAACTTGAATACGGCCTCCGCGGCATTGTTGCGCTATGTGGCGGGCGTCACGCGCACAACGGCGGAAAACATCGTTAAGTTTCGCGACGAAAATGGCGTGTTCGCTTCCCGCCGGCAATTGCTGGAAGTGAAAGGCGTGGGGCCGAAGGCGTTCACGCAAAGTGCCGGTTTTTTGCGCATTCCCAACGCCGGTACCTTTTTCGATTCCACCGCCGTGCATCCGGAGTCCTACGCCGCGGCGGAAAGATTTTTGACCATTTGCGAGATGAAGCCGGAAGCCGTGCGCAGCAACGGCAATGCACTGCGTGAAAAACTAAAAGCATTGAATAAATCACTGGCGCACGTCGCAGAAGAATGCGGGGTGGGCCTGCCGACTTTGGAAGACATCATTGCAGCCCTGGAAAAGCCCGAGCGCGATCCGCGCGACGAAGCGCCCAAGCCCATCTTTCGCCAGGATGTTTTGAAAATGGAGGATTTGAAAGAAGGCATGATTCTCAAAGGCACCGTGCGCAACGTCGTCGATTTTGGCGCTTTCGTCGATATCGGCGTAAAACAGGACGGTCTCGTGCATCTCTCCGCGATGTCCCACAAATATATCAAAAGCCCACTGGAAGTGGTGGGTGTCGGCGATGTCATCGACGTGCGCGTGCTGCGCGTCGAACCCGAAAAGGGGCGCATTGCCTTGAGCATGCTCTTGGACGGTGAACGCCGGCCACCGGAAAAAACGCCGCGGACAGAAAAGCCCGCGACAAAAAATGAACACAAAAACAAAAATGATCAAGGCAAGGCCGGCGAAGCGGCACGGCCCTCGCACCGCGCCCAATCTACGGGTGCTTCTCGCGCGCAGCGCGGTCAGAGAACCCGTCCCGATAAAAAGGCTGCAGAATTTGAAACGAAAGACTTCAAAGACTCTTTGGAGAAGTTGAAGAAGAAGTATGGTGGCAAGACGTGAGGTGGGGGATGGGGAGA
>JBIOXB010000037.1:0-8543 GCA_044869275.1 bacterium
AATGAACGTGATTCTTGATGCGACACCATAAAGGCAACCTGTCATTCGGAAGGAATCTTGGCAGAAGGCATTTCAACATCTCATACCAAGATTCAGACGGTCTGAAAATGCTTGGTTTCGAGTCAGGCTGAGCGGAGTCGAAGCCTGAGTATTGAGCTTAGCACCCTTCGACTACGCTCAGGGTGACACGTTTTCGGCTTTTCACACCGCCTGATTCCATCTGAATGACAAACACAATTACTATATATTCGGAAGGAGGAGTGGACTATGTTGGGCTTGCCGCTTTCGCTGATTTTTATCGTGGTCTTTGGTTTGATGATTCTCGGCATGGCGATCCAAGTGGTGAAAGAATACGATCGCCTGGTGGTGTTTCGCCTGGGGAAACACGTGGGCTCGCGCGGCCCGGGGCTGGTGTTGATCATTCCCTTTGTCGAGCGTTTTCAAAAAGTGACCACGCGCACGATTGTGATGGACATCCCGCCGCAGGACGTGATCACACGCGACAACGTTTCGATCAAAGTGAATGCCGTGCTGTATTTCCGTGTGATCAATCCCAGCAAGGCCGTGCTGGAGGTGGAAGACTTTCTGTTCGCCAGCTCGCAATTGGCGCAAACCACCTTGCGCAGCATTCTCGGGCAATTCGAGCTCGACGATCTGCTCGCCAAGCGCGACAAGATCAACGACGAATTGCAGAACATCATCGACACCCACACCGATCCCTGGGGCATCAAAGTGGCTTTGGTGGAAGTGAAGCATGTGGATTTGCCGCCGGAAATGCAACGCGCCATGGCGCGCCAGGCCGAGGCCGAGCGCGAGCGCCGCGCCAAGATCATTCACGCCGAAGGCGAATTGCAGGCCTCGGCCAAGCTCGCCGAAGCCGCGCGCGTCATGAGCCAGGATCCCATTTCCGTGCAATTGCGCTATCTGCAAACGCTGACGGAGATCGCTTCGGAGCACAATTCCACCACGATCTTCCCCGTGCCGATCGATTTGGTGAAGATGTTTTTAGACAAAAAAGATTCCTGAACAGGGTTGATTGGGTGATTGAAAGAGTGACTATTATAACGTAAAGTCGGCATTCCACGCGAGATGTCATTCTGGAGGAATCTTTTTAAGTGCTTGATACAAGCCAAACAGGATGCTGAAAAAGTCTCAAATTACTCTGATTCGTCTTTCCCGCGAAAGCGGGAACCCATGATTTTGTTGGATTTTCTGGATACCCGCTTTCGCGAGTATGACATTTAAAAGTGTTTTTCAGCATCCTGATAAAGAAGCATTCTACCAGAACGAAAAAAGATTTCCGGAATGACAATTGCAATTTCATTAGGCGGGCAAGTGATCCAACGTAAGGTATGTCACTTTCCTGCGCACACAAATAATGGTGTGACGCGATTATTTTCCCGCACCAGCACATACCAGAACAACATCTTTGACACCACCAGCTTGCTTCAACCAGAAGCGGGACTGAGGTTATGATTTACCATTGCGTTGCCTCTACATTGAGCCCGCCGCCAAATTTTGACCGTCGCAACATCCTGTTGTTGAACCGTTAAGCCTGCATAGCTGCTTACAACGTCATGCCTGCGCATGCAGGCTTCTCTGTGTTTTAGATGAACGCCGCTTCGCTTCTCTTTTCTTACTCGCCGTTTTTACCGTAATACCGGCGTTCGCGCAAATGTCGGACACTACACGGCACGAGTTACCCGGCCAGCGCACGTATTTCAGCAAGACTTACTGCAACCCTGAAGACGATACCTACACTGCGGAAATCAGTGCGGGGTATATACATTATCAGGCGGCCAACGGTACTTTCCAAGAAATCAACACCAACTTGCGGCCGGAGCCCGATGGTTCCTATGCTGTTGAGGAGGGTTTGTGCAAAGTCCGCTTTGGCCGTGCCACAAGGCAGAACGATGACGACGTCAGTAATGAAGATTCCAAGTAACTATTCAGGTGTTTTTTTTTGCGCAGGCAAAACGATTATGGGCAAGACTATTGAAAAGCTTTAGGCAAGATGATTGAATGGCAAAATTATTTCAAATCATTTTGCCATTCAATTATTTTGCTATAAAACTGTTGGAATTTTTTTCTGAATTTTGTTGCCGGATGGCGCATTTCAGACAATGCCACAAGATTGCCCCTTGACTTTGAAGCAGCAATCTTGTATTTTTTGATATGATGATGAAAGCCATCTCACAAAACTTCAATCCTGCCGATTCCCGCATGCGCTGCTTGTGTCGCAAGCGGGGAGACTCTTGCGAGGCCTGAGTTCGAGCCCGCCTCGCCGTGTTGCTCCGTGACCGGAGCAAATGAGTTTTCTCCTCGCTCCTTCCAAACTATTGCTCGTCATTTCTACCGCAACTGAAAAGTCTGCTGCCCGCGCATCATCGTTGAAAAACTGAACGTTGTTCATCTTCGTTTCGACGAATGCGCATCTCTTCATTTGTTTTTGATTTGGAAACAAAAACAGATTTGCTCCATAAATTCATGACCACTACCTTTATTTCACCGGCGCGCCGCCAGGGTACTCGCAAGAGATTGGCCCTCTTGGCGCTGATCGGCAATACGCCTTTGCTCGATCTTTCTGCTTTTTCACCGCATCCCCGGGTGGAGATTTTCGCGAAAGCCGAATGGCAAAATCCGGGACGCTCGGTCAAAGATCGCGCCGCGAGCCGCATCGTGCGCGCGGCGTTGCGCAGCGGCCAGCTCACGCGCGACAAGATTTTGCTCGATTCGACTTCCGGCAATACCGGAGTCGCTTATGCGCTCTTGGGTGCAGCGCTCGGCATTCGCGTGCGCCTGGCGGTTCCGCAAAACGTGAGTGCGTATTTGCGCCGTTTGCTGCTGGCTTACGGCGTCGAGGTCGTTTGGACGAGCGCGGCAGAAGGGTCAGACGGCGCGATTCGCATGGCGCGCGCGCTTTATGACGAGCGGCCGTCGCAGTATTTCTACGCCAACCAATACGCCAATCCGGAAAATTGGCGGGCGCATTATCATTCGACTGCAGTCGAGATTTGGCGGCAGACGCGCGGCCGGGTCACGCACTTCGTCGCCGGCTTGGGCACCAGCGGCACATTTACCGGTACGGGACGGCGCCTACGCGAATTGAATCCTGCAATTCGCCTGATCTCGGTGCAACCGGATTCTCCTTTGCACGGCTTGGAGGGATTGAAGCACATGCCCACCGCTATCGTGCCGGCGATTTACGACCCGGCGCTGGCAAATGAAAATCTCGAAGTGGCTACCGAGGCCGCACAAGAGCTCGTACGAGGGATGGCGCGACGCCAGGGCTTGCTCGCAGGCCTCTCCAGTGGCGCCGCCTTGGAAGCCGCACGCATGCTTGCGGCCCGCCTCGAGCACGGCGTGATCGTGACCATTTTTCCGGATAGCGGCCATCGCTATTTGGAGGAGAAATTCTGGGATGAGGCCTGAGCGTGCAAAGCTGAAGGCGGAGCACCTTGCCCTCTTCGCGCAAGAGGCCGAAGCGGCTTTTCCGGCGGAGTGCTGCGGCCTGCTGTTGGGGGAGCGCACGCCGCAAGCTTGGAATATTTTGAAAGTGTGTGCCCTGCACAACGCCGGCGCCGATCCTGAACGCGGCTTTGCGTTCGAGGCACGCGAACAGTTGCGCGCCCAGCGCGAGGCGGACGCCGCCGGCCTGGAAATTTTGGGAAACTATCACTCTCATCCCAACGGCCGGCGCGGGCCTTCACCCACGGATTTGCAGCTCGCGCGCGAACGCATGGACCGCAGCCTGTGGCTCATCTTGACCGTGGCCGGGGGAAAATTTGTCGAAGCGAGCCTGTGGCAACTGCGCGGCGAACCGGGCGAGTTTCAACGCCTCGATTATGCAATTGAACCCTTTCATGGAGAATAAAAATGCCAAATGTCGTTATTCCTTCGGCGTTGCGGACGCTCACCGCGCAGCAAGCGCAAGTGGAAGCGGCCGGTGACAATGTCGGTGAAGTGCTGCACAGCTTGACGCAGCGTTTTCCGCATCTCCAGCGCCATCTTTTTAACGAACAAGGGAAGCTGCGAAATTTCGTCAACGTGTTCGTAGGTGACGAAGACGTGCGGCACCTTCAAAACGAAGCCACGGCGGTGCGCGAAAACGATGTGATCAGCATCGTGCCGGCGGTGGCGGGTGGAACTTAATCTCGAAATCTGATGGAGCGAAATATGAATCAGCGCGAACTCATTTCTCTGAGTCCGGAAGAAATACCACGCTACAGCCGCCACCTGATTTTGCCTGAAGTCGGCATGGAGGGGCAGAAGAAACTCAAAACTGCCAGCGTCTTGATCATCGGCACGGGAGGCCTGGGCTCGCCGCTGGCGATGTATCTTGCCGCGGCCGGCGTGGGGAGAATCGGCCTGGTTGATTTCGACGTGATCGAGCTTTCCAATTTGCAGAGACAGGTGATTCATTCCACCCCGAACGTGGGCCGGGCCAAGCTCGAAAGCGCGAAAAATTTTCTGTGGGGCATGAATCCGCACGTGCAAGTCGATACTTTCGAAACGCGTTTTTCCTCGGAAAACGCCATGACGATAGCGGCCGACTATGATCTCCTCATCGACGGCACGGATAATTTTCCCACGCGCTATCTGGTGAATGATGTTTCCGTGCTGCTCAACAAGCCGAATGTTTACGGCAGCATCTTCCGCTTCGAGGGCCAGGCCAGCGTGTTTTGGGCGGAAAGGGGGCCGTGCTATCGCTGTCTTTATCCTGAACCGCCGCCTCCGGGCTTGGTTCCCAGTTGCGCCGAAGGCGGTGTGCTGGGCGTGCTGCCCGGCATCATCGGCACGATTCAAGCCAACGAAGCCATCAAATTGATCCTGGGCATCGGCGAGCCGTTGTGCGGAAGGCTGTTGCTTTTTGACGCGCTGGGCATGCGCTTTCGTGAGATGAAATTGCGTAAAGACCCCTCGTGCCCGATTTGCGGCGTGGACCGCACGATTTATCAGTTGATCGACTACGAGGAATTCTGCGGCATCCCGAAAACGGATGAAACCCAGGCCAGAGAGAAAATTCCGCACATTACCGCGTCCGAACTGGCGCGCAAGCTGCAGCAGGAAGAGATTTTTCTGCTCGACGTGCGCGAGCCGCATGAATACCAGCTCTGTAAAATTCCCGGTGGTATATTGCTGCCTTTACCGCAGCTGCCGGAAAGACTGGCGGAAATTGATGGCACGAAACCCATTGTGGCCTATTGCCGCACCGGCGTGCGCAGCGCCAAGGCGATCACCCTGTTGCAGGCCGCCGGTTTCACCTCGGCAAAAAATCTTCGCGGCGGGATTCACGCCTGGGCGGACGAAGTCGATCCCTCGATTCCCAAATACTAAAAGCTGGATTGATGGAGTGATGGAGTGATGGAGTAGGGGGCGCATCGCCAGGCGCCCCTACGTTACTCTATTACTAGTGAAATCTGTGCTTTTTGAGCAAAGAAATCCAAAACTCAAAATTCAAAACCACTTTTGGATTTTGTGTTTTGAACTTTGGAGTTCCGACTTCTCCGGGTTATGAATCATCAATCATTTCATCAAAGTCAGCGACCGCACTCCGGTAAAGTTTCCGGCTTCAAGCCGATAAAGATAGACCCCGCTCGCCACGTGTGCCCCGATTTCGTTGGTGCCATCCCACAGTACGTATTTGAATCCCGCGGTTTCCGTCCCGTCAACCAGCGTGCGGATTTTCTCGCCGAGCGTGTTGTAAATCACCAGCTTCACGCTCATGTTGCGTGGCAGGTCGTAGCGAATGATGGTCGAAGGATTGAAGGGATTGGGGTAGTTGCCATGCAACGCGAATGTCTCGGGCAGGCCCTCATCGCGTTCTTCCACGCGTACGACAATGCCGTGTTCTACGATTATCGAATCGATTTTGCCGAGCGACTCCAAGCTGCCATCCGAAGCGTTGGCGCGATGATAGAGCTTAACGGAGCTGCCAACTGGCACGCCGAGCGCGAACAGAATCGTATCCACGGTGGAAAACTGCACTGCAAAAGAAGTGTCGGTGTTGGTGTTTTTACTGATCACCAGCGTGTGGAACTGACGGTCGGGAGAGATTTGCCAAATGTAAGCCACGCGATGATTGTCCGGATCGGTCGCGGCATGCCATGTGGCTCGAGCTAAAGTTGCGCCAGGACCGGCAATGAAGACGGTGTCACCAGAAGCCGGACTCGCGATCGTGGTCGCATTCGGAATGCGATTGGGATCGGACAGCAACTGCCCGCGCACCTCACCGCCGGGAAACGCCTGCGTATGCACGTTGGCATATAAATTCCCGCTGCGCAAAGACGTGGTTTGGTCACTGGTCAAATTGAAAATATTGGCAGCCGCTTCAAACACACCGCCGCGCAAAGTGGGCGCGAGCACGGGCGTGATCGGGATTTGCACGCTACCGTTTTGTCCCGCGGGAGCGGAATGCAAATGCGCGCCGCCCGCGATGTTGGGATTAAAGTCGCTGGCCAGTTCGCCGAACGAACCGGTGAGCGTAAGCCTTTTGCCGCTGAGCTCGGCAATTACTCCGCCGCGTGCCGCGCTGATGGCCGGCTGCACTTCATTGCCGCCCGATAGCACCGCGGTGAAAAGAGAATAGTTTTCCGGCAGGACCTGGCCGCGGATTTCACCGCTGGCCGAGGCTTTGGTATGAATGTTCGCATACAACCTGCGCGTGCGCAGCGCAAGCAATTGTTCGTTGGTCAGGGTGAGCGTGTTATTCGCGGCTTCAAATACGCCGCCGCGCAAATTGGCGTCGAGCATGGGCGTAAGCGGCACTTGAATCGGCCCGTTCTGTCCGGCAAGCGCGAGATGCAGATGCGCGCCGCCGGCCACACTCGCATCAAAATCGCCGGCGAGGTTGTTGAACGCACCAATGACCGTGAGCTGGCTGCCCGCCAGCTCGAACATCAGCGCGCCTGCCGCAGTTGTTGCCACAGCCGGCACCTCGTTGCCGCCGGATAGATTTGCGCTAAACGCGCTCGCCGCTTGCGGCAACACTTGGCCGCGAATCTCACCGCCGGTAAAAGTCGTGGTGTGAACATTGACATACAACTTGCGGGCTTGCAAGGCGGTAAGTAGGTCGTTGGTCAGCATGAATGTGTTGCTCGCAGCTTCAAACACGCCGCCGCGGGAATCGGCATCCCGCGCAGTGGTCAGCTCCAATTGAATGCCGCCGTTGCGACCGGCGGACGCAAGATGAAGATGCGCCCCGCCGGAAACGGAGGAATTGAAATTACTGTTGAGCTCTTTGAACGATCCCGAAACCGTGAGTTCGTTACCGCGCAATTCCAACACTACGCCGCCGTTGCCGGTAGAATTCACTGCCGGCACTTCATTGCTGCCCGCGAGATTGGCGCGATAATAGACTGAGGCTTCGGGCACGAATTGGCCGCGAATTTCCCCGCTCGCATGGGTTTGGGTGTGAATATTCGCGTAAAGCTTGCGGCCTTGCAGAGCTGCTGCTTGTTCGGCGGTGAGCGTGAAGGTATTGTTCGCCGCTTCAAAACTGCCGCTGCGCAGGCCGGCATTTAGAGTTGGAGTAAGCGCGAGTTGAATTCCGCCGTTGCGTCCTGCCGGGGCCAGGTGCAGATGCGATCCGCCCGACACGGTCGCGTCAAAATCGCCGGTCAAATCGGCAAAGGAGCCGCTGACGGCAAGCTGATTCTCCTGCAATACCGCCATGATTTGCCCGCGGGCGGGCGTGCTCACCGGCGGCACTTCTTGATCCCCGTTTAGAATTGCGGTGAAAACTGCGATTGGCACGATTTCAAAAACGCCGTCGGTGGTGGAGGCTCCGGCCAGATCGTCCGTGAAATTGCGAATCTTCAAGCTATCTTTGCCTGCCGTACCAGGCTTGACCGTGAATTTGAGATTCAACAACACTCCGGAAAAAGCCGTGGTCGGTGTGATATTGAAACCGCCCAAGGTCACTTCATTCGGGCCGGTCTGCAGGCCATTCACCACAAACCAGCCGTTAGTGAGCGTGCCGGCGGTTTGCACGGTGTCGTAGTCCAGCATTGCGCCGGGGAAAAAAAATTTCAAGCCGAAGGCATCAATCGCTTGCGCGGCAGGATTCGTGAGCTGGAGTGGAATGAGGATTTGGTCTCCCGCCTTGGCGGTGACCTTCTCAGGCGGGCTGAGGTTAAGCTGTGCGTGCGCAGCCATGAAGCTGCTCATGAAAAATAGACTGAACATCAGACCGAAAACGACGCGCATCGAAACGAATGGTCTGAACATCGGCACCTCCCCTGGAAAAGTGATGAGTACTGGTCATGGATAGGCTTGGACTAAAAAAGCAAAGACCTTCCAAACCCTTGCGACTTGGAAGGTCCTTGCGGCATTACTCAATTCTGGCGAGATACGGCACCAACCCCATTCATCGCAACACCGTCAATTGTTTGCTAGCTGCAAAATCTCCGGCTTGCAAACGGTACCAATAAGTGCCGGAAGGCACCAGCTGGCCTTGCTCGTCATTGCCATCCCACATGATTTCGTAGGAGCCCGACGAACGGGAATCCGAAAGCAACTTGCGAACAAGTTGCCCAGCAATA
>JBIOXB010000038.1:0-8354 GCA_044869275.1 bacterium
CTACATCGGAATGGGCAATGGCATTTTTGAATTCCCACCCGTCCGCCAGCTTATCCGCCGTCGTGGGATCGTATTCCAAAATCAGAATCAGGGGCTGGCTGGGGTCGTCGGCATAGCGGTTGGTGATTTGGATCAAGACAACAAGTGGGAAATATTGTTCCCATTGGCTTCCGACCCCTCGGGGTGGTACGTTTATGAGTGGGATGGCATCACCGGCAGCGATAACTTCGGCACTATCTATTCGTCCATCATCAACACTGAGATAGATTCCTGCTGCGCGGCGAATTACACCGTATATCGGGGCGATCACGAGGGCATTCCATTCATCCTTGACATTGACAACGACGGCAAAACAGAGTTGATCCTCGCCACTACGCGCGCAGCAACCGGCGGCAAGCGTGGACTGCAAATCATTACAGTGGAAGGAGACATCGAACACAACGCGGGCAGCGGAGGGTTCGAAACCTGGCGTACAGAATTGATGGTGGACCGCGGCAACTATGGCGGCGGCACGCCTTCGCATTCCATTCCGGCCGACCTCGATGGCGACGGCTCTTGGGAAATCGTCAATCATACTTTCAACAGCCATAACTTTTTTAACGTCGATGTCTTGGGGCCGGATTCATACGCCATTCCAGATCCGGCTTCGCCTACGCGCTTCTACCATGCCACGGCATTGGATGACGTGGCTCTCTTTGGTGGTGACGTTGGCGACGTGGACGGCGACGGCAATGACGAGCTTTACTTCCCGGCATTCTTTGCCGGCGAGATGTACGTCGTGGATTACAGCCCCGGCGATGACATACTTTCCGTTGACGGCACACACGTGGTAAAGGTCTTTCCCAACTATCCGACGTCCGGCGCCTCGATTTTCGATGTGGACAAGAACGGTAAACCGAACATCATCACGGGCGGCGGTTTCCCACGCAGCCTTGTCAGCGCGGAAGTCTACGGCAATCCGCGCGACCCTTCCGCCTATCAGACGCAAATCATCTACACCGGCGAGCCCGATATTTTTACCGGCTCCGAATCCAATCTGATTGACATTGTTGTCAAGGATTCTCTGGGCGTAGTGACCACGACGCAAGCCGTGAGCAACCGCTTCGTCTCCAAAGTTCAAGCACATTTCCGTAAACAGGCGATCGATTTTGACAACGACGGCAACAACGAAATCATCGCCAGTTTCCAATCTAACCAAGCCAACGTCACAACTTTGAACCTGACGTGGAACGCAGCCGCCGGGAAGTATGATTCGGTGCAAACTTCGATTCCGAACGCTAAAAGCTGGTCCATGATGCGTTTTGAATTTACTGGCGGCACAGGCGTGGAAGAGCGAGAGGTTGCTTTTGTCACGCCGGATGATTACGTGCTGGATCAGAACTATCCCAACCCGTTCAATCCCACCACCACCATTCGCTACAGCCTGCCGCTGGATAAGCGCGTGAGCTTGCGCATCTATAACAGCTTGGGCCAGCTCGTGCGCACGCTGGTGGATAACGAGCTGCAGGCCTCCGGCCGCCACGAAACAAAATGGGACGGCCGCAACCAACGCGGCGAGCGCGCCGCCAGCGGCGTGTATCTTTACGCGCTGGAGTTCGGCAACTTCAAAAAGACGCGTAGTATGACGCTGCTGAAATAAATAGAATGCGTAATGCGTAATACGTGAGCCGTGATTCTCAGGTTCATTTGTTACGCCTTACGTATCACGCATTACAGTGTTAGCAAATGCCTCGTCCACCAACGAGAACGAGGCATTTTGTTATCAATCATGCTCGGCCTGTCATTCAGAAGGAAACAGGCTGTGTGAAAACGCTTGGTTTCAACGCAGGCTGAGCTTGTCGAAGCCTGATTTTTGAGCTTAGCACCCTTCGACAAGCTCAGGGTGCGGCCTTTGCAAATTCTCACACGCGCCGATTCCTTCTGCATGGCAAGAATATGAAAATTGACACCATCTCTCGGAGGGTTGCGTCATGAGCTTTTGCAACAAACGTTTGCGTTGGAAATGGTTGTTGTGCGTTTTGTGGTGTTGTTCCCTCCCCGCTTTCGCCGCCGGCGGCAAAATTGCGGGCAAGGTGACCGACAAACAAACCGGCGAGCCCATGCCCGGCGTCAACGTGCTGGTCGAAGGCACGACCCTGGGCGCAGCCACGAATTTGCAGGGCGAATACGTCATTCTCAACGTGCCCTCCGGCAAATACACGTTGCGCGCGTCATTCATTGGCTACGCCCTCACCCGCGTGGAAAATCTCCGCGTGAGCCTCGATCTCACCACCCGGCATGATTTCGCACTGGCGCCGGAAGCGATTGCCGGCGAAGAAGTGGTGATCGTGGCCGAGCGGCCGCTGGTGCAAAAAGATTTGACCGCGACGCAGCAAATCAAAACCGCGGAAGAAATCAAAGCGCTGCCGGTGGAAACTTTTCTGGGTGTGCTCACCACGCAAGCGGGCGTGAACACCGGCGCTGACGGCGCGATTCACATCCGCGGCGGCCGCAGCAATGAAATCGGGTATTACATCGACGGCGTATCCGTGGCCAATCCCTTTTTCACCAACGGGCTGGCGAACAACGTGTCGAATCAAGCGCTGGAAGAATTGAAAGTGATCAGCGGCGCCTTCAACGCGGAATACGGCAACGCCATGAGCGGCATCGTCAATCTGCAAATTAAAGAAGGCGGGTCGCAGTATCGCGGCAGCCTTTCCGTTTATACCGGGGATTATCTCTCCAACGACAAGGAGATTTTTTTCAACCTCGACGACCTCGACCCGCTCGCGAATTACGTGCTCGACGCCACGCTCAACGGGCCGGTACCGTTGCTCGGCAACAAGCTGACCTTCAACGTAAGCGGCCGCTATGCCGACGACGAGGGCTTCCGTTATGGCGTGCGCGAACATCTGCCCAGTGACTCGGCCAATTTCGAAGACGACAACAACTGGTACATCGAGCGGGGCGGGGACAACGCCTTCGTGCCGATGAATCCCAGAAGCAATTTCAACTTTCTCGGCAAATTGACTCATCGCCTGAGCGCAAAAATCAAACTCTCGGCCCAGGCGCTCTACGACCGCGACCGCTACAAGCTGTACACTGTGGACTTCCATCCTTATCGTTATAATCCGGACGGCACGCCAGATTACCGCGAGGACAACTATAACTATTCCTTCAAGGTGAACCACGCCTTTACCAAGAGCTTTTACGAGGCCAATTTCTTCTACGCCATCACCGATTTCGAGACCTCCGTGTATGATGATCCCACGGATCCGCGTTACGTGCCGACCACGCGCATCCAAGGCTCGCCTACCACCGCCACCTTCTTGTTTGGCGGCACCTACATGGGCTACACCAAGCGCAAGTCGGATTCCTACGGCGGCAAGATCGATTTCACCAGCCAGCTCAACGCGCAACACGAATTCAAAACCGGCGTGAATTTTCGCCGCGACCATTTGCGTGAGCGCAATATCACGATTCTCTACGATAACGATTTCTACCGCCAGCCCACGGTGGCACCGGAGAACGAAACGCCCAGCCACACTTTTTACGATAAAACCGCGGATTTCTTCTCCGTCTATTTGCAGGATAAGATCGAATACGACAATATGATCATCAACGCCGGCGTGCGCTATGACTATTTCGATCCCAACAGCGATTACATCACCAATATTCTCGATCCTGAAGGCGCGCGTTCGCCCGCCGAGCCCAAACACAGCTTCTCCCCGCGGCTGGGCGTGGCATTCCCGATCACCGATCGCGGCATTCTGCATTTTTCTTACGGCCATTTTTATCAGATGCCGGAGCTGCGGCGCATCTACGGCAGCAATGTCTATGGCGCCAGCGGTTTTACGGATTTTGGCTACGCCAATCTCAAGCCGGAGAAAACCGTCAACTATGAATTCGGCCTGCAACAACAGCTCGGCGACGCTTTGGCGATCGACATGAGTCTGTTCTCCAAAGATATTCGCGATTTGCTGGCTTTGCAGGAAATCAATTATCAGTCGCTGCAATTCGGGCCGCGCAGCTACAGCATTTATTTGAACAAAGATTATGGCGCCGTGCGCGGCTTTACGGTGAGCTTGACCAAACGCCATGATGCCAACACCAAATTGTCAGCTTGGATCGATTACACCTTTCAAAAATCCGAGGGCAACGACGTGCGCGAGGGCGCGTTTTACTTCAGTGCGCTCTCCGGTACCGAAGAGGAGAAAGTCGTGGTGCCGCTGGATTGGGACCAGCGCCATATCTTGAACACCACCGTGACCATCAGCGAGCCGGGCAACTGGGGCATCAGTTTCATTGGCAAGATCGGCAGCGGCTGGCCCCACACGCCGGAAATTCCCAACGCGAACTATGTGCCCGCGGCCAATAGCGGCAACAAGCCCTGGCAAAAAAATCTCGATTTGCGCGTGTTCAAGAATTTGCGCATGAATCGTCTCGATTTCGTGCTGTTTGCCAAAGTCTTCAATGTCTTTGATACGCGCAACGAACGATTTGTTTTTGACGACACTGGCCGCTCCGGCTACACGTTTGTCAACCGCACGCTGGAAGAAACCGAAGCTTTCAAGAGCCACTATGGCGAGCCCGGCGTGCACACCTGGTCGGAGTATCAAGTCCGGCCGAATTATTACAGCGCCCCGCGCTCGGGGCAGGTGGGGGTGTCGGTGGAGTTCTGAAATTGATACTTGACCGTTGACAATTCACCATTGACAATTAGCAACTCATCATCGATAGTTTTTAATTGTCAATAGTTAATTGTGAACGATCAATTGTGAATGGTGAATGCTGAGCCATGAATGATCAAGCATTGAGCACGAGTCGTGAAGTTTAAAATACCGAGGGAGTTGCATGAGACGCAAAATCGAACTGAACATGTTGTTCATGATTTTGGTTGCACTTGGCGCCAGCGCCGCCGCGCAAGATCAGCCCAAACGCGGCAGTCTGCAATGGTACTTGCAAGGGCCGAAAAAAACTTGGAGCGAGGGTGAGCATCGCGACTATTATCAATGGCGCGAGAAAGTTCAGCGGCAAATGCTGCGCAAAGCCTCGGGCATTCAAACGCTCGCGCCCCGGCAAAGAGCCATCATCAACGGCAACAAGATCACGACTGAGATTTGGAACTATGGCTCGATTTCCAGTCCCGGCAACCGCACCACCGACATTGTCTGGGAGAACCTGGGCTACGGCTATGAGTTCGGCCCATTCATTGCGGCTGAGATCGAAGTGCCGCCGCACAGCCATCGCGATGCTTACATCAAACGCGACGCCAGCGGCAATCCGGTGATCAAGCCCAACGGCGACACCACCTGGGTAGCGATTTGTATCAGTGACGGCTTGGTGTCCACCGGATTCGAAGTTTCTCCCGATGGCAAAGAATTTTGGGGCTGGGAGCCTTTGGCCACCAGCGACGACGGCCGCGTGCCCTACGCCAATCCCCTCAGCAATCGCATTCCCACGGTCAATGATCTTGATCGCGACGGCGACGGCAAACCCGACAGCTGGCCCGACGGCTGGTATAATCCCAATCTCAAAAGGTATGTGTGGCCGGGCGCGCTGCGCCAGGGCGCGAGCAATGCCGACATGGAGTCGTTTTTCGTGTGCGACGATCGCCAGAACAAAGAATTTCAATACTATCCTTTTGTGAATGATTCCACGCGCCGCGGCCTCGGCCTCGAAATCGAATTCCGCTATTACCAGTGGTCAAATCCGCTGGCGGAGGATATCATCTTTTTGATTTACAAAATCACCAACAAAAGCGACAAGGACTTAAAAGGCGTGACCTTTGGCATGTGGGGCGATCCGCACGTCGGCGGACCGCAGAACTTCAACGATGATCTCTCGTTTTTTGAGCGATCGATCAACATGGTTTATTCCTGGGATGAAGACGGCCGCAGCGACGTGGCCGGCCGCGCGCCCGGTTATTTCGGTTACAAATTTCTCGAAAGCCCGGGCGACCCCACCAATGGCAAAGACGATGACGGCGACGGTTATGTTGACGAAAGCCAGACCGACGGCATTGACAATGACGCCGATTGGAACGCGGAAAAGCATGATGTGGGCGTGGACGGCGTGCCCAACACCGGCGATCGCGGCGAGAACGATGGCGCGCCCACGGCCGGAGATCCTTTCGACATTCGCGAGCCGGGCGAGCCGAATTTCGAATTCACCGATTTGAATGAATCCGATGAGATCGGCTTGACCAGTTTTTCCGCGCCGGCCTTTGGCGGTCAGAATGTGATTTCCGCCGACGAGTACATCTTTCGCAGTTACATGCAGCCGGGCAAATTCGACTCGGCCAATGCCTTGCAAGCAGGCGATTACGTTTTTCTCTACGGCTCGGGGCCGCTCGAATTGCCGGCCAAGTCGATTCGCCGCTTCTCCATTGCATTGCTCGTGGGCCAGGATCTGCAAGACCTGCTGCTGAATGCCATCACGGCGCAGCAAATTTATGAGATCAATTATCAATTCGCCAAGCCGCCGGAAAAACCCACGGTGACGGCTGTGCCCGGCGACCGCAAGGTGACGCTGTATTGGGACAAGATCGCCGAAGATTCGTTTGATCCGGTTTCTGAAACGAATGATTTCGAAGGGTATGTGATTTATCGCAGCACGGACCCGAGTTTTCTCGATCAACAAGTGATCACCGATGCCAACGGCTCGCGCTTCCTGTTCGAGCCATTGAAAACGGTCAACGGCGCGACCGCAAAATATGACCAGGTTAATGACTTCAGCGGCTTGAGCACGATTCCCTATCCCGGGCGCGGCGTGGCCTACTACCTCGGCAGCAATACCGGACTGCGCCATGCTTTTACCGACTCCAATAACGTGGTCAACGGGCAAACGTATTATTATGCCGTGGTTTCTTACGATCACGGCGACCTCGTGCAAGAGATTGCGCCCACGGAATGTTCCAAAAACATTACGCTGAATCCCGAAACCAATGAATTGATTCTGGACGTGAATACGGTGCGCGCCATACCTCGCGCGCCCAGTGCCGGATATGTGGCGAGCGCCCTGGCAGACAATGGTGCAGCCAACGGCATCGCACATGATAGCGGTGTGGCCACGGGCGCGGTGCGCGTGGAGATTGTCGATGCCGGGCGCGTCGAGGAGGATAATGAATTTCGGCTTCGCTTTGTCGCCAACCCCACGCGCTATTCGGTGGAAGACCTAAAGCCCGTCACCAACAATTTCACCGCCCGCCTGGATCAGTTTATTCGCATGCCGCATGCCAACATCAATGATACGACTTTTACGCTCACCAGCAGCAACGGGCAGCAGGTTTTCGTGCGCAACACCGACTACGAGTTGCAACCGGAAGCGGGCTTCGTGCGCGCCATCCCCGGCGGCGCCATTCAAGAGGGCCAGACGCTGCGCGCGGTGTATCGCTATTTCGCGGTGAAAGACAGCCCATTGATCAATTCCGAAGAATCCAATCCGTTCTTCGACGGCATGCGCGTGTTCGTACAAGATGTACCGCTCGATTTGGATGTGGCCAACACGAAATGGACCTCGAGCAGCAGATCGAACTATGCCGGCAGCGTCAAGCCCTTCAACGGCATCAACACCAACAAGTATCCGGCAGATTATGAAGTGCGCTTTTTCGACACCGTGCGAGACAGCAGCGCGCGCCCGGGCTTTGGTTACATCAAGGCAAAAATCGAGGTTTGGGACGTCACCAAAGGCCGGGTGCCCAAAAGACAGCGCATGGTTTACTTGGAAACAGTGAAGGTTGACAGCTTGTGGACGCCGGACGAGCGCGCCGTCATTCTTTTGGGCGACCAAGGCCTGGTGCAAACGTGGGAATTCACCTTTTTGCCGCCGGGAAACAGTCCCGTGGCGCCCGCGGCGAATGACGTTTATTTTATCGCCACAACCCGTCCCTTCACTGCGCAGGATGCGTACCGCTTCAAGACTCAAGCCGCGCGCGTCGATGAAGCGCAGGCCTCTGGCACGCTCGATCAGATTCGCGTGGTGCCGAACCCTTATGTCGTCACCAACGCCATCGAGCCGCTCGATCTGCAAAACCCACGCGATCGCGGCGAACGCCGCCTCTATTTCGATCTCTTGCCGCAAAAATGCACGATACGCATTTTTACCGTAACCGGCGAGCTGGTAGATGTCATCGAGCATGACTCGGCCATCGATAACGGCCAGGCGTTTTGGGATTTGACCACGCGCGATAATTTTCCCGTTGCCTATGGCGTGTACATTTATCACGTGGATGCCGGCGCGCTGGGCCAGAAAATCGGCAGGCTGGCGGTGATCAAGTGAAGAGGACGGGGAGAGTGGGAGATGGGGAGAGTGGGAGACGGGGAGAGTGAGAGACGGGAGAGTGAGAGACGGGGAGAATGGGAGACGGGGAGAAT
>JBIOXB010000039.1:0-9027 GCA_044869275.1 bacterium
CTCTCCCACTCTCCCACTCTCCCCGTCCCCCATCATCAGAACAAACTCATCGACACAAGACCAACCATGTGGCGTGAACTGCTCATAGATTTCCTGCAGGATATGCGAGCCCATCGCACCCGCGCGATTTTGACGATTGTGGCAATAGCTTGGGGCACGGTAGCGGTGGTGCTGTTGTTGTCCTTTGGCTCCGGTTTGAGCCGGCAAATGCAAAATGGGCTGCTCAATGCGGGCAATCGCATCATGATCGTTTACGGCGGCGAGACCGGTTTGGTCTATGAGGGCTTGCCCAAAGGCCGGCGCGTCCGCATGACCGAAGACGACGTCGACTTGCTGCGCCGCGCGATTCCGTTGATCGACGTGATCAGCCCGCAATACCGCGAAACCGTGACCTTGACCTACAAAAAAACTTCCATGCGCGAGGAATGCGAAGGCGTCAATCCCGCTTTCGAAGAAATGCGGCGCATGTATCCGTTGCAAGGCGGAAGATTTTTGAACGAAGCGGACGTCGCGCAGCAACGCCGCGCCTTGTTCGTGGGCGCAAAACTGGCGGAAGACCTGTTCGGCACGGAAGATCCGGTGGGCAAGACCGTGGAGGTCGATGGCACGCCGTACACGCTCGTGGGCGTCATGCAAAAGAAGATACAAACCAGCATGAACAACGGCCCGGACACCAGGCGCGCGATTATTCCTTACAGCACGTTTCGCACGAAATACGGCTATCGCTACGTCAATTCCATCGTCATTCGCCCGAAAGATCCAAGCAAGCAGGAGCTCTTGAAAAGCGAAGTCTATCGCGTGCTCGGCCGCAAATATGATTTCGACTCCAAAGACGAGCGCGCGCTGGGCATCTGGGATTTTGTGGAAGAGGAAAAGATCGGGGAAAAAATCTCCATCGGCATTTCGATTTTTTTGGGCAGCGTCGGTTTTCTGACCTTGCTGATTGCCGGTGTGGGCGTGGCCAATGTCATGTACATCGTGGTCAAGGAGCGCACACGCGAAATCGGCATCAAGCGCGCCGTGGGCGCGCGCCGGCGGTACATCTTATCCCAATTTGTTTTTGAAGCGCTGCTGATTGCCTTCATCGGCGGATTCCTCGGCTTGTCTTTTTCATGGAGCATTATCTCCCTGGTGCGCTTGCTGCCGGCGGAGGACGGGCCGATGCAGTTTCTGGGCCGGCCGATCTTGTCTGCCACCATCATGTTTTTGACGTTCGGTATTCTTGCCCTTATCGGCCTGCTGGCGGGACTATTTCCGGCGCGCAAAGCGGCGGCGGTGGATCCGGTGGAGGCGTTGCGGTATGAATAAAATGTGGCGGTGAGGAGGCCAGCGGCATATTTCATTTGCCTACGCAGCCACCCCATCGTGTCATTTTGGAAGAATCTTTTTAAGAACGAATCAAAACGCCAATCTTCAAAATAATACTTTTCTCTCGTTCCACCGCTCAGCGGTGGAATGCATGCAACGACGCTCTGCGTCCGGAAAAGTTAGGTTTTAATAAGTAGTGCGAAATCAAAATGTGATCGGCCAAAGAGCTTGAACGCAGAGCGTTTCGACAGGCCTCACGACTCGACGCTTCGGGGTCGTGATGAGAGCGCGTTTTCACACGGGCCGAGCTTGGAGAAATTAAAAACTGGCATGCACCCTCGCCGCTTCCCATCCTAAAATAGCTTTCTTGCGCGCTGGGCCGCCGAGATAATTTCCAGTCTCCCCGGCTTTGCGCACCACACGGTGGCAGGGAATAATGAATGAAATCGGATTGCTTGCCACGGCATTGCCCACCGCGCGTGAAGCCTTCGACAAACCCAAATAATGCGCAATGTCTTCATAAGCAACGATCTGTCCCATCGGAATTTTCAGCAGCGCTTCCCAGACTTTGATTTGAAAATTCGTGCCCTTGACGAAGAGGTGCAAGGGCTGCCCCGCGCTTTGCCATTCTTCAAAAAAGATTTTGTTGGCGTAGGGTTGTGTCTTTTCCGGCGCCTGTTGCAATCTCGCCTGCTGCCACTTTTTCTTGAGCAGCGCCAAAGCCTCGCCGCGATCGCCGTTTTTCACGAAGTACAAACCGCAAATGCCGCGCGGCGTGATGGCAAGCAAACATTCGCCGAACGGGCTGGGATGAAAACCGTATTGGATGATCAAGCCTTCGCCCTCGCTTTTATACTCGCCAGGTGTCATGGCTTCGCAGGTCACGAACAGCTCATGCAGCCTGCCCGGACTCGATAAGCCTGCCTCGTAAGTCACTTCGAGCAAATTACCGGACTTTTCCAATAACTTTTTCGCATACTCCTTGGTCAGGAATTGCAAAAAGCGCTTGGGGCTGATGCCGACCCAGCGGCTGAACAAACGCTGAAAATGATGCTCGCTGAGATGAATACTCGCGGCAATTTCTCCCAGCTCCGGCTGCCGGCGAAAATTCTTTTCGATGAAGAGAATGGCTCTTTCGACGCGTTGGTAATCGTCGGAATATTGCGTGTAATTTTGGGTGTTCATGACCGCGCCTTTCCTTTTGACGCTGAAATATAGCAAATCGCCGCGCCAGCCGCCACCCGGTTCTTGCGATAGTGCCGATCGTGAACAGCGCGAAACGCCCATCGTTCGCGCCGCGTATCCACCTCTTCTATCTTCAATTCTCGATCTTCATTTCAGTATGCACGATAAAGCGGCGAGTTGAAACCCGTGGCGCCGGGCTGGTATATTCCGCCTGTGCGAATCAGATCTGCACTTTCCTGCCAAAAAACGCGCCGGTGATGCGCAAGTTCGGTTTGATCTGCTGTTGCGCGCCGAACTCAAAATGTGTGGCGCGTTCCGGCTCGGCGAGAAATCCGACTGTCTGGCTTCCAAGGCCCAACATGGCCTGACTGAGTATGCGGTTACCCGTGTACAGATCTTCCAAGGGCGAGGTCTGCACATACTGTCCAAAACCGAGGAAGAACGAAGAGCGGCCTCGCGCATAAGAGAGATTAAGGCGCGGTAAGAAATAATCGTTGGGTGCACTCGTGGTCAGTTGCGATTCGTCGATATAGAACAAAAAAGGATCGTAAGCCGGTTCATAGATATCATTGGGCGTAACGATATCAGAAGCAATACGCTCATAGCGCAAGCCCAGTTGGGCACGCACTGGTCCGCGCTCCCATGTGTTTTGAATGTACATGGAAAGCAAGGCCGGATGGCGCGGACCATCCGGACCGCTGTCCAACAGATTGCCATCAACGTCATAGCCCACGTGGTTGACAAAGCCGGCGCGCGCCAATGACACGCTGCGTTGATGCTCGCTTTGAAACTCTCTCGGCGTGTTACCATCCCTGCCATATAAATAGGTGAGAGCACTCGCGATGTTATTTATTTCGTATTTTCGCATGGTCCAGCTCTCCATTTGCGCGCCGGCTTGTAGCCGCCATTGTGCAGTGATTTGAGAAGAAAAATTGAACCAGCCGCCGAAGCTGCTCTGATCATTTTTAGAGAAAGAATTGAGCGGCGCATTGGGATGGGCCAGGCTGAATGCGACAATGGTGCGGTATGACAATGGCCCTTCGAACCGGCTGATAAAATCGCCATAGCCTGCGCGCGCATTAGCGAGGCTGTCGGCGTAGAGCATCCAATCCTCACCAAAAGTTTCATCCACTTGCCGAAACGAGCGATCAGAGGATAAAAAGGCAATGTTGTACTTTGTTTTGGCATTCAACGTGTGCGACATTTGAAGTTGTGCAAGTGAGGTCCGCGTCTTCTGATGCGCGTCGCGGCGCTTGAAAATGTTCTGCAGCGCGAAAGGCCAGGCGGCATCTGCCGGCGTTTGAATATCGGCTAAGCTGCCGGTGAAATGGAATCTGAGCGCTTCATTCAAATCATAAGCCAGTGTGCCTTGCGCGGTGTTTTCTTGGTAGAAGTTGTTGGGCACATAATTGCGCTCGAAAGCAATGGGACCGGGTAAAGGCTGGCCCGGGGGCCTTGATCCGGTGGGGTCCGTTTTTAAGCTGTCGAATCGAAAAGGCTCAAGAAAACGAACGCTCTGGTCACGCAAGGAATGGTGCTGGCCGGCGATGAAGTAGCGCAGCTTTGAAAACAGCGGCCCGCCGAGCGTGATCACGGCGTTGCGTAAGCCGAAAGGCGTGGTTCCTAAAAACTGTTCGCCGGGTTTGGCAAAATCATCGGTGCGGTAATCGGCGGTTGCCTCGAAATGATCGCCACCGGTGCGCAATTGTGTGCGCACCAATGCCGACAAGCCTCCGCCTTGTTTCTTGCGCCGTGAGTGGAACGCAGTTCAACCACCCGACCAAAAGCGCGAATTTCAAAGCTATCAAGGTGATTTGCATCAAAGCAGATCCTCTTGAGGGATAGGAGAGAAAAATGCGCGGAGGATTTTCAGGCTCGGGCATTGGCTGCTCCATTGGTTTGCGCCACGGAATACGAACGGCCTATCCAATTAAGCGCATAAACAACGAGCCCGCAATTCAAAAACAAGTGAAAATGTGGCGCTCTGATTTCTAACCTGGTTAATTCATAAAATTAAACCGCTGAGACGCCGAGTTCACAGAGAACATCAAGATGTCGAATAGCTTCGGTCAAAAGCAGCTTCTTCCATGCTTCTTAACGAGATTTGCGTAATCTAGACTTTTTCAACCTCTGCGTGCTCTGCGACTCGGCGGTTATGAATTATTCACACTAAATAAGGGTGGACTCTGCATCTCGGCACGAGGGACTGGCGCGTGTCGGGAAGTTTGAAATAAAGTTGCTTCGCCAACGGATTGAAAAGCGACCAACAAATTTTGTTTTCAATCCGTTGGCCGCTCTTGATCCGTTCGACAGTTTTTATGTTTAAAGCTGCCCCGAAAGTGGCCCCGTTTTCAGCACATCTGAAAATCTGGCGAATGCGGTGGAACTTCCAAGCAAATAAAGCCATGCGAGCAGTGTTATCCGCTTTCAACACCACAAGCATTCTACCTGCCCTTGGAATACCAAATAGAACCCGCGCTATTGTAGTGCAGCGCTTCGCCCCAGATCAGGTGCGAATTGCCTTGATCGTCAATGTCGATTTCGTAGTAGTCGCCATAAGGGAAACTGAATCCATTCTGCTGGATATATTCGAAGCCGGCCACGTAGGTGGAGAGATCGACCTCGGCAGACCAGGTTCCGCCGCCGTCGGTGGAGCTGCGGTAGTATGTATTCCAAAGCGTACCGGCGCGCGTGTCCATCCAGGAGATGCGGACGTCTCCAGCCGCTCCGGCCACAATTGCCGGGAAGGCGTGATGGCTTCCGGCCGGGGCAGTCGACACCTGCGCCTTGGGCGACCAGCTCACACCGGCGTTGGTGGATTTCGCAAAATACATTCGCTCCGGGCCTTTGTCATTGTTCACTGTGCCCGCGTTCCACAGTGCGCACAGCGTGCCGGCCGCATCGGAAGCGAGTGTGACTTGCGCGCCGAGATAGGCCCAGCCGCATTGATAGGCAGCGCAGTCCGGCGGGGCGCCAGAGACGTCAATGCCCTTATCGGTCCAGGTTTTGCCGTGGTCCGCAGACTTGCTAATAAAGAGATTCACCGCCCCTTTGGCGCCGCCGCTTTGCTCATAACCGGCCCAGCCGATATACACCCTGCCGGCGAGATCCACCGTGGCGCCGCCGGCGAGGGCCCAGCCCAGCTTGCCGGTTTTCTTGAGATCGACCGAAGTAAAAGTTGCGCCACCGTCGTGCGAGGCCGACACCCAGATTTTCTGCGCGTGATTGTAGGCAGCGTAGACGTACTGGCCCCGAACGGCAATCACGGGTTTATCCGTGCCGGCGTTGATAGTGTTGGCAATGACGAAAGTCCAGTTCGCGCCAGAGTCAGTCGATTTGGCCACCACCGTGTCGCTCTTGCGGTTCTGCATCCAAGCGGCATAGACGGTTTTTCCATCCGCTGGGTCAACCGCGATTTGCGCATCCCATTGTTCTTTGGTTCTGCCCTCGGGATACATCACTCTGGGCGCGGACCAATTTGCGCCGCGGTCGTTACTAATGAGGAGCAGCATGGTCGGATCGGCGCAATCCGAGCAGCCGGGGACTCCCTTGAACTGCGGATACAGGACATAGACATGGCCGAAGCGGTCGGCGGCGATTGCCGGCTCCCATTGATCGCCGGTATCGTAGCCGAGCCGCGTTTGGGGGCCAAAATCTGGTGGGGCCGTGGCGAAATGGGTGGGCTGGAAACCCGAGGCAGGAGCAGTCTCATGCAGCAACAGGCTGCTGCGCTGCCGGGGTTCCTTTTTTTCTTTCGGGTTTGCCCCTGGCTTGCCAAGCACCGTGGTAAGGAATACCACGCATAGGAGCAAAAGCATCGGCAGAGAAAACCACAAGCGTAAGGAGCGGTTAGTTTCTGTCATACAGGCCTCCGAAATATGTTGGTAGTTCATGGTGTGAATGAAACCTATATCTTAACGGATCGTTGATTTCAATGGCAGCATTAGGAATCTTTCCTTTGCATCCGCCGCAAGCAGTGTCACCATCATCCTGCTCGAGCTTTTGGTAAAGTTCTTTGAAATTGGCGCGGTCATTGCGCGCAGGAGAGAGATGAAGGCGGGGAGGGTTTTCAGGTTCAGCATTGCGGGCCCCTTGGGTTTGCACCACGGAAGACGAATGGCCTGTTCGCTTATGCACATAATTAACGCGCCCGCAATTGAAAAACAAGTGAAAATGTGGTGTTTTGACTCTTGAGAAGCGCGGTCTGATCGACCAAGAAGCCAGGTTCTTCATCCGAGCATGTTGAATTTTTTATCTTCGTGTCTGCCACCTGAAATGCCGGCGCAATTTGGTTTTTATTCAAAGGCAGCCATTGGACAGTAATGTGCTCCGAATTGCGTCATCTTGCTGCTGTAACGCTTTACACTAGATTTTCATCCCGAAGGGTCGGGATGAAAACTGAAGCTCTTCGAGCAGCAAAGCTTTAGCCCACGGAAATGGAACCCACTGAAATGGAAAGCTTCTTTCCGTTCCATTTCCGTGGGCTAAACTTTTAGAATTTTATTCTAAGTTTGTTTGCCTAAGCGCGTACATGATGGCCCCAAGGGGGTTTGCTACGAAAGCACTTGACACACACGGCAAAACCTTATATATTCGCAACGCTTCGCATAGGACCCTCGCAGCGGAGGAAGGGAGAGCGCGCACGGTGGTCGCAAGCAAGCTGTTGTTCCGGCAATCACAGACTGCCCACTCCACTCCCTTCAATCATGCCCAGGACCTCGTTTCGCTCCCTACTCATAAATTGCTGCAGTAGTCGTTCTTGACTTTTCGTATCACTCCAAGGGTTCAGCAGTTTCGCTCAAGAGTTCGCGACTGGCAAGCACGGCAAGGCTTGCATTCAAACTTCCCCCCCTGCCTTGTCATTCCGCAATTCCGAAGCGTTGGGATTGGTTGATGCGGGTCACGTCGTGCCGTGACAGATCAAAAGCAGTCAAACCAGTAACCGTGTTTGCTGCTTCACAAGATTCAGACTGTGTGAGAACGCCAGGTTTCAACGCCGGCTGAGCTTGTCGAAGCCGGATTTTTGAGCTTCGCAACCCCGACATTTCAGCGATTCTTTTTGCTTAATCCACAACCTGTATCAACTCAAACGGAGGTACGTGATGGGAAAGTCGGTAAAGGTTTTTGGGATTTTGTCCGTGGCCCTATTTCTCTTTGCCCTGTTGCTGCCGCCACCGGCACAAGCGCAGTACAACACCGGGCCGGGTTTCAAGATTTCCTGGGCGTTGAATCCGCGCACGGACAGCAATTTCCGGCCAGTTGAATATTTCGGCAGCAGTAAAGTGGAGGTGGGGATGGATTTCGACCGCGACGGCCGCCGCGAGATTCTGTTCGCGACCGACGAAACGCTTTCACCTGCCGGACCGGATCCGGGCTTCCTGGATATTTATCTCTATGAAGCCACCGGCAACGACCAATATACGCACGTCTGGCATTACACCATGCCCGAAGGCACCAATTCTTTCCCGGCCGTGACCTATGGCGATATTGACAGCGACAACAAGTGGGAAATTTATTTCGGCGTACCCACCATCAACAACCCCAACAAGCTTTTCATCTTCGAACAAGACGACGCCGGCGCCTTTCCCGCCAACCCGACTTTCGCTTATGATTTTGGCAAAGATCCGGCTTTGGATTTTCGCCCTTCAGGTTTGAAGCTGGATGACGTGGACGGTGACGGCAAGATCGAGATTCTGGCGCAATCGCGTACTGGCTCGCGCCGAGAGCTGGCAGTGGTGGAAATGACCAGCCCTACATTTGATGATTTCGCTTCTTTTGAGGTCGAGTTTTCCGCCGGCGAAGACTTACTCGGAGGCGGCGGCCCGTACGACATTGACGTCGTTGACTTCGACGGCGACGGCAAAAAGGAGATCTGGTACAATACCTGGGATCTCTTTAGCTTCACCATTTTCGAAGCCACGGGACCGGATACCTATGAGCTGCAAGTTGACCTCAATACGCTTTTCCCCAATGCGGTCGATCCCGGGTCGTTCAACCGCCACAAACTGCTTTTTACGAATGTAGATGCCGATCCCGCTTTGGAAGCCTGGTTCCCCATGACCGATGGCGTGCTATATTTTCTCGATAATGTCAGCGACGTGGCCACGCTCACTGCCGACAATTTCAAGCATGTCGGAACTTTCGATCCGAATGGCTCTGCCGCCGCCTCTGCGCGAGGTGGTGATCTCGGTGATATCGATCGTGATGGCCGCTCTGATATCATCATTGCTGGTTCGACTCGTGAACAGATTTATCGCGTCGAATATCTCGGCATCGGCTCCCCGGCGGATTCCAGCAGCTATGAATGGACGACGATTTTGGAAAGCGTCGGCGATCCCGCTGATTATTATTATCCTCTGCGCATCGCGCCTGTTGATCTCGACGGCGACGGCCTGCGCGAAGTGGTGATCACCAACCGCTATGCCGACGACCCCAGCCAGCCCCTGATTCTGATTTTGGAATACGATCCCACGACGGCGGATAAGCTGGCGGACGGGTGGGAATTCAAAAATGCCATTGCCCATTCCGATGTAG
>JBIOXB010000040.1:0-13525 GCA_044869275.1 bacterium
GCGTTATTCAGCCGCAACATCATGCTCGCGGCCGCCAGAATCTGATCCAAGTTTGTCAAAGAACGATAGCCCTCGTCGGGCCAGACCAGTTTTAGATGTCATCAAATGGGTTTTTCAGCAGCCCCTACTTCTGAGCTTGCCCGCGCAGCCGTCGCTCAACCACAGCGTTGAGATTCTGCGGAACGAAGGTCAATCATGCTATCCTGTAAATCCTGATGGGAGTATATGCGCCTTGGTCGAGGTTATTGTATAAACCGAAGCGGGTTGAACAAGTTTTGCCGCTAACAGGCCCTTGCTTTTCATAAATTTCTTTTCAATTTTCTGGCCAGGTTCAATGCGCCATACACTTTGCCAATTGACGTGTTATTCAAAGCTGAAATACTTGCCCATGCGCATGCAATAATAGTGGGCCATAACCACGAAGCGAACCAATATGTCTGCCGCCAAACATCTCAACATCAAGCTCGCCGAGTATGATCGCCGCATCCGTACCTTCATTCCGAATTACGAAGAAATGTTGAATGAAGCTGCATCGCGGCTGCGCTCGCTGAAGAAGCGGCAGCCGGTTCTTGTCGATTTGGGCATTGGCACCGGCGCGCTGGCAGCCAGGTGCCTAGCCATTCAGCCGCAGGCGCGGTTGATCGGCATCGATGCCGATGCTGACATGCTGGTCTGGGCGCGGCGGCGGCTGCGTCGCAACGGCCACCGCCAGCCGGATCTGAAGCAAAGCGATTTTCTCGAGCTCGAATGGAACCGATGTGACGCCGTGGTGAGCTCCCTGGCATTGCATCACATCGCCGCCCCGGCCTCCAAGAGGAATTTTTATGCCCGCTGTTTTGCTGCTTTGCGCCTCGGTGGGATTTTGATTCTTGCCGATTGCATGCCCTCACAAGACCGCCGGCTCGCCACACAAGAGTTTGAATTGTGGGAGGCGCATCTGCGCCATACCTATACTCCGCGGCAGACGCGGGGCTTTTTCAAAGCTTGGGCCCGGGAGGATTCGTATTTCAGTTTGCCGGAGGAGATGGCGATGCTGCGGAGCGCGGGCTTTGGCGTGGAAGTGGCTTGGCGGCGCGGTCTATTTGCCGTGCTTTGGGCATACAAACCGCGCTCAAAATCGAAATGAATCGCCGGCAATTTTTGCATCGCGCCTCAGCCCTGGCGCTGGCCGTGCACGGAGGATTCGCCTTGCGAGGCACGAAAATCGCAACTGCGCGGAGCGGCAATAACGCCACGCCGCGGCTGCTGCGCCTCCGGCTGCTCACGGCTGCGCCGCTGGCAAATATGAAATCGTTCTATCATGAACTCCTGGGCTTGCCGTTGGTCGAAGAAAAAGCGGGGGAATTCACCGTCGCCGGCGGCCTAACCGCAGTAACATTCGCACAAGCGCAACCAGCACACGGCGAACCCTTTTATCACGTTGCCTTCAATATTCCCGAGAATAAAATCCTGGGCGCGCTCGATTGGCAAAAGCCGCGCACGCCGCTGGATCGCATCAATGCCAATCTCCGCGATCCGGCATTGCCCGAAGACGTGGTGCATTTCCGGCATTGGAACGCGCATTCGATTTTCTTTTGGGATCCGGCGGGGAATCTCATCGAGTACATTGCGCGGCACGATTTGAAAAACAGCGCGGCAGGACCGTTTACTGTGCAGGACATTCTTTATGCCAGTGAAATCGCATTTATCTCGGAGGAGGTTACCAACACCGCTCTGGCAATGAGAAAGGCTCTCGGGCTGGAACAATATCGCGGCGGCGACGACAACTTCCGCGCACTCGGCGATGAGCACGGCCTGCTGCTCGTGATCATCCGCGGGCGGCGCTGGGGATATGAAGAGAAGGCGCCGCCCACAAGCATCTTTCCCACCTTTGCCGAAATTCGAGGTTCGCAAGCGGACCAATACGCGGTGCCCGATCATCCGTATGAAATTGTGGTCAGATGAATTGGCTGAAAGAGGCTGAATATTGTTGAGGGGGTGTGTTGTTGCCCAACCCCCAGCATTGTTTTGACAGTGCCAAACACTATTCTTCTTCCCTTCATTTTTCTGCCTATGCAGTTTAGGACAAACGTTATTTGAGCATCGCAGACGAATCCCGTGGATTTCGTCAAACTCGTGCTCGTGGCGATTAGCGCTTGACGATTTGCGATTTCAGAAGTTGATGAATCCTTCGTAAATCGACGATCGCAGTTCGTCAATCGTAAATCAAATCTTCACGGTAAGGAGACAACCGTGTTCAAGAATTTCATCAAGCTTTCCCTGCGCAGCATGGCGAGAAACAAGGTGCATGCGCTGATCAACGTCGCAGGTTTGTCGTTGGGACTCGTCGGGGCGCTCGTGATCTTCATGATCATCCGTTACGAGCTGAGCTTTGATGCGCATCACCGCGAAGCGGATCGCATTTTTCGCCTGGTGCGCACCAGCCATGAATTCGGCCAAACCATGCACACGCCCGGCGTGCCCTATCCTCTGCCGCAAGCTTTGCGCACCGATTTCCCGGAAATCGAACACGTTGCCATCGTCGACGCCAACTTTACGCCCTCCGTGTTCGCCATAAAGCGCGACGACGGCTCCATCGCGAAATTCAAGGAAGAGAAGGGTGTGGCCTTTGTCGATCCGGAATTCTTCGGGATTTTTAGTTATCGCTGGCTGCATGGCGATCCGGAGCGCGCTTTATCCGCTCCCCAGTCAATGGTCATCTCGCGGGGAATCGCGGAGAAATTTTTCGGTCAGGAAGATCCCATGGGCAAGCGCGTGATTTATGACAACCGCCACGAAGTGCAAGTCACCGGCGTCGTGGCCGATGCTCCCGCCAACAGCGATCTTCCTTTGAATTTGCTCATTGCCTACGATCATAAAGAAAGAGGCAACGACAATTGGGGAAGTATCTCCAGTGGGACCCAATGCTATCTTAAATTGCCCACCCGCATCGACCCCAAGGAAATTGAAAGCCGGCTCGGGGGGTTCTTGCTCAAACATCAAAAAGAAGACGAAGCGAAAACCGTCACGATGGCGCTGCAACCCCTGCGCCGCCTCCATTTCGATACCCGCTTCGGCACGTTCGGCGGCCGAACGATTGCCAAATCCACGCTGTTGGCGCTGGGTATGATCGGAATACTCCTGCTGCTCACGGCCTGCATCAACTTCATCAACCTCAACACTGCGCTGGCCGTCAAACGCTCCAAGGAAGTGGGCGTGCGCAAGGTGCTCGGCGGCACCAGACCCCAACTCGTGCTGCACTTTCTCGCCGAAACGGCGACCGTGATGCTGTTGGCGATTGTGGTCTCCTTGGCGCTGGCGGAAATCGTGCTGGTGCGGTTGCAATCCATGCTGGGATATCGCCTAGAGTTGCATCTGTTCGGCGATGCTGTCCTTTCGATCTTCCTGTTGGCACTATTGGTTTTGGTCACCGTCAGCGCCGGTTTTTATCCGGCCATGTACTTATCAGGTGTCGACGCGAGCACAGCGCTGCGGAATAAGCTGACCACCCGTTATGGTGAAGGGCTGCCGCTGAGGAAAGGCCTGGTGCTCATTCAGTTTGCCATTTCACAGGCACTGATTATTTGCACCATCGTGATCAGCAGCCAAATGGCCTACTTTCAGAAAGCGGATATGGGATTCAATCGCGAAGCCATGGTCGAGGTGGAACTGCCGGCTAACGAACGGGAGAAATTGGCGCGACTCAAAAATGAGCTTTTGCAGCACACCGCGATCAAGCACGTCAGCTTCTCCAACACCGGCGCGGCCTCGGGCAACAAGTGGACGGGCAACTATGCCTTGCGCGACTCCGCCGAAGTCAAAGAAGGACGCACCAATCTCAAATTCATCGACCACGATTACATTGCGACCTACGAGCTGAAGCTGTTGGCCGGCGAGGGCATGGCCTCGACCGATACACTGAAAAAGTATATTGTCAACCGAACATTCGCCGAAGAAACGGGATATGGCGACAACCTCGAGGGGCTGTTGGGAAAATACCTCAAGATTTGGGGACAGGAGGCGCCGATTGCCGGCGTGGTCAATGATTTCCACACGAGCTCGCTGCATCAAAATTTGGAGCCGGTGGTCTTGTTGATGCGACACAACTATTGGCAGGCCGGCATCAAAATCGATTTGCAGAACATGAAAGGCGCGCTGGCAGCCATCGAGCAAGCCTGGTCGTCCGTTTATCCCGACTACGTTTTTGGCTACACTTTTCTTGATGAGACCATCGTCAAGTTCTATGGAGACGAGCAGAAAACGGCACGGCTGATGAACATTTTTACCGTAGCCGCCATCATCATCGGTTGCCTCGGGCTGTTCGGCCTGGTCTCTTATATGGCGGCGCAACGCACGAAAGAAATCGGCATTCGCAAAGTGCTGGGCGCGACCCTTAAGGATATACTGTCGCTGTTCTCCAAGGAATTTGCCCTGTTGCTCATGCTCGCCTTCGCGCTGGCCGCGCCGGTGGCCTATTACTTCATGCAAGCCTGGCTTTCCGATTTCGCCTATCGCATCGAGTTGGGCATGGGTATTTTCATAATGGCGCTCCTGGCGGGATTTGGCATTGTCCTGTTGACGATCGGGTACAAATCCGTTGCCGCCGCACTGGCGAATCCGGTGGAAGCGCTGAGGTATGAGTAGCGGAGGGCTGAGGGCAGAGGGCAGAGGGCTGGGAGCAGAGGGCTGGGGGCAGAGGGCTGGGGGCTGAGGGCTTCGAGAAGAATGCTGAGAGCTTCGATCATGAAGCGGAGGAGAGGATCTGCTCTATGAGACAAAATCTCGAAACCTCGTTTTTTCAGCAAAATGTCCCGGCGACTCTCGCTGGTTTCGGTGAATCTCTGTGGCAGTCTTGACCGCCAGGTGCCATCGCGAGCACCGCGTCTCACCGCATAGGACTCGTGCACGATTACCTTTGAACAAACACACCGACTCCCTCGTCCCTACCGAGAACACTCGCCATGAAGTGTGGATGGTATTGAGCCATTCTTCAAAGGCGGGCGCTGGATTTGCTTATTCTTGCGGTTAAGGAGATGAGCCTCAGCATGCCTAGCGGGCTGGAGTATTTCTTGTTGATGTTCGCAAAACCAGCTTCCGCCAGACAGTTTTCCAATTCACTGAACGAAAACATTTGCTCGTATGGATGCGCCAGGACTTTTTTCCACAATAGTCCGGGGAATCCCGAAAATGATTCGATGGCGAGCTCTTCCAGCAATAAATACCCACTATCCTTAGAGACGCGCGCGAGTTCGAGAATACAATCATGCCAATTGGGAACGTGGTGAATGATTCCAAAGTCAAAGATAACGTCGAATGAATCATCCGGATAACCCAATGCGGCAGCGTCCATCACCCTAAAAGTGATGGAGTGATCGTCATTCCTTTTTTGAGCGATACTAATCATTCGTTCGTCCAGATCAATGGCATCGATGCGCACGGGCTTAAAGTACTTTTTGATCAGACACGTTCCTGCACCAGTACCGCAACCGATTTCCAGGGCATGGTGAAAGCAGGTGTTGATCGTAAGCATTCTACGCAAGATGGGAATCTCATAGCTTTCCTGGATCACTGGCCGGACCGGATTGTTCATCAAAAGGAACTCAGTTTTGTTCAGGATCATTTCCTGGCCTTTCTTTTGGTTTGATGCTTCCGGCATTGATGAATTCGTGACCTTAAGTTAATCTCTCGCGACCGTGCAAGCAAGAAACTACTGCCCGGGCGCATAAATCTTCCGAGTATTGCCCCGAACTATTTTTGAATCCTTTCTACGGCTCTGGGCTAAACTAATGCAGCCGTGCTCGAGCAGGATGCTGAAAAACTCTTTTTGATGTCATACCCGTCCCGCCGTTGCGGGAGGTATCCAGAAAACGCGATGAAATCGTGGATTCCTCCCGCAGCGGCGGGACGGAAATGACAAATCCGGTCAATTTGAAACTTTTTCAGCATCCTGCTAGTTCCGTTGCTTCCCGCAACCCAGCTAAGTACACCACTTCATAATTACGATGACACGAAAACGATTGTGAGTACTCATATCAATAGCTTTTGCACCATGAAAACTCCGCGCCAAATTCTTGAAATAGAGCTGTAAATTATGGCACTCATGGAAAGCCTAATTTGGTTTCTTCTTTCTAGAGTCGAAATATTCGTCCTGCACACACTATTTTACTAGAATTTTTCCTATGAAGATTGACTTGACGATGAAATTCACGCTGCAAAGCGGCGATGAATTCTTGAATCCAGCAACAAGGTTCGAAATTTCATACTAACGGATTCTTCTTTTGATCGATATGGGGCAAAAACTTTTGGGAGAATTTTATTAAATATTTGTAACAACACTTGACATTAAAATTCGAAATCATTACTGTCAGCTTAACCTGACTATTGGGAATCAATCCGCCGCCAGGGGAAGGTGGGACAGGGTGCACCGCCATTGGGTTCTTCTCGCTTCCTCTCTTCTTCTCTTTCTCACAATTCTCTCACTTCTCACTTACAGGAGTATGCCGTGTGCAAGAAACTGTGGGTTGGGTGCTTCATTACTCTGGCAATAGCCCTTGATGCACGTTATTTATTTCCGCAAAGCGGTGATAACGCTTCAATCTTTACAGGCCCAAGTCTGACTCCACTTCTTACAGGCGTTGTAAATGATGTGAATTTGTTTAAAGGCGACTTTGAGACTAAAATAGATCTTTACGCGTTAACGGGAAGGAATGCAATCAGCTATAGCATATCGCTTACATATGACAGCGATGTTCGAGAAACTGCGGTTGCGCTCAACCAGAACAAACAAGCATCTGTGGTCGGTTTAGGGTGGGGGATTGAGCCTCCGTATATCTGGGGAGGGATGGCCGGGCAGTGCTCCCCGGCTTGTGCACCTTATTATAACGATCTTCGTTTTGTTTATCGAAATCAGTCAAATCAATTGATCGCAACGGGCTCAGGAAGTGAATACAAACTGGCTGATTATCGTTATTGGAAGATTGTTTTCATTTCAGAAGCTGCCGGCTGGGAAATTTTGATGGAAGATGGCACAAAATACAAATTCGCACATCCCAGAACCAGGGCTTACCGGTTCTACACCTGCAGTGGTCAAACTTATCTCGCCAAATATCCAATTGATTTAAAAGTCTATCGGTGGGATGTGACTGAAATTGAAGATGTATTTGGCAATAAGATCAGTTTTCAATATGATGACATAACAGAAAGTATTAGCGATCAATACGTCGCGAATATTTCACTTTGCTCTCCTGTTCAAACATATACGAATTATGCTGTTTACACGAAAGCCTCATATTTGAATAAAATCACTGATCATACCACGGGCAAGGTAGTGAAATACAATTGGGAGGATCGTACCGACTATGCCGATGGCTATAATGGCTATCATGGATTTATCGATGGCCCTGGCCAAAGTGATAGTTTTCAAGAATTTTTTGCGGCTAAGCGTCTTGGATCCATCAAAGTTTATAACAAGGATCCAACTCTGTCGGGTGCTCAATTAATTTATGATGTCAGGTTTCAATATGAGTATAGAAGTTTTGGCAGCGACTCCAAATTGGTTTTGACCGGCATCCAGCATTACGACCCGAACAATGTTACAAATCCCCTCCCGCCTCTTGCTTTCGATTATCACCCTAACACAATAAATCCTGGTGGCTTGAAAAAAATCACCTACCCCGACGGCGGCGAGAAAATTATTTACTATGAAGCAAAAAATTCCGGGTGCCCTTCGGATTGGCGCGTGGATTATATCGATCTCGATGATAAAATGGGCGGCTCTCCGTTGCGCACGAATTTCGCCTGGTCGAGCGCTGTCTCGTATAGCAGCGGTGAATACTGTGGTCACGATTGGGTCGAGATTGATTTACCGGGAAATTACGGCAAAACCAGATACACTTTTGAAACAATCGAATCCACCCATCTCGTTGGCACATTAAAAAAAATCGAGCATTTCGATCAGGCAGGACTGACAGCCAAACAAACCACTACGAATACTTGGGTGGCCGCAGACAAGGGTAATGGAGCCTATTTTCATGAATTGCAAACGATCGACAATCAAATAGATGGGGTGACGACAACCAGCACCACTTACTATGATCCTGGCAATGGATTGCCTCAATATACAACGGAAACAAACAATGATGGCACGATCAGAAGAACCCTCACGAGTTATGCTTTTTCGCTTTCCCAGTATGCCGACATGAACACCAAACATATGCTCTCACAAATGGCTCAACATACCGTTTATCTCAATGCCTATGGTGACACAAATGCACGCACCTCCACAGCAACAACCTGGAAAGAATGGCCGGCCTCCAGCGGCAAATGGGCGGCCGAAGCGACTTACAATTGGCTGGAATCGAGCCCCTCGTCATATTCTTTGCCTGCCACGTTTCCACCTGGTGATGCCGAGTGGATTAAAATCTCAAAAGTACTTTCGCGGGACAGCTATGGCCAGCCCCTCGAAGTGGAAGACGCCAACAGCGTTCCGGCCACCACCAAATGGGGTTACAATTGGGCCGCTCCCATAGCGACCATCGCAAATGCCACCAATGCCAATACTTTCGTCGAGGATTTTGAAGACGGCAACATGGACGACGGCATTCCAATAGACTGGTACACCACCGGCGCTTATTGGACAATAACCGATGGCGCCTTGCACTGGACAAGCTCCGCCGGAGGCCTGGAAGGGCAATGCTCGAACCCCGTTGCGCTCGGGTCGCCAAATTACATTGCCGAATTCGACGTCAGAATCGTCGATGGTAACGGTCCCGGCGATTGGGGCGCATTTCATTTCAGGAAGGACAGCCCGGCACACGATCCCTGGACTTCGGGATACATTGTTTTCATCACTGAAAACGGCGGCATCGCTTTGTACAACATTGTGGACGGCGTCATCGGCGGCAGTTACTATTACATGACTGGAAGCGCCGCCGATTGGCATCACCTTCGCGTCGTGGCCAGTGGCTCGAATCTTAAAGTCTATTTTGACGGGCTGCTGATCAAAGACGTCACGAACAGCCGCTATAACGGAAACTGCATCGGGTTTTATACCTATCAAACCGCCGTGCAGTTCGACAACATTCGCATTTATCCCGTTAATGCGATCTGCACTTCGCAATCGTACGACCCCCAAACCCTCCGGCCCACGCGGCAAATCGACGCCAATGGCATCTCGACTTTCAATCAATACGACGGCTTCGGCCGTTTGCTGCGCACGCGCAACGACGATCGCACCGCGCTCACGACCACGACCTTCAGCGACCACGCCTTTTCCTCTGCCAAGCCGAATTTCGTGGAAACCGCCTCTTTTCCGAATGGCAATTACGCCCCGAATTGGAGCTTCGAATGGAGCGCAAGTGCGACCCAAAGCGGATGGCTGCCTTATGTTTTGGGCCAATTGAGCATCGCCAATAACGCTGAAGTGCAATCGCAATTCGGCGATTATGCTTTGAAAATCGTCGATAATTCCGCTTCAGCCACCAACCCGGATGGCGCGCACTTCACCTTCTACAACGGAGAATACGAGCAAGGAGCTTACACCTCGAACGATCCTGAATACCACAAGCTCATCGGCAAATCCGTGGTGTTTTCTACCTGGGTGAGAACCGCCAGCGGCACCAAAAACATTCGCATCGGCATCGAGGGCAATTCTTCCCAGCTTTATTCCGTTGGTACTTCCTGGCAGCGCATATCAGTTAGCATCAGCAATCTGACTTATGTCGAGCCCAGTCCCACCACAGACTGGGCGAGAAGGCTGCGTTGCTATATCTTTTTGGACGGTGCGCAAACCGGCACTATTTATATCGATGGCGCCGTGCTCGAATTGAGCTCGAATACCACGCCGGATCCGGTTCTCGCTTCGGCCTCTTACTCGGACGGCTTGGGGAGAAATATCCAAACCCAAACCCGCAACGGCACGAGCGACATCATTGCCAAAACAACTTATAACGAGATCGGTTTGGTTGACAAACAATACAAGCCACAAGAGATCCCGAATGCCAATCACACTTATTATTCTTTTCTCACCGGGTTGTACGAACAATTCGAATTCTTCGACGATCCGCTTGGCCGCATGAAAAAGCAAACCCACATGGACGGTGGCAGTTGGATAACCTACGACTACGGCGCCTCGGCGTTTCCCACCGACCCCGGCAACTACACTTTTCGTTACACTCAAATCACCGATGAGGAAACCAGCCCCGGGGCAAAGGTCACCAGGCAATTCTTCGACAAGTGGAGCAGGGCGATCGGCGGTCTTGATGCGTTTGGCGTAACCGGCGAAATCAAATTCGTCAATGACTATGACATTGTCGATAATATCAAGACCGCGAGGCCGCCCAATTATTGGGGTACGCCGCCGTACGGCTCGGCCAAGACCGATTGGGATTTGACCAACACCCACGATACCTTCGGCCGCCTCATGCAAAAAGACTCGCCCGACGAAGGCCTCGCCAAATCGAAGTATGACAACAACAGCAATCTGCGCTACGGCCAGAACGCCCATCAGTTCGACGCCGGCAAGTACGACTTCACGGTGTTCTATTACGACAAGCTGAACCGGCTCAGGCATACCGGCGAGGAATACAATTTCAATTGGGATGCTTCCACCTCCCCGGAAATATCGAATACGACCTACGGCAGAGATTCGACCGAATGGAAGATCAAGCATTATTACGATACCAGCTACGTGGAGATCGCCGTGCCGAACACGATTCCCAACTACGGCCCGGGCCGGCTCACCAGAACGGAAGTGAATGACGACAGCGACGCCGCGCCCGAGCATACCACCCTGTACGTCTATGACAAATTCGGCAATCTCACCGAAAAGCGCATCACCATCGACGGCGGCAGCCCGGTCACGCAAAAGATCATCAAGCACAAATACGACTTGCTTGGCCGCGAGGTGCAATTGATTTATCCCTCGGGCAACACCCTTGTGCGGCAATATGACAGCGTAGGGCGCTTGAAGAAGGTTTATACGATTCCATGACCAAAAAATGAACCGCTAAGACACGAAGTACGCAAAGTCAAGGAAGCTCGCTGCAAGCTCGGGGAGTGCGATCATGAAACAAAGGCTGCTCGTCGTTCTTGTGCTGCTCTGTGCCGCCATGCCGGAATACTCTCTTGCTCAGGGCATCGAAATCTCCTCCAAGCGCACGTGGAACAGCAAAACCTATTTGAACACCGACAACAACACCCTCACGGTGGAAGTCAGCAGCGGCTACCTGCACTTCCAGGATGCCAACGGCGATTTCCAAAACATCGACCCCCGCCTCGTGACCTCCCCGGACAGCAACCATTACGAAGTGACCAGGGGTCTTTATTACGCGTCTTTCGGCTTCGATCTCAATAGTGCGGGTTATCCCATCGACTTCGAATTGCCGGACAAAACCCGCTTCCGTGCTAAGCCAATGCGGCTAGCCTACTATAGCCGCTCCTCCAAACAATTGGTGCCCATTCAAGAAGTGCAAAACGCAAAAGGGGTCGTTGATGGATACAAGATCCGCTACCCCGAAATTTTCACCGGCGTGGACGTGGAGTATCAATATGTCGATGCCAAGCTCAAGCAGTTCGTCTATCTCAGCCAGAAGGCCCGCGACAATCTCCCAGATCCGCAATCATTGGGCCTGAACCCCAACAACACCGATTTGGTTTTGGTAACCCGCATTGAAGTGCCCGACAGCCTGGAGGCGTTTGCAAAGAATCAACGCGTCTCATCGAAAGGTCCTACTGGCAAAATTCGCCTGGACTATGAAGGCGAAGATCAGGTTGATTTTAGAAACATCCGGGGCCAGGGCAAATTCTCTTTGCCCGCGGATTTTGCCTTTGCCAAAGCCGGCCGTGATTCCGCATCTGAAGAATCCTCCAGCCACCGCATGTGGCGGCGCATTTCCAGCGAAGGTCTCGACAATTTCATGCATTCCGGCGTGGCGCTGAAATGGCTGGAGAAACAGCCGCCGGGCACGATCGTGCTCGATCCTTCGGTTGCCATTCAGCCCGGGCCCGAAGGAAAAGACACCTTCATCTACAAATCCAACAACGGCGACGACAATCACGGCGCCATGGGCCAGTTGCAAATCGGGCCGGACCAAGCCACCTACGAGCGCCGCGGCCTGATCTCCTTCGATCTTTCCGCGATTCCTTCAACCGCTGTGATCACTTCCGCCACGTTCCAGCTTTTTCTGTATGCCAACACCGGCACCGCCGCGAGCTTCACCATTGAAGCGCACAAAATGCTGCGCAATTGGGTGGAAGGAACGGGCACGGCGTGGAACGGCGGAAATGCCTCCGGTTGCGATTGGAACTACGCCGACCAGCCCAATACCGTTCTGTGGAACGCGGCAGGCATGCAATCGGGCACGGATTATCACGCCACCGTTGCGGGCACGGCTTTGATCAATCTCTCTGATGACGAATTCTGGAAAAGCTGGCCCATTGCGCTCAGCACGGTGCAGGAGTGGGTCACTACGCCAAGCTCAAACTTTGGCCTGGCGTTGGTCAGCGCTGCCGGCGACGCGGGCAAATATCTCGTTTCGCAATTTTACAGCTCGGATAACACGGCCTTTCCCGACTTGCGGCCCAGGCTGCTGATCAATTACTCCGTGAATCCCGTGGCCGATATCACTTACGACGCTCTCAGCCGCCCCACCACGATCACATATGCCAACGGCGTGACCGAAACCAATCAAGACGACTCCAACCGCGGCTGGCTCACGCGGCGTGATTATCAAAAAAGCGGCGCCAACATCTATTACTTCAACTCCACTGGCGCCACGGATTTCGATAAAGCCGGGAATTTGAAACACGTGGAGTACAAGCACAAAACTGACGCAGCCCAAACCATGGATTATGCCTATGACCGGCTTTATCGTTTGACGACGTTCACCCCCAGTGGCAGCAGCGCCAAAACCTACAGTTACGACCCCAATGGCAATCTCAACACCTTCGAGGGTCAGACGTATGTTTACAACACCCCCACGCCCATCAATAACCAGCTCAAAGAAGTGAAGAACGGCGCGGCCACGGTCACGACGTATCAATACGACAAAGCCGGCCGCGCCAAGCTGATCAATTCCACCGCACTGACTTATGACTTTCGCAGCAATCTTCTCACGCATGGCACGACGAATGCCTATTCCTATGATGCCTTTGGCCAGCATATCAAGAAAACTGAGGGCAGTATCAGCAAGTATTACATCACCAGTGGGCCGCAGGTGTTGGCGGAGTATGCTTACAATGCTCAAACGCTGGTCACATATCTCGAAGCAGAATACATTTATGCTTTGGGCCGAATGATCACCAAGCTTGACCCCGCCAAAGGCTATTTGTGGTTTTATGTAGATCACCTGGGCAGCACGCGCTTGGTGGATGGCCCGGACTCGCAAACGGACATGCGCAGAGATTATTCTCCCTTTGGCCAGGCTTATCTTGCGGCCGGCACCGAGCAAAGCATGTATCAATTCACCGGAAAGGAGCTTGATAACGCTACCGGGCTTTATTGCTTTGGCGCTCGGTATTATGAGCGCAGCACCGGCCGTTGGCTCAC
>JBIOXB010000041.1:0-43607 GCA_044869275.1 bacterium
CCTTCATTCAAGTCTTCAATATCGGCAATCGCAAGAACGTCTGGTTCGTCGAGTATCAGCCCACGAACGGCTTGATGCAAGTCGACGAATTCAACATGTTTCCCTTGCTGCCGACGATTGGGGTGAATTTCAAATTCTGAGCAGGAAATTGAATCTTCAACCTGTCATTCTAAAAGAATCTTCCTCAGCGCTGGCCTCGTAGCTCAGCGTGGTTCTGTGCCGAATGCGGGGGAGGATTCAGACTGTGTGAAAACATGGGAATGCCGCACCCTGAGCTTGTCGAAGGGTGCTAAGCGCAAAAAATCCGGCTTCGACAAGCTCAGCCGGCGTTGAAACCAAGCGATTTCACACAGTCTGATTCTTACACATTGACTGGTTTGATGTTCTGAAAGGATAAATCGTGAGCAAATCTACCTTCTTCATGCTCCCCTTGCTGTCCGCAGCAATGCTCTCCTGCGGCAAAGGCGTCGTCGAAGTGACCAATGAAAGTTTCCAGCCGCAAATCGTGGTGGAAGGTTTTTTGATCGCCGGCAAGAACGTTGACAACATTCATATCACCAAAAACTTCAGGCTCGACGCCAATCTAAGAAATACCGACTTGGTGGTTTCTGATGCACAGGTTACAATTATCGACGAAAGCACTGGCAAAAGTTATCCCCTGGCGTTCCAGGATTCGCCTTTTCCGCCGGGCGATCCGAATCGGAACCGGCTGAATCAGGCGCATTATCGTTACACGGGCAATGATCTCATCGTCGAATATGGCAAGACTTACGCGCTCGAAGTTCGCGCCGTGGTGGAAGGGAAATCTTTGCAAACGCGCGCTCGCACCACTGTGCCGCAACAGGGATTTCGCATCTCCGGTCTCAATCACGATAGCCTGCAATACCGGCAACGCGATACCGCCGGAGAAGTGATGCATTTTCAGCTTGCGCTCGAGCGCTCCCCCGGCATTGATTTTTACGTCGCTGCGCTGCGGCCGAAAACGGCTTCGACGGAGAATTTCATTTACGACAACCCTTATACCGAAGAAACGCCGGAGGGTGTCGAGGATAATTTTGGCGACTACACCAACTCGGTTTTATGGATTCAGGATACGCCGATAGTTTCGGGGCAATCTTTGTTCGACATCTTTTGGTGGGAGCTTTGGTTTTACAGCGAGTATGAAGTAGTCGCTTACGCCGCGGACAAGAATTACACGGATTTCATGATCACCTACCAAGACGTGCAGGAAGAAGACGGCAACTTTCACGAAGCCAAATTCCATTTGGAGGGCGACGGCATCGGCGTGTTCGGCGCGGTGGTGGCGGATACGGTGCGGATCAAGGTGCTCAGATGAATCTGAGGTCCTTCAAGGCAAAAGCCATTGAACACGGAGGGCGCGGATTTGACGGATGAACGCGGATTTTTCAAAGCTTTTGATCCGTGGAAATCCGCTGAATCCGCGTTATCCGTGTTCAAATGTTGTAGGGGCGAGCGGGCCGCTCGCCCCTACGGTTATGCGGCCTCGTCGGGGTGCATGGCCGTGCTCCCCGACCGCATGTTGCGCCAAACGCGGTAGCCTTTCCCTGCCGAGATTGAATTTCGCACTGACAACCATCGGCGCTGCAATCCTCAACGCGCCAGCAACATTTTTCTCGCCAATGTTTGCTGCTGCGATTTCACCACGCAGAGATAAACTCCGGTGGCGGCTGCATTGCCGCCCTCGTCTTTACCTTCCCACAACACCGCATGCCTGCCAGCGGGCCTCATTTCGTCGAGCAGGGTGAGAACTTTTCTGCCGGAAATATCATAAATGCTTATCGTCACTCTCCCGGCGACGCGCAGGCTGAATTCCACCGTGGTGGCAGGATTGAAGGGATTCGGATAATTTTGTAACAAGCGGAAGTCCGGTTGCGGAGAGAATTTTTCTTGCACCGCGCTGGTAAATTTGCCACCCGGCTTGCTCAAAAATCCGAAAGCGGCGGCCGCCGTGCCAATGGATTCATGCACAGTAAATTCATTGGTCGGCGGGCAATATCTGTTTTCAAACCACAACTCATGCGACGGCCACAGCTTCGCTTGCGGATACGCCGTCTTCATGCCCCAGCGCGCGTCCCAGGGCCCGCCTGGTGTTCCCTCCTCATGCCAATAAGGCCCAAAAGGAATAATCCCGGGCACCATGCCTTTTTCGGTGTTGTAGAACCATGAATCGAGATGCATGAATTCTTCCGGATGCTTCTTGCCCATGCCCGACACCCAACACATGTTCAGCGGATTCGCGCCCAGGATATAATCGCAGGTGGTGTAACAGTAGGAGAGATATTTCTTGTTGCCGGTGATGGCATACGACACCATGAGCGGAAAAATATTCGGGCGGGTGGCGGTGCCATACATGATCGGATACCACCAGTCGTTGCCATAACGGTAGCCGCGGCGATCGGCAGCGCTGATATGATCCGTGTAGGCCCAATTCTCCACCGCTTTTGCCAGCATGCTTCTCAAGCTTTGATCGATAGCCGGCTGCCCGGTCATCACGTACGTCCACGTGCCCCATTGCTGATCATGCGACTCCCACAATTCCAGCTCGGTGGACGCGGTTTTGATCACGTTGTCTTTTTTGAATTGCTCCTGAAACTGCGCTTCGCCGGTGATTCTGAACAGCCACGCCGCGGCATGATGCCGCGCGTCGCGAACTTTGATTTCATCACCCGGCAAAATGTGCTGCGCAGCCCAGTCGTAAGCTTGGCGCGCGGATTGGAGATATTCCGACTTGAATTCGGCGTGCCCCGCCATTTCCAGACAATGCGCCATCTGGCAGGCGACGGCGGCATAGTGAAAAGAAACCTGCGGATCAGGCGCGTAGGCATACCATTGATCCGTATCCGTCACGCAGCTCACCCCGGTTGCCGGATGCCGCCAAGTCTCCATGCCGCCATGGATGGCGCCGTCGTCTTCCTGCATGCGCTCGAAGAAATCCACGCCCCAGCGCGCTTCATCCAAAATATCCGGAATGCCGTTGCCGCTTTCAGGAATGTTCAGTTCATCGTCTGAAAAATTCTCCGGCCGCAGCTCATAAGCGAGCAGCAGCACTTGCGCCGTGTTCAGGTGAAATGCGTTGCGATCCCAGTCCGCGGCGTCGTGCCAGCCGCCCCAAAACGGTTTCTTTTGTGGCGTGGCATATTGCGGCAATTGCGTGAACGCGTTGCCGCCGTCCAAGTAGCGCCAGTTGGAAAGAATCACCGTGTCCGTTTCCGCGGGATGATGGCAGCGTGGCCGCGTCCATTGCGTGTAAGGCGCTTCCAAAGCGACGCCGCAGCGCTGATGATACAGCGCGCGCATCGTCGTGTAAAACGCTTCGCGATAAACATCGTCATCAATGTGAAACGGATAGGAACAACCGATGCGCTCCACGAAGAGCCGATACTCTCCGGGCCGGGTGAAATCTGAAAAATTCGCCACCCACACATCGGCGCCGGTGAAGCTGCCAAAAGGCGCATGCGTTTCCCACCCGCTGTCCGGCCCATCGTTCTGCAGCGATTTTCGCAAGCCGATGGTTCCGGAGTAAAACACCGTTCGCGTTTTCTCTTCGACAATGTAAAAGGTCGAGGCGGCATAGCCGTCGAAAGCAAGCGGGCCGAGATCGCCCATCCAATGCGACAGGTAGGCATATTTCGCCGGCGCTTGCGGCGCATAGCCGGTTTGATTCACATGAATGGTTTCCGAGCGCATCACGTATTCATCATAGACGAAAGCCGTGTCGCTGCGCGTGGGATCCAAATAAGGAAATTGGAGACGATAGGTTTTTCCGCGCTTCAGAGGATAGGGCAATTCCAAATAAATGAAATGTTCGAGGACGTAGGGATAATTAGAAGAAGCGATCGAGCTGAAATCCTTCCCCTTGCTTTTGCGGCCGACTTTGAGCGGAGAGCGTGGCGTCGCATAATCCGGATCGCTGGCGCTGCTTAGAGTGTAAGTGGCGGTTCGCATCGCCCAAATGAGCAAGAGCTCGGATTTGACGACTTGATCATCGTTGCCGCCTTGCCCGAGGCCATAGTGTTGGACATGGCCGTCGTCAAAATGGAGCATGAGGATTTTGTCGGTGACCGGCAGAAGCTGCTTGAGCTTGGAGGCCGTGGCATTCCCGCCGAAAAGCGCCAACGCAATGGCGCAGAGCAGCGGGAGCAGGGTCGATCTCGAGGGAATCTTCATTTTGTGCGTTCAGTTTTTTCTCTTACTTTTGCTCCTACTCCTAATGCGAATGACCAGTTAAAATATGTCAAAGCCTAAAGCTATCAGTCAAAATGATTTGAGTCAAAATGTAGAGACGTCCCGCCGGGACGTCTCTACGGCATACTCACATCAAAATTTAGAAAGTGGAGAATGCGTCTTCTAAATTGAGCGCCAGTACAACCTTTTCACTGACTTTCTTCATAGTATCATCGTCGAGCGTGCCGAGATATTTATCAAGCCGCTGTTTCGGGATGGTTTGAATATTATCGAGCTGCACGAAAGAGGGTGTGGGCAAATTCGTGTTTTGATCGATATCCACTTCGGTGGGATAGCCTTGTTTTGGGAGGTGATTTCAGCCACAGTAAGCTTGTTAAGGTAGGGAATGACTGCGCTTCGCGTCAGAATCACGATTGGACGCTTCCCCGCCTTTGCGCCCAAATCCGCCTGCCAGATTTCACCCCGTTTCATGCCGCGGTCCAGGCTTGCGTCTCCAGCCATTCCTCGGCGCGGTTGGCTTCATCTGGATTTTTCTTGAGAACCGCAATCCATTCCTGTTCGAAACGTGTTCCCTCGCGGCGTTTGAGCCAGGCCGCAAGCGCTTCGCGAACGATCTGGGCAATATCTTGTCCGGCCGATTTGCCGGCTTGGCGGATTTCCGTCAGCATTTGCTCGTCAATGGCAATTTGAATGTTCGTCATGGCGTGTTCAGAAAATGTTTGGCGTGTGATGTGTTTGAAGCCGATTTAGCAATTCTACAAGAGATGAAGCACATTTGCAAGCCAGATTTTTGCTTTTGAGGAAAAGATACGCATCGTCCTGACTTGAAAACTCAATTTAAGGTTCGCAATGCCTTGCTTAATTCCTCCACCTCCGGTTTGCGCCGGCCGTAGCCCATCCGTCAAATCCACGCGATCCGCGTTCAACAGAACAGAATGAACCGAGTATAAGCATCGACACTTGAAAAATCAATTGGCGTTTACATGCGGTTAGGGCAAGCAAACAGTGCCCGCGGCCAAAGTCGGCCCTTGCACTTTGGCATTTTTTTGAGTTTTTTGAATCCGTTTTGTTAAAAAACGAAATTCCACATGTCTGTATTACAAAGTTGCACGAAAGGAGCATGAAATGATGCACCGCCTCAAATCAATTCTCACTGTTTTTGCTTTGCTGGGCTTGGCGACGGTTGCTCTCGCGCAAGAAGATTTGGCCGAGCCGCTCAAAGCCTTCAAGCCGTTTCTCGGCAAAACATGGAAAGGCCAACTCAATCAATCCGGCGAGGGCAAGGCTACCATTGACATATCGCGCTGGGAACGCGCGCTCAACGGCCAGGCGATTCGCGTGCTGCACTCGGTCAACGACGGCGAATACGGCGGCGAGAGTATCATGTTTTGGGACAAGCAGAAGAACAGTCTGGCGTTTTATTACTTCACCACGGCGGGGTTCTACACGCACGGCACGATGAAATTTGAAGAGGGCAAATTCATCAGCCACGAACACGTCACCGGCAATGCCGAGGGTGTCACCGAAGTCAAAGGCAGCGGTGAGGTGACGGCGGACGGCAAGATGATCAGCAAATCACAATACTTCAAGGCCGGCAAATGGGTGGAGGGGCACGCCGCGGTTTACGTGGAAGACCCCACGGCGCAGGTGGTGTTTAAATGATTCAGCGTTCGTCGTAACGCCTTCAGGCGCCTGGCGCTCATCGCTCAAAATGCCTGAAGGCATTACGCCGAACAAATGACCTCATTTTCGGTAACGATGAAATCCACGCGCTGGTCGTGCGCGGTCTTGGGAACGCGTTCCACAACTTGTGTGGCGAAGGCCAAACCGATCTTCGGCATGCGGGATTCGGCGAGAAAACGATCGTAATAGCCCGCACCATAGCCGAGGCGATGGCCTTCCCGGTCGAACGCCAATCCCGGAATGAGCACGAGATCAAAAGCATTTTTTTCCGCCACTTTTCTTGCGCCCTTCTCCTCGCTGGGTTCCAAAATCCCGTAGGCGCCAGCCTCGAGCGCTGAAAAATCATCTATAAAATAATGCACAAGCGTGCGCGCGGCGCGTTGTACTTTGGGCACAGCCACGCGGCGGCCGGCCTGCAAAGCTTCACTGATCACTGCGTGCGTGTCGACCTCATCTTGCCAGGAGACGTAGGTGTGAATGGTGCGCGCGCGCTGATAAGCTTCGAGCGCTGTAAGATTTTGTTTGATCATCGCACTGGCGCGTGCCCGCTCCGCCGGAGGCACTGCACGCCGCTGCTGGCGCATTTGTGCGCGCAGAGTTTTTTTCAGCATGCCCTGCGCCAAATTCTGATCCGTTACCGCCATCACGCCCACTTCTTTGCGGCCCCAGTATTCTCCCCACTCCGTTTTCGTTCCGAGGCAAATGCGCGGCACGCCGGCATATTTTTCCGTCCAATGTTTCTGTGTTGAATTGGAAAAATCCTCGGCCAGAATCAAGAGCGCAGCTCGGCGTCTCGCCAGGGCCTCTTGCGCCGCCTCGCTGCCGAGCGCAATTTTGCGCGCCCGCCGCGCGAGGCCAATGAGGTTTGTCAATTCTTCAGGCAACATGTTTCTGAATATAATCCACGACCTTCACATAATCTTCTGCAGAAACCGGCGCGCGCAAACCGTGCTGCAAAGCCTTTTTCTTGACCAAGAGCTGCGCGCACGCAGAAGCCGGGCAAACATACGCGCCGCGGCCGGGCAAACGTTGTTGCACGTCTATCGTCACTCGCCCGTCTTGATGGCGGCACAGACGCAACAATTCCGCTTTCGCGGTTTTGCGGCCGCACGCCAGGCAGGTGCGCTGCGGAACATGGCGCGGTTTGATTGTTGGCAATGAATTCATGCAAACGTTTTATTAAAATACGGTCGGGGTCATGCAAAGTCAAGCTGAAAGCTGGAGGAAGCATAAAATTTCCAATTGCAAATCAAATCAGAGCATGGTAAGTTGCATCCAAATGTTTTAACGCAGAGACACAAAGCTTCACAGCGCGGCTGAGCTGCAACCAAAATGGTTCCACGCGGATCAAAAAACCACACGGAAATTTCTGGACTATCCGCGTGGTTTCTTAATCCGCCTGGAGCTAGTGTTTGCTTTTTTGCAAGGATCTCACTTATAGCTGATTAAGAGCCTATCCCAAAACCTCATTATGTCATGCTGGAAGCATCTTGGTAGATTCAGTATCAGCCTTGGAAACATGTATTGTGCTGGATTCAACCAAGATCCCTACGGGATGACATATTAGGTTTTTGGGATTGGCTCTAAGCCAGAAACCCTGCTAAAAAAGCTAAGTTTTGCAGGTTTGTATTACAGAGAGCCACAGAGAAAAACGATGTCCGTGCTTTCCTCATTTCACCCCGCCGTGGCGCAATGGTTCACGGAAAACTTCAAGCACCCCAGCCCGCCGCAAGCAAAGGGCTGGCCGGTTATCGCTTCCGGCCAGCATACGCTCATTCTCGCGCCCACTGGTTCCGGCAAAACCCTCGCGGCTTTTTTGTGGTGTATCGATGATTTGTTTCGCCGCGGCTTGGAAACGGACGAAAAGAATTTCAGCCGCAACCGTGAAGGCGTGCACACGCTTTACGTCTCGCCGCTGAAAGCGCTGAATAACGACATTCATCGCAATCTGCAGGAGCCGCTGCACGGCATTCGCGCCACGGCGCAGGCCTCGGGGTTGCATCCGCCGCCGATTCATGCCACGGTGCGCACCGGCGATACGCCCGCCAACGTGCGCCAGAGCATGCTGCGCAAGCCACCGCATATTTTGATCACCACGCCGGAATCGCTTTTTCTCCTGCTCACTTCGCCGCAGGGCCGCGAGATGTTCCGCCAGTTGCGTTATTTGATCATCGACGAAATTCACGCCGTGAGCAACAACAAACGCGGCGTGCATCTCAGCTTGTCTTGCGAAAGATTGATGGCGTTGTGCGCTAAAGAACCGGTGCGCATCGGGCTTTCCGCCACGCAAAAACCGCTGGAGCGCATTGCCGCGTTTCTAGGTGGCCAGACAATTTCGCCGGAAGGGATTCCCGCGCCGCGTCCCGTGACCATTGTCGATTGCGGCCAGCGCAAGGAAATGGATTTGCTGATTCTTGCTCCAACAGAAGATTTCGGCGATCTGCCGGAGGCGAGCATCTGGCCGAAGGTGATCGACAAGCTTTACGCATTGATTGCCGGCCATCGCACGACCCTGGCCTTCGTCAACATGCGCGCACAAACCGAGCGTGTTGCACGTCTGTTAAATGAAAAACACCGTGAGCGCACCGGCGACCAGGAAGCGGTGCTGGCGTTGGCGCATCACGGCAGTATCTCACGCGAGGCGCGTTATGACATCGAAGCGCGCCTGAAGCGCGGCGAGATTCCCGCGGTGATCGCGACTTCTGCTTTGGAATTGGGCATAGATATTGGGAGCATCGATCTTGTGGTGCAGCTGGAATCGCCCAAAAGCGTGTCCGCGGCATTGCAGCGCGTGGGCCGCAGCGGCCACGTGCTCTCCGCCACCAGCAAAGGCCGCCTCATTCCGCTGTACCCCAACGATCTCGACGACGCCGTTTGCCTCGTGCGCAACATGCTGCACGGCGACATTGAAGAGACTTACGTTCCGGAAAACTGCCTCGATGTGCTGTCGCAACAGATTGTCGCCGAGGTGGCGATGCGCGAATGGCCGCGCCTGGATTTGTTCCATCTGGTGCGCCAAAGCTATTGTTATCGCCATCTCACCCCGGCGGTTTTCAACAACGTCCTAGAAATGCTCTCCGGCCGTTACGCCTCCGCGCCCATGCGCGCGCTGCAGCCGCGCATTTCATGGGATAGAGTGAACGACAAGCTCATCGCGCTGCGCAGTGCGCGCTTATTGGCGGTGATGAGCGGCGGCACCATTCCCGATCGCGGCTACTACAGCGTCTATCTCGCAGACAGCAACGCCAAGCTCGGCGAGATGGAGGAAGAGTTCGTCTTCGAATCGCGCGTGGGGCACGTGTTCTTTCTCGGCAACAACGAGTGGCGCATCGATCAAATCCTGCACGATCGCATCATCGTATCGCCCGTGCGCGCGGTCAAGCCGCGGCCGCCCTTTTGGAAAGGCGATTCGCTGTATCGCGATTACGACACCAGCCTGCGCGTCGCCGCGTTTCGGCGGGAGTTGTTGGAGAAGATCGACCGGCGCGAGGCCGAGAGCTGGCTGCAGCAAGATTGCCGTGCCGATGCGGACATCGCCAGAAATTTGCAGGAATATTTGCTGCGCCAGCATGGGCACACCGGCGCGCTGCCCACGGATCGCCAGTTTATTCTCGAATCTTTTTATGATAGTGCGCATGAACCGCACGTGGTGTTGCACACCTGCTGCGGCGGCCGCGTGAACGGCGCGTGGGCCCTGGCCTTGGCAACCGCGATGGAGCGGCGCCATCACGCCGAGGTGCAGTATTCTTTCAATGACGATGGCATCGTCATGCGCCTGCTCGACGCCGGCCAAACCGCGTTGCTGCTGGAATTGCTCAAACTGCCCGGCGCGGAAATCGAACAGCTGCTGCTCGAAGCTCTGGCCGATTCGCCTTTGTTTGCGACGCGCTTTCGTTACAACGCTGCCTCGGCGCTGCTTTTGCCGCGCTCGCGCAATGGCAAACGCATTCCGTTGTGGCTGCAACGCCTGCGCGCCGCCGATCTTTTGCAGGTGGTGCGGCGGTTCCCGGATTTCCCCGTGTTGCTGGAAACCTATCGCGATTGCGTGCAGGATGTTTTTGATTTGCACGGCCTGCTCCGCATGCTGCAAAAATTGCAAACTGGCGAGATTCAGATTCATAACGTCGAGACGCCCTTTCCCTCGCCCATGGCCTCGGGTTTGATGTTCAATTTTCTCGCCAGCAATTTGTACGGCGACGATCGCGCGCGCTATCCCGGCCACGTTGCCGAGGTCAGCAGCGAGTTGCTGGCCGACATCTTGGCGCGCGAGCATATTCCGGCCATTGTGACCGCCGAGCTGGCCGCCGAAGCCGAGGCGCGCTGGCAGCACCTCGCCGTGGAAAGACAAGCGCGCGACTCAGAAGAGCTGTTCGCGGTGATTGAAAAACTCGGGCCGCTTTCAGAGGAAGATTTGCGCCTGCGTGCGAAGGAAGACTTTTCCGCCTGGCTGCAGCAGTTGCGCGCGGCCGATCGCGTTGTGCTCTTGTCGGGAAAGTGGCGGGGGTGGGTGGCGCGCACCGAAGTTGACTTGTTCGAAAATCATCTCCATGAAAAAAACTCGCGCGCATTGCTGCTGCGCTACATGGCCGCGCGCGGCCCGGTGACAGCGGCAGCGCTGCAGCAAGCCTTGCAGTTGCCGGTGGAGAGCGTAAGCAAAATTCTCGCGGATTTGCACGCCGAAAAGAAGCTCGTGCGCGGCGAATTGGTGGCCGGCGTGCAAGGCGAGCAATGGTGTGATCGCGAGAATTTTGCCGAGTTGTATCGCCGTGCGGTCGCTTTGCGGCGCGCCACGGAGGCCCCGGCCGGGCGCGACACATTTTATCGTTTCCTCTTGCGCTGGCATAAAATTGCCATGCCAGGCCAATCGCTCACGGAGATACTCCAGCGTTACCGCGGCGTGCGTTTGCCGGTGCACTTTTTTGAGCGCGAGATTTTGCGCCCGCGTTTCGCCGCGGCTGAACTCGAGGTCCTGAGTGGGGCATTCGACGATTTCGAAGGGAAAATCGCCACGGGCGAAATCATCGTGCAGGCCGATCGCAACGGCGAAGAAGGCCGGCGGCATTTGAATTTCTATCTGCGCGGCGAGGGCGGCCTGTTTTTTTCTCGCGCGGAATTGCTCGAGCTGGCGCAAGCGCTCGCAGAACCGGCACGCTCGGTTTTTGCATTTCTCAAAGAAAACGGCGCAAGTCTCTTGCGCGATCTCACTGCCGGAACCGGCTTGGGTTCGGCGCAAGTTGAGCAAGGACTGACGCAGCTTGCCAATCTCGGCCTGGCAAGCTGCGATCATTATCCCTCCTTTCTGAAACTATTGCAGCCCGCCAATGCGGCCGCACGCGTGGAGCCTGATCTTAATGATTGGCCGCTCACGCGCCCGGCCTGGCAAATTCGTGAACGCCAACGCCGCGAACGCTATGGCTTGCGGCAAAACATTCGCGAACGTCTAGCCTTGCAGGAAGGCCGGTGGTTTCTCATAGACTCTTTCGCCGTCATGGGCAAGGAGGTGGATGAAACGCAGCGCGCGGAGCGGCAAGCGCGTTTGCTCTTGCAGCGTCACGGTGTCGTGGTGAAAGATTGGCATCGCCGCGAAAATGGCTTGCTGCCCTGGCCCAGGCTTTTTCAAGTATTGAAACGGCTCGAATGGCAGGGCGAGATTCGCCGTGGATATTTTGTGGAAGGCTTGTCGGGCATTCAATTCGCGCTGCCGGAAGCGGTGGAAATGCTCGCGCAGTTGCAATCTGAAAAAAAGAAGGTAATTGCCGCGCCCGCTCTCATCAGCACGGCAGATCCGGCCTTGCCGTTTGGCGACGCCGTGCCTTGGAATTTGCGCGACAGCAATGGCAACAGTCTCAGCATCGTGCGTGCGGCAGGCAATCATTTGTTGCTCGTGGAAGAAAATCCCGTGCTCTACGGCGAAAACTACGGCGCGCGTTTGTGGACGCGGCCGGATTGGCGCGCCGAGTATGTCGAGGCGCTCATCGCGCATTTGAAAGTCTGGCTGCAACTGCCTGCCGCTCTTCGCCCACGGCCGCGCCTTGAAATTCTGGAGGTGAATGATGCGCCTGCGGCAGAATGTGTATTTGCCGGCACGTTCGTGCAAGGCGGCTTCGAGCGCGAAGGCGAAAAGCTGGTGCTGTGGCCATCGAAGGTTTAAACCAACAATTTATAACGATAAGAGCTGCAATGGCACCAAGCATTCAAAGACAAGCGCGCGCTCGAGATTTGTTTGAAGGACTCTAGCCGGTCGCGTTGACTTCCATGAAGACCGTGCGCAGATTTACCTGATCGACGAAAGTCGATTGATGCGAATAAGTTGGCCGGAAACTTGTGGGTTCTCTTGGAGAGCAGAATCGATTCGAGCCGCCAAGCCGGTAAAATCAGGATCAAAAGTACATACGATAATGCCGGCGTGATTTGGCTGTTGTTGATGTAACCGGATAAAATGCTTGCGATTTAAAGTCAATAACACGAGAAGGTGGGCACGCGCGAAATCCAACACTTCTGCATCGGGGATAGCTCGTCCTGCATTGCCGGCTTCGTGACTGGTCAACACCTGGTGTCCCCGCCGTCGCAATTCTTCTACCGCCGGCAATGGAAAATTTTCATTGGCATAGAATTCGGCCATGATATTTTATGCTTCCTCATTCTCATGGATATGGCCATCTATTTCTTCGCGATGAGAGCGTACATAAGCCCAAGCATTCGCCAAATCTTCTGCTCGCAAAGAAGGATAAGAAAGCAGCAAATCGGCTTCAGCGGTTCCCAGCCTTCGCGCTTGCTCCAGCACCCACACCGGGATACGTGTACGCACGATGCATGCTTCCCCTCCTGATACATTGGGATTGTTTTCAATGCCTGGAAAAGAGTCTCCCAAATCACGAACCACCCACTGCAACAGTTGCGCCTTTTCCGCCCGCGTCATAGCGGACAACAGTTTTTCTGCTTCCAGAAATGTGTTCATGATTCTCTCGTCTTGTGAATATATTTAAAAAGTATGCCAGACTTCAGTCTGATGCAAGCATTTTTTTGTGGGAATGATCATGACTGCACGCAAAAGGAATGTCTCTTTGACTATCACTGCCATGCAAGAATTGCGCTTTTTTGTTTTCAACTTGTTTGTTATACTTGCGGATATGGAACCGAAGACTTTTAAAAACCAAATTGAAAAGAACTTTTCCAACTTGAAAGAAAACGAGCTGCTGGCCCATCATACCACTCTTGGCGTCGGCGGGCCCGCGCGCTGGTTCGCAACCGCCACGACGATCGAGCAACTGCAGTCCGGCTTGCAGCTCGCGTATGACCATGAGATTCCGGTTTTCATTTTGGGCTGGGGCAGCAATTTGATCGTTTCGGATAAAGGCTTTCCCGGATTGGTGATTCAAAATCGCGCGAAAAACTGGAAGCTGGTTGAGCCACAGGCAGCATCGGACCGCTCGCAGAAAGATTCCGCAGCTTCGCCGGCGAGATTGGAAACGCTGGGCGAGCAATACTATCGCGTCGATGATTTGATGTATTCCGAAGCAGATGCCCCCGTGGCCCTGGTGCAGGTCGAGTCCGGCGCGAAGATCGAGCCGCTGATGAAAGACTTATTGCGCCAGGGCATTACCGGCCTGCAATGGTTCGCCGGCATTCCCGCAACCGTCGGCGGCGCCGTTTACATGAACATGCACGGCGGGTATCATTTCTTTGGCGATCTGGTGGCGCGCGCATTGTTGTATAATCCTCGCGCAGCAGAAGACAAACTCAAAATCGTGGAACACAGTTATTTGCAATTTGCGTATGATTGCAGTGTTCTACATCAAACCCGAGAAACGGTGTTGTGGGCACAACTCGCGTTGCATTATGGCAATGTCGAGCGCGCGCGGGCAACGGCGGTGGAATGGGCGCGACGCAAGGCTTTGCAACCGCAAAAATCCCCAGGTTGTGTCTTTCGCAATCTCTCCTCTGAGGAGCAAAAGCGGCTCGGCCTGCCCACGCCCTCGATCGGATATTTGGTCGAACACGTGCTCAAGCTCAAAGGCACGCGCCGCGGAGACGCAGTGATCTCGCCGCGGCACGCAGCATTCATTGAGAATCTCGGCAGTGCTTCGGCGCAACAAGTGACAGAACTCATCACGCTGGTGAAAGCCAAAGCCAAGAGTGAACTCAGCCTCGAATTGATCGAAGAAGTCGAATATCTTTGATGGGAGATGATGCATGCCGGGCCGGCCTTATATCTTAGCGGAAACAGCTTGGAAGATCGTGCGCGAGACGTCGTATGAAGTGGCCATATTGCCTTGGGGCGCAACTGAATCGCACAATTATCATTTGCCCTATTCGACCGACACGGTTGAATGCGATCACATCGCCGCCGAAGCTGCGCGTCTGGCTTGGCAGGCGGGCGCGCGCGTCGTGGTGTTGCCGACCGTGCCTTTCGGCGTGAACACCGGACAGCTCGATCTCAAATTGACCCTGAATATGAATCCAAGCACGCAGTTCGCTGTGCTTGGCGACCTCGCCGCCAGCCTCGCGCATCAAGGCCTGCGCAAGTTGGTGGTGTTGAACGGACATGGCGGCAACGACTTTCGCCCCTTCATCCGCGAATTGATGCCCAAGTACAAGCTGTTCATTTGCACGCTGGACTGGTATCGCTGCCTCGATGCTGCCACTTATTTTTCCGAACCCGGCGACCATGCCGGAGAATTGGAGACCAGCTTGATGCAACTGTTCGCCCCGGAGCTGGTGCTGCCGCTGTCTGAAGCTGGCGACGGCGGCGAGCGCAAATTCAAAGTGCGGGCTTTGCGCGAGGGTTGGGCTTGGGCGCCACGGAACTGGCCAGAGGCGACGCAGGACACGGGCGTGGGTGATCCGCGCGCGGCAACTCCGGAAAAAGGGCAGCGCTATTTTGCTGCGGTCACGCAAAAGATTGCGGAATTCTTGGTGGAGCTGGCCAGCGCCGAGGTTAATGATTTATATGAGAAAAGCAAAAATACGTGATCTCTATTGTTCAAAGAGTTGTGCAGGCTCATACTCGCACAGCAGACTATGGCAGATTGTCATTGCTACCCGCAGCCCCAAAGCAATGACAATACGTTCAGTTCTTTCGGCCCTTGCCAATTCACGCACAACTCTCTTTTGAGTTTTGGTTTTTGGGCTTTGGATTTCTTACTCTCCAAATTTGCCTTTCGATCTCATGTCCAAATTTCTCATTACCGGCGGCCGGAAATTGGAGGGAGAATTTCTTGTCGCTGGAAACAAAAACGCCGCGTTGCCAATTCTCGCCGCCACGGTTTTAACGGACGAAGAATGCCTGCTGCGCAACGTGCCGCGCATCACCGATGTCGAAACCATGCTGGCTTTGCTGGCCGATCTCGGCAAGACCGTCACGCGCAAAGCCGCGGGCGAGGTGAGCATCGGCGGCGCGGCCACAAAATCCGTTTTGAACAATGACTTGGTGCAGCGGCTGCGCGCGTCGATTCTTTTTCTCGGGCCGTTGTTGGCGCGGTTTGGCAAGGCGATGATCGGTCCGCCGGGCGGTTGCGTCATCGGCAAGCGCGCGGTGGGCACGCACTTCGATGCATTGACCGTACTGGGCGCGAAGATCATCGGCGCAGATGACAATTACGAGGCCACACTCGCCGATCCGCATCCCGCCAGAATCCTTCTGGATGAAGTCTCCGTCACCGCCACCGAAAACGCCATGTTGTGCGCCGCGTCGATTCCCGGCGAGACCGTGATTGAGAACGCCGCGTGCGAGCCGCATGTAGCGGATCTTGCCCGGGTGCTCAAAAGCATGGGCGCCACCATCGCGGGCGAAGGCTCGAATCGCTTGGTGATGACAGGGAAAAACAAGCTGCGCGGTTTCACACATGACATTTCACCAGATTTTATCGAAGCCGGCACCATGATCATCGCTGGTGCGTGCACGCAAGGTCATTTACTCCTGCACCATATTCAAACGGTGGACTTGCAGCCAATCTTGCTTTATTTGCAGCGCTTGGGTGTGCAAACGCAATTCACCGGCGGCACCACGCTCGAAGTTTTGCCGGCAAAATTGTCTGCGGCCTCGCGCAAAATTCAAACGCGGCCCTGGCCGGGCTTTCCCACGGATTTGATGAGCCCGCTCATCGTGCTGGCCACACAGGCGCCGGGCACGACGCTCTGTCATGATTGGATGTACGAATCCCGCATGTTTTTCGTCGATAAATTGATCGCGATGGGCGCGAACATCACCCTGTGCGATCCGCATCGCGCGCTGGTCACCGGTCCGACGCAATTGCGCGCGCAGAAGCTCAGCAGTCCGGATATTCGCGCGGGTATTGCGCTCGTGATCGCGGCGCTCATCGCCTCGGGCACCAGCACCATCGATCACGCGGATTTGGTCGATCGCGGTTATGAAGACATCGCATGGCGTTTGCGGCAACTGGGGGCGGTCATTACACGGGAAGATTGAGAATCGAGTTTCGTTTGCCGGCGGCCGCAAAATCGGCGCTTGCTTTTTTGAAATAATTTGCATATTTATGCGCGGTTCTAATCGACCATGGCCTTCTTTTCGGGGTCAAGTTTACTCTCGCCTAATTCTCGAAGCCTCTGATCGAGCTTCGCTCGCACAAAAACGATCTTTTCCAATTTAATCCTCTGCACTACACCTTGGCACGGGCTGCAGTTTTTTCACCTCTCTTCAAGTCAGGAGGCCTTATGCCCGAGGTCGCCCATGCTGCTTTTGATCGCCGGCCAACAGATGAAATGTCTCCCGCGCCGCGCCGCGCTTTTCTGGGGTATGATCCCCGGCTGGAAAATTTATCCCGCGACGATGATTTCTCGCCAGCCATGAAAACCATCCTCGATCTGCCGCACCCACGCATGCCGCAAAACAGCGGTTCCTTCACTGCTTCCCAAGCCTTTGCTCATGTTCAACAAAACCCTGCGAATTGGGGCGCCGGACAAATCCGCCATTTGTTCAGCCGCACGAGTTTTGGCGTGAGTGTGGCTGACGTGCAAAGTCTTCTTTCTTTTGAGAAGGAAGATCTGCTCAACGGTTTGCTGAGCGATGCGCCGCTGCCCGAACCGCCCGGGGCGTGGGTCACCGAGCCCTTTGATCGTCAAGCCTATGCCCGGCTGACGCGCGAAGAGCAGCAAGCCTGGCAGAGGCAGAATCGCCAGCGGCTCAATGAAGTGCGCGGCTGGTGGCTCGCGCTGATGCTGGCTCCGCTTTACACTCTGCGCGAGCGCATGACGTATTTCTGGCACAATCATTTCACTTCCGACATTCGCACCGTGCAACTGGCGCAGTTCGTTTATCTGCAAAATGCCACTTGGCGAAGATACGCGCTCGGCAATTTCGGCGAGTTTTTAAAGGCGATGTACAAAGATCCAGCAATGTTGATCTATCTCGACGGCGGCCGCAACGACGCCCGGCAACCGAACGAAAATTTCGCGCGCGAATTGTTCGAGCTATTTACCATGGGCGTGGGCCATTACGCCGAAGATGACATCAAAGCGGCTGCGCGCGCCTTCACCGGCTGGCAAGTCGATGCGATCAACTTGGCTGGCGTTTTCAATCAGCGCCGACACGACAGCGGCAGTAAAACGGTCCTGGGCCGCACCGGCAATTTCAACGGCGACGACATTATCGACCTCATTCTCGCGCAACCGGTCACTGCGGAATTCATATGCCGCAAGCTATGCGCGGCGTTTCTCAATCGCGAAGTCAAAGATGAGTTCGTGCTGCAGCTCGCGCAAACTTTTCGCGCGTACAATTACGAAATCAAGCCGGTGCTGCATGAATTGTTCAGCAACGAAATTTTTTACAGCGATCAAGCCGTGGGCGCGCTGATCAAATCGCCTATTGAAATGGCCGTCAGTAATGCACGTGTGCTGGCGGTGGATCGCGTGAATTTGCGTTATTTGCTTTCCGCGACCGCCGAGCTCAATCAAGATTTGCTGAATCCGCCCGATGTCGCGGGCTGGCCCGGCCAGCGCGATTGGATTTCACCCGCCACCTTCGTGAGCCGCAATGCTTTTTCGGAAACCTTCATCATCGGCGGCACGCTCGACAATCCCGGCAGCAACAACGGCTTAGCGCCTTTAAACGTCATGGCTTTCGCGCGCAGTTTCGGTCAAACCAAAGCGCGACCATTGGCGCTGGCCATGGTTGAGCATTTGCTCGCCGTGTCGCTGGTGGAAGAAACCTTCGAAGCTTTACTGGTGCTGCTCGTGGGCAGCGCCGATCCCGAAGATTGGTCGCTGGATTATGCCGGCGCGGAAGAGCAAGTCAAGAGCTTTCTCATCGCGCTTATGCGGCAGCCGGAATTTCATTTGGTGTGAAGGTGTCAATGCTTCGAGAGTGATTGGTATTACACCTTACACGTTACACGTGTAAAGTGTAACGTGTAAGGTGTAAGTAAATGGCTCGTGCATGAAAACCTCCATATTATTTGAAGGAAATATCCATGAAACGCCGAGATTTCATACAAGTGATGCTGCCTCTCGCCGGGCTGCCCGTGGTGTGGCCGATGTGGTCTTTCGCCAGACCCTTGTCGCGCGGGAAAGGGCAGCGCGCTTTTAATTATCCGGCTGACGGCCGCGTGCTCGTGCTCGTGCAGCTTGCGGGCGGCAATGACGGCCTGAACTGTGTCGTCCCTTATCGGAATGACATTTATTATCGGGAGCGGCCGCAAATTGCGCTTGCGGCCAATGAAGTGATTCCGCTCAACGATGAAGTGGGATTGAACAATGCGCTCTCGCCTTTGCAGCCGCTTTATGACGCCGGAAACCTGGCCGTGGTGCAAGGCGTAGGCTATCCCAATCCTGATCGCTCGCATTTTCGCTCGACCGATATTTGGCTTACCGGCTCGGGCTCGGAAGAAGTCGAGAGCACGGGTTGGCTGGGACGCTATTTCGATCTGGTGTGTCCCGACGGCGAAGCCTGCGGCACCTTCGGCCCGCCCGCGATTCAGATTGGATTGAATTCTTCGTTGGCGCTATTGGGCCGCGATCAAAAAGGCATCGCGTTGCAAAATCCGCTGGAGTTTTATCAGCTCGTGAGCCGGCAAGGAGGCGGTCACGATCCGCAACCGCAACCGGAGCCACTAACCCCGGCCGGCCGCGAGCTGGAGTTTTTGCGCGACACCGCGGCTTCAGCGTTTCAATTTGCGGGCGAAATCGTGCAGGCCTATCAAAGCAAAGAGAATTTAGTGGGCTATCCCGACGAATCGCTGGCGCAGCAACTGGCGATTGTCGCGCGCATGATTGCCGGCGGCTTGAGCACGCGCGTGTATATCGTTTCTTTGCGCGGTTTTGATACGCATGCCAATCAAACCGGCGTGCATCGCACACTGCTGAGCCGGTTGGCCGCTGCGCTTGCCGTTTTTCAACAGGATTTGGAAAATCTGGGCGTGGCGGGTCGCGTGGCCGGCGTTTGCTTCTCGGAATTCGGCCGGCGCGTGAAACAAAACGCCAGCCAGGGCACGGATCACGGCACCGCCGCGCCGATGTTTCTTTTCGGCCGTCCCGTGAGCGGGGGCGTGCACGGCGCGCATCCTTCGCTCGGCGCGCTCGAAAACGGCGATTTGAAGCATTTGATCGATTATCGCCAGATCTACGCCACGCTTTTGGATCAATGGCTGGCAGGCGATCCGGCCGCCGTGCTCGAAGAAAATTTCACGCAACTGCCGTTATTCAACACCAGCACCCGCGTTGAGCAAACCGCGCCGGCGCCGGATGATTTTTATTTGGCGCAAAACTATCCCAACCCTTTCAATCCGCAAACCACCATTGCCTACGGTCTGCCGCGTCCGGCGCAAGTGAAGCTGGCGATCTTCAGCAGCCTCGGCCGGCACGTCGCGACTTTAGCTGAAGGCTGGCAAAACGCCGGCCGGCACACCGTCACGTGGGACAGCAACGGCCATGCGAGCGGCGCGTACTTCTTCAAGCTGCAAGCGGGTGGGTTCGAGCAAACGCGGAGGATGAGTCTCGTGAAGTAAGGTCAAATGACACTGACCGGTCACGATAGCAGATTAACAACGCGGTAGATCGCTTTAAAAGTGACCGGTCAGTTGGCCTTATGGGAAATGACCTGGACCGGAGAGGCGGTGGGTTCGTCCAGAAACGCCAGCAGACGTTTGGCCTGAATGCTAAGAAGTTATCACGCAGAGCATCCGAGCCACCCAGGCCGGATGCCCAATTTGTTTCAGGATATTAATTCTATAACAGGTACAATGCGTGCCAAAAAATAGAGGTTTTTAGACCACGAAGACACCAAGTCACGAAGAAAAAATCTTTGTGTCTTCGTGTCTTGGTGGTGAAGATTTGATTGCGGTTCGTGTTGGATAATTTGATCATGAAATCTTTTCTTCGAAAAAGCAGTATTTGCCTTTTCGTGCTGCTCGTGACGGGCGCGTATTCCCAGGAAAGTGTTCAGCCCTTTGTGGCGACGCAAGACAATGGCGAATGGTTCATCCTTACCAAAGATGATCTGGCTGGTGGCACGCATCACACTCGCCATGCGGAGATTTTCGGCAAGTATGTGACCGGCTACAATGATTTTGTTCTACAAGGCATCGACAAAGTCCAGGCGACGGCCTTAGATGGTGGCGGTTATTTTATCGGCGTCAAAGCCGTGCCCGCCGAATCGCCGGTGGGATACCCCTTGCAGCTTTTTGGCCGCATGCTGTTGGCGCCGCCGCGAAGCACCAGTTATTGCAGCGGCGCGACGTATGCCGCATTTGTCGAGCAACTGAATCTCCTTTTTCAGGGAGGTCACGACCGCCTCGACGATGCGCGTTATGAAGCGCTCCGCATGCAGGAGCAAGACGGCGGGCGCCGGGAAGATACCGTCAAATTCTGGGGCAAATGGAACGACGACGGCTTTGGCAGCCATTATGCACTGGTGCAATATGCTCGAATGGGTCAAGAGCTCAAACCTCACAACGCCCGCCCCGGCGATTTCATAAATATTTCCTGGACAAAGGGAGGAGGGCATTCCGTGATTTTTCTCGGCTGGTATAAAGATGAAAATGAGCAGAAGAATATCGTTTACTGGGCCAGCCAAACCCGTACCAATGGCTTTGGCGATGAGGTCATCGCGCTGGACCGGATAAAAGAGATCAAAGTGGTTCGTTTAACAGACCCGCAAAATCTCTTCAATTTTGAGGTGACCACGCCGGTGCGGCGGGATATTCCTGGCGATGCGATAGATTGGTGACTGGTAGTGTCAAGACGAAGATGACGCTTGAAAGGAATAACGATTTGCCCTCAGCGATTTCCCATTGACGACTTGCGATTTCTTGGGCAAGCCGGGAACGGCTCTTGTCGCCGTTTTTTGGGCGTTGGGTGATTTTTCCCAACGACCTTTTTCGTTTCAACCTTTCCAGATTTTCAAAGCCGGCATTCGCTTTGCTTGCTTTTGCGCAATGTTCTGCCTATCTTCCCTCAACAAATGACACCCGCTTGCCTGTGCTAAAAAAAACAGTTGTGACGTTATACGGCAATGTATCAGATTGAATTCACGGCAGAAGCCCTTGACGACTTGCAAGCGCTCAGAAAATTTGAACAAAAGGAAGTGTTGAAGGGAATCGAATCGCAATTGCAACACGAGCCGACGGTTGTAACGCGTAATCGAAAAAAACTGCGACACAATGATGTTGCCGATCGGGAGCTTCGTATCGGCAGATTTCGAGTGTTTTACAACGTTGAGCAGGACACGAGGATTGTAAGCATTGAAGCAATCGGCTTCAAGGTTGGGAACCAGTTGTTTATTCACGGTGAAGAGACAGAACTATGAAAACAGTAACCGTATCTCCACGCGCCAAAACACTCCACGGCCTTCTCCGTAAGGCGCGGCGGAACGGAGTGATTCTGCAGTTGCCAGAGGGTGAGCGTTTCGTGCTGACTCCCATCGGAAACTGGATAGGATTCGATGTTGGCGAAAGCGATGACTTCGCCAAAGAAGTCGCCCTGACGGTGAGGAACAAAAAATTGATGAAGTATTTGGCTGATCGTCGCAGTCACGGTACGCGGATACCGATTGAAAAAGTTAGGAAGCAACTTGGTCTTCACGCAAACTCATGAGCAAGCAAAGGACAAGGGCAGCAAATCGTATTTGTCAGAATTAAAAAGCTTCGCCCAGTACAATCACGTATCGAAGAGCTTGCGATCACTGCGTGATTTCTTGGGCAAACCGGGGATGGCTTTTATCGGTGTTTTCGTGCGGGCGTTCGGGCATTCATCCGGCGCCTTTTTTTCGTTGCAACGTGCCAAAGGGGGAAGGACGGCAGCCGCTCATCAAATCCTCATGGAGGTGCGATGAAACGATTGCTACCGTGGTTTTTTCTTTTACTGTTGCCTGTCACACTGCTGTCACAAACCTCTCCTCCCAAGCATGAGTTTCGCGGCGCGTGGATCGCCACCGTCATCAATCTCGACTGGCCCTCCTCTCCATTTCTCGCGCCGGAGACCCAACGCGTGGAGCTCGTGCGCATTCTCGACGAGCTGCAAGACGACGGCGTGAACGCCGTCGTCTTTCAAATCCGCTCGGAAGCAGACGCCATGTATTCCTCGGCGCTGGAGCCGTGGTCCTACTGGCTCACGGGGGGCCAGGGTGCGCCGCCTTCGCCTTTTTATGATCCTTTGGAATTTGCGCTGCAAGAGGCACATGCACGCGGCATGGAACTCCATGCTTGGTTCAATCCTTATCGCGTCTCGCGGCAAGTGGGAAACTATCCCAACGACGCCATGCACGTCTCTGTGCAGCATCCGGAGTGGGTGATTCAAATCGGCACGATCAAGATTCTCGATCCCGGCCTGCCGCAGGCGCGCCAGCACATCGCCAACGTGGTGATGGATGTGGTTCATCGCTACGACGTTGATGGCGTGCACTTCGACGACTATTTTTATCCCTATCCGCCCAATCAGATTTCCAATCAAGACGCCGCCACTTTTGCGAGCTACAACCGCGGGTTCACGAATCTCGGCGACTGGCGCCGCGACAATGTCGCTCTTTTGATTCAGACGATTCACGACAGCATTCAAGCGGTCAAGCCGCACGTGAAATTCGGGATGAGTCCGTTCGGCATTTGGAAAAACGGAGTGCCGGCCGGCATTACCGGTCTGGACGCTTACAGCGTGATCTATTGCGACGCCGTGGCTTGGCTGCAGCGGCAGATCGTCGATTACATTACGCCGCAACTGTATTGGCGCTTCGGCGGCGGGCAGGATTACGGCATGCTCATGCCGTGGTGGGGCACGCAAACGAACAGCCGGCATTACTATCCCGGCCTGGCGCCGTTCAACATTGCGCCGCCGCAAAACTGGGCCGCGAACGAGCTGCCGCGGCAAATTCGCGCCAATCGCGGCAATGCCAACGTGCAGGGCAGTGTGTTGTTTCGCACGCTCACGCTGCGCGACAATCTCAAGGGTTTTACTGACAGCTTGAAGACGGACTTGTATCGTTACCCCGCGCTCACACCCAGCATGGCGTGGAAGGATCAAATTCCGCCGAACGCGCCGGCCCATCTGCGTTATGCACGTCTTCCTGAGCGGCCGATTAGCGGTTTGCTATGGGACCTGCCCGCGATCGCAGCAGACGGTGACACGGCCTCGCGCTACCTCATTTACGATTTTGATCACGCTGAGATTCAACCCGGCGATTTGAATGATCCACGCAACATGGCCAAAATCGTGGGCGGGCGCAGCGCGCAAATCAAAAACACGAGCAAGCGCTACTTTGCGGTCACCGCGCTCGATCGGAATTCGAATGAAAGCACGGCCAGCAATATTGTGCTTATCTCACCGCCGGCCGCACCGCTGTTGGTCTCACCGAATGATGGAATCCTCGATCAACCGGCACAAGTCGCTTTACGATGGAATTATGCCGCCGGTGCTGCGTACTACAATCTGCAAGTGGCGGCGGACTCCACCTTCAAAAGCGCTTTTTTGATCAATACCACCGGTTTTTTGGATACCTTCGCATTGGTCACGAATCTGGAGGGCCAGGCCACGTATTATTGGCGTGTGGAAGCCCAAAACGTCGCTGGTGCCAGTGGTTATACCACTTTTCGCCGCTTCGCCACCGGCTTTCCAGCCACGCCGCTCTTGGCTTCCCCCGGCAACAATACGGGTAATATCGCCCTGGAACCTACCCTCATCTGGCGCCGCGCGACAAGCGCGACGGCTTATCGCGTGCAATTGTCAAAAAGCTTGTCGTTCGATTCTACGGCAATCGTCGCTGACGAGAGTACTTTGACCGACACCTCCTATGCCGTTGCAACTTTGGAACCGAATCGATTTTATTTCTGGCGCGTGCTGGCAGCGAATGTCATCGGTGACAGCAAATGGTCGGAGGTTTTTCGATTCAAAACCGGCAGCGGCACGACCGTCGCGGAAAATCCAAATGTGCCCCGCAACTTTTACTTGTATCAAAACCACCCCAATCCGTTCAATCCGGTGACCCTGATCCGTTTTGACTTGCCAGACGCTGGCGCCGTGCGCTTGCGCATTTTTGACTCTCTGGGACGGGAAGTGAGGACAATCTTGGATCGAGAAATGCCGCCCGGCCAGCATGAAGTGCCATTCGACGGCCGGCGTTTGAGCTCGGGAGTGTATTACTATCGCCTGGAGTTTGGCAGCATGCATCGCATACGCCGAATGTTGTTGACCAAATGAAGAGACGAATTTCAATCCGCGGACGAGCTTTTCACTGCCTCCGCTAAAGATCTTTAGTGAATTCGGCTCAGTTTGGGGCACTCTTAAAATTCTGCTTGATCTTCTGAAAAGTTTTTTTTATCTGTGGCTGCAAAATGGTGCGTCGCAGTGCCAGGCTATGGGAGAAAAACTCGCTCTGATTGTAAAAGTTTTTCTGTTCAAAATCTCAGCTTCCGGCGTCTCGGGCGGCCTTTCAGATTGCGCTGTAGCCGGTCGCTTGAGCATTTTGCAGCAACCAACCTTTTCATCTGCGCGCCTTCATTGTTAAAATATCGAAGGGGGTCAATATGGGGCGGAAACTATTCTTGGGCATTTGTGCTGTTCTGGCGGTGAGCGCGCACGCGCAGATCATTCTCACCGAAGTGATGTACAACCCGCGCGGCAGCGAGAATGACAACGAGTTCCTGGAATTGTACAACCTCAGCGAAACGGATACCGTCTCTCTGTCAGGCTGGAGGGTGGGCGATCAAGACGCGCTCGACGAGATCATTTCACCTCAAACCGGCCTCAAAATTCCGCCGCTACACTACGCCGTCATTCTCGATCCCAGCTATTTTCAATCTTCCACGCAATATGATTCCCTCATTCCGGCCGAAGCCTTGCTTCTCACCGTCCCGGACAATACTTTAGGCAGCGGCGGTTTCTCCAACAGCACGGCCGAAACCATCATTTTAGTGGATGCGAGCGGCGATACCATTGCCAGGTACGCTTACTCGCCCGGGAATCCCGACGGCATTTCCGATGAAAAAATCAATCTCACGCAAGACGATGCTCCCCTAAACTGGGCAAACGCCCGGCGAGTGGAGGGCACGCCGGGCTTCACCAATTCGGTGAGACCGCGCCAAACCGATGGCGAGCTGGTGCCCACGAGCTTGCGCATCTCGCCCTTGCTTTTGCGCGAAGACTCGCCTGCGACGATTTTTGTCACCGTGCGCAACGCGGGGGTGAAGGCTTTGCAGCAATTCACGGTTGGCTTCGATTTGATTCCCGCGGGCAACGAATTTGGCGCGCCGGTTTATTTGGGCAATCTGGCTCCTGCACGCGTCTTGGCTGCCGCCGACACGATGCCATTGGAATTTCCAGGGTCCAATTTGCGGCCGGGAAAATATCGCCTGCTCGCGACGCTGTCGGTCGACCAGGATGAAAACGCGAGCAACGACACGGTCTCCATTCAAATTGCCATAGGCTGGCGGCGCGAGGTGATCGTCATCAATGAAGTCATGTTCGATCCCGCCAGCGGCGAGCCGGAGTGGATTGAAATCTACAACCCGCAGGACTTCAGCCCGCCGTTTGGAGAATGGCGTGTTGAAGACGAAAGCAGCAGCAAGAGCACACCTGCCCCACGCTTGGAAATTCCACCTCAAGGTTACCGCGTGCTCACTTCCTCCGCAGAAGTCGCGAGGATTTTTGGCCTGGCGGATACTTCCGTCATTCTGCTCAGCCGATTTCCCTCATTGAACAACAGCGGCGACGCGGTTCTGCTGCGTGATTTCAGCGGCGCGGTGATCGACTCGCTCGCCTATGAGGGCGATTGGGCCAGCTCAGGGAAATCGCTTGAAAAAATCTGGTATGAACGCGGCAATGACCAGCGCAACTGGCGGCCGAGCCGTGCGGCGCGCGGCGCGACACCGGCAGCTTGCAACAGTGTGAGCCCGCGCGGATATAATATGGAAATCGGCCCACTGCGCCTCGTGCCACAGCGCCCGCGTTTCGGCGAAAGCATTCTCCTGGAGGTGCCGGTTTTCAACGCCGGCCGCCGCGTGTTTTCGAGTTTTTCCGCTGCCGTTCTTTTCGATACGACCGGTGCACGGGATTGGAACAGTGCCGCGCTCTTGCGAGTTTTTCAAAACGACCGCGAGCTGGCTTCTGAGGATTCCATCGTATTTGTCACGACCTGGGAACGGCCGCCAGCGGGCAGGATCGATCTCGCCGCCATTCTTCACGCTGCGGGCGATGAGAGCGCGCGGGATGATTCCACTTTCGCTCAGGTGAACGCCAGTTTCGCGCTAAGCACAGTGGTGATCAACGAAATCATGTACGATCCCGCCAGCGGGCTGCCGGATTGGATTGAGCTGTTCAATCCGCAGCCACAGCATATTTCCGTGGCAGGCTGGAGCATTGAAGATGAAACCGGCGGTCGCGCCACATTCAGTGCGGCGGCGACCCTCCCGCCGCAAAGCTATCGCGTCGTCACTTCTGCTCGCGAGCTCGCCGGGCTTTACCACTTGCCGGATAGCGTGATCACGCTGACTGCAAGTTTTCCGGCTTTGAATCAAACCGGCGACGTAATCGTTTTGCGCGATACCAATGGCCGGGCTATCGACTCTCTGCGCTATGAAAATGCCTGGGGCCAGCCGGAAAAATCACTTGAGAGAATTTGGTTTGAAAGAGAGAATCTGCACAACAACTGGCTTCCGAGCCGCGCTGCGCCTGGTGCGACCCCAGCATCCTTCAATAGCGTGAGTCCACGCGAATTCGATCTCGCGGTTTTGACGCTGCAATGCTCTCCTGCCCGCCCACGCGCCGGCGATGCCGTCGAATTGAGCGCCAAGATTAGGAATCAGGGCAGGCGCACTCTCTCAACCTTCGCGCTCGCGTTTTACTACGAGGTGATTGGGCCGCAAGAGGAGGAAGCCCCGGTTTTGCTTGCAGAATTTCCGGTCACGCAGGAGCTCCATTCCGAAGACTCAATGCACGTGGCGATCTCGTGGCCCCAGCCGCCGTCCGGAAAAATCGAACTCTGGGCGGAAGCGCACGAAACACGCGATCAAGTTGCTGAGAACAATCGCGCAGTTGCGCAACTGCCCGTGGGATATCCTGCGAAAACCATTGTCATTAATGAAGTTCACTATGCCCCCGCGAGCGGTGAAATCGAGTGGTTCGAGATTTTCAATCGCAGTGCGGCACCGGTCAATCTGTCTGCATGGCTTTGGCAAGAGGCAGATGCCGCCTCTCCTGCCGTGCTGCCGGAGATCACCCTCCTGTTAAACGCAGGGGAATATGCCGTGATATCAGCGGCAGGTTCGATTCCCAATTTGCACGCCGCCGCGCTGCACGTGCTTTCAACCAGATGGCTGGCGTTGAATAATGACGAGGACAAAATCGAAATTTTCGATTTCAATCTGGACCTGCAGGATTCCCTGCGCTTCAGCTCGCGCTGGGGCGGGACCACCGGCGTTTCATTGGAACGCATCAATCCGAACCTTGCCACCTCGGACAGCGGCAATTGGAGCAATTGCGTCGATCCTTCCGGTTCGACGCCGGGCCGCGCCAACTCGATTTTGACGACCGCATTGCCAACGGCGGTCGCATTGAACGTCTCTCCCAATCCCTTCTCTCCGGACGAGGATGGTTTCGAAGACTTCGCTCTATTCCAAATCAATCTGCCCGTCACCACGGCTGCCGTGCAAGTGAAAATCTATGATCTGCGCGGCCGCCTGGTGCGGCACCTCTTGAACAACCAGCCGGTCGGCTCACAATATGCCGCGCTTTGGAATGGTCGTGACGATCGCGGCGAAAGCGTGCGCACCGGACTCTACATTGTCTACCTCCAAGCCCTGCGCGCCGATCAGGGCGTGCTGCTGGACGCGAAATCCACCGTGGTCGTCGCCCGCCCTTTGAATTAGCGCCAAGCTCAAGTTTTTCATTGCATTTTTACGACTTCACAGCTATATTTTTGCATTGTGAGGTTTGGCGTTGAAAACTACAAGGCCGTGCAGGCGCGTATCGCTCTGGCCTGCGCGCGTGCGGGACGGGATGTTGCGGAAGTGACGCTGGTCGGAGTCACCAAGACCGTTTCGCCGGAAGATGCCGCCATCGCTTGCCAATATGGCCTGAAAGTCCTTGGCGAGAATCGCGTGCAGGACGCGGCGGCCAAGATCGAAGCCTTGCGACAAAAAGGCCTCGCACCGCAGTGGCATCTCATCGGCCATTTGCAGACGAACAAAGCCCGGCAAGCGGTCGAATTGTTCGATGTCATTCAGTCTGTTGACAGTATTCGCCTGGCCGAAACCCTGCAGCGGCATGCTGAAGCCCGCCAACGCCCAATCGAAATTCTTGTGCAAGTCAACACCTCCGGCGAGAGCACGAAATTCGGTGTGGCTCCGTCAGAAGCGATCAGCTTTATTCGCGAACTCTCCGGCTATCCGCAGGTGCGCGTGACGGGCTTGATGACCATCGGCGCGCTGGACCCCGACAGCTCGAAAATTCGCCAATGCTTCCAGCGCCTTCGCGGGCTCGCTGAGAACGTCAGAGCACACCATTTTCAGGACGTCACTATGCGGCATCTTTCCATGGGTATGACCGACGATTTTGAAATCGCCATTGCCGAGGGCTCGACCATGATTCGCATCGGCCGTGCGCTCTTCGGAGCACGCCCATGATTTCCGAATAAAGAACTTCACCGGAGCGCAAGCTGCAGTGCAGACTGCGGAAATTCCCGCTGCTGTCATGCGCAAATGAGCTCGTGCGAGCGTACTTATTTTCTCATACCAAAGTAGGAGCATCACCTTGCGTTTAACCCCCGTTGACATTCGCAAACAGGAATTCAAGCGCGCCGTGCGCGGCTACGATAAAGACGAAGTCGACACCTTTTTAGAGATGGTGGCGGAAGAGTTTGAAACGATGCTGCGCGACAAGGAACGCATGCAAGAGGAAACCGTGCGTTTGCGTACGCAATTGCACGATTACCAGGAAATCGAGCGCACGCTGAAACTGGCCTTGAAGAACGCCGACATCTCGCTGCAGCAAACGGTAGAAAATGCCAAACGCCAAGGCGACATGATCGTGCGCGAAGCCGAGATGCAATCCGAAAAAATCCTGCATGACACCAAAACCAAGCTGTCCGATTTGAAAAACGAATTACTGCTGGTGCGCGCGCAAAAGGACTCGTTTGCGCGGCGTTTGCGCCATCTGCTGGAAAGCCAGCTCGAATTGATTGGCGTGCTGGAAATGGATGATCTCGGTTTCGGCGAGCCCGATGCCGCGCCGCACGCCCTGCGCGCGAGCGCGGACCGCGCACCCGCAACCGTCTCGCCCTCTACGGGCGCTGAAGCGAGCGCACGTTCCGGCGCAAGCAAGAGTGCGCCGGCTGCCGATAAGACCGTGCCCGAGACTTTCCGGCCCACGGCCTTGCGCGGCGCAGAAGTGACGCGCCGCAACAACAGCCGCGGCCCCGTTGCAGAATTCCGTCCGGTGGCGGAAGCGGAATCTGCGCTCGGCGTAAAAGAACAAGCGTTGAACGGAGATAAGAAAGAAAATCGCATTTCAGATCATTTGATCACGTAGGCCGGACAAGCCGGAAACCCAAAAGTCAAAGCACAAAAACCAAAAAAGGAGTTGAATTTTGAGCTTTGGATTTTGAATTTCATTGCTAAAAAGCACGGATTGCACTGCTTATGGAATAACGGTCTTTGTTCTTTTTCATTTTTCGCCAAATTCGACAATTGGCAAGGCATCATTCAGGACAGTATTGGACCCGGCCTGCGCGCCGGATTTTCGTTATAGGACATCACTACAGGAGAACTGCATCATGTCGAATTGGAAGTTTGCCCGGCGGCCTTGCAGCGTCGCCGTGTTGTGCGCGCTGACTTTAAGCTATTCCGCTTGCGCTTCCCGCATGGCGATGGTCGACGATCGCGGCCAAGCCATTACCCAGCAGGAAGTCGACGCAAAAAAATCGAATAAAAATTTCTTACTCTACACCTTGGGCGGCGGCGCGCTAAGCTTCGGCGCCAGCTTTTTTGTGGGCTCCATGGTCGAACGCAACGCCGAGAGTGAGAACCGCACGGCATTGTGGGCAATCACCGGAGCGGGCACGGTGATTGGCACGGTTTTATTCGCGCACACCGGCCGCGTGCGCGACTTCAATCTCGCGGTTGACATGGTGAAAGACGAGCGCCAGGGCGCTTTGACCAAGGATATCGAGACAGAGAAGCAGAAACAAGATCGCATCACGGCAGAGCGCAGAAAGCTCGAAGAGGATCGCAAAAAACAGGAAGCCGAGCGCGAAGAGCTGTTGAAAAAAATCCGTGCCAAGCAAAGCAAAGAATAGGGACGCTGAAGCAGTTTCTTGGCCGGAGAGAGGGCGATTGCAACGCATGGGAGCTTTAACGCAGCAGATTCAAGAAGCCGTGGCGGTGATCCGCCAACGCGCGAAATTGCAGCCGACTATCGGCATTATCCTGGGGACGGGACTGGGCGCGCTGGCGAAAGAAGTTCAAACGGAAGCGGTTATTCCGTATTCCGATTTACCGCATTTTCCATTGTCCACGGTCGAAAGCCATGCCGGTCGACTTCTCTTGGGCACTCTGGCCAGCAAACAAGTCATGGTCATGCAGGGCCGCTTTCATTACTATGAAGGTTATTCGATGAAACAAATCACCTTCCCGGTGCGGGTAATGAAAGCCATGGGCTGCGGCACGTTGATGGTCTCCAATGCCGGTGGCGGCATGAATCCGCTGTTTGCGCCGGGTGATCTCATGATCATGACCGACCACATCAATCTGCTCGGTGATAATCCGCTGATCGGGCCGAATGAAGAGGAACTCGGCCCGCGCTTTCCCGACATGTCCGAGCCCTACTCGCGCGAGCTGATTGCGCTCGCCGAGCAAGTTGCGCTCGAAGAAAAACTTCGTGTGGAAAAAGGCGTGTATGTAGCGCTCTCCGGACCGTGTCTCGAAACTCGCGCCGAATATCGTTTTTTGCGTGCCATCGGCGCGGACATCGTGGGCATGAGCACCGTGCCCGAGGTCATTGCCGCGGTGCACGGTGGCATGCGCGTGCTGGGCTTTTCCGTGATCACCGACTCCTGCCTGCCCGATGCGCTGGAGCCGGTGGATATCGCCAAAATCATCAAGACCGCGGGCGAGGCCGAGCCCAAACTGACGTTGATCATGAAGCGCGTGATTGAGAGATTGTAGCGACAACTTCTGAATCCCTCCAAACAAACAAATCAGGCAGGACTCATGGGCGTCGCGACATTAGAAAAAAGAATGCCAATGCCGCCAAAGCCGCGCTTGATGTCGGAAGAAGAATTCGAAGCGTGGGGTGACGAAGATGTGAAAGCAGAATTCGTCGATGGGGAGGTGATTGTTATCGCTCCGGAATCAGTCGGCCAATGTTTCAACGAAACCGAGTTCGGCACGCTTCTGAACCTGTTTGTGAAAAAAAACGAACTCGGATTTGTGATGTCAACGGGCAACCTGCCGGTGCGCCTGCGCAAGGGATTGCGGCGTTGTCCCGATGTTATGTTTATTCAGAAATCTCGCGCCAACATCATTCGCAAGACTCACATTGAGGGCGCGCCGGATTTCGCTCTCGAATTCGTCTCGCCGGACAGCGTTATTCGCGACTGGCATGAAAAATACGTCGGATATGAGACTGCAGGCGTGCGCGAATACTGGATCGTGGATCTTACACAACAGCGGATGGCAGCATATGCTCTCGGTGGGGATCGGCGCTATCAAATTATAGCGCCGCAAGATGGCAAAGTACTTTCACGAGTTTTGCCTGGCTTCTGGTTCAAAGCTGAATGGTTCTGGCAAGAGCCAAGTTTTGACGTATATGCAGTCGCCAAGGAGATTGGCCTACTCGCTTGAACCATCAAGACCAAGCATCAGAAATGGAATCAAAAGTGCCGCGATCTTCAGAACATACGGCCAATTCAATAGCTTAGACGAAGCTAAAGGCACCCTCGGATGTATGACCCATTCCCACAAGAGTTGAACCTCCCTAAAATCGAAGAAGACGTTTTAGCCTTCTGGAAACAGGCTGATATTTTCAAGAAAAGCATCTCCTCCCGCCCCGCTAACAAACCCTTTGTGTTTTATGAAGGTCCCCCCACGGCCAACGGCAAGCCCGGCATTCATCACGTACTCGCGCGCACCATGAAAGATTTCGCTTGCCGCTTGAAAACCATGCAGGGCTATCGCGTCGAGCGCAAAGCCGGCTGGGACACGCATGGCCTGCCAGTAGAGATCGAAGTCGAAAAAGAGCTGAAATTTACCAAGAAGGATCAGATTCTCGCGTACGGCATCGACAAGTTCAACGCCAGGTGCCGCGAAAGCGTATGGAAATACAAACAGCTCTGGGACGAGCTGACCGAGCGCATCGGTTATTGGGTTGACCTGGAAAACCCGTATATCACCTACGAAAACTATTACATTGAAAGCATTTGGTGGATTCTGCGGCAATTATGGGATCGCGGCCTGATCTACCGCGGCCACAAGATCGTACCCTATTGCCCGCGTTGCGAAACCCCTTTGTCGAGCCACGAGGTCTCGCTGGGCTATAATGACGTGGAGGATCCCTCCGTCTATGTCAAATTGAAACTAAAAAACGAACCGCAGACCTCGTTTTTAGTTTGGACGACCACGCCCTGGACGCTGATTTCCAACGTGGCGCTGGCGTTGCATCCGGAAGTGACATATGTGAAAGTCGCGCATCAAGGCGAGAGGCTGATTTTGGCGGAGCCACGCCTGTCCGTGCTCGAGGGTTCGTATGAAATCATTGAGAAGAAACCAGGCAGCGCCTATGCCAATATTGATTACGAGCCGCTGTTCACTTTCCTGCGCAGCCCCAAGCGCTCGCATTATTCGGTGCTCGCGGATTTCGTCACCACCGAAGACGGCAGTGGCATTGTGCACCTGGCGCCGGCGTTCGGTGAAGATGATTATCAAACCGGCCTGAAACACGATTTGCCTTTCTTTCAGCCGATTGACAAAAGCGGCCGCTTCACCGCCGAAGTCACGCCCTGGGCAGGCATGTTTTTCAAGGAAGCCGATCCGCAAATCGTACGCACGCTGAAAGAAAACCGCCGGCTGTACAAGGTGGAGAAATACACGCACAGTTATCCGCATTGCTGGCGCGACGGCACGCCCCTGATTTATTATGCCAAAGAATCGTGGTATATCCGCACCACGGCTTTCAAGGATCGGTTCGTCGCGTTGAATCGCGAGATCAATTGGTTTCCGCCCGAAGTCGGTACGGGCCGCTTCGGCGAATGGCTCGCGAACAACGTCGATTGGGCGCTGTCCCGCGAGCGTTTCTGGGGGACCCCGCTGCCGATTTGGCTGGATGAGAACGGCAATGGCTATTGCGTCGGCTCCGTAAATGAGCTGGCAGAATTGGTGGGTCGCGATTTGAGCAATTTCGATCTGCACCGGCCTTTTGTTGATGAGCTCACTTTTCAGCATCCGAAGACCGGCAAGCTCGCGCGCCGCACGCCGGAGGTGATCGACGTGTGGTTCGACAGCGGCGCCATGCCGGTCGCGCAGTGGCATTATCCCTTCGAAAACCAAAAAATTTTCGCGCAGAATTTCCCTGCGGATTTCATTAGCGAAGGCGTGGATCAAACCCGCGGCTGGTTTTATTCTTTGTTCGCCATTGCCGCCATGTTGTTCGACAAACCCTGCTACAGGAACTGCGTGTCGCTCGAGCTGGTGCTCGACAAAGACGGCCAAAAGATGTCGAAGTCGAAAGGCAACACCGTCGATCCGTTTCAGGTCGTGGGCGCACACGGTGCGGATGCCGTACGGTGGTATTTGATGACCACCAGCCCGCCGTGGCAAACCACGCGCTTCGACCTGGAGGGCGTGAAAGAAGTGGTGAGCCGCTTTTTTGGCACCTTGGTCAACACCTACGCTTTCTTTGCGATGTATGCCAACATCGATGAGTTTGTCTATCCGGAAAAGCCGATTCCGCTGGCGCAGCGGCCCGAGATCGATCGCTGGCTGCTGTCGAGCTTGAACAGCTTGGTCGCGCGTGTGGAAGAAAACTACAATGTTTACGACGTCACGCGCGGCGGCCGCGCGATTGCAGATTTTGTGGTGGATGATCTCTCGAACTGGTACGTGCGACGCAACCGCAGGCGTTTTTGGAAATCCGGCATGGGCGAGGACAAACAGGCGGCATTTGAGACTTTGCATGAAGCTTTGCTCACGGTCAGCAAATTGATTGCGCCGCTCGCGCCTTTCCTCAGCGAAGCGGTCTATCGCCGCATGACGGCAGCGCAAAAGCACGCGGAGGATAGCGTGCATCTCTGCGCGTTCCCTTCCGCGAGCCATGTGGCCCATCAATTCCGCGAGCGGGACTTGGAAGCACAAATGGATGCCGTGCGCACCGTGGTGGTCGCCGGGCGAGGGCTGCGCAGTGCCCAGGCACTCAAAGTGCGCCAGCCCTTGCGCCGTCTCATCGTTGTGACACCGGAAGCCGGCAAGCGCGCCGCGATTCAAGCGGGATCAATTTTGATTCAAGATGAGTTGAATGTCAAGAAGATCGAATTCCTGGATTCTGCGGCGGCCTTGACCGTTTCGAAAGCCGAGCCAATTTTCAAATCTCTCGGGCCGAAATTCGGCAAACGGGCGAATGCCGTGGCGGAAGCGATCCGCGCGTTGCCTTCTGCGCGAGTACGCGAACTGCAGGCGGGAGGACAAGCCGAAATCCAGGTGCAAAATGAAGCGCTGGCGATCTCCACGGATGACGTTCGCATCGTCGAACAACAATCCGAAGGCTTGGCGGTCGCTGCCGGGGCCGGCTACACCATCGCGCTGGACACAAAACTCGACGACGACCTGCTTGCCGAGGGCTTGGCACGCGATTTCGTCAACCGGGTGCAGAACATGCGCAAATCCGCTGGCTTCGAGGTCACTGATCGCATTCGCATCGCGTATCGCGCCACGCCCGCCACGCAGCAAGCGCTGCAAAAGCTCTCGGCTTATATTCAAAACGAGACCCTGGCGGACTCCTGCACTGCCATTGATTCCGACAGAAATCATCTCGCCCATCGCGAAGAATGGGAAGTAGGCAATGAAGAAGTGGCGATCAGCATCGCGCGAGTGTGATCTGCACCCGGTCGTTCGGCCAGGAAAATTCTCACGGAGCGAATCTTTTTCCACCTGCGGTGAACGCCCAGAATCCAGACGGATTTGGAAGGGGCGGGAAAAACTCAAAAATTAGACTTGAGATTGACGCAAAAAGCTTTTATTCTTTAGGATTAACTTCTTCGGCTCTTCATCACGGAGTCTCAGGCTTTCATGATCGCAATTTTGGAAGACTAACTCATAGGAGGGCACTCATGCAGGCACCAGACTTGCAGTTTTTCAAAAATCTGTTGTTGGAACGCAGGAACGAGCTGCTGCAAGAATTGGAAGCTTTCAAAAACGGCGACAATAGCTCGACGATAAAGGACGCCTCCGGGGAAAATTCCTCCTACTCGTTTCACATGGCCGATCAAGGCACGGATCACATGGAACGCGAAAAGGCGTACTACTTCCACACGCGCGAGGGCCGCTTGCTGTATCATGTCGATCAAGCGCTCGAGCGCATCGAAGACGGCACCTTCGGCAATTGCCACCACTGCGGCCAGCCGATCAGCCGCGACCGTCTGGAGGCCGTGCCCCATGCCCGTTTGTGCATCGATTGCAAAATGAAAGAAGAAAGCGGCGTGCCCTGGCAGTAATGCGTGGCGCAGCTGCGCCTTTGGGGTGTGCATGCTCCCGAGCAACGCAGCCGTTGACGAGGCTTGCTTACGCTGTACGCTTTACGGTCTGCGGAAGAGGAGCTGTGTGAGAAGTGAATGCTGAATCTGGAATCACTATGTTGGATCGCATGCGAATTTTGAGTATTTCTGTAATGATCGTCGTGCTTGATCAAATCACCAAGCTCGCCATCAAGGCGCGCTTTTTTTTGAGTGAGTCTGTCGAGTTGTGGGGCGATTTTCTACGCCTAACCTATATCGAAAATCCCGGCATGGCATTTGGCATTCGCATCGGCGGCAAGTATTTCTTTACGATTTTTGCGACGATTGCGACCCTGGTCATTCTTTACTATCTCCACCGCATTCGCCACGAGCGCTTTGCCTCGCGCCTGGCGCTGGCGTTGATTTTGGGCGGCGCCATCGGCAATCTCATCGATCGCTATGCTTACGGCCAGGTCATCGATTTCATCGACGTCGGCATCGGCAGCACGCGCTGGCCGGTGTTCAATGTCGCAGATAGTGCGGTCACCGTCGGCATGATTATGCTGATCGGGTTCGTTCTGCTCGAGCGCGAGACCCCGCCGGAAAAGAACAAAATTCCGGCATTTGTTGCCAGCGATCCCGCGCCCAGCGACGAGAATGATAATTGGCGTGACGCGCGCAAATCTTGAGAGCGGGTTGTTGCGCGCCTCGTTTTGAAGTCATGCCCGCGCCCGCACGCCTCCCGCAACTTCGGGAAAAAACGGATTCCTCCCGCCGCGGGACGAGTATGACCTCAAAAGAAACCTAAGTTTCTCCTCTTGCAAATCACCATTCCTTCCCATCAAGGCAAAGTCCGGCTGGATAAATTTCTGGCCGCGCAAGTCGCCGACATCTCGCGCGCGCAGTTGCAAATTCTCATCAAGCTCGGCGCCATCACCGTAAACGGCGTAGCCACCAAAGCCAGCCATCTGGTGCTGCCCGGCGAAGTGATTTTCATCGACTTTCCTGAAAAACCACCGGTGGATTTGATCCCCCAGGAATTGCCGTTGCAGATTATTTTTGAAGACGAGTATCTCGCCGTGGTGGATAAACCCGCCGGCCTGGTCGTGCACCCTGCTTATGGCCATCCCGACTCCACGCTGGCGAACGCGCTGCTGTTTCATTTCAAGAAAATTTCAAAAACCAATGCCGCACGGCCCGGCATCGTGCATCGACTGGACAAAGATACCTCGGGTTTGCTGGTGGTGGCGCGCGACGAGCGCACACATGCGGCGCTCTCGGCGCAATTCAAAGCCAAAACCACGCAGCGCGAATACCTTGCTATTATCTGGGGTGTTGCGAAGCCGAAAAAAGGAACGATCTCAACCTTTTTGACCAGGAGCACGAAAGACCGGCGGAAAATCGTGGCGAGCCAACAGCGCGGGAAGTGGGCCGTGACGCATTATGCAACAGAAGAATCTTTCCGCACGCACAGCCTGTTGCGCTTGCGCCTGGAAACCGGACGCACACATCAAATTCGCGTGCATTTGGCACATCTCGGACATCCGGTGTTCGGCGATCCGGCATACGAAGGCAGGAAAAGCCAGTTGCAGGGCTTGAACATGGCGGACCAGCAATTCGCCGCGGCATGGCTCGAGCGCTTTCCGCGCCAGGCACTGCACGCGCACACGCTCGGTTTCATGCATCCCGCGTCGGGGGAATCGCTTTGCTTTCGCAGCGCATTGCCGGCAGATATGAAAGAACTAATCGAGGCTCTGCGGCAACGCGGAAAAACCGCGTAAACCGCAATACCTCAACTACTTCTCACCAGCTTCCAAAATCTCTTGCACCGCCGCTTCCACCTCCCGCACCGTGTAGTTGATCCGCTGTGTCGAAGTGCCGTAACGATTTCCCACGAATGGCGCGTGCAGCACAATGCCCTGCGGCGACAGCAGCCAGATCACCGGCACGGAATAGCTTTGCTGGTCCGTGCTCGGCTTGAACCTCCCCATCCACGGCAAAACCGGATCGGAAAACGCAACGCCATTGGCATGTTTCTTGTAATTGAACGCCAAACGAAATTTCGGATCGAAATAGACTTTCTCGAACGGTATCACGTGGTTGCCCTGCAAATCATAGGACGCCTGCACGAAACGGGCAAATTCATCCTTCCATGTTTGTGCCGTTTCAGGCTGAGGCAAAAAGGTTCCGGCAGTATAGCCATACTCATCTTCGCCATAGACCGGCGGGCACGCCACCGCCAGGACTTGCACGCCTAACTTCTTGTATTTGAGATAAATGTAATTGGACACGGACATATCGTTGAATGAATCCACGCACCACAATCCACCATGGCTGCTCGCGGGATTCATGCTCGGCCCGCCGAACAGCAGCAGGTAGATCAACTTGGTGTCTGCGTTCTTGAGCTCGAGCAGGCGCTGCTTTTCGCCCGTCATATCATATACAAAAACGCCGGAGGCGATCGTGTCGCCGACTTGATAGCAGGGTTGCGGCTTGTCCTGGGCAATGAGAGCCCGCGTTGTGATCGCGAGCAAGGCCAAGGGTAGGAAAACGAAACGAAATGGCTTCATACACTGCAAAATAGTTATGGTTTTGAATCTGCGCCGGAATGGCAATGCCTGAAATTAGAGAAAGAAACGTTGAATGTCAATTTGAAATCCGCAAGAATGGGGCTGTCGATTTTCAACTTGCGCGGCGAAAACTGGCTGCTTATCATGAAATTGTACTTCACAAAAACTGAGGAGGAAGCATGTGGAGAATTCTAATCGCTACATTTGTCATGCTATTCGCACTGTCGGCGGTTCCGGTCCTCCAGCAGCAGGATTTTTCCAGCGTCGAAATCAAAACCGTTCCGGTGCGCGGCAACGTTCACATGCTGGAAGGCCGCGGCGGAAACATCGGCGTCTCGGCAGGTGAAGACGGGATTTTGATTGTCGACAGCCAATTCGCGCCACTGGCGGAAAAAATTCGCACCGCGTTGAAGAATATCAATCCTGGCAAGCTGAAGTTTTTGTTGAACACCCATTATCACGGCGATCACACCGGCGGCAATCGCATATTGGGGTCGGAGATGACGATCATCGCCCACCGCAATGTGCGCCAGCGCTTGATGACGGAACAAAGTCGCGGCGACCAGCCCATTCCACCCGAGCCCAAAGAAGCATGGCCGGTGATCACGGTCGAGCAGTCGCTATCGGTTCATTTCAATGGCGAAGAAATCAAGGTCATGCACTTTCCCAGCGGCCATACCGACGGCGATTGTGTCATCTTCTTCACCGGCGCCAACGTCGTCCACATGGGTGATGATTTCTTTGTGGGCAAATTTCCATACGTCGATTTGCGCGCCGGCGGCAGCGTGCAGGGATTGATCAAGAACATCGCACAAGTCATCGCGCAGCTGCCGGCAGACGTCAAAATCATTCCCGGCCACGGGTCGGTATCGGCGCTGGACGATCTCAAAGCGTATCACCGCATGTTGCTGCAGACCACGGATTTCATTCAACAGAAGATGAAGGCGGGAAAGGACTTGAAAACCATTCAAGCGGAAGGCTTGCCGGCGGAATGGAAAGGCTGGGGCTCGGAATTCATCCCGGCGGAGCGGTGGATCGAGACGGTGCAGCAAAGTTATGCTGCGAAAAACTGACCGGTCACTTGCTTGATCCCAAATCGATTTTTTGTTGGAGTAATTTCACCAATTGCCAGGTCAAGTCCAAATCCGCTTTTATTTCTTCACGGCTATACTCGACCGGTGGCCCGGGAGGATATCTATCTTCAAGGTAGAATCCCGTTGCCTTTTCGCAAAGCTCGATATACTACACTGGATAGAGCTCGGAATCAAACTTTTCGATCTGGGTCAACAGGGTATCCAATTCATGAATCCATGGTGGCTCGATTCCGTGAAGGACAAGATAGCCTTTTAAATATTTTTCGATTGCCTGTTGGATATGATAAGCAATGGCGTCTGCATGCCCGTGATTATCATATATGAGTTGCGCCGTTTCAACTTCATGATCACCGTGGTCGAACCATTCGAGCGCCTGCCGTCTCAGCTTGTCATCCATACAGGACTTTTCCCTTTTCCAATACCTGCCGTATAAAAAAGTCGTTGATAGAAAGCCGGTAACTCAATTCTGCCGGCGTATAAACCAAAGGAGAGACCGATACCGCACGGTTGCGATCTCGCAACATGCGTTTGACTTCCATCCATCTGTCGATGGGGCGTTTGTCTGTTTCCTTGATGATCAAAAGATCAATGTCGCTGTGCTCATGCGGCTGGCCATACGCATGCGAGCCAAAAAGAATAATCTTTTCCGGCAAGTATTCAGCGGCAATTTTTTGCGTAATCTCACGAATGATTTCAGGCTTTTGCACGGAGGCCCGTTCCATTTTAACTTACCATTGTTTGTGATTGGAGCATGAAAAGATACAACCATGCAACTGCATTTGCAACGCGTTTTTCCATCCTCTAGCTGTGATCCCCAGTTTTCACTTCGCGAGGCTTTTTTCTCTTCAATGCTGATTGACTGCCGGCAGTTTTTCTTGCAGATGCAAGACTTGATAGCGCTGCAAAATCTCCAGAGTCCTGTCCAGGGGAATGGCCTCTCGTACGTGTCCGCTGCGGCCTTTGACGGTCGTGGCCATGAACAAAGAATTATAAACCGCCTCTTCCGTCGCTTCGACCACAGCGAGAAACAGCGGCGTCATCATCTCATCATGCAGCAGAGGCCCCGGAGGCAATAAACCCGCGCCGCTTTCAGATCGCGGCACGGCATGCGGGATGCGATACGCCGTCGTGAAAGCGATGACGTAATCGCCGCTGCCGTTGGCCATGACGCTGCCGGTGCGCGCCAGGCCTAGCACGGCGCGCTGCGCCAAGCGCTTCAAATTGCGCACGGAAACTGGCGCGTCCGTGGCGGCGACAATCATGCAAGAGCCGCCCTCCTGGGGCGGTGTGTGCTCTTGCAGGTAAAACTTACCCAGCTCACGCCCGGCCGGCGCCCCGTTGATGGTCAGAATGCCGCCGAAATTCGTTTGCACCAAAACGCCCACGGTGTATCCGCCCAAGGCTTTCGGCAAAAACCGCGAAGCAGTGCCGATGCCGCCTTTGAAACCAAAACAACTGGTGCCGGTGCCGGCACCCACTGCGCCCTCCGCCACTTGCCCGGCTTTGGCATTTTGCAAAGCTTGCAACACGTGCTCATCTTTCACGTGCATGCCGCGAATATCGTTCAGCCAGCCGTCATTGGTTTCGCCCACCACCGCGTTCACGGAGAATAAGTCTTCATTGCCCGGCTGTGCCAAGGCGTGTTTCACCAAGGCCTGCACCGCGGTGGCAACGTTTAGTGTATTCGTCAGTGCAATCGGCGTTTCGATCGTGCCCAATTCCTCCACCTGCGTATAACCCGCCAGCTTGCCAAAGGCATTGCCGCAATAAATCGCCGCTGGAATTTTTTCTTGAAAAAGATTGCCGTCGCTTGGCACGATCACGGTTACGCCCGTGCGCACGGAGTCGCCCTGCCACACGGTGCAATGCCCGACTTTCACGGCGGCAACGTCGGTGAGCGCATTCGATGGGCCCGCAGGCAAAATGCCGACTTGCACGCCGAGATCACGCGCACGCAGGCGCGGTTCCGCGGTTTGCGCCGAGGCCATTAAAATTCCGGCCCCAAAATTGAGCAGCATCAGCCCCGCGGCAAGAGGCCACCAACTGTCCTGCAAAAACATGGTATTGCTTCTCCAAATTCCACCTTGCAGATTCGCCGAGTTTTTTGCATTATAACCTTGCGAACTTACTTTAGCAAGTGGCGAGGAGATAAAAAATGCAATATCTCGGCCGGTCGGCGTGGCGCAATCAGTGGGGTTTGCTGTCGCTGTGCTTGATTTTGGCCGGCGTGATGATCATCACCACGATCGACGCCAAGCGCATGGCCAGCGCGCGCAATGCCGTTTTCGTGCTCGCGTGGCTGGGAATGCCGCTGGCGGTGTTGATTTCAATCATCGCCTATCGCCATTTTTCCTGGCGCTTCAGCATAGAAAACGGTGTGATCGAAAGCCGCCGCGGCCTCATCGCGCGCGAAGTGCGCTCCGTGCGCGTCGAAGACGTGCGCAGCATCAATGTGAAGCAGTCTATTTTGCAGCGCTTGCTGAATCTCGGCGACATCGAATTCAGCAGCGCGGCCAGTGATGCGGCCGAAGTAGTTTTCGAGGGAATCTCGAACCCGATCAAAGTGAAGAATGAGATTCAAAGCCTAATGGGTTGAAATAGAAAGAATATATGCCCTTTCAAACTTTGGGTGATTTTGCGCGTTCTTTGGAAAAAATCGGTGAGCTGCAGCGCGTCAAAGTCGAAGTCGATCCGGTCTTGGAAGTGACGGAAATCGCGGTGCGCGCGCTGCAGGAAGGCCGGCCGGCGTTGCTCTTTGAAAACGTCAAAGGCGCGCAGTTTCCGCTGGCGATTAATTTATTGGCGAGTGAACGACGCATTGAATGGGCTTTGGGAAAGCATCCGGAACAACTGGGCGAAGAATTGATTCACTTTGTCGAGCAAGCCATGCCGCCCAAGCCGCGTTTGGTCGTTGACCACTGGCCGATGGTCAAGAGATTTCTGGCCGCACGGCCAAAGCGAACCCGGCACGCGCTTTCGCAAGAAGTGACCGAAGAGCCTCGCCTTGATTTGTTGCCGATTCAACAATGCTGGCCGGAGGATGGCGGCCGCTTTCTGACGCTGGGACAGGTGTTTACGCAAGACCCCCGTGATGGCAAACGCAACGTGGGTCTGTACCGCATGCAGGTTTTCGATGCGCGCACCACGGGCATGCATTGGCAGATTCAAAAAGGCGGAGGCTTTCATTTTTATCAAGCGCAAAAGCTTGGGCGTGAATTTGAGATTGCAGTTGCGCTGGGCACCGATCCGGCCATGCTGCTGGCGACGATCGCGGCACTGCCGGAGGGCATCGACGAAGTGATGTTCGCCGGATTTTTGCGCAGTACGCCCGTGCCCATGACGCCAGGAAAATCAATCCACATGCTCGTGCCGGCGCATGCGGAATTTATTCTCGAAGGCAGGGTGCCGCTGCACGAAACGCGGCCGGAAGGCCCGTTCGGCGATCACTTCGGCCATTATTCTCATGCCGCACCTTTCCCGGTATTTCATATCAACAAAATCACGCGCCGCCGCGAGGCGATTTACCCCGCCACCGTTGTGGGCATTCCGCCGATGGAAGACAAATTTCTCGGCGATGCCACGCAACAGATTCTCGGGCCGCTCGCGCGCTTGATTCACAAGGAAATCAAATCGGTGTGGGCCTATTACGAAGCGGGATTTCACAACCTGCTCGTGGTGAGCGTCGAGCAGCGCTATCAAAAAGAAGCGATGAAATCCGCGCTGGGGTTGATGGGCACGGATCAGCTCTCCCTCACCAAATGCATTGTCTTGGTTTCGGAAAATGTCCAGGTGCGTGACTTTGATGCGGTGCTGCGCGCGATCAAAATGAATTTTGATCCACACTATGATTTCGTCATGATTCCCAAAGTGCCGCTCGACACCCTGGATTTTACTTCGTTCAAAATGAATCTCGGCAGC
>JBIOXB010000042.1:0-4023 GCA_044869275.1 bacterium
CCGCACCCGGAGCTTGTCGAAGGGTGCTAGGTTCAAAAATCCGGCTTCGACAAGCTCAGCCGGCGTTGAAACCAAGCTTTTTCACACAGTCTGTTTGCTTCTGAATAACATGGTCAAGGAGTTACGAGAATTATCGTGACAGTGCACTCGCCACCTCGACTCATTGCCGCAAACTTCTCTCAAGAGTAGTTCCCGCGTTTAAGCCCGCCCTTCAAGATCTGTTACTATGCAGTGATGCCTGTCATTCCGTCCCGCAGTGCTCAGAACATTGGATACTCTTGTGTAAAAACATTGATCTTGCCGTTCATATGCTTGGTGCTGTCGGTGATCACCCCGAAGCCGTCGAGGACGCCGCTGTGACAAGTTGTACATGCCGTAAGCGGAAAAGGATTGTGCCCTGTCGGCGGAAGGCCGTGACATGAACCACAAGGCGCGGCAGAAGCATCCGTCCAATTGGGAGAAGCAACATTTCCGGTCATGACGTCGGCGGCATAAATGAAATCATTTTGCGATTGCGCTTTGCGCAAACCCCAATTGCCATGACAATAACTATTGCTGCACCTGTTGGTGTTGAAGTCATAAACCACCTGTGGCACGCGACTGCCACCTTCCGTCACCAAGTTGCCGAGCGGGCCACTAAAAACAGGTTCAGCACGATCATTGCTGTCCACATGGTTTGGATCGGAAAAATTGTTGGGAACAGCATGGCATTCCTGGCAAACCTCCTGCGCAGGCAAACTTTTGAAATAGCCAAAGTGCGCCTGATGGGCACCCACTGCCGGCGTGGTCGGAGCGGTTTCGCCGTCCAAGCCTTCAGGCGGCGCGGCGTTGATGAGATTAGTCGCATTGCCGCCCGCATTGCCGTGACAATTATTGCAAGCCTCGGGGCCGCCTTCCTGCGTATGGCAAGTCACACATGAGTTATTCACCTTCACTTCGTCATAGTTTTCACCGTGGCAAGGCTGGCACGAGGGCAGGTCATAGCCGTTTTCCTTCAAGTACGCCGGGTGCGCGTCCGGCCCGGATATCCAACCGGCAGCAGGATGCGGAAAACTGGCATGACATTGATAGCAGGAGACGCCCGAAACGCCGCCATCATACTGGCTGCCGTGACACTGGCGGCAATCTTCAGTATTATAGTTTTGATGCGCCAGCACCGTGCCGTGAAAGTCCGGCGAGGCCTTGTTCATCCAGCCCTCGCCGTGCACACTGACTTGGTTTTCCGGCGCGGTGGGCGCGTCTTGCGGCTCGCTGCAAGCTTGAAACATCATCGCCGCGACCAACAATACAAAAATCCACTTTATCGGCATGCTCTTCATTGCAATCTGCCCTTTTCAATGGTCATTTGCTTCCTGGCGCGAGATTGGCATGGCAAGTGACACACACCGGGTCACGGCCCTCGACGTCGTGGCACGAAGCGCAGGATTCCATGTCACGGCGCGCGAGCACGGCATGCTGGCCGCCGCCGCTGCCCGTGCCCAGGCGCACGAAATCCGGCGCGCGATGGCTGAGTGGGAACGGCGCGGCAAAGCCGGCCTCTTGGTTGCGCGCATGGCACTCGGCGCAGAAGGTTTGCTGATTGTGGCACGAGTAACAATCCGACTGCTTGGCGCGCAGATCGAGGCTGTGTATGAACACATAATTCAATTCGTGCACGTTCTGTATGACCAACGGGTTTTTACCCGAGGTCTCCGGGCGATTTTCCGGCACGCTGCGCAGCGGAGCGCCGCTGGTGAACTGCAAGGAGGGCTCGGCGTGGCAGGTCTGGCAAAAATTCTCGGTGTGGCAGGAGGCGCAATCATTCGAAGTGTGCTCGGCGCGCACCAGACGCTCGTGCTCTTTCGCCCAATCCGGCATACGATGTGACAAAGGCAGCATGCTCTCCACCCGGGGGTGGCAGGACTCGCAGGCGTTGGTGGCTTTTACCTCATTGTGACAGGAGTAGCATGAAGTCATGCTGGGCAGAAAAGCCACGCTGGGCGCATCCGATTTTTCGATACCGGCGTGGCACGTGGCGCACTCGAGCTTTTGGCCTTCGAGATGCTGCTTGTGGCTGAAGACAACGTCTTCGCGAGCGGGCGCGGCAAAGGCTTCAAGCTTGTCAATGTCCGTGTGGCAATACTTGCAATCCTCCGTGTTCTCGCTCTCCACTTCCACGTGGCAGGTCGAGCATTCCGCGTGTTTGGGGAATAACAAATCGCCGGCTATTTCGCTGGTTTGCGCGGCGGTGTGGCAGGTACTGCATTCCGCGCCGACTTGCTCAATGTGCTGTTTGTGCGAGAATTTGATTTTCGCCCACTGCGCCACGGGATCTCCCCATGACGTGGGACGGTCGTCACCCGCGCGCAATACGTTCGCTATCACCAGTAGGCCCAATATGCTGGACAATTTTTCCTTCCTCCTCATGATGTTGCGCTCAGCTTGGTGAAGAACCAATACTGCAGTCGAAACATAAAGCGGACATCATTTTTATAATAGCGATTATTCAAGAGCTGCAACTGGCCGTCGAGCGTCAATTTTTTCATGGGCCGCACCAGCAGGCCGGCGGCCCCGGAGAAAACCGATTCGCGTTCCGGCTCATCGCTCGCCAGTTTGTAAGTGGCCCAGGAGAGTTGCAAACTCGGCATGAACAAGCCGCGGCGTGTGGGATAGTAAATCGAAGCATTGAGGCCGTCCAAATTGCCGGCATAGCCGCCGCGATGCACGTAACTCACACCGCCGTATTTCAACTCTGTCCCCGCGGTGAGGCGCACGGAATTGTCGCCGGAGTAGAAAATACCGGCGGCATTGCCATAAAACCGCAGCGCGGGCCGGCACTGATAATAGAATCCTCCTTCAACTTCGTGATTGTCTTCGACGTTGAACGCGGAAAAAATCGAATTCCAGGGCAGACGAGGAGTGCGGAAGATGTAGTTTCCGGTCAAGATCAATTGGCGCGAAACTTCCGAGCGCACGGAAAGATCAACGCGCGCCAACTCTTCGGCGTGAAAATCATAGTCGCTACGGGCATAAACGGAAGTTTTCGCGTTCACAAACCAAGAGGCATCGAGCGAGCCGAGACGGTATGCGCGGTCGGTGGGCTCCACGTACTGCGTGAGCACGTTGCCGACCGAATCCGCGCGTTGCGCCTCGTAGCCCGGGCGCAATTGCCGTTTATCAAAAAAACTGAGGCTGAGGTTCAAATCCGTTTTGGGCGTCCACACTGCCTGGCCGCCGGCCATGTAGTTCTGGTCGATCTCGTCGATCACTTTAACGCGCTGATCGGCCGGCAGCAAGCCCCCGCCAAAGGCTTTCAAGCGCAGCCAGGGCGCAGCTCGCACTTTGACTTGTGCACCATCAATTGTACCCACTGCCACGCCGCCAAAAACCGGCTGGCGGCCAAACTGCAAATCGACGCGTTGTGCAATGTTTTTCCATTCCAGGAACAGATTGTACATGCGCGCTTTGCCGTCGCCGGCGAGCTGGGTGTTGAAATCCGTGTCCAACTGGCCATAGCTGCGCAGCAAGAAATTTTTCCCGGCCAGGTCGAATTGAAAGGCCTGATAGCCGCGCGCGTGGCTGGATTCAATATTGATCGAATCACTGCGCTGAAAGGCGTAGAACGAACTGGTAAGCCGGCCGGAAAATGTTTGTGCGCTGAGCATCGCGGGAAGGATCACGCTCCCGAGCAGTACGTACGATCGTCGCAGTCGTATCATGAAAGCCGCCTGTTTAGTCGGAGGACCAAGATCTAATTCTGAAAGTGATAGGCTGAGCGCCGGTAGCAAATGACCATGATGCAGTTGTAGGGCCGTGCAATACTCCGCAATCGAAGTGGACTGATGATAACAAGTTTTCCAGAAGATTGCAAGCGCTAACCACAGTTAAAAAATGGCTGCGTCCCGACCCTCCTCTGATCGGGTGCGCAGCCACTTTGTGCGCCAACAAATGCACGGAGATCTCGAGCACGGCTTTACGCCATGCCTGGCGTTTTCAACGTAGGCCTACTTCATCATGATCATCTTTTTCATCGTCGAGAACTTC
>JBIOXB010000043.1:0-17895 GCA_044869275.1 bacterium
CAACATTTGCGCGGCCGCGGCAAACGTGGGATCCATGTCTTCCCACTTGAAATAGCCCAAATACCCTCCGTTGCTCGCGAGGCGATAGTCCTTGAAAACCGTGGGTGCCAGTTCTTCAAACGTGGCACCCGCCTGCAATTGCGCGTATAAGGCATTCGCTTCAGCAAGCGTGGGTGCATACAGATGGCGCGCCGCAGCCTGCTCACACGCCAGAAGGAAAGCCTGTTTGACTTCGTTTTCTTGCACTTCCACCCGCTCCTCAACAAGAGCATCACGATAGGCTTCGAGCACGGCGTCAAGTCGCGCCGCTTCCGAATAGCGCTTGAAATCCTCCTGCTCACGCAAGCCGCGGTGCTCCGCAGCCAGCAGCAATAACTGCTCGTCCATCATCGTCCGCAACACCGCTTCGCGCATTTGTGCATTGTCGCGCGGCGCACGCATCAGCATCTCCTGCAAACGGCGCTCGAACCCGGCCTGTGTAATCTGCCGCGGCCCCACGCGCGCCAGTACCGGTCCGGCGTTATCTTTGCTGCCACAAGAAATGAGAAAGAACAATGCACTAGCTAAGATGAAGCGTCGAATGTGGAAAAAGAAAAGAGTACTCGTATCTTTCGAAATACAATCTTCGATCTTCGCTCTTCGATCCTCGATCCGCTCTAATTTTTCTACTATCCCGGCCCGCTTTCCAAATCGTCTCCCGTTCATCGCTGCTTCGCTTGCCTCCGCCTCGCCCATTCGCGTTTCAACTGTTCGACTTGCGGACTGCCGGGCAGCAGACGTTCCAGCCGGGGCATGGTCTTCATCGCATGGTCGTCCTGTCCGGCAAGCACATAGGCCGCGGTGAGATGAAAGAGCGTTTGCGCGTCATCGGACGCCAGTCGCAAAGCTTTCTCCAGGTATGGAATGCTTTGCTCCGGCTGCCGGCGGCGAATCAAAATTGCGCCAACGAGTTGATACGCTGGCAATGTCGGTTCGAGCGCCAGCGAGCGCAGCAGGCGATCGAGAGCCCGGTCATCCTCATTCAATTGGGCATACAACTGGCCGGCGCGCACATAGGGAGAAACATTATAAGGCGTCTGCAAGATGAGCGCTTCATACTCTTTCGCCGCCAGCTTGAGCTCGCCGCGTTTTTCATAATCCTCCGCCAGAAAGACGTGTGCTTTTTCCCACGTGTCTTCACGCTTCCAAGTGGAATAGGCCAGCTTCTCGAGCAAATTGCGCGGCAAATAATTGAACGTGGCGGTCTGCCCCTTGGGGGCAAACGGCCAGTTGCGCGTGAGCACGGCGATACGAATTCGTGCCACTTCATCATCGAGCGCAGTCACTCCGCGTTGTTGCCAATAAACCGAATCCGGCTTGCTGCGTGTCTCCTCCCAGGTCGGCGATACAAAACCGTTTTCTCGCAAAGCACGGCAAAGCTCCCGACCCATGATGAAATACCCTTCCAGGCTGGGATGTACGTGCTCGAGCATGAGATTCTTGCCCACCAGGCCGTGCGGCGAGGCCCTGGCAAAAGCGGCTTCCATATCCACCAACAACGCGCCACGCTCTCGTGCGACTTCCGCCAAAGCGGTGTTGAAGTCGGCCGTGGCGCGAAAGCGCAAGCCGTCCAAGTCACGTGCTCGCGCATAGGCGCGGTGCGCCTCGGCATAATTCCCCATGCGCTCTTGGCATTTGCCGATCTGAAAATAGAGCGCCGCAGGTGAGGGGTCGATTTTTTGCAAGGTATCATAAAGCGCAGACGCCGCTGAGAACTCGCCTTGGGCGGCCAACTGTTCGCCGCGGAAAAGCATGCGCTCATATGCGCTGCGGTTAGTGCCAGGGCTGTAAATCGAAACGAACGGTGGCAAATCGCGCACGTTGCTGACGAGATTGGCAAGAATCACGCGCACGCCTTGTGCCTGCGCCGCCGCCACAAGCTCCTCCATATTGGCTTGATAAAATCGACGCGCACGACGGTAAATCGCTCCTTCATAGGGGAGGTTTTCCTCCGCGACCATCTGCTCCATCAGCGTGTTGTTGCCGTTTCCCCCTGGAGGGGCAGCCGCCAGCATCTTCTTCAACGCTTCGAGGCCGTCGCGCAGCAACACCATCAGCTTTAGTTTCTGTAAACGCAAGTACAGTTGAATAACTGCCCGCCAGCGGCCCAGTGATTCGGTCGAGGCGGCACCGAGCGCACCGTAAAACTCGTTGTGCCCGCAATAGACAATCAATGCGTCCGGCCGTTGCGCGAGCGCTTCGTCTATCATGTCGAGCAGTGAAAAACTGTTGATGGCCGGCATCGCCAGGTTGACGACTTCAATCTCACGATCGGGGAAATAATCCAACAGGCGCTGATCCAGCATCTTGGACATGCTGCCGTTGTACATGTAAGGATATCCGGCCGTGGTGGATTCGCCCAAAACGAAAATGCGATAGGCACGCGCGGACTTACTCGCACGAAATATATCCTTGGAAGTCTCCGGGGTGACCTCGGCGGCGGAGAAGTAACGGCGGCCGACATTCTCGTTGATGCGCAAAAATCCCGGCAAAGAATCATCGGCTACGAAGAGCGAGAGATCGCCGGCATAATTAAACATGCGCAAAATCAGTTCGACCGCGAGCAACAGCAAAATCGGCAGCATCAACACCGCCACCTTGAAAATGCGCTCACGCCGCTGCCGCTGTTGCCGCCGGGTTTCGAGATAAGCCTGAACCAACTGCCGATCGAGCCGCAACTTCTTCGCGATGACCGCGTCCGATTCGGATTTCGCGTGAGCTTCAATTTGTTTTTTTTGTTTGGCGCTGAGGATGGCCATACACTTCCGCCGTTACGATCAATTCGCTTCTTTCACGGCCCTGATGATGCCAATCGCTTGAATATCGCAATGTGGCGGTAACCCAGGCGAATCAGATGACGGGTGGCGGCATAAGCGCCTTCCTGATTGTTCACAGTAATGGAATCGAACTGGTCGTGATAAGCATCGACCAGGACCAAAGGCAGGCGGCGGCGTTTGAATTCGACAGCAAAGCTTTCTGAAAGTTGCATGGAGACCAGGAGAACGCCATCGACGCGGCGCTGCTGCATAGCGCGTTTCAGGCTGGCATCCTTTTTTAGGAGATCATCAACGCCATAGAGAATCAGATCAAATTTATGCTGCGCGCGCGCGCTGAATGCCGCGCAGCAACTCGACGTAAAAGTAGCCGGTAAAAAAAGGCATGATCACGCCGATCGTATGGGTAGCGACCTTCATGCCTTCCAGTTTTTGAAGCACCCACGAACAAAAAACAATCGAAGATTTCGGATGGGAGGAATCTGCCGTTCCTGGGAAGAATACTTTGCCCTCTGACCGCTCGCACGCCGCGCCGGGCGGGTATTCACCAGAGAAAATCCTTGCTTGTTGCTGCAACTCTTACGGCCAAAGCTGCGGTTTTATATTTGTATGAAAAATCGAGGGTTTTAACGACAAGAAGGTGAGACTTTCCTAGAAGTTTTTCCTTGCGGCCCTGGCCAGCCAACCGTCCTCCTCATAAGCCCGGGCAAATCGCGCACTTCAACGTCCGGCATGGAAGCCCTTCCAAAACGCTGCAATAATAAGAAATGAAAGAGGCTTTGTCAAGCAGTTTTTTAAGGAAGTTTCCATGCGCAGGAGTCCGCCAAATAGAATTTGCGCAAAGTGTGCAGATCGTCTATATCATACCACTCCGGCAAAAGAAAAACGGATAGGCCGGCACGCCCAGCAGCAGCCAGCGTCTGCTCCAAAACGAGCGCCGTGCTCCAGGCAATGTCTTCAAAAAGAACATGCGGTGCTGATTTCAACCCAATCAAATAATAGCCACCGTCCTCTGCCGGGCCAAGCACGAGATCATGATCGACCAGAGCTGCTGCGGCTTTTTCCAAATACTCCAATGGCAGCGAAGGACTGTCGCTGCCAATGGTCAGCACGCCACGATGGCCGTGCGCCAAAACCGCTTGCACCGCATGATGAATTCTTTCTCCCAGATCCGGCAAGGCGGCTTGTGGAAACCAACACGCGTCGTCGTCGAACATCTCGCGAAAATCATTTAGTCTTTCCACCGGACTAAATGCCACATAGCGTGCAACGTGCGGCACAAGCCTGGCTTTGGCCAGCGTAAGCTCGATGAAATAGCGATACAGATCACAAGCGGGCTCCGCGCCGATGGCGGCGGCCAGGCGCGTTTTCACTTTTCCCGGTTCGGGATATTTGACGAACGTCAACAAGGCGAAATCAGTGGGCATGCGCGAGCTGGGAGGAGGAAACGTGAGCGGCGGGAGCAATCACCTTCAAAGCGCGGGGCAAGAGAGAGATTTTCAACCGGTTCAGGCACGTCACCGGCTCACCATCAACATGAAACAGAATCGTTCCCGGCTTTTCGATGGCAAGCTCCTGGATGCGGCGATAACTGATAATCGGCGTCCGGTCAATCGTGCCATTGAAAAGTTTGGGAACATATTTGACGGCCTGCAACAACGAAAGCGATTCCACAATGCACAAATCCAGAAGGCCGTCGTCGGGGCTTGCCAACGGCGCGATGATCGCGCCATTGCCATATTGTTTCGTGTTGGCAATGGTAATCACAAAAGGTTCCAATGCCAGCGATTCTGCCGCGAGTCTGATTTCCACGTGCTCGGGTGCATAGGCAAAAAACTCGCGTGCGGCCAGGAAGAAATAAGGAAATGGACCGCGCCATGGCGCCGCGCTGAACTGTTTGCCCACCGCCGCATCAAACCCGACTCCGGTAACGGCGAAAAAATGGCGATGCCCGGCGCAGCCGGCATCGATTAGTCTTTCCGTGCCGGTGAGAATGACTTCCAACGCAGCACGGGGGCGCATGGGAATGCCCAGCGCTCGCGCCAGGCCATTGCCCGAGCCGCGCGGAATGACGCCCAGCGCCGTGTTGGTATGCACGAGTCCTGACGCAACTTCGTTGACGGTCCCGTCCCCTCCCACCGCGACGGCGACATCAAAGCCCTGCGCCGCGGCCTCCTGCGCCAGGCGTGTGCCGTCGCCCGGTTGCGCGGTGAGGGCGAGGTCAAAATCAACCGTGCGGCAATGGCGATGAATGGACGCAATAATACCGCTTTTGTCCCGGCGAAAGCCCGCAACGGGATTGATGATGAATCTCACGCGTTTGGCTGCCATCGTCACCGTCATTAGTTTGAAGACAGACCCACGTTCAAAGTCGCTTCCATCCTTTTCCCGAAATCTTTGCCTTCCACGAAACCGATCACGCGCTGCGGCGTGACTTCATTACCAGCGGCATCGATAAAAAGGACGGTGGGTAAACCCTTGATTTGAAATTGGCGGAGAATTCTCTGCACCGAGGCGGAGCCATATTGCGTCAAGTCCGCGCGCAAGAACACGAAGCTCGCGGCCCGGGCCACAACTTCCGGATGCGAGAACGTGTGTATCTCAAGCTCCTTGCAGGCGAGACACCATTCCGCAGTAAAATCGATGATCACCGGTTTGCCGGCGCGCTGCGCTTCGGCCAGGGCGGCTTCATCATAGGGCAGCCACATGGCGGCGTGCGCTTCTTTTTCCGGCCAAACGAGCCACAGTGCTGCGCCGGCAAATCCCACGGTAACCGCGCGTTTCACCCATAACAACGCCTTGGAATTGAATTGCGATGATTCCATGAAGCCGAGATAAAGAGCGCCGCCGATCAAAAGCACAGGCAGTAAATAAGTTTTGAGCAGATTCGGCAAGAGGGGCTGCACGAAATAAGCCGCCATGGCCAGCAAGATCACACCGAATACTTTTTTGATCCACACCATCCACATGCCCGAGCGCGGCAAGTTGCGCAGCAAACCGGAAAATGTCCCCAACAAGAGATACGGCACGCCCAAACCCAACGCGAGCACGAAGAACATCCAAAAGCCCAGCATCGGCTTGCCGGTAGCCGCGACGTAGGTCAGTAGTCCCAGCACAAAAGGTCCCAGGCAGGGCGCGGCAATGATGCCGACCGTCAAGCCCATGAACAACGCGCCGACATAACCAGGGCGGGAGCCGCCAAATCTGCGCGTGAGCGCGAGCGGTGGCTGTATTTCATAAAGCCCAAACATCGACAACGCCAGCGCGACCATCACCAACGCAATGAAAATGAGCACCAGGGGGCTCTGCAAAGCAGCGCCGAATAACGCACCACTGGAGGCCGCCGCGAGGCCAAGCAGCGAATAGGTGATGCCCATGCCCAGGACATAGAAAATCGCCAGACCGAAAACACGAGCCGTATTTCCTCCCGTCTGGCCGCCGAAATAGCTGACGGTGATGGGAATCAAGGGATAAACGCATGGCGTCAAATTCAACGCCAAGCCGCCAATAAAAATGAACAACAATGCCATCGCGAAACCATGCTGGTCAACCAGCTTCGCGATTTCATTCTTATTCTCCGGCGCGCTGGGCACGGTCAAGCGCGCACCATAAGAGATTTTTTCAAACCATTCCGGATGCAGGAGATTGGCGGGCTGGTCCAGGCCGGCCATGGGAATATTGCCGCTGAAGCGTGCCTGCGCCGGCGGCAGGCAGGACATGTCGTTACAGGCTTGATACGTGATCGCGCCGGCAAGAGTGAGCCGCTCCCCGGAAAAATTATCCGCCACTCTCAGCTGCAGCCCGATCACCGCTTGCTCTTCATAAACCGCCAGCGGCGTTTCCGAAAACGCAAACGTGCGCGTCACGGCTGGTGGATAAATGATTTTCTCAATGGTTACGCCGGCAACGGAATCCAAAGCAATGGCAGTGGGAATCAAGTATTCTTCGGAAGGCTCATGGGCATTCACGTGCCACCCAGCGCTGATATGCCCCACTACTGCCACACGCACGATACTGCCGCGGTAGGCACGATCGAATGAAAAGAAGACCTCCGGCTTGACGATCTCTGCCGGAATGCCGGGCCGGGACAAATCCACTGTCTGCGCAGCGGTGATTGCCGCAAACGCCAGCAAGCCCGACAGCAGGACCGTGAATGGCAAGCCCTGCTTCGCAAAAGCACGGTCATGCCGCTGCCTCTTGCGGGCACCTGTCATTCTGCAAGCATGCCCAATTCGGAACGAACGAATTGCGGCAATGCGAAACGCAGCAAGAATTTTGTCGTAGCTCAAAGCCATGAGCATTCCTCAATTCAATTCTGCGAGATTTGAAAGTCCGTCACTTGAATGTAACCGGCACGCGGAAACGCATAGCCCCTGGCCTGCACGCGCTGGGAGGCCACGCCGGTTTTTTGCAAAAGCTCCTGGCCCGTGGGCGAGAGCACGATGGTCCAGATTTTTCCATCCTGCGCTTGAATCACCAAATGATGCAAGGGCGTATGCGGAACGAGAGTGCGTGTTTTTTCCATCAATGCGCAATCCGCGCAAATAATTCTCCCCACAATCACTGCCTCTGCATGAAAGGAAATTGGATCGATAAAGCTGCCCCCAAGCCGCCCGCTCAGTACTGTGGCTGCAATCACCACGGCGATGGCGCCGGCCGCAGCCGCCGCAGCCTGGGCGGGATATAACACGAAAATCTTTTTGAGCGCCACACCAAAACTCATGTCGCTCGCGAGGCTGCGGCGCAGGCGCGCGCGCAAATGAAAGGGCGCAGGGATACGCTGCGCTCGCAGCTGCAGCGCTTCCTTGACTTGTTGTTGCACGGCAATAACTTCAGTGCACGCGGAACACTGTCCGAGATGCGCGGCGATTTGATCGCGATCGGCAGCGGCCATTTCGCGATCGACGTAAGCCGCCATCTTTTCCTGCACCTGTTCACAAGTTGCAGACATCACTCCGCTCTCCATACGTGATCTTTTATGAGCTGATACTGATCAAAACGTTACGCTTTACACGTTAGACTTTACACGTGTAACGTCTACAACGGATTTTCATCCCGAAGGGTCGGGATGAAAACCGTAGCCCTGTGGGCGGCTCCAACGGATAGATTAAGTCCAACAGATAAAACTCTTAGTCTTTTCATCAGTTGGTCTTAATCTATCCGTTGGCGATAAAAAGTTCGAATTTTATTCTGACTTTGACAAGCTAATCACGTAAAGCGTAACGAGAACAAGCCCTCAAATCTGCGATTCATCCACCCAGCGCACGATGCGCCATTTGCGGTCCTGGTGATTGAACCGAAACGTGAAAATGGCGAAGCCGGAAGCTGTGAAGCTGAAATCCGCGCTGGAGAGATCGAGGCGAAAGCTCTTCGCCAAAATCTCTTCTTCGCCCTCGCGCAGGGAATACACTGTGTTCAGCCATTCCAGATTGATGATGTCAAACGTGCGCAACAAACCTCCGGTCGTGCGCAAATCGGTTTCACGCGTCCACGATACGAACAAACCGGACGGCCCCTGTTCGGGATCGAAGTATTGAAAAACAAAAGAGCTGTCCAGCACGTCGGCATACAATAATGAATCCTTGAAAGTGTAAGAATACTTGAAGTTGGTCAGGACCTCTTCCGGCGTACGCTGTTCCGTGATCAAATCACCGGTCAAGTTGCCATGGTCCAACGCGGGCGCGAAAGGATTAACGCAGCCCAGAAAAAAGAGCAACGCCCCAATCAGAAGAGCTTCCCGCCTGTTCACTTTCAGACTATGCCGTTTGACTATCATTCCGGAGGATGTACCTAGCTTGACAATGTTAAGTTGGAGGTCTCACCCATTGGAAGGGTCTTTTGCAGTATTCGCACAGTACCAAGTGCAGAAAAAGTTCCCTCTGGGATGACACCCCTGGTGGTGGCGTTGACTTAACGTTGTAGCATTAGGGCACGGAAATATAGAAAGATTTTTAAAGATTTACTATTAAAACGATCCGCAATATGAATTTATTCCCAGCAGGGGATGTCGGTACCAGGCAAACAAACAAAAGCGGCAGAAATTAGCTTGACAATGTTAAGTGGAGTGTCTCACCCACTTTTTGTCACCCTGGAAGGGTCTTTTTCGGCGCAAGCACAGCAACAAGTGCAGAAAAAGATCCCTCCGGGATGACATGAATTGGGGGAGGTCAGCTAAATGCCTATCCCAAAACCTTCCTCGCGGTCATGCCCGAGTGCTTTAATCGGGCATCCATTTCAATAAAGAAGGGTTTTGGGATAGGCTCTAAGCTAAAATTGTCAAGTTAGAATCAGATCAATATGGTGGGGTGCGAGGAGAGCATACACCTCTATATTCACCCGGGCTGTACTTGCGGGTCGGGGGTGCAAAGATTTGGAGAGACTTGTTCCGAAGGATCTCATCAAGCAGCGGCCGAAGCGAGGCGCAATGATCGCATGAGAGCGCGGATTTATGGTGTTTTGCAGACGGTTGCCGCGCGGCCGGAGAATCATCATTGGCATCCGGCCGCGTCAAGTTACCAAGCCTTGCTGAATGGCATAATGCGTGAGCTCGGCATTGTGCCGCAGGTTTAGTTTGTCGAGAATGCGGCGGCGGTACGTGCTGATGGTTTTGTCGCTCAGCGAGAGGTCAGTGGCGATTTCTCTGACTGTTTTTCCGGAAGCAATCAAGCACATCACTTGATACTCACGATTCGACAGCTTTTCGTGCGGGCGCGAGGTGGACTCTCCGGCCAGATCGAAAGCCAGGCGCTCCGCCAGCGCCGCGCTGACATATTTTCCTCCAAACGCCACTTTGCGGATTGCCGTAATCAACTCCTCGGGCGCGCTTTCCTTGGTCAAATATCCCGCGGCCCCGGTCTTTAAAGCACGGACGGCATATTGCTGCTCCGGATACGTGCTCAAGATAAGAATCTTGAGACTGGGATAGGCAACGCGAAGTTGCGACAGGAGGTCCAAGCCGCTTCTCCCCGGCAGAGAAATGTCCAACAGCACGACGTCGACCATATGGTCTCTGAGATCGTTGAGTGTCTCTTCACCGTTGCTCGCTTCGCCGCTGACGGCGATATCGGAGGTTTCTCTAAGCGCCTGCTTCAATCCTTCGCGCACAATCGGATGATCATCTGTGATGAAGACTTTGATCATAGTATTGGCCTTATAAAGAAGGGAATGGCTTCGACACCTTTGAGACTGCATGCCTCCCCATTCCCCCCGTCCACCATACTTTGACAAGTTAAGCAAAAAAGCACCCATCTGCAATCCCCAAGAGCTTTTTTGCTGGTTGGCGATGCGCGCAGCGCTGTGCCAGAAATTGTTCTACAATGGGATGCGAACGAACACAATCGTCCCTTTCTTTGGGATGCCTTTGATCGTCACTCTTCCTCGCCAAGGGTACACGCGCTCGCGCATGCCGATTAAGCCAATGGATTTGGCATCGACAAGATGGGCGGCCGTAATACCCCGGCCATTATCTCGCACTTTCAGCATTAAGGCTCTTTCGGTCAAAGTCAATTGGATTTTGACCTGGGTGGCCATGGCGTGGCGCGCGACGTTGGTCAAAGCTTCTTGCAGGATGCGAAAGATCGCGGTCGAACGCTCGCGATCCAGAACAATATTATCCGGCCGCTGGACAAGCTCACAAGCGACATTCGAGCGTTCGCGAAACTTCTGGATCTGCCATTCTATGGCGGCGGAAAGGCCGAGTTCGTCCAGCATGCCGGGGCGCAACTCCGCGGCGATGCGCTGCACCGACTGAATGGTCATATCGATGAGCTTGAGCATGGCTCTGGTTTTCTGCAACAGCGTTTCCTGGTGTGCAGACAGTTTTCCGCGCAACCAGGAAACATCCATTTTCAATGCCGTCAGCGTTTGTCCCAGTTCATCATGAATTTCGCGGGAAATGTGGGCGCGTTCCTCTTCTCTGACGGACTGCAAATAGGCCGAAAGATTGCGCAATTGCTCGCGTGAGTTTCTCAATTCCTGCTCGGCATGTTTGCTTTCCGTGATGTCGCGAATGACGGCGACTCCGCCCGAGAGAATGCCATTATCGCTTTTCAAAGATCTGGCGTTCGCGCTCAGCCACACGCCTTTGGGCGTGGTGGGGTGGCGCAAAAACATCTCCACCGTGTCCACCGTTTCGCCGCGCAGCACGCGCGTTAAGGGCAGATCTTTCGCCTGATAAGGCGTTGTCATGTCGGGCAAAAAAAGTCCATATCGCCCGCTCGCCTCACCCGAGGTTAGGTCTCTCAGGCTAAAGCTGTGGATTTGTTCCGCAGCCGGGTTGAAGAGCAATAGTTTACCCTCGGCATCGACGACGATCACGGCATCGGCCATGCTATCCAGGACGGATTGCAGGATGCGGGTTTGATGCAGCAAGGCTTCTTCAGCCTGTTTGCGCTCGGAGATTTCGCGTTGCAGCTCCTGTCTTTTCCGGTGCAGCTCCACGAAAACTGACACCTTGGCGCGCAGAATCTCCGGAACCACCGGCGCAAACACATAATCCACTGCGCCCAGTTCATAACCTTTGAGCCGGTCGAAGTCGGACATGCTGAAAGCCGTCACAAAAATAATCGGCGTCTGCACCAGACGCGGATGCTGGCGAATCAGCATTGCCGTCTCGAAGCCGTCCATGTCCGGCATCACCACATCTAAAAGAATTAAAGCGAAGTTGTTCTGTTTGAGCAGATTTTGCAGCGCTTCCCGGCCGGACTTTGCCAGCACCAGGTTCACGCCCAAATCGCCCAGGATCGTTTGATAAGCCAGCAATGTTCCGGCCTGGTCATCCGCCAGCAAGATGTTGACTTTTTCCATGTGCCTGCAATTGGGTTTCGATCGTCTCAACCAGCTTCTTCAAACTGACGGGTTTGCTCATGTAGTCGTTTGCGCCTGCCGCCAGGCATTTCTCACGGTCGCCGAGCATTGCAAGTGCGGTCAAAGCAACAATGGGGAGCTCGCTTGGTCCAGCCTCGGCTCGAATGCGGCGGATGATTTCAAGCCCATCCATGCCCGGCATCTGAATATCCATCAAAATCAAGTCTGGGCGCTTGCTGCCGACCAAGGCGAGGGCCTCAACGCCATTTTGAGCGATATCGACGTCAAAGCTCCTGGCGTGCAAGTAATCGAACATGGTTCGGATACTACTCTTGTTGTCCTCCACTAGCAAAATCCTGGGCCGTTCTACCCGAAAGGGCGCGAGCGCAGGCTGGTCGCCCTGAGCGGCCCGGCGTTCGCCCTCCGGCGCTGGAATTGATAATTGCTGTTCGCCGGGTTGGAGTTCCGGAACTTGTGCGGCCGCCTCGCCCCTTCGCACTCGTTCGATTGCATGACTTGCCTGCCAGGGCAGTGAAACCGTGAAACGGCTGCCTTTGCCAACTTCGCTCTCGACGGAAATGCAGCCGCCATGAAGATCGACCAAGCGGTGCACCAGCGTCAATCCCAGTCCCGTGCCAGGGTACTGTCGTGAGAGCCTGCTGTCGAGCTGGATAAACGGTTGAAACAAATGCTCCAGGTCTTCGCGCGCGATCCCAATGCCGTGATCCCAAACCGTAAAATTCATGACGCCTTGTTCGGCGTTGCCCGCTACTTCCAGCCCAATCGCCCCACCCTCCGGAGTAAACTTGACAGCATTACTCAACAGGTTTACGAGGATTTGTTTCAACTGGCGCTCATCTGCCTGAATGGTCATTCCGGCGCTATCAATGTTCATGGATACGTTGAAGTGCTTGCGCTGGGCGATTTGCTCAATGAACCGCAGGCTGGCCTGACAGACCCGCTCCACCGCAACCGTGCCCATGTCCAATTCCAATTTACCCGCTGCGATTTTGGAAAGATCGAGAACGTCATTAATGAGGACCAGCAGGTGGCGGCCGCTCTCCTCGACATGGCCCACCGCCTGAATTTGTTTCTCGTTGAGACGGCCGTAGACCTGTTCCTGCAATGCTTCGCTGATGCCCAGAATGGAATTCAATGGCGTGCGCAGTTCGTGACTCATATTGGCCAAAAACCCGTCTTTGAGGAGCGCCGCCTTCGCCAGTTCCTCATTCGCCATCTTCAATTCCTTCGTCCGTTCTTCCACCCGTTGGGCCAGAGAAGCGCGCTCTTCTTGCAGAGCCGCTTCTGCCCGCTTGCGCTCGGCGATCTCCGCAACCAACGCCGCATTGGTTTGGGTCAGGACCCGGTTCAGGTCTTGTAAGTCCTTCCGCCTTCGATACAATTCCATAAAAACCGAAACCTTGGCGCGCAAAACTTCGGGCACGATCGGCGCGAAGACATAGTCCACCGCGCCCAGCTCGTAGCCTTTGCGCCGATCCAGCTCGGAGGTGCTCATGGCGGTAATAAAAATAATCGGTGTTTGCTCCAAGCGCGGGTTTTGGCGGATGAATGTCGCCGTCTCGAATCCGTCCATCCCGGGCATGATCACATCCAGAAGAATGAGCGCGATTTCCTGTTTGAGCAAACATTGCAGCGCTTCCCGTCCAGATCTGGCCAGGATCAGATTTCCGCCGAGCTCGGCCAGAATGGCCTGGAAGGAAAGCAGATTTCCGGGCTGGTCGTCCACCAGCAAGATTTTGATTTTTTCCATGATTGGGTCTTTCGATTCCTTCGTTCGGCCCCTCACCTTCCCGTCTATCTTATGACAGTCGAACTACTACCTGCCATACCACAATCCGGACCGGCCGGAAACCAAAAATCTAAAAGTGGCTTTGAATTTTGAGCATTGGATTTTGAATCTTCTTGCTAACGATGCAACCAAACCCGCATGAGGGAAAGCAGTTGATCTGTGTTTACGGGTTTGGCGATATAATCCGAAGCGCCGGCTTCCAGACATTTTTCGCGATCGCCCTTCATCGCTTTTGCCGTGAGCGCAATGATGGGCAAGAGCCGGTGCTGGGGATTCTGGCGAATGGTGCGGATGGTTTCGTAGCCGTCCATCTCCGGCATCATGATGTCCATGAGCACGATGTTGAGATCCGGATCTTGTTCCACGACGGCAATCGCCTCGCGGCCGGTCTCGCAACTCTCCACCTTCATGCTGTGGCGCTCGAGCAGACTGGCCAGGGTAAAAATGTTGCGCACGTCATCGTCCACCACCAGCACCTTCCTGCCGGCCAGAGCCTCGTCACTCTTGTGCAGCCGTTCCAGCATTTCTTGCTTGCCCGGGGGCAATTGTGTGGTAACACGGTGCAGGAACAGGGCGGTCTCATCCAGCAGCCGTTCCGGAGATTGTACGCCCTTGATGATGATGCTTTTGGCCATCTTCCGAAGTTCCATCTCTTCTTCTTCGGTTAATTCTTTGCCGGTAAACACGACGATCGGCAGCTCAAGGTGCTGTGCTTCTTGCCGCAGCTGCTCGAGCAGCACGAAGCCGGAAATGTCCGGCAGCCGCAAATCGAGCACCAAGCAATCGAATGAGTTGGTGCGTAAGGCCGCCAACGCCTCAGCGCCGGTGCCGACCGCAGTGATCTGCACGTCGGCATGGTCGATCAGTTCGATGATACTCTGGCGTTCGATCTCGCTGTCTTCCACAATCAGAAGCCGTTTGATGGTCGAGCGGGCAAACTCCAGCATACGATCAAAGGAGGTTTCCAGTTCCTCAGTGGTGAGCGGCTTCACCAAATAGGCAAATGCGCCGTGCTCCAGAGCGTGCTGGCGTTCTTCCGCCACCGTGACGATTTGCACTGGAATATGCCGCGTGGTTGGATCCAGTTTCAACTGGTTCAGCACGGTCCAACCCAGCATGTCCGGTAGAAAAATGTCCAGCGTGATGGCGATGGGTTTGAATTCCCGCGCCAGAGACAAAGCGCTATTGCCCCGCGGGGCCACCAAGCCCTTGAAGCCCTTGTCCCTCACCAGACCCAGCAGCACGCGAGCATAGTGCGGATCGTCTTCGACAATCAGCACCGCTGGTTCGCCCGGTTGCACGATCTCGCGATCATCCGGGATCTGTTCCGGCTGCGGCGCCGGTATTGCCACCAGTGGCGCGGTTGCGGGTCTGGCAGGAATCGCCCTGACCGAGGTCGAACCCGCAAAAGATTGAGGCAAGTACAACGTGAAAGTGCTGCCCTGATTCGGTGCGCTGGCCAAACGAATCTCACCGCCCAAGAGATTCGTCAGCTCCCGGCTAATCGCGAGTCCGAGTCCCGTGCCGCCGTACCTGCGGCTGGTGCCGGCTTCCGCTTGTTGAAAGGCTTCGAAGACGATCTTTTGCTTTTCCGGCGGGATGCCGATGCCGGTATCACTCACCTCGAATGCGATCACCGTCGTCGCTCTGCTGAGACTGGAGTGGTCGAGACTCCAGCCTCCTTGGGTTATGCGAATGCGCAGCGCGACCTGGCCTTGCGAGGTGAATTTGAAGGCATTTGACAGCAGATTCTTCAACACCTGCAGCAGGCGCTTGAAGTCGGTGACCAAGCTGCGCGGGAGCTGCGCATCGAGTTCAATGCTAAACGCCAGGCTGCGGGCCTCCGCCACGTGCCGGAAGCCACGTTCCACCGTGTCGCGCACACTGGAGAACAAGACTTCTTCGGGTTCGACGGTCACGATGCCGGATTCAATTTTGGACAAATCGAGAATGTCGTTGATGAGATTCATCAAATCGGTGCCGGCGGCGTAGACCGTCTTGGCGTACTCTACCTGTTTCGCATGGAGATTGTGCTCGGCGTTCTCACTGAGCTGCTGGCTCAGGATCAGAATGCTGTTGAGCGGAGTGCGCAGCTCATGGGACATGTTGGCGAGAAATTCCGACTTGTACTTGGAGGTCAGGGCCAGCTCTGCGGCCTTTTCTTCCACGGCACGCCGCGCCTGTTCGATTTCTTTGTTCTTGCGCTCCACCTCGACGTTTTGTTCGGCAAGTTGTTTCGCTTTTTGCGCCAGTTCTTCGTTGGTCTGCTGCAATTCCTTTTGCTGGGTTTGCAGCTCCGCCGCGAGCTTCTGGGATTGCTGCAGCAATCCCTCGGTGCGCATGGTGGCCTCGATGGTGTTGAGCACGATGCCGATGCTTTCGGTCAATTGGGCGAGGAAGGTCAGGTGCGTTTGGGTGAATTGCGCCAGAGAGGCCAGCTCGATCACGGCCTTGATCTGCCCCTCGAAGAGCACGGGCAGCACGATGATGTTGCGCGGCGCGGTTTCGCCCAAGCCGGAGCTGATGCGGATGTATTCGGGAGGAACGTCCGTGAGCAAAATGCTGCGCTTTTCCACGGCGCATTGACCCACCACGCTTTCGCCGAGAAGGAAGTCACGGCGCAAATCCGCGGCGTCATGGTGCGCATAGCTCGCCAGGGTTTTGAGGCAGGCGGAGCCGTTGTCGGCGTCCATGCGGTACACCACGCTGTGCTGCGCGTTGACCAGGGGCGCCAATTCTGAGAGCAGCATCTCGCCGACGGTGACCAGGTCACGCTGGCCTTGCATCATGCGGGTGAAGTTGGCGAGGTTGGTTTTGAGCCAGTCTTGTTCCGTGTTCTGCTCGGTGGTGGCGCGCAGGTTACGGATCATGGTATTGATATTGTCTTTAAGCTCGGCCACCTCGCCACGCGCCTCCACCTGAATGGAGCGCGTCAGGTTGCCTTGAGTGACCGCCGTGGCCACCTCGGCGATGGCGCGCACCTGCGTGGTCAAATTTGCCGCGAGCAAATTGACGTTGTCGGTCAAATCCTTCCAGGTCCCCGCCACGCCCGGCACCACCGCCTGGCCGCCGAGCTTGCCATCGGTCCCCACCTCGCGCGCCACCCGCGTCACTTCCGCCGCAAACGCGTTCAACTGGTCCACCATCGTGTTGATGGTGTTCTTCAATTCCAGGATTTCGCCCTTCACATCCACCGTGATCTTGCGCGACAAATCGCCGCGCGCGACGGCCGTGGCAACTTCGGCAATGTTGCGCACTTGCGCCGTAAGGTTGCTGCCCATGGAATTGACGTTGTCGGTCAAGTCTTTCCAAATGCCGGCCACACCTTGCACCACGGCCTGTCCACCGAGCTTGCCGTCAGTGCCCACTTCGCGCGCCACCCGCGTCACTTCCGCGGCAAACGCGTTCAATTGATCCACCATGGTATTGATGGTATTCTTTAACTCCAAGATCTCACCCTTCACGTCCACGGTAATCTTGCGTGACAGATCGCCGCGTGCAACCGCGGTCGTGACTTCCGCGATGTTGCGCACTTGCGCGGTGAGATTGCTGGCCATCGAGTTGACATTGTCGGTCAAATCCTTCCAAGTGCCAGCCACGCCCGGAACCTGGGCCTGGCCGCCGAGCTTGCCGTCGGTACCCACCTCGCGCGCCACCCGCGTCACTTCCGCAGCGAACCGGTTCAACTGGTCCACCATGGTGTTGAGCGTGTTTTTCAATTCCAGAATCTCGCCCTTCACGTCCACCGTGATCTTGCGCGACAGATCGCCGCGCGCCACGGCGGTGGCGACTTCCGCAATGTTGCGCACTTGCGCGGTGAGATTGCTCGCCATCGAGTTGACGTTGTCGGTCAAATCCTTCCAAGTGCCAGCCACGCCCGGAACCTGGGCCTGGCCGCCGAGCTTGCCGTCGGTGCCCACCTCGCGCGCCACCCGCGTCACTTCCGAGGCAAACCGATTCAATTGGTCCACCATGGTGTTGATGGTGTCCTTGAGCTCCAGGATCTCGCCGCGGGCGTCGACGGTGATCTTCTGCGAGAGGTCGCCGTTGGCGACGGCGGTCGTCACCTGGGCGATGTTGCGCACCTGCGAGGTCAGGTTCGACGCCATCGAGTTGACGTTGTCGGTGAGGTCCTTCCAGGTGCCGGCCACGCCGGGCACGTCGGCCTGGCCGCCGAGCTTGCCCTCGGTGCCGACCTCGCGCGCCACGCGCGTGACTTCCGAGGCGAACGAGCGGAGCTGGTCCACCATCGTGTTGGTGGTGTTCTTCAACTCGAGGATCTCGCCCAAGGCCTCGGCGGTGATCTTCTTCGACAGGTCGCCATTCGCAACGGCGGTCGTCACCTCGGCGATGTTGCGCACCTGCGAGGTCAGGTTCGCGGCCATGTAGTTGACCGAGTCGGTGAGATCGCGCCACGTGCCGCTGACACCCTGCACGTCCGCCTGGCCACCGAGTTTGCCTTCGCTG
>JBIOXB010000044.1:0-13142 GCA_044869275.1 bacterium
GTGTAAGCTGGATTTTTGGTATGATCAATCGTATTCACTTGAACTCACTTTTGCCTCCCGCGAGGGACAACCTTAATGCGCAAGCAAGGAGGTTCTATGAATCTCAGACTCAACTATGACGAATCCAGCCTGCGGGCGGCGCGGATGAAAGTGGTGGGCGTTGGCGGCGCGGGCTGCAACGCCGTCAATCGCATGATTCAGGCGGGATTGACCGGCGTGGATTTCGTCGCCATTAACACCGACGTCCAGGCGCTGGATTTGTCGCTGGCACAGAATCGCGTGCAAATCGGCAAAGGCACCACGCGCGGTTTGGGCGCAGGCGCCGATCCCGATATCGGCCGCAAGGCCATAGAAGAAGACCGCGATCTGGTGGCGGGCATTTTGGAAGAATGCGACATGGTGTTCGTCACTTGCGGCATGGGCGGCGGCACGGGCACGGGCGCGGCGCCGATCGTGGCCGAGATTGCAAAGGATCTCGGCGCGCTCACGGTGGGCGTGGTGACCAAACCGTTCATCTTCGAAGGCAACAAGAGACTGCGCCGCGCAGAAGAGGGTTTGCAGGAAATGAAGCAGCGCGTCGATACCATGATCGTCATTCCCAACCAGCGCCTGCTTTCCGTCGTTCCCAAAGGCACGCCCTTGATCGAAGCCTTCCGCCAGGCCGACGATGTTTTGCTGCACGCGACCAAGGGCATTTCCGATCTCATCACCATTCCCGGTTTGATCAATCTCGATTTTGCCGATGTGCGCACGGTGATGAGCGAGATGGGTGATGCCTTGATGGGCGGTGGCGTGTCGAGCGGCGACAGCCGCGCCGTGCAAGCCGCGCAGAATGCGATTTGCAGCCCGTTGCTCGAGGATGTTTCGATCTCCGGCGCGCTCGGTGTGCTGGTGAATATCACCGGCGGTGAGACTTTGACGCTGCACGAAATCAATGACGCGACCTCGGTGGTCTCGGAAGCGGCGGGCCCGGATGCCAATCTTATTTTCGGTGCGGTGATCGATCCCACGATGGGCTCGGAGGTGAGGGTCACGGTGATTGCCACCGGTTTTCAAATCAACGGCCGCACCAACGGCAACGGCCGCCAGAAGAAGAACCTGCGCTACTTCGACACGATGGTGAAAGAACTGGAGATTCCGGCGTATCAGCGCAGGGAAAAGAACGGCGCGGCGGAGCCGATCATCCGGCCGATGGAGGAAGAATACATTCCCATGCCCGAACCGCCGGAAGATTATGAAGTGCCGGCTTTCTTGCGGAAGAGGATGAATTCGTAGGAGGATGAGAGAAAGACGTGAGAGGTGAAACGTGAGACGTAGGAAGTAAAACGTAAGACGATAGACGTGGCACGTACGAGGTGAAGCGGCTCACCTCTTTCGTCTCACGTCTATGGTCTCCCTCACACGGTGCCGCAGGCGCAATCAGCTTCGATCGCTCGATGAAATTGATTCGCGATTGGAGCCGTTTTTATTTTTGCCAGAGTAGAGCGAGGCGATCATGCTCATTTGGGAGTCGGTTCAACTGTTTCAATCGCAGCGATCCAAAGCTCCGGACCAGCGCCCTCTTTGCTGAGATCAACCCATTTTCCCCTTACTATCACCTGCTTCCCCACGAATGGCATAAGCTGATCCACGACTTGGGCACTGTAAACCGGCAGTTCGCCCTCCTCCGTGACCAAGGTGTAAGCGAGAGCGACCCGTGTGGCCGGGCCAACGGTCACCTGGCGTTCGCGTAACACCCCTCGCCAGTTTTTTTCCGGCTCAACACGCGCACGATACCAATCGGCCTGTGCGTGAATTTCTACGACCTTGGTGTTCTGGCGCTCCACCTGCTGGTCATGCGTGCGCCGCGAGCACGCATGCCAGCTCATGCACGAGATTGCCATTAAAGCGAGGGCGGCAACCTTGCGTCTGTTCGCTGAACAAATACAAGTAGTCATGGCTCATGCTTCTTTCAATGTACGCGTACATGTGCGGACCAATATACAGATTGCGTTCCGGTGGGCACATGGTACCCGCGAATCCGCAATGTCCATGTTCCCGCGGCTACCGCGCCGCCCACATGCGCCCGTTCAAAAACACTGGGGATAGAAACGCTGAGGTCGCGCTCGTTGTTGCCCGGGTCAACCAAGTACAAATCAATATCATTGTGCGCCTGGCTCGGGGTTTCAGGCCACCACAGGGCACCATCAAGGTTGTTCGGCGAAGCACCACCGAGGGTTAGGGGAATATTGATGGTGACGCCATTGCCCACGGCGACTTTGCCCCACCACGCCCAGCCATCAGTAGGCAGACGCAACGGCCCTGCGCCACTCGTATTGTTGAAGGGATAGGGCTGCTGGCCGGACAAAATCACTTGTGCATAAACTTGGCCGGGATCAATGCTGAAACTGGCACCTCGCAGCCAGTTGCGCAAAAGCGCTGCGGCGCCGGCCGCGAAGGGTGTGGCGCAGCTGGTGCCGCCAAAGATTCTCAACGCGGTATCAGAAGCATTGCTGGCAGTCTCGGTGTTCGTCGGCGCTTGGATATCGGGTTTATAACGATTATCTGGAGCGGGACCACGGCTTTGGCTGGTAATTTGGGTCTGCGTTTGCAAGTCAAAGTTCCCGACCCCGATAACTTTGTGGGCATTGGCAGGAGCATTAACCGTGCTGGCGGCCGGGCCGTTATTCCCGTTCGCCGCAATGACCACTGCACCACAATCGAAAGCATGGTCAGCAGCGGTCGAAATGCTGCTGCGATCATCTCCACCTCCTTGCATTTCGGCTACGATCACACGATCCAATACCGCCACAGCGGCTTGAAAACCGCGCACCGCAGCTCCAGCATCGAGGCCGCCGCAAGAATTGGGATAGACTTTAAAACTGTCCAAAATGATGCCGGTCACGCCGCGATAGGCGTTTCCTTGATTGCCATTGGCGGTGATGATGGCGGCGCTGGAAGTGCCATGATTCCAGCAATCATCGTTCGGGTTCAGGCCGGCGCCGGTATTGCAATCGGCTCCGCCGCTGACGCAATCGCGTCGAAAATCGATGTGGGAAGGATTGTTGAACTGCGTGTGGGTGAAACGCAGGCCGGTATCCAGCAGGCCGATCCATCCGCCGGTCAAGCCCAGATCGAAATAAGGATCGCTGACGAGGCGGGCCCGGCCGTCGTCCACATCGTTGTTGTTGTTTGCATCTTGGGGAGGCTGCTCGCCGGCGTTTTGGGGCTCGACATACAGCACATCCTCGCGCGCGGCCAGCGCCTGCACAGCACGCAGTGGCATCTCAACCGCAACGCCGTTGATCAGCCAGTACGTCTCCAACACCTGCGCTTGATAACGGCTTCCCAGCTCTTCTCGCAGTTTTTGATAATTCGAGCTGCGCCGTTCTTCCATTTGGCGAATCAGCTCCTGTGCACGCGCCAAAGCGCGCTTGTTGATTGCGGACTCGCGAGGCTGGTCCGTCGCCGGCTCTGGAAAACGCGGCAAGCGCAGATCATCGCGAAAGTTGACGAGCATCCGCTCATTTTGCTCGCTTGGGCGTTCTTCCAGCCATTTCTTCAGCACGGGATGAATCTTTTCCGTAGGTCTGATTTCACCCTCGTCTTCAGGTTTTTTTCTTTCAAACGGCTCTTGCGTGAAAGTCTCTTTGGACAGCTCCACGGAGGAAAATTGCAGAATCTTGCCTTTTTCGATCCGTGCAGCATTGGCCTTGTTGTAGGGATCTTCATTTTCCCTCGGCTCCGGTATGGGCTTTCTCTTGCAAGCAGAAAGCAATACGAGTACAACAAGTACTGCGTGAAGATAGGAACCGTTTCTGAAAAATAAAAGCCTTGTGTGTCGCATGGTGCACTTTCCTTTTGTTTTTTTTGATTCATAGGGTTAGGAACAAACTGTGCCGCTCTGATTTTAAGGACACGAAAAAGCGATTCGACTCGCACGATTTTGCTTTCTCGCGAAAAAATGGGCCAGATTTGGCAAATTCGAGCCCGAATATTTCTAAACTCCCCGCGTGCAGCATCGTTTGAGAGCATCCCTTCGCAAAAAAACGCTTGACTGCCTGTTTTTAAAGTTTTACTTTTGCTTTGGTCACGAGGATAATTTTCCGGCTTTTAAGTCAGTCACGGCTGAGTCGGGAGAAATCCGTCATGCGAAAATGTTGGTTCCTCGCGGCCGCTGCTTTTGTAATCACCCTCATCTCCGTGCCCGGACGGGCGCAGAATCTGCCTTGGCTCTCGCCGCAGCGTTTATCTCTGTCACTCGCCTCCACTTATTTTTTCAATCCCTGGGACAACTACAATAATGCTCTCGCCAGGGTGACGGACCGCATCCGCTTGGATCCGTATTTCGTCGAGCCGGAAGGATACTATGAAGAAATCAATGGCGACCTTGCTTTGCAAGGAACGCTGAGCTACAAAATTCTCGGCAGAATCGCAGCACGTGTGACCGGCCAATATGGTCAAAGCTCGTCCCAATTTGAGTTTTATCCTGAGCCGGACAAACTTCCGGAATCTGCTTACAGCGATGCGTTTCATCAAGAGTTGAATTGGGAATATTGGTCGGTGGGGGCGGGCGCCTCTTATCAAGTGCCGGTCGCAAACAGATGGCATCTCAAGATCAGTGCCGACGTAGAACGCTACTCGGCGCACTTGAACTTGAAATGGCGCCAAAGCTATTACGCCGACGGGCCATTGCCGGAGGACGAGGGCGACATTGTGCAAGCGAATTTCGAGGATCAGACTTGGGGCGGAAGGCTCACTGCTGCCGTGCAATGGCAATGCGCGGGGCCGCTGGTGCTGGTGGCCGGAGCAAGTTATCGCTTTACGGAATTCGATCAGCTCGAGGGCCCGGCAGCGTATAGCAATTTTTACCTCGAAAATGTGCCATTTACCGCGGCCTTGGTCGAAGCACCCAATTATTTCGGCGTGCGCATCAAAGAAAAGGGCGCCGGCGAGTACGATTTTTTCCTCCCGCCGCTCACCTTTCTAACTTCGCCGGACGAAAATGCCAGGGTGCCGGCCAAAGTTGATTTGAGTTCTTTCGGATTGACTCTCGGCATACAGGTAGGGTTCTGAAATGCGCACCTTAACCATCCTGCTTCTGGCCGGCGTGGTGAGTGGCTGTAACGAGCGCGTCGGCATCGCACCCACGCTCACCAACGACGACAACTGGGCGCCGCAGATCATGCTGGGCCAAAGCAATTATCAACGCGTCCAGTTGTTCCTGAGCCAGCCGCCCGAGCTGCAAATCTACCGCAATCTTTCACGCTATGTCTTCTACGCGGGGAAAGGCAACCAGCCCTTGGTTCCCATCGATACGGTTGCGCTGCCCTATTATGGCTTGTTTCGCTACAAAGCTTTCAATCGATATCTCTCGGCGCCCCTGTTCGAACAGAATACGGCGTATACTCTTTTGGTGGCCGCGGAGTATCACAACGGCACCAAGCGCACGGGAGGAGGCTTCGAATTCGTCAGCCCGGCCGTAAAGGGAAAAATATTGCGGCGCCTTGCCCCGCCACCGGAACTATCACCTGTTTACTTTGGCATTTTGAACACCTTTGCCTTTAGTGGGGGGTATTTGTACGCTTTGATTTTCGACCGACTCTATCGCCTCGATCCGGGGGGCGGCCCTGCCGAGCTTTTGAGGGAGAATCTTCAGAAAAACGACGATCGCGTTTCTTTTCACTATCTCGATATGGCCATGCATGGCGATACCACCTTCTTATCTGAGCATCCCCGCCAAATGCCGCAAACGATGATCGTGGTGCGTTTGCCTGTGGGCACTCAGGAGCTGAATCGTGATTGGCGCTTGGATATTCCCAGCGGCGCCTATTCCGGACGTTTGCTTTGTCATGATGGCACCCACCTGTATCTGGTCTGGGTGTTCGAAGATGGCGCCCGTCAAATTATCAAGTTGGACGGCAGCAACGGCCGAGTTGCCGAAGTTTTTCCCAAGTTCCAGAACGAGCTTCTGCGCGACTATTCCGACAACAACGTGGCCGTTGCCGGCAACGAGCTTTGGATCGCCACCCACGCTGCTTCGAATTACTTTGTATCTTTTGACAACCGTTTGTCCCGCTTCGATGCTCGCGGCGAAGTGCTGGCACCCGAGCATCGCGATCCGGTTTTCTCCTCCAGCGGCTTGGCTTGGGATGGTTCTCATTTCTGGGTGTTTGATAGTGAAACCTACACCTTCGCCCAGCTCGAGTTGGAAGGCTTGTAAGCCGCGCGCGTCCGGCCTGTTTCCTTCTGGTCTTTTGTGATTTCGCCCTTGTTTTTTCCTTCCGAAAACCCCTTGCTTTTTCCCCGCGAATTTTCCATTATTTGTCCTCAATCTTTAATGCTCATCTCGATGAAGTGGATGGAACAAGGAAGTAAAAGCCATAGGCATTTCTATGAATCGTGATGCGGAGATCACAACGGGAAAGCAATTCTACAAAACTGGGAACGAGGTGGCAGCCTGCACGGATGCGGAGCTGCTCACGGCCATGGCGCAGCGCCAAGATTGGGCGCTGGCCGAGTTGTACGATCGCTATTCGACCGTGCTTTACAGTCTGGCCATGAAAATCCTGGGGGACGCCGCACCCGCCCAGGACGTTTTGCAGGAAACCTTTCTCACGGCGTGGCGCAAGGCGGAACTGTATAATCAAAAACGCGGTAACGTGGGCACGTGGCTGATCGTGCTGTGCCGCAATCTCGCCATCGATCATTATCGCGCCAAGATGCGCCTCGCCAGCCGTCGCGTCGCGCTCGAAGCTGCTGCAGACGTCTTGATGGCCCAGTCCGACGATCCGGCCAATACCGCGATGGCCATGGAAGACGGGCGTTTGCTGCGGCAAGCCCTGATGCAATTGCCGCCGGAACAAAAACAGGTAATCGAGATGGCTTACTTTCAAGGCTTGAGCCAGTCGGAAATCGCCGAAGCTACCAGCACGCCATTGGGCACGGTCAAAACGCGCACGCGTCAAGCGATGATGAAGCTGCGCGAGCATTTGCAGCAGGCGGGAAAGAATACGGTGTAATTTTTTAAATGGCGGGAGAAGTACTCCGTGGCAGGTGCATTCCATACAAAATGAATTATGAACGAGCAACCACACGATAACTTGAGCGCCTATTTGTTGGGTGCGTGGGATGAAGAACGAGAAGACAAGTTCGCGGTGTTGCTGCAGCGCGCTTCACCGCAAGAGCGTTTGGCGATATACGATCTTCTTCGCATCCTCAAAACGCTGCCTTATACGCTCGACCAGCATGCGCCGCCGGCCGCATTAAAGGCAAAGATATTGGCATTGGCAAACGCGCCGGAAGCGGCGCGCAAAACCTCCGCCGTGCCACCGGTGCAATTGTGGAAAAACTGGAAAGCGGGTGCGGCCGCGGAAGAACTGGTCATCCAACGCCGCCACGAAGGCGCGTGGGAAGCCACCGGCGTGGAAGGCGTCGAAGTCAAACGGCTTTTTGCCGATGCCGCGCGTGGCTACGTCACCATGCTGGTGCGCATGGCCGCGGGTTCGTCCTACCCGAGCCATCGCCATGCCGGGTATGAAGAGTGCTATGTCCTGCAAGGAGATTTGAGCGTGGGTGAGACGGCACTGCATGCGGGCGATTATCAACGCGCCGAAGGCGGATCCGTGCACATGGTACAAAGCACGAAAGACGGCTGCTTGCTGTTCATCGTTTCATCTCAGCATGATGAGTTATTGGCCTGAGCAGGCGTTTGAGCCAGCGCACGGTGTTTTTTTATTGCTGCCAAGCTGTGCAAACTGATTTTACCCCGTGTTCGTACTGCTATAAGAAGCGTATGGCAAATAAGTTAAGCACAGCTTGAACGCAGCGCCAGGTCCCCTTCTCCAAAATGATGAGCCGGTGTTTTTGGTGTGAAAGATGAAGTTTGACGACGCCATCGATCTTCTCTTCGGCTTGGGCCTGGGCGTTCTCGAAGATACGGAACGGGAACGCGCCGTGCGATTATTGGCGGACGAGGTGGTGGCGCAGGGCATGACGCCGGAGGTGCGGCGCATTTTGCTCGCCTTGCTTTTTGCCGTTCCGCCGCACGTGCCGCCGGCTGCCTTGAAAAAGGCTACTTTGGAAAGAATCGCGCAGGAAAAGATAGCAGATCCAGATTCAGCCGCTTTTCACTCTGCTGCACCTCAAAAAGACCCGGTGGCCTCCGCAGAGGTTTTTACTTGCCGCCACGAGGAAGGCGTTTGGGAAGAAACCGGCTTGCCGGGCGTCAGCTTTAAGAAGCTTTTTGTGGATCAACAGCGTGATTATGTCACTTTGCTGCTACGGCTGGAGGCAGGTGCAACCTATCCCAGCCACCAGCATGGCGGCTATGAAGAATGCCTGGTTCTGGAGGGGGATGTACGCTCTGGCGAGGTGAGATTACGCGGTGGCGATTACCAGCGCATGACCGGAGGATCGCTGCATCATGCCTTGTACACGCAGGCAGGGTGTTTGTTGTTGTTGATTGCCTCGCAGGAAAATGAAATCCTGGCGCCACATTGAGCGCATGATGAAATTGCAAATAACGTAAGGTCGCGCTTACGAATCACGTTTTACGGGCCCCGCGATGCTCAATTCGTGATACGTGGGCGCAAAGCATAAACAGAACTTTGATCTCTGCCTCATGGCCGATGAAAACGTACAATCTCTCCTCGAAGCCTTGCTGCTCGGCACGCTGAAACCGGCGGAAGTGCAAGAGCTGCGGCAGCGGCTGGACGCTGGCGATCCCATGGTAACCGAAGCTTGCCAGGAAGCGCGGCAGTGGTTGGTTGCTTTGCCGAATGCTCTGCCGCAAACTGCGCCTCCCGCGGAGTTGAGAGAACGTATTCTTCAGGCAGCGGTGCAGGATGGCAATCGGGCGGCGCAAAGCGCCAAAGCGCCGGCGACGGTGCGCGCCATGCCGCAACGCACTCTTTTCCAAACGGTAACGCGTTCCCTGGCGTGGGCCGCTGCACTCCTGCTGGTCACGGTGGGATACGCCTACTATCATCGCAGCCAGGAGGTCGCAACATTGCGCCAGGAGCGCGCGGCATTGCAGCAGCAATTGCAAGAGCGCCAGCAGGAAATCGACGGCTTGAAACTAAACCTCGCCTTCCATCTTGAGATGGCCAAAGCGCTGCAAAAACCGCGCTCGCTTTTGGTCGATTTGAAACCTACAAAAGAGGCGCCGGCAACCGGCAAAGTCATCGTCGATCGCGAAAACGCGCGCGCCTATTTTGTCGCTGCCGCTCTTCCCGTTTTGGCGGCGAATAAAGACTACCAGCTTTGGTACATCGGCAAGTCCGGCCCCGTCGATGCCGGGGTCTTCCAAGTGGATGCCAATGGCTACGGCGGAATTCAGATTCGCAACCTGCCGCAAGATCTCTCCGAAATCGCCGCATTCGCCGTTACCATCGAGCCCAAGGGCGGCAGTGTCAATCCCACTTTGGATCAGATGGTGCTGCTGGGCCGAGTCTGACTTGGCAATGTCGAGTCGAAAGCGCACCTTGCAAATTTTTCGCCCACGGAAATCGAACTCCCACGGAATCGCACTCAAGGAATACTTCCGTGGGAGTTCTACATCCGTGGGCGATTTTTCTCCTCGGTTTGAGTCCCGACTCATTCGGGATTCGCTCGATAGTTACGAAAAATGAAAGATTCTCGGCCGCACAGAAAAAAAGCTCTCACAGAATGATCTGAACGAATTCATTCTGTGAGAGCTTAAGTTCCGTACGCGAAGGATTGTTGAGTTACGGTTCGCCCGCGTTGGTTAAGATTTCAGAACCTCATTCACGACAAAGCCCAGAGCGTGTCCGGCCATGCGCTCTGCGCTCTGTCTCCTCACTTCGCCATCAACATCTTCCTCACCGCGCGGTAGTCGCCTGAAATGATCTGATACAAATAAATTCCCGTGGATACCGTTTGCCCGAAACGGTCCTTGCCGTTCCACAGAATATTGTGCCTGCCCGGCGGCATCACGCCTTCGGCCAGCGTGCGAATGACCTGGCCTTGCACGTTGTAGATGCGCAAGGTCACGGGCGCGGCCCATCCCGCCGGCACGTCGAAGCTGATGGCAGTTTCAGGATTGAACGGATTCGGGAAATTCAGGCCGAGCGCGAAAGTCGTGGGCAGCGCCGTATGGTCAGCCGCTTTGTCATCGCTGCCGGTCGGTGCGGCATCCGGCACGAAAACGTCGGAAAAGAGCAGCTCCGCGCTGCTGCCGGCCGCGCCCGAGCATACGATGTCCACGTAATTTTCACCGATGAGCATAAAGCGTGACAAATCGATGCTGCGCAAGCCGTGCGCCGGCATGTAATGCAAACTGCCCTCGCTGCCGGTGCGGTTCTGCGCTTCCAGCGTCACGCCCTGCCCGTTGATCAGGAAGCGAATTTTTTGCAGGCCGGCGTTCCTCACGAACAGATAGCGGTCGGTCTGCAGCAAATCGAAAGAAAGATCGTACACGCCGCGCGCGGCTGTGACCTTGACATAAACCGGATCCACGATGCTCTCGCAACCGGCGCGATTGGTGACTCTGAGCGTAAAACTGGAACGCTTGTTGGGATCGATTTTATCGCTGCTGAAGGTAACCTGGTGGTCGCCGACCGTGAAAGCATCGACAGTCACGACGCGATTAGTCGCCTCGATGACGTCGACCTTGGCAATGCCGCTCTCCGCATCGAGAACCTCACCGGTGATGATGGGAAGATTGTCGAAATTGAGCGTGGCCGTCGCCGCTGTCGGGTCGGAGAACACCACGACCGTGTCGCGCGCCGTGACCGAGCAGCCCGAGTTATCTGTTGTAACGCAGGCGGCAATGATGCGATTGTAACCGGGTGCCAAACTCACCGTGGCGCTAAGAGGACTACCGGTGCCGGCGGGATTGCCGTTGATGGTGAATACGTCCGTGAACGGCGCCACGCCGCCGGTGCGCACCAGCGTGCCCGTAACCGTAATGCTGTTCGCACAGATAAAGGCGCTGTCTTCCGGCGCCGTGAGCGTGAGCTGGCTTTTGATGATGTTCGCGAGCACCGTTACGGTGTCAAACGAAGTGCAAATGGCGCCTTGAGCATCTGTGAACGTACACTTGGCAATCAGCGTGTTGTTGCCGTTCACTAACGCCACTTTCACGCAGGAATCCTTTACTGCTATGCCGTTGACTTCGCGCACGGAGGTGAGGGGTGGCGCGCCGCCAACGGCTCCGGCCCGCAGGCAAACCTGAACGGAGTCGCCGCAAATGGAGGTGCCATTTGCCGGTGCGGTGATTTCTACGTTACAAACGAGCCCGGGCGTGGAGTCGGTAACGATCAAATTGAAAGAGTCGGAATCGGATAATTTGGGCGCGCCGTTGTCGGTGACGATGATCGTGACGTTCGGGTAATTGCCAGCGTCGTTGAAGCCCGGCACAATGCGTAAGCGCGCCAGGCCGTTGCGATTGTCTGTCAATTGGCAGAAGCCGGGCAGGTTTTGCGCGCTGAATTTCAGGCTGTCGCCGTCGGGATCAGTGGCGGTTATGCTATCCAGGACGCCGACGCTGCCTTCACTCAATCCGATGACGTCAAAAGTGAATTTTTTCAACACCGGCGGACGGTTGACGTTCCGCACCGTGAGCTTGAACGTCCTCGTGGTGGTGAGCGGCGGCGTGCCGTTGTCCGTTGCGCTCACTTCGATATTCTGAAATACGCCCGCATCCTCGAATCCCGGAGCAAAGCGGATCACGCCCGTGCCATTGTGGTTGTCAGTGAAGGTGCCAAAGCGCGGCAGATTCAGCACGTTGAGAATGATGTCATCTCCATCCGGATCCGTGGCTTTCACGGCCACTGCCAGCGTATCGCCTTCGTTCATGGTCTGATCCGGAATGAGCTCGATCACCGGTGGATTTTCCGCCGGAGTAACGGTCAAATCGAACAAAGCCGTATCGGAAAGTGCGGGCGAGCCATTGTCGGTGGCGATCACGCCGAGCTGGGGATATGCGCCAGCGTTGCCGAGATTGGGGCTGATCGTAATTTGCCCGGTGCCGTTGCCATTGTCAGCAAGCTGTACGAATGATGGAAAATTGAGCGGCGTCAATTGAATACTGTTGCCGTCGGGATCACTGGCTTGCACCGCGACGTTTCGCACCGTGCCCTCTTCCACGGTCTGATTGGCAATCGGCTGCAATTGCGGCGGCAGGTTTTTGGCTTTGACCTTGATCATGTGCGGGATAATGCGCAAGAACGGCCGCAGATCATGGATCAGAGAATTAATCAACTCGGAAAAGGTCAAGTTGAGTTGCGTGGTGGTGTTGGCCGCGCCCACCACTCTGAAGCGCGCGGTGAGAAGCGTGTAGGCGCCGGGATCAACGCCTCCCGGAAAGAAGGCACTCCAGTCGATTCTGCCGTTGGTCGTGTCGGCACTGATGTTGTTGACCGGAGGGAAGCCGGGGAGGGCCTGGAGGAACCGCAGCACGCTGGGATCCCACGTGAAACGGGCTTGATAAGCCATGAGACGACTCTCGGCCGGCGGCAAGTTTCGGGTGTCAATGTTGATCGCAATTTCGACCGTGTCGCCTTGTTCCGGCTCCGGATTGTCGGGCACGGCTTCGGCAATGACCTCCTGAGCGCGCTCGCGCTCGAGTTCGCGTTCGCGGTCGATCGTGAAGCGCTGGTCTTGCGCGAAGCTGGGTGGCGAGGGCATGAGCACGATCGCCAAAGCGCAGCCGAGGGCCAGCGTGCATCTTGCTGTCAAAGTCCTAAGCATGGTCATGAGGCTCTCCCCTGACGGATGGTTCGTAGCGATTGATCAAATCCTTTGTTCCTGCTTGAAAAATGAAAGCCATTTCTCCCCGGAGATAGTGAAGCTAAGCCCTGCCCTCGCCTAAGCGAGGGCGGCCATAGGTGGCAATCTACAAATTGAGCTCGGCATCGGCGCCGATGACATAGTCCAGAATCAAGTCATCAAATGGCATGCGAAACAGGACACCGGGTGTAAATTTTCCAAAATGATGCTTCGCGCGAAAGGTCATCTGGTGTATGGCGCTTTCCTTGAAGTTGCCGCCGGAGGTGGTCCATACCCGCCCATTGAACGCCGCGCCTAAATTGAACTTGCCCGGCACCCACCAACCTTCAGCGCCATACAAAACGTGCATTTCAAAATCGTTCTGTTTGAGCTTGTTGTAGATGGTGTTGGCGAAATCGTAGTCCGTGACT
>JBIOXB010000045.1:0-3704 GCA_044869275.1 bacterium
CGGATTTTTTGAACTTAGCACCCTTCGACAAGCTCAGGGTGCGGCCTTCCGAAGTTTTCACACAGTCTGATTCCTAAAACGGCATGAAATGCAGTGCAAAGGCGCGCTCGACGAACCACGATAGTCCAAAGATTAAAATGATGGAGGAGAAAGCATAAATCAATTGGCGTTGCACTTTCGTGCGCGTGATCCACAAAATGATGGGGAAAAGCAATCCCACAATCGTAACCTGCCCGATTTCCACTCCGAGATTGAATGAGAGCAACGATCCTATCAAGCCCTTTGCCGGCAGACCCAAATCGCGCAAAACATTGGCAAAGCCGAAGCCGTGCACCAGGCCGAAACAGAAGGTCAAAATCCAGCGATGTTTGAGCGCGCTCGCTCTTGTGGCCTCGCTGCGATCGGAGAGAATCAGAAAGTTCTCGGCCGCGACGTAGGCAATGCTCAACGCAATCCCGGATTCGATCAAGCGCGAGGGCAACGCCACCACTTGCAGCGCTGCGAGAATCAAGGTGAGGCTGTGCGCGAGCGTGAAGGAAGTCACGATTTTCACCAAACTCATCATGCTCCCGCCGATGATGATCAGGCCGAACAGAAACATGAGGTGATCGTAGCCGAGAAAAATGTGCTCGAGGCCCAGCACGGTGAACTCGCGCAATTGCGAAAAAAGCGGCAGCTCGCCGCCGATGACGAATCGTTCCTGCGGCTGATCGAGAGTGAATATCGCCTGCTGAATATTTTCGCCGTTGACAATCTTCGCCAAATTGTTATGCTGCGCGCCGAACTTGTCGAAAAACCCAACGTTGAAGCCAATTTCATGAGGCAGCTCCTCCAGGGTTTTGGCGAAAACGAAGTTGATAAAAACATTGCCGAATTCATCCTGCGTGAAGCCGCCTTCCTGCTGCCGCAATTCGACCGGCGTGTAGCCCAGCGCCAGGGAGAAATGTGCGGCAAAGTATTCGTACATGCGCGGCAGGCTTTGCTGTAGCTCTTGCTGGCTCGTGCTGCCGTCGCCATCAGCGTCCAGAGCGAATTTTTTTTCCAAATCGGTAAGGTCGAAAGCGAACCTCACCTCGATTTTGTTGGGCGAGGCGGTGATCGTGGTATAGCTGGTGTTCATCTGATGCGCGGTGGCGGCAGAACCGAGCAACAATCCTCCCAACAGCATATATGCAACAGCTCGTGCCAAAATCATCCTCCGTTGGCGCAATTACAAAATTGGCGGAATACGAATTTTTCCTTCTCTCATGATTACGATCCAAAATACGGCGCGGTTTGCATGAAGTCAATCTCAGAAATGCAACTCGACTTTCAAGATTGCATTTCGCTGAAATCGCCTCGTTCAATTTTGAACGGGCGACCGCAATCATCAGCAGCGTGGCGGGCGGGCGAGCGCTGTAAATCCAAATTTTAAACGCAAGCAGGACACGGGCAGATCATATTCCGTGTAAAGCTGCTGCTGGCATGTTGCTTGCAATAGAATAAGGCAGAAGACATTAGGAGTGTAAAGACCAGGATGGTCACCCGTCTTTGCTGAGAACAATGGAATGATTTCGGTGAAAACGGCGTTTCATGATTTGTGGCTCCCCCTCACAGCCAAGAGGCTCGGGTCGTAAGGCTCGGGCCTTTTTTATTTCCCACCAGCGCCAAGCAAAAACGTGACTATAAGCTCAAAAGGGCTGCTCAGCAGCAGAAAAAAATCCCCGCGGGCTGGGGTAGCAGTGCCGTCTCTAATACCTCATTTCCGGCTCCGTCTCCGATTCCAATTCAGCGTTGCATTCCGTAAGCCGCACTGCTTGGTCTCGTTCCCAATTCCCGCGGGGATATTACCCAATAGACCTTCCAGGTCTTGAAGACCTGGAAGGTCTGAAATCTACGAAGTATGTTCCAATTCGATCACCGGGCTGGTTTCGGTGCCGATGCCCAGCGGCTGCCATTTGTGTTGATCTTCATTGCGCAGGCGATGCTTGGCGCCGCCGCGCGCATGCGTCTTCTCGAATCCTTCCGGTTCAATGACAATTTGCTTGCCTTGCAGCAATCCCAGGATCCCTTCTTGTCCAGGTTCATGGCGTCGCGGCACCTGCGCTTCGAGCGGCTTGATCAAATTCGGATCATATGCGTCCGGCTCGGTATAGGTCGTGATGAAGCCTTCAAAATTGCGCAACACGATTTTACCGTTGCCTTGCGAAATGACATATTGCGGCATGACCGGAATCTTGCCGCCGCCGCCCGGCGCATCGACGACGTAAGTCGGCACGGCATAGCCCGAGGTATGCCCGCGCAAGCCTTCGATAATCTCGATTCCTTTCGATACCGGCGTGCGAAAATGGCCCGCGCCCTCGACCAGGTCGCATTGATACAAATAATAGGGACGAATGCGAATTTTGACCAGATCGTGCACGAGCTGGCGTTGAATGTGCACGGAATCATTCACGCCCGCGAGCAACACGCTTTGATTGCCCAGCGGAATGCCGGCGCGCGAGAGCTTGTCGCAGGCGCGCGTGATTTCCGGCGTGATTTCCTTGGAATGGTTGAAATGCAAATTCATCCACAGAGGATGATATTTCGCCAGGATTTCACAAAATTCGTCATCGATGCGCTGCGGCAAGAAGATGGGCACACGCGAGCCGATGCGGATGATTTCGATGTGCGGAATCGCGCGCAGGCGGCCGAGCAAATAATCGAGCATCTTCGGCGGCATGATGAGCGGATCACCGCCGGAGAGCAGCACGTCGCGCACTTGCGGCGTTTTTTCGAGATACGCGATTTGCATGTCGAATTCTTTGCGGTTGAATTGGGCGCTGGCATCGCCCACGATGCGGCTGCGCGTGCAATAGCGGCAGTAGGTGGCGCATTGCGTGGTCACCAGCATGAGTACGCGGTCGGGATAGCGGTGCACCAGGCCCGGCACGGGCGAATGCTTGTCTTCCGCCAGCGAATCTTCCATCATCGAAGTGAAAGGCACCATTTCTTCCGCGGTGGGAATCACCTGGCGGCGCACGGGACAATCGCGCGTGTCGGGATCGATCAACGCAGCGAAGTAAGGCGTAATATCGACACGGAACAAATTGTTGGCGCGCAAAGCTTTCTTTTCGCCTTCGGTGAGATTGACGATGCGCTCCAATTCCTCCACCGAATTGAGGCGATTGCTGAGCTGCCAGCGCCAATCGTCCCATTTTTCATCGGGAAGATCGGCATAAATCGCGGGACGGGGAGTGCGGGACAGAGCCCCTGGGCGAGAATTCTGGTCTCGAGACATGGCAGTGCTCCTCCTTGACTTTTCTATTTAAAAAGCCGTTCGTCGAATGCAAAAAACAAAGATTTGAAAGTAAGACAAAAAATGATGCGGTCACGCGCTTGCCCTTCCCACCCGGGCAAAACGCGGCGCGGGAGGGAGACTTAATGGAAAGCCGGGATCATCATGCTGCGCAGAATTCTTGGGCAATATTGCATCATGGTCATAACACTCTCGTGGAAAGGGGCTTTGAACAAAATTCTAAGAGTCTGGCTCACGGAAATGAACTCGCACGGAAGAATGCATGTTTCTTTATTTCCGTGAGCTGTTCCAATTCCGTGCGCCTTAACCTTGCCGTTCGAGGAGCTTCAGGTATCAGCTTGCCTGAAATCTGGGATAAGCCATAAGGCACTCAAAGTCAGAACAAAACTCCGAAAGTTTTCTTCTCCAACGGATGAGAAGCGACCAA
>JBIOXB010000046.1:0-4566 GCA_044869275.1 bacterium
CGGGTTTTCAATTGTCGTTGCCGCAGATGGACGTGCAAAAAGTATCGGAAGTTCTGCTCCAGCGCATCGCCGATACGCTTTGTTACGCGGCTTGACAAAGAACATTTTGGATAAAGTCCAGCTAAGAGCCTATCCGAAAACCCTGAAATGTCATCTCGTAGGGATCTTGGTTGACTCGGGCACAGCACCTATTTCAGGCATGTGCCAGGCTTGCAGATACGCAATTGGTGAAGCAGCTTCGCGTCTTGCCAGTTTTCGAGAATTCCCGCCCTCCATCCCAACCTTAAGCACCATGGACACACTCGAAAAAAGCCTCTTTTAGGAAGATTTTCTTTTCGTTACATTACCTACAGAAGTATAGTTCTAAACTTTTCAGCAAAAACGTTAAGCACATAAGAATTGATGCCTGCCTGGCAATCCGACATTGCGCCGCCGGTGGTTCAAAGGAATATGGTGAAGGGCTTTGTACTCGCCACCGCTCTGCATCTTGCCATTTTATTCGCCCTCAAACTCGACCGCACCTGGGTGCCGCAGGCCACCCTCAGACCTTTGCAGGAAAGCAAGAATCCGTTTCGATTGCACGCGGTCAGCTTTTTGGAAACCGGCGGAGGGCAGGGCGGGGGAGAGGGCGGCGGCTCGCTATCTGCGCCTTTACCCAGTCAAGCACCGGCCATTCCTATTCCCGTGCCGGATGCCATTGCTCCAGCGGAAACATTGGCGATGACGCCGAATGCGAGCCCGGTCTTGGACAGCACCAATGCGGGCGGAACCGGTCTGCCAGGAAGCTCGTGGGGCACGGGCGGGAGCGGTTGGGGCGTGGGTCAAGGGAGCGGCGTGGGGTTAGTGCCGGTGGTGGTCGTACAGCCTCGGCCGCTATTTGAAACCTGGCCGGAATATCCTTCCTCCGCGCGCAAGGCAAAAATTCAAGGCGAGATTGAATTGAACGTCAAGGTCGATGAGACCGGGAAAGTGGTGAGAGTTGTTTTGCTGCAGAACTCCACGCGGGACGAATCCTGCGCGCAAGCTGCGATCGCGGCCGCTTACCGCACGCGCTATCGCCCGGCGCAAACTCATGCGGGGTCGGACACGGCGTGGGTGGTACGGCGCTACAGTTTCTCACTGAATAAATGATTGCCGGTGGAGCGGTGGTGTGCTAAACCTGCAAACATGGAATTCTGCTAAAAGCAAACGAGTATGACAGCCCCAAATGAAGATGGACAGCTGATTAATTGGCGAGCGGTCTAGCGAAATTTGCACTAACAAAAAAGCCTGCGAGCGCAAAATACACTCAACAGGCTTGGTCGTTGTCACAAAATAAAAAGGCGCGCTAACGATATCAACTTCAATAACCCGGTTCAAACTTACGAGACTGGGGGGGGATCTCGTAGTTTGTATCGAAGCGAATCGTACTGCGCGCCAATATTTTCAGAGGAATAACTTCATAAGAAGGAGTCGGATTCTCAATCCGTTGAAGAATATAACGGATAAAGGCCGGAAAGTCAAGCACTTTCTTTTAAAAATTTGAGAAGAATGCTTCAATTTCTTATTCTTGCACGTCCTACAAGCTTATTTTGGACTATGTATTGACAAAACCACAACTCAAATACACAATATATTGATGGCTCAGAAACGCAACACTGCCCGGCGGCCTCATGCGACATTATCTCCTTCGGCTCACCAACAGCGGGTCACCCTGGATCGCGCCCTGTCCAAATTGGGCGTTTGTTCACGCCAACAGGCCAGGGCTGCGATCCATGCTCTGGGCGTGCGTGTAAATGGCAAGACGGTTGCATCACCTCTCGCTTGGGTCAGGCTCGAGCATGATGTCATCGAGTTCAAGGGCCGGCAAGTTGGCCACGCGCCGCCCCGCGTTTATTTGATGCTCAACAAGCCTACCGGATTTGTCACCACGCGTCGTGACAATCTGCTGAGGGCGCGCCCGACAGTTTTTGACCTCCTGCCAGAACCATTCCACAAGAAGACCTCCCGCAAACCTTCACCCCGGGCGACGTGGATTTTTCCCATCGGCCGTCTAGACATGGATTCGGAAGGCCTATTGCTGTTCACCAACGACGGCACACTGGGAGAGGTCCTCGCCTCGCCGCAGGGCCATGTGCCCAAAACTTATCGTGTGCAAGTGCAGCGCCTGCCCACGCCGGAAGAAATCAAATACCTGGAAACCGGCGTGCCGCTTGGCGACGAAACCACGTTGCCCGTCAGAATCGAACTCGAGAAAACCCGTGAGAGAGAATCTCCCACGCCCAGCCGCGCCTCGCACGGGGAAGGCGAAAGCTGGCTGCGGATCACCATTCGCGAAGGCAAGAACCGGCAGGTGCGCCGCATGTTCGCCGCCGTGCACTGCGACGTGTTGCGGCTGATCCGCGTCCGCTTCGGGCCTCTACAGTTGGGAGATTTGGCGCCGGGAAAGTGGCGAAATTTGACGGAACCTGAAATTCGCCTTTTGCGCCGTGCGACCACCTCCTCGCCACGGCCAGGCGAATGAATTCATGCTGGGCCGGGAAAGGCCTCAATTCTCCGGCTCTTCGCCAAGTGCGCGGAAGCTTGGTGAAATTTCAGCCGAGCGCCGGAGCCGGATAAGGATGGTTTATCATTTCAGCAACATCCAAGAATTTCCTGCAAAGTTTTAAAGCCAACGCCTGGCGGAATTATTTTTGTATGCGTCATTTCTGAAGGATTCTGCCAGCGCGTATTTCGCTGCTTGCAAAATTGGCCTTTCTCGCTTAGTTTCCTTTCAAATGAATATGCGCTGCCGAGGATCGCTGGCGCAACGACAACTCTGTATCAGGAGAAATCAATCATGTTACGCAAAAAACTGCCCGTCTTGCTTTTTATCGTTTTAACCGTTACCACCGCACGCGCGCAAGACCGGGGATTTGGACTGGGCGTGATTCTGGGAGAGCCTTCGGGCATCAGCGGCAAATCCTGGCTCAGCAAGAAAACAGCGCTGGCCGGCGCCGTGGCCTGGTCGCTGGAGAATGAAGAAGCACTGCACATTCATCTCGATCATCTATTTCATGACTTCGATTCCACGCCCGTCGAGCCGGGCACGATGGCGTTGTATTACGGCTTCGGCGGCAGAATCAAGTTTGCCGATAACAGCACCATCAGCGTGCGCATTCCGATCGGCTTGAATTATTTGGTGGAAACCGCGCCGGTGGATTTTTTTCTGGAAATCGTGCCGATGCTGGATTTGATACCGAACACCGATTTCAATCTGAACGCCGGCCTCGGCGTCCGTTATTTTTTCAAAACGGCCAAGTGAATGCCCCCGTCGAGCATTAAAGAAACATTGCGTGAGCTCGAGCGCGTGCAGAGCCGCGCACGCGCCACCTCTAAAAGCAAACCCCCTTCCACCGATCTTGTTGAGCTACTGGGCGGGGAGGAGCGCGACGGCTGTCTCGTCGTCGTGCGCCATTACGGCCTGCAAGAAGCTCATGGGCCGGTGCGTTTATCCGATCTCTTTGAAATTTCCGGCGCCGCTTTCGGCATTGCGGCGAAGGATAAGCAATTGGTTGAGTTTGATCCACGCCAGGCCCTCTTCCTGGACACCGAGACCACGGGCCTGGCCGGCGGCACGGGCACGCTGGCATTTTTGGTGGGCTTGGGTTTTTTTGAGAATGATGAATTCGTGATATGCCAGTATTTTTTGCGCGGACCGCAGGAAGAAAGCGCGATGCTTTCCGCCGTGCAGCAACGCCTGCAGCAGTGCCGAGGCCTGGTGACTTTCAACGGCAAAAGCTTTGACGTCCCACTTTTGTTAACGCGCAGCATCCTCAATCGCCTGCGCCCCTCCTTCGACAGCTTGCCGCACATCGACGTGCTGCATGCCGCACGCCGCATGTGGAAACAGCGCTGGCAGGATTGCTCGCTGGGCCATCTCGAGCATCGCGTCTTGGGCAAGACGCGCAGCGCGGACGTCCCCAGCGCGCTCATTCCCGCTATTTATTTTGAGTTCCTGCGCACGGGCGATGCGCGCCAGCTGCCGGAAATCCTCGCCCACAACCGCCAGGATATCGTCACCACCGCCGCCCTTCTGACCTGCCTCGGCGCGTTGGTGCAATCGCCGTTCAAGCTCCGCGCGGCGCCCAATGAATTGCGGCAGCTCGGCAGGCTTTATCGTGAAGCGGGAGATTGGGAAGCGAGTGCACAGATGTTCAAAGCATTGATCGCCAGCCACGCGCTTGATCCGCAAGTAGACGACTATCTCGCACTCGGCTATTGTTACAAAAGCCAGCAGCGCCACGAAGACGCCCGCCAGATTTGGCAGCACATGATCGATCATTTTTCCTTCCACCCCCTGCCTTTCGTCGAGCTGGCCAAATACCTGGAGCATCGCGCGCGCGACCATCAACAAGCGCATGATTTGGCCCAACGCGCGCTGCGCGCGCTTACGCTGCTCGAAGAGCTGCAATCCGCCCGCGAGTTGCTGCCCTACAAGAATGATTTGTTGCGCCGAGCCACACGCTTGGAACGCAAGCTGCGCCGTAGTGAAGTGATTCCTCCTGCTGCCAGCCAAAATAGAAATAATGCCGCACCGGAAAGATG
>JBIOXB010000047.1:0-8519 GCA_044869275.1 bacterium
ATTGTGAGAACGCGGGTGGTTCTATTGTCTTAAGTACGGGGAGCAAACCCGGCAACCAAACCAACAAAACTATTGTGGCAGGTGTGCGATGAAACTTGCGAAACTATTCTTAGCGCTCGAGGCTAGCATACTGGTAGCCTTCAGCAATCAGGTGGTACTGGCGCAAACCGACTTCTGGCAGCAGACCAACGGGCCCTCAGGCGGTACGGTGAAAGTTGTTGCCGTGAACAAAACCAACGGCTATATCTTTGCATTCGTTGAGGGCGCCGGCATGTTTCGCTCCACGGATGACGGCGAGAGTTGGGTGCCAGCCAATTCAGGATTGCATGATCGAATCTTGCAGACGATTGCCATCAATTCCCATGGCGATGTTTTCGCCGGCACGAACGATCAAGGTGTTTTTCGGTCCACGAACCATGGTGAAAGCTGGCTGCAGGTCAATAGCGGTATTGCCGCAACGCACCGGAATATTCGAGCTCTTGCCGTCAATTCGAGTACCGGCGACCTCTTTGCCGGCGCTTCGCTTGCCGGCCTCTACCGCTCTCGTGATAATGGCAATACCTGGGCCCCGCTGCCCACCGGTTTGAGCGGAGCGGTCACGATTCAGGCGCTCGCCCTCAAGCAGGGCACCAGCGTCGTATTCGCGGGCACGGACAACCGCGGAGTCTTGCGCTCCACCGACAACGGTAACACCTGGACGCCAATCGACACCAGTTCGATCTATAAAAACATTCGGACTTTGATTGTCGCTGCCAGCGGCGCCGTTTTTGCGGGTGCGGATAGTGCTTCTGTCAAGCGCGCGATTTTGCTTTCGACGGATAACGGCGAGAGTTGGAAGCAAGTACTGTCACCCGCGAGCAGCGTGATGTGGTTTGCCCTCAATTCAAGCGATCATATTTGGGCTGGAACGGCCGGCAGTGGTGTTTACGTTTCTGCGGACAACGGCGGCAATTGGCAACTCAGGAATAATGGCCTGCGCGGGTACTCCATCCTTACCATCGCCTTCACTGCAAACAACCACGTCTTTGCCGGTGCGCACTGTTCCGGCATCTTCCGCTCGACCAACGATGGTGCGAGCTGGGAAGCGATGAACAATGGTCTGAGCTATACGAAAATCCTGTCGCTGGCTGCCAGTCCGACAACGGGAACGATCGTTGCCGGGTCACATTGTGGGGGAGTGTTTCGTTCGAGCGATAGCGGCAACAATTGGAGTTGGGCGGGCTTGCCCGGGGCCTCAGTACGTGCTCTCATCGGCTTGTCCAATGGGTATTTTTTGGTGGGGACGGCGCGTCTCTTTTTATTCGAAACCCAGGGCGATATTTACCGCTCCACGGATGACGGCGCTACCTGGGCAGAAGTCACGCCGGACAACGACGCCTATTTTTCATTTGCCGTCGGCCCCGCCGGCGAAGTTTACGCCGGAACTGGATTTTATCAATACTCTTTTCCCTTCGATGTTTTTGACTACGGTGACATCTATCGTTCAACGAATAATGGTGCGAGCTGGTCGAGAGTTGCTTCGAAGCTGGATGATTTTGTTTATGCCTTAGCGGTCACATCGAAGGGAGTCGTTATTGTTGGAACCGGCGAAGGCATTTACCGCTCCTTCGGCGAATTTTGGCATAAATTGCGGAGTGCTGACACGCGGTCGCTGGTCATCCAGCCAACCACTGAGTATATTTTTGCGGGCACTACCGGGGGAATTCATCGCGCCAGCCCAGACGGAGATAACTGGGACATCGTTCTTCCCCTCCCGGGCAATGTCACGTGGTCGCTGGTGAGCACTAATGACGGGCGCCTTTACGCGGGCACAGAAACCAGCGGCGTGTTGCGATCCACAGATCATGAAGGATTACGTTGGGAACCGCTCAACGAGGGATTGGAGTATGAGGATGTGCGTTCGCTCACATTCAATCGCGCTCGCGAAGAAATATTTGCAGGCACGAACGACGGCGGGGTGTTTCGACATGTGGAAGTAATAAATAACGTAACGGAAGGCGCATCAAGTGCCGGAGTACCAAATGCGTTCGTCTTGCACGCCAATACACCCAATCCCTTCAACCCTTCGACCCGCATCAACTACGACTTGCCGCAAGCCGTTGAAGTCAGGCTCCACATTTTTGACATTGCAGGCCGTCACGTGCGCACGCTGGTGAATCAAACACAACCAGCCGGGCGCTACGCGATTACGTGGGACGGCCGCAACGAGCATGGCCGCCAGGTGGCCAGCGGCACGTTTATTTGTTGCTTCCAAGCCGGCAGCTTTATGCAAACACGGCGGATGGCTTTGGTGCGGTGAGAATGATCGAAGCGGGATTCACCTTGGCGCCGAGCTGGGGGGGGCAGCGCCATATTCCATCAAACATTTTCAGCCCTGGAGGTCATCATGAAACATTTCCCGTTGCTCTTAACCGCCGCCATACTCATGGCTGCGATTGCCTGTGATAAGGTTAAAGACCCGATCACGCCGACAAACTCCAAGCAGAATAGGGAAGCCTTGTAGGTGAGAGAAATATTTCCTGATTCCACGCAAAGCCATGCCAGTGTGCCCTTGAAAAGAAATAGCGGGAATGAGAATTCGGCAGCAACGATTCAGGTGCCGGATGATTACCCGACTATTCAAGCGGAGATTGATGCTGCCAATCCCGGTAACAAAATCATCGTGGAAGCCTTGGGCAGCCCGTACAATGAAATTCTCAAGATTGCTTGCTCCCAAAACGGCGTTCACCCTGACCAACCATCAGGTTCTGGTGGATCAACCCCAGCATGCTAGGTGTTATTTGGAGATCAAAAATGAAAAAAAGTAGACCTTTTTTAGGAGGTGCATCATGATTCGTTTTTCAACCATTATTCTCAATGGGGATTTGTTTGGTCTTCTTCTATTTGCCTCGGCTTTCGCTCAAGTGCCTCAATTTCAACGCGAGGTCGATACCATTCCAGTCACGATAAGTGGATCGCCTGTGCCTAAACCCTTTACAGGTGGCTACTCATTTTCTAAACCAACTTTTGCTGACATCGACAATGATGGTGATTTTGACTTGTTTGTAGGAGAGGGTGGTGGCAGGATATTCTTTTATCGGAATACTGGAACAGCTTCAAATTCTAGCTTTACGCTTGACACAGAAAATTTTGCTTCTATTAATGTGGGAGGTTCTAGCACCCCAACTTTTCCGGACATTGACAATGATGGTGATTCTGATTTCTTTGTGGGAGAAAGTGAAGGTGGTCTATATTTCTATCGTAATGTCACGCCGAATAGTGTTAGTTCTCGCGAAGCAGAAGGTTCTCCTCACACTTTCGAGTTAAGCCAAAATTACCCCAACCCATTTAATCCTGAAACAAACATTCAATATCAGTTGCCCAAAACATCTCAGGTTAGATTAGTCATCTACAACCTCGTGGGGCACCGAGTGGCAACCCTGGTGAATAAAAATCAACAAGCAGGGTTTTATTCTGTCCAATGGAATGGAAGAGATGATTCAGGGAGAATCGTAACGAGCGGCGTCTATTTGTATCGATTAGAGACCAAGGAATTTGTGAAAGTTCGGAAGTTAACTTTAATACGATAGTGATTGAGCAAAATCAATACAATTTTAGGAAAACCAAATATGAAGCGTCTGTTTTCCTTCTTCACCATCGTCGCCCTGCTCGGAGCACAAAACCTCCAGGCGCAGTGGATTCGAACCAATGGTCCTTACGGGGGCAATGTCAATTGCTTTGCCGTGAACGGCTCGCATCTCTTTGCGGGATCTTACTATGGCGGCGTGTTTCTTTCCACCAACAACGGCGCAAACTGGACGCCCGTCAATACCGGCTTGACGAACACTCGTGTCTTTTCTCTTGCCGTGAGCCACTTGAGTCTCTTTGCTGGAACTGACGGCGGCGTATGGCGGCGTCCGCTGTCAGAGATAATTACTGCAGTTAAAGATGATTTCAGTTAAGTACCGGTTGATTTTACGCTGGAACAGAACTATCCTAACCCGTTCAATCCCACCACGACCATTCGCTACCAGTTGCCGAAAGCGACCCAGGTCGTGCTCAAGATCTACAACGCCTCGGGCGAGGAAGTGCGCACACTGGTAAATGAGCGACAGCGCGCCGACGTGAACACGGTGGTGTGGGATGGCGCGGATGAGTCTGGCAGGGCAGTGAGCTCAGGCATTTATATTTATCGCCTACAAACGGAAGAGTCTAGAGGGAGCCGCAAGATGTCTATCGTGCGATAAGCCCAGTTATGGGGTGCTCAAGTAATGGATTACGGGATGAATGGCTTGATTGGGAGAGCGTTGACCATACCATCCATTCTTCCATCGCTGCAACACTCCCAAATAGAGGACATTTCATGCTCGAGACTATGCAAACCTCGTTGGAAGCAGGTGTCGCTACGATCGGTCAATTTGAAGAACGCATTCAAAACGCCTTGACCAAGCTGATGAAGAGCGTCTTCGCTCTGTTGCAAAGAACGATGGAATGGCTAGAGAGATTCTTGAGAGGTGCCGGAGAATACCTGAAACGAGTGGCACGGGCCCTCTCTCAGCTTCTGTTCATACTCTCCAAGCTGAGCTTATTCTATCTGCCGGGTTTACTCTGCTGGCTTCTGGAGTTGCCCGTGGTCGCGATTCTTTGGTGCGTTATGGTCACCGCGGCAGGACTGATTTATCGAAAAGAAGAGACACGTGCAAGACATGAAGATGCTTGGGGGAGGAGAAGCAAGGCCACCCGGTAAAGGCATTCATCCAAATTATTTGACCACCAGGGGAAACAGCAGGACGAGTTGATCTGCACATTGTGACTTGCCGAATGAATCAAGGTCTCCGCTTTCCGTCACGAGAGGCGGGATGAACGTCATTCAGGGATACCTGATTGCCGAAATGATAAAAATCCAACCACTCCAGTGTTTTGGCGGCCGACGGTGAAAATTTCTCGATTAGGGCGCTGGGCGAAATGCCGATGCCGAAGTAATATTGCGATTTGACGCTGGGCTTGTGCACATTTACGACGCTGTAGCCCAGGCCGAGGTGCAGCGGAATTTTCCATCTGCGATTCAAATCATAAGTCAACCAATGTGTGATGCGATCGTATCGCTTGACCGTGCTCCGGCGAAAGGGGTCCGCCAGCGTGCGATAGCTGAGGCGCAGATCGAAGTCTTGCAGCCAGGAAGCGCGGGCGCGCGCCAGCGCAAAACCCATTCCCAAAAAATTGGCCGCGAGATCGGAATAGCTCGCCTGGTCATTTTTGCGCCGCCCGTCGATATACTCCAGCGAGGTCATGATCAAGGCGCTGGTGCCGAAGCCGATCCAATCCGCCGCTTGCGGTGCAACGCCGGCCCAACGATAGACCGACGAAACGGACTGCGTAATGCGATACGCGCCTTGAAAATGCAACAGCTCGTCGAAGTGCAGCGTGTGATCTTTGTTCCAATCGTTGCCGATTTTGAAGGACTGCTCCACGCCTCCGAAAAGACCGTTATAATGCTGAAAACCATACCCGCCGATGCCCAGGGTGAGCGTTTGCACCAGGGCGAATCTGCGCCACTGCAATTCCGGTTGCGCGCGTGCAACCGCCTTTGCCGGCCGCCATTCCGTGAGACGACTGGCCTCGACCGGCTCCAGCTTCCGCGCCGGCAATGGCAGGCGCGCTTTTTCTCGAATCGCGCTGTGAAACTTCTGAATCTCGCCGCTGAAAAGATTCTGGCGCTCCTCATTCTTGAATGAAGGCGCACTGTGCCCCCGCTTTTTCTGCTGCGCGTGCCGGCGAGCTTCGGGTACGGAAACAGAAGGGGAAGTATCCGTCCGCAGAGAGGGGATCGGAGGGGCCTCGCGCCCAGCTCTTTTTTGCATGACGTCATGCGCCAGTGGCGTGGCCAGCAGCAGCACCAGCAGTGCAAGATATTTGGCAAAGAAAAGTTTCTGCCGCGCATACCCTGCTGCTTGCCGGCTGCGGCTCGGGGTTTGAGGCCCGCGCGCCTCGCGCGTTGATTTGCGCAAACGCCGGTTTTGATGGGCAATGGCAACGGCGGGCCTTCCGGAGGCGTGCAGCCGCTCGCCGCGACGGTGTTTATGCCGGGCAAGCCGCCGGGCCGGTTTTCTTTTTTTATGATATGAATACGAAGACATGTTCGCGCATGCAAGCTTCGTGGTGATGCAGCACAACTTTCGAAGTTGATGTTCCAGCAATCGTTCGCAAATGCACACGATGCTCATGTCATTCTGAAAACTCAAAAGCCTTTGCGGGATTTTGGCAAATTGTACAAAGTGCTTGCGCCTCGCCATCCCGGCGCTTTGCGTCTTCTCAAGGACGTGAACAGAGGGTGCAAGAATGGTGTAAACAGAGTGCTGGCAGCTTGTATCGAAAAGAGGTGATCATTCCCTCGCCGGCCATCAAGCGAGGCGAGCAGCAGGCCTTGCCGGCAAGAAGAATTTCCCCGCACAACCGAAGGAAAAACGAGAGGTAATCGTGTGATAAGATGCGCGAATATAAACAAAGCTGCTCAATAAAAGCAAGCCGGATGGACAAAATATTTCTGTCACATCCGGCTGGGATACAAATTTGTACTTGTGAGCTCAGGCTTACAAAAAAAGCAAGCCGGATGAACATAATATTTCTGTCACCTCCGGCGTGAATACGAATTTGTATTTGTTTGCTCGAGCTTACAAAGTGACCGCCCGCTGTTGGATCGCCCAATCGATCAGAAAAAGCGCGGCGGGCAGATTCTCCTCGAACGTGGGCTGGATTTGATTTTCCGGCAGCTCGAAGCCGGGCGAGCTGCCGCGCGGCCGCAGCTCGATCGTAAGCGCCGGCACGGCAAACAAACTGTAGAGCCAGTCCGTGGTGTCGCCGCTGGCGAGATAAAGATCGGAGGCCTGTTGTGGCATGTAGCTTTGCCCGTGCACCGCGCGAATGCGATCGGCCACGGCGACGGCAAGATTGTCCAACAGGCTTTCATCGGGCGCAGGATTGTAAGTAAAGCCCCACGGATAAAGCACCAACTGCGAAAAACTATGGTAACTGATCAGCGCTTGCGGCGGGTGCGCCTGCAAAAAGTCCCGCACGACCTGCGTTTCCGGTTCGGAGAAAGCGGAGGCACCGCGATAGATGTCAGAGAACGTATCGCCGGAAGAGCCGGGGCCGCCCCATTGATAGCCGTAATTGCGATTGAGATCCACGCCGAACGTGCCATCGCCGTTGTTGCGGCGGTTCTTGCGCCATAATCTTTGCGTGGTGACGGTATATTGATGACCATCGGGGTTGACCATCGGCACGACCCAGATTTCAGAGCTATTCACCAAACGGGTCACCAGGGTATCCGAGTTGTATCCTTCCAGCAAATGTTTGGCGATGAGAAAAGGCACGTCCACCGAAATCCATTCGCGGGCATGATGCGCGCCCAGTAAAACCACCACCGGCTCGGATTCGTTTTGCGCCACCGCGTCGCTGATTTTGATCGCCCACAGCTCCCGTCCTTCGATCGATTTGCCAAGCGATGAAACCTGCGCAATGGAGGAATGCGCGCTGGCGAGCTGATGCAACTCGCGGTCAATCTCGGCATAGGTGTGATAAAGCCCGGCATCGGGATTGGTGGGGGTGCCGCCGTTATCGCAGCGCCCGCCGAGCAAAAACAAAGCCGTGACCAAGACACCAATGTGAACAGACATTCTCCTCGGCGAACGCAATGCCCCCAGACTTTTGGACAATAGGTTCCGCAACAATCCAGCATCCAGTTTTTTCATTCCTGCCCGCCTTTCATGGAGTTGGCATTTTCCGCGATCACGCGAAATTCAAAGCCGGCTTGGCGCAATTTTTCCAACTGCACGTCGTACGCGCGTGCCACGGCCGTGTCATTCTGCACCTCCCACAAATCCAGCCCGGCGTCCACGATCGGCTGCACCGTATGCGAGGAATCAATCTTGATATGAACGAGGCGTTGCACCAAATCGCGCTCTTGCATCGGTTCCACCAGAACCGAGGCCAATGCTGACACCGCGGTGCTATCGACGCGCACGATGACGTAATCGGGTTGCTGCACGATGATCTCAGCGCCGGCCTCGCGCAGTTTTTTCACCTCTTCGGACGTGCGGTAGCGGATTTTCTTCAAGCCGGTGGTGCGGGCCGGCGGGGCCGGCGGAGAAGGCTCGGTCGTGCACGCAGACAACGCCATGGCCAGGCTACCCACCAAAATAAGTTTGAGCATGTTGGTTTCCTTGATATAACGTGAGAATTCGTGGGGACAAACACCGTGGCAATATAGCTTTTCATTATCCCAGTGTCAACTCCCACACTTGACATTTCAAAAAAACTTGGGTAGCTTTTCATGAGAGTGGTGAGCTTGCTTGGGGCAGGCAATTGTCCAGATGGCCAGAATTGGGTATGCTGCTATCGCCGAGGCGCCGGCCATCAGGCTGTGATATTTGGTTCCACACCAATCCAGGGAGTCTGGCATGAAGCGCGAGCCGTTTTTTTTTCTCTTCTTGACTCTTCTTCTCGGTTGTAGCAGCCTTCTCTTCCCACAAAAATTACCC